>NZ_VFPQ01000001.1:3260268-3912322 GCF_006716785.1 Thermopolyspora flexuosa | reverse complement strand
CTGGACGATCCGGCAGTTCGCCGGGTTCGGCAACGCCCGGCAGACCAACGAGCGCTACAAGATGATCCTCGCCGCCGGGGGCGGCGGGCTCTCGGTCGCCTTCGACATGCCCACGCTCATGGGCCGCGACTCCGACGACCCCCGCGCGCTCGGCGAGGTGGGCCACTGCGGGGTGGCCGTCGACTCCGCCCAGGACATGGAGATCCTGTTCGACGGCATCCCGCTCGGCGAGGTCACCACCTCGATGACGATCAGCGGGCCGGCCGTACCGATCTTCTGCATGTACCTGGTCGCCGCCGAGCGGCAGGGCGTGCCGCACCGGGAGCTCGACGGCACGCTGCAGACCGACATCTTCAAGGAGTACATCGCGCAGAAGGAGTGGCTGTTCGCGCCCCGGCCGCACCTGCGGCTCATCGGCGACCTGATGGAGTTCTGCGCCGCCGAGATGCCCGCGTACAAGCCGCTGTCGGTCTCCGGCTACCACATCCGGGAGGCCGGGTCGACCGCCGCGCAGGAGCTCGCCTTCACCCTCGCCGACGGCTTCGCGTACGTGGAGCTCGGCCTCAGCCGCGGGCTCGACGTGGACGCCTTCGCGCCGGGGCTGTCGTTCTTCTTCGACGCGCACATCGACTTCTTCGAGGAGATCGCCAAGTTCCGCGCGGCCCGCCGCATCTGGGCGCGGTACATGCGCGACGTCTACGGCGCCAAGACCGAGCGCGCCCAGTGGCTGCGCTTCCACACCCAGACCGCCGGGGTGTCGCTCACCGCGCAGCAGCCGTACAACAACATCGTGCGCACCGCGATCGAGGCGCTCGCGGCCGTGCTCGGCGGCACGAACTCGCTGCACACCAACGCGCTCGACGAGGTGCTCGCGCTGCCGAGCGAGCAGGCCGCGGAGATCGCCCTGCGCACCCAGCAGGTGATCATGGAGGAGACCGAGGTCACCAACGTGATCGACCCGCTCGGCGGCTCCTGGTACGTCGAGGCGCTCACCGACCGGCTGGAGGCCGAGGCGGAGGCGATCTTCGACAGGATCCGGGAGATGGGCGGCGACGGGACCATGCTCTCCGGCGTGCTGCGCGGCATCGAGGAGGGCTGGTTCACCTCGGAGATCGCCGAGGCCGCCTTCGCCTACCAGCAGAAGCTGGAGAAGGGGGAGAAGCGCCTGGTCGGCGTGAACTGCCACACCGCGACCGTGTCGCAGCCGCTGGAGATCCTGCGGGTGAGCCACGAGGTCGAGCTCGAGCAGCGGCGGGTGCTCGCCGAGCGGCGCGCGGCCCGCGACCAGGCGGCCGTGGACCGGGCCCTCGCCCGCATGGTGGAGGTCGCCCGGGGCGACGGCAACCTCATCCCGCCGATGCTGGAGGCGGTGCGCGCCGAGGCCACGCTCGGCGAGATCTGCGACGCGCTGCGCGAGGAGTGGGGCACCTACGCCGAGCCCGCCCGGTTCTGACCGGCGGCGCCCCGCCACCCCTGTGCCGCCGCCGGTCCGGCGCCGTTCGCCGTGAGCGGTGCGCGCCGCGCCGTCACGGGCCGGGGGTGAACACGTGCTCACGGTGGATGGCAGGATTGGACCTATGAGCCCAGCGGAGTTCAATCCTCGACCCGGATCGCTGTACGGCGCCGTGGACCTCGGCGCGCGCAAGCAGGCATTGGAGGCCCAGGCCCGGCGTGAGGCCGCGGCGGCACAGGCCGGTGCCGGAGGAGCGGCCCCGGCGGGCCCGGCCGTCATCGACGTCACCGACCAGACGTTCTCCACCGAGGTCGTCGAGCGTTCGATGCGGGTCCCGGTCATCCTCGACCTCTGGGCGACCTGGTGCGGGCCATGCAAGCAGCTCAGCCCGATCCTGGAGAAGCTGGCCACCGAGGCGAACGGCCGGTGGGTGCTCGCCAAGGTGGACGTCGACGCCAACCCGCAGATCGCCCAGGCGCTGCGGGTGCAGAGCATCCCGACCGTGCTCGCGATCTTCCAGGGCCAGGCGATCACCGGCTTCCAGGGCGCGCTGCCCGAGGCGCAGGTGCGCCAGTGGCTGGACCAGGTGATGCAGGCGCTCGCCCAGTACCTGCCCCCCGCGCAGGGCGCCGAGGCGCAGCGGCCCGCCGACCCCGACCTGGTCGCCGCCGAGGAGGCGGTGCAGAAGGGCGACCTCGACGCCGCCGAGGCCGCGTACCAGCGGGTGCTCGACCGCTCGCCGAAGGACGCCGACGCCAAGATGGGGCTCGCCGGCGTCGGGCTGCTCCGCCGTACCCAGGGACTCGACCCGGCCAAGGTGCTGCGCGAGGCCGTGGAGCGTCCCGACGACATCGACGTCCAGCTCAAGTCGGCCGACCTGGAGATGCTGTCCGGCGCGGCCGAGTCGGCGTTCAACCGCCTGATCGACCTGGTGCGCCGTACCGCGGGGGAGGAGCGCGACAAGGTACGGCTGCACCTGCTCGGCTTGTTCGAGACCCTGCCCGTCGACGACCCGACCGTGGCGAAGGCCCGCAGGCAGCTGGCGAACGCCCTGTTCTGACCGGTTTGCGATCGGTCCGGCCCCGCCCCGGCCGCGCACCGCACCGTCGGCGCGCGCCCGGCGGTGGCCGGTGTTCCGTGCCGAGCCCGCGCCCGCGCCGTCCCGGCACGGGCCGATACAGTGGGCGTACACGGCGCCACGCAGCGCGGACGCTGTGCCGACCAGGCGGTCGGAGTGCGCCGTTCGGAAACGGGGTTCCCCGTGCCGATGTCGCGTGGACCGGTGGCCGTCGCGTGCCCGGGGACGGCCGCCGGACCGCGGCGGGTGCGGCGAACGCGGGTAATTGAATCCTTTACCGTGGCACGATAAGGGAACCCACCCAGGTCAGGGGCGAAGGAGCGTAGCACCGTGGCCACCGTGCCGAGCGTTTCATATTCGATCACCGTCCGCCTTGAGGTCCCCGCCGGGGGCAAGGCCGTAAGTCAGCTCACGCACGCCGTCGAGAACGCCGGTGGCGTGGTCACCGCGCTCGACGTGACCACGGCCGGTCACGAGACGCTGCGCATCGACGTCACCTGCGCCGCCAAGGACACCGACCACGCCCAGCTCATCGTCGACCGCCTCGGCGCGGTCGAGGGCGTGCACATCCACAAGGTCAGCGACCGCACCTTCCTCATGCACCTCGGCGGCAAGATCGAGATGCAGTCGAAGGTGCCGCTGCGCAACCGTGACGAGCTGTCCATGGCCTACACGCCCGGCGTCGCCCGGGTCTCCATGGCGATCGCCCGCAACCCGGAGGACGTGCGGCGGCTCACCGTCAAGCGCAACAGCGTCGCGGTGGTCACCGACGGCTCGGCCGTGCTCGGCCTGGGCAACATCGGCCCGGCGGCCGCGCTGCCGGTGATGGAGGGCAAGGCGGCGCTGTTCAAACGGTTCGCCGGCATCGACGCCTGGCCGATCTGCCTCGACACCCAGGACGTCGACGAGATCGTGCGGACCGTGCAGATCATCGCGCCCGGGTTCGGCGGCATCAACCTCGAGGACATCTCCGCGCCGCGCTGCTTCGAGGTGGAGCGGCGGCTGCGCGAGCTGCTCGACATCCCGGTGTTCCACGACGACCAGCACGGCACCGCGATCTGCGTGCTCGCCGCGCTCACCAACGCGCTGCGCGTGGTGAACAAGAAGCTGGAGGACGTCCGGATCACCATGGCGGGGGCCGGCGCGGCCGGCACCGCGGTGCTGCGGCTGCTGCTCGCCGCGGGCGCCCGCAACGTGATCGTGTGCGACTACCGGGGCGCGATCCACCTGGGCCGCGACGACCTCGACGACACGCTGCGCTGGATCGCCGAGAACACCAACGCCGAGGGCTACAGCGGCGACCTGCGGCACGCGGTGCGGGGGGCGGACGTGTTCATCGGCGTGTCCGCGCCCGGCATCC
This sequence comes from Thermopolyspora flexuosa, assembly GCF_006716785.1. NCBI lineage: Bacteria > Bacillati > Actinomycetota > Actinomycetes > Streptosporangiales > Streptosporangiaceae > Thermopolyspora > Thermopolyspora flexuosa. The sequence goes on along the minus strand of NZ_VFPQ01000001.1, from coordinate 3,908,431 downwards.
TCACCGGCGACGACATCGCCACGATGGCCGACGACGCGGTGGTGTTCGCGCTCGCCAACCCCGACCCGGAGGTCTCCCCGGACGAGGCGCGCGAGCACGCCGCGGTGGTCGCCACCGGCCGGTCGGACTACCCGAACCAGATCAACAACGTGCTCGCCTTCCCCGGCGTGTTCCGCGGCCTGCTCGACGCGCAGTCCCGCACGGTCACCGAGGACATGCTGCTCGCGGCGGCGCGCGCCCTCGCCGCGGTGGTGACCGACGAGGAGCTCGGCCCGAACTACATCATCCCCAGCGTCTTCCACCCGGACGTCGCCTCCGCCGTGGCGAGCGCGGTGCGCGAGGCGGCCGGTGGCCGCGCCCGGGGCATGACCGAGGCCTGAGCCGCGCGCCGGGGCCGTGCCGTACCGTCGCCCGGCCCGCCGCGTCCCCGCCGATCCGGGCCTGGACCGCTCCGGCGGGCACGGGCGTGTTACGGCTCTGCGAACTCGGGGGGCGAGGCTCGCTTATGGCGCAATACCCGCCATCATGGATGTATGGCAGAGGGGATCTACGTCGGCGCGCTGCTGGTGGCCACGCCACTGCTCGACGACCCCAACTTCAGGCGCAGCGTGGTGCTGATCCTCGAGCACGACGAGGACCGCGGCACGCTCGGGGTGGTGCTGAACCGTCCGAGTGACATCAGCGTGACGCAGGTGCTGCCCTCCTGGGACTCCCTCGTCACCGGGCCATCGGTGCTGTTCCAGGGCGGACCGGTGCAGACCGACAGCGCGCTGGCGTTGGCGGCGGTGCCGAGCGGGGAGGAGCCGCTGGGCTGGCGGCGGCTGCACTCGCCCACTCCGGCGGTGGCGCGGCTGGGCACCGTCGACCTCGACGCGCCCCCGGAGATCCTCGCCGGTGAGATCACCCAGATGCGCATCTTCGCGGGGTACGCCGGGTGGTCGGCCGGTCAGCTCGAGGCCGAGATCCGGCAGGGCGCCTGGTACCTCGTCGACGCCGAGCCGGGCGACACCTTCCACTCCGACCCCGAGAGCCTCTGGCGTGCGGTGCTGCGCCGGCAGCGGAACGAGCTCGCCTTCGTGGCGACCTTCCCCGACGACCCCAACATGAACTGACACCACGGCCGGACCCGGGTACGGCGGGCCGACGCGGCTCACCCGCCGTCCGGACGCGCCTGCGCGGGGCCGCCGCCCGGGACGCGGGGCGCACCGGGCGGCCCGGCCGGCGCCGCCTGCCGCCGTGACCCGTGACGCGGCAGCGCGGCCCGGGCACGCCCGCTGTCACCGGCCGTTCCTCACCGACCTTCAGCAACGCCGTTCACCATGCCGACGGCCCGCCCGTCGCGACCACTTGGGGGAATACATGGCCCAACCGGTGACCGTCCAGCCCGCGGCGCCCGCGCGCCGCGCCCGCGGAACCCGTGGCTGACGCTGTGCGCGGTCGGGCTCGGCGCGATCATGGTGCTGCTCGACGGCACGGTGGTGGCGATCGCCAACCCGGCGATCGGCCGGGAGCTCGGCGCCTCGCTCTCCGACCTGCAGTGGGTCACCAGCGGCTACCTGCTCGCCCTCGCCGTCTTCATGATCACCGCCGGGAAGCTCGGTGACCTGTTCGGCCACAAGAAGGTGTTCCTCCTCGGGGTCGCCGGGTTCGCCGCCAGCTCGCTCGCGATCGGCCTCACCGGGTCGATCGGCTGGCTCATCGCCTTCCGGGTGCTGCAGGGCCTGTTCGGCGCGCTGCTCAACCCGGCCTCGCTCGCCCTGCTGCGGGTCGCCTTCCCCGGCGACCGGCTCAACGTCGCGTTCGGGGTGTGGGGCGCGGTCATGGGCCTGTCCTCCGCGGCCGGGCCGATCGTCGGCGGCGTGCTGGTGGAGCAGGTGAACTGGCAGTCGGTGTTCTTCATCAACGTGCCGATCGGGATCGCCGCGATCCTCCTCGGCCTGTGGGTGCTCGCCGAGAGCCGGGCCGAGCAGCTGTCCCGGATCGACGGTCTCGGCGTGGTGCTGCTGTCCGGCGCGATGTTCTGCCTGGTGTGGGCGATCATCAAGGCCCCCGAGTACGGCTGGGGCGACGGCCGGACCCTCGGCTTCTTCGCCGCCGCCGTGGTGATCGGCGCGCTCTTCGTCGCCTGGCAGGCCCGGGCCGCCCAGCCGCTGCTGCCGCTCGGCCTGTTCCGCAACGCGTCGGTCTCGATCGGCACCGTGCTCATGATCCTGGTGAGCTTTTCCATGCTCGGCGCGATGTTCTTCGTCACCTTCTTCTTCCAGGGCGTGCACGGGCTCAGCCCGCTCGAGGCCGGCCTGCGCATGCTCCCGATGAGCGCCGGCATGATCGTCGCCTCGCCGCTCGCCGGGCTCGCGCAGAGCAAACTCGGGCCCAGGATCCCGATGGCGGTCGGCATGCTCATCACCGCCCTGGCGATGTTCCTGCTCTCCCGCCTCGAGCTCGACGCCTCCTACCTCGCGTCGGCCGTGCCGTTCACGCTGCTCGCCTTCGGCCTCTCCCCGGTGATGGTGGGCGCCACCCAGGTGATCGTGGGCAACGCGCCGGGCGACCTGTCCGGCGTCGCCTCCGGCCTGCAGCAGTCCGCGATGCAGGTCGGCGGCGCGCTCGGCACCGCCGTACTCGGGGCGGTGATCACCGCCAAGGTGACCGAGGTGCTGCCGCGGCACTTCGCGGAGGTGAAGCTGCCGGTGCCGCCGGCCGAGCAGGTGGACCGGATGGCGGGCGCGGTCGCGGCCGGGGTGGTGCCCGCCCCGGAGGGCACGCCGCCGCAGGTGCTCGAGGCGATCACCCAGGCGGCCCACCTGTCGTTCCTCGACGGCATGCACTTCGGGTTCCTCGTCAGCACGGCGATCGCGGTGTGCGCGGCGGTCCTCAGCCTGTTCGTCAAGGCGGGACGCAGGCAGCCCGGCGACGTACCGGTGCACCTGGGGTGACACCGGGGCCTGGGCCTCGAACGCTCTCGGGGACGCCGCGCGGCGCGCCGGGGCCGGTCCGCCGGGCCGCGCGGACCTTCGCGGACGCAATACACTCGATTCTCGTGAGTGAGCGAAGCCGGCGAGCCAGTGCGCACAGTGGACCTGTGCTCGCCTGGCCGGAGAGGGAGGCCAGATGAGCACCAAGATCCTTCCTGAGAGCGACGTACGCCCGAAGCTCTCCCACGGCGACGGTGACCACGAGCGGTTCGCCCACTATGTGGAGAAGAGCAAGATCGTCGAGAGCAACGTGACCGGGATCCCGGTCCGTGCGCTCTGCGGGAAGGTGTGGGTCCCGAACCGCGACCCGAGCAAGTACCCCGTCTGCCCGGAGTGCAAGCGGATCTACGACGAGCTGCCCCCGGGCGAGCCGGAGAACGGCTGACCCGTCGCCGCCCCGCCAAGGGGCCTTCGGCCCTGGCCCGGGGAACCCGCCCGTGAGACGCCCGCGCCGCGGCGTGACCCGCCGCGGGGACGCGGGCGCACGGCACGCCGGGCGGGCCCGGCAGGGCGGCGTCCGGCCCGCCGGTACGAGAGCAGGTCAAAACCCGGTGTGCGCTGAGCGGTACGGCGTGTTGGTCGTCGGCCGCGTGGCCCCTTCCGGTTAGCGTCAGCACTCCGCCTACTGCTGACCGGAGGGGTGCATGGGCCGGCGCCTGATCGCCTTATCGCTGGTGTGCCTGTTCGTGGGGGCGAGCGCGCCCGGCTCGACCGACGTACGGCACGGCTCCTGCGGTCCCCGCCACGCCCTCCGCGTGGCCGCGCGGGGGCAGGAGCCGTACACGCCGAGCGCCGGCGAGATCGCGCGCATGATGGCGGACTTCCGGCGCCGCCTCGCCGCCGCGGAGCGGGCCCATCCCCGCCGCCGGACGCAGACCATCACCGTGCCGACCTGGGTGCACATCATCACCTCGGGCGGCACCGGCGCCTCCGTCGCGGCGGTGCGGCAGCAGATCGCCACCCTCAACGCCGCCTACGGCGGCAAACTGGGCGGCACCGACACCGGCGTCCGGTTCCGGCTGGCCGGCATCACCCGGACCGAGAGCCCCGCCTGGTTCCGCGACCCGCTCGGCCACGAGGAGGCGCTCAAGGCGACGTTGCGCCGCGGCGGTCCGGAGACCCTCAACCTCTACCTCGCCGAGCTGGGGGAACTCGTGCTCGGCTACTCCACCTACCCCTTCCAGTACGACCAGGCGCCGACCCTCGACGGCGTGGTGATCGACTGGCGCACCCTGCCCGGCGGCACGCTGCCGAACTTCGACCGCGGCATGACCGGGGTGCACGAGATCGGCCACTGGCTCGGCCTGCTGCACACCTTCGAGAACGGCTGCGAGGAGCCCGGGGACTACGTCGACGACACCCCGCCGGAGGGGGTGGCGACCCACGGCTGTCCCGAGGGCAAGGACACCTGCCCCGCGCCCGGCGAGGACCCGATCCACAACTTCATGGACTACTCGCACGACCGGTGCATGACGCACTTCACCCCCGGGCAGGCGGTCCGCATCCAGGAGATGTGGACGGCCTACCGGCAGCGCGCGGAGTAGGCGCCCTCCCCGGCCCGCCGCCGGATCGACCGGTATGACCGGCCCGTCCCGGATCCGGGCCGGGTGCGCCCGGGCATCTTTCCCATCCGAAAAGGCACAACACCGGTGGCGCGGCGGCGCGTGGGTTTGAATGAAAGCCCCGGCAGCTCGACCAGGAGGCCGCGTGGACGATCGACCGCCGAGGCGCCGACCGCCGTACGCGACACGCGTCTGGCCGCCGCCCACCCAGGATCCGCCCTCGCCGGATCCGCAGGCCCGTCCCGCCGCGATGGAGCACGCGCCGCCGGTGGCGGAAGGGCCCGCGCCGGAGGACGCGCTCCCGCCCTCGGCGCGCCGGTACGGCACGCCGACGCCGCCCCCGCCGCCGCGCATCCCGCGCCCGCTCGCCCGGGCGCTGGTCGTCCTCGCCGTGCTCGTCGTGGGCGGCGGGCTGGTCGCCGGGCTCGTCGCCTTCGGGCTGGGCCGCCTGCGGGACTCCGCGGAGCCGCCGCCGCGCGTGGTGGACGCCCTCGCCGGGGTGAGCTTCGCGCTGCCGCCCGGCTGGCGGGCCGGGCGGGTGGCGCCGGTGACCGCGTTCACCTCGGTGGTGAACCACGAGAACGCGATCGTGATGGCGCGGCCGGATGAGGGGGTGCGCGCCTCCGGGGTGCGCCAGGCCGCGGCCGAGCTCGGCGAGTTCTACTCCCGGCTGCTGCTCCACGCCGACAAGGTGACCGTGGTCGAGGACCGGGGCGTCACGGTCGGCGGCCGGGCCGCCCACGTGCGGTCGCTGCGCGCCGAATACCGGGACGTGGTGAACGCGCCCTCCTACCTGCGGGTCATGGTGATCGAGGGGGAGCGGAGCGGCACGGTCGTGGTGGGCATGGCCCAGCCGGACGAGCCCCGGCTGCGCGGCGAGATCGCCGCGGTCATGACCGCCATGCGCTGACGGTGTCCGCTGCGCCGCGCCGGGCGGATGACCGGCGGCTTCACGCGTTCGTCGGCGGCGCAGGCTACGCTCGATTCATTGTGAGCACCTCAGCCGCGTCTCATCTGTCACCGTCGTACCCCAACCGCGCCGCCTGGGGCACGGCGCCCAAGCTGCGTGCCTGGCAGCAGGAGGCGTTCGAGCTGTACTTCCGGCGCGAGCCGCGCGACTTCCTCACCGTGGCGACGCCCGGAGCGGGTAAGACGACCTATGCGCTGCGCATCGCGACCGAGCTGCTCGCCCGCGGTGTGGTCCGGGCCGTGACGATCGTCACCCCGACCGAGCACCTGAAGCGTCAGTGGGCCGAGGCGGCCGGCCGGGTCGGCATCCCGGTCGACCCGGACTTCAAGAACAGCCAGGGCACCACCTCCCGGGACTTCATCGGTGTCGCGATCACCTACGCCCAGGTGGCGATGCATCCGGCGCTGCACCGGGCGCGCACCGAGGCCCGCCGTACCCTCGTCATCTTCGACGAGATCCACCACGCCGGGGACGCCAAGTCCTGGGGGGACGGCATCCGGGAGGCGTTCGAGCCCGCCACCCGCCGGCTCTCCCTCACCGGCACGCCGTTCCGGTCCGACAACAACCCCATCCCGTTCGTCACCTACGTGGAGGACGGCGACGGCGCGCTGCGCAGCGTGGCCGACTACTCCTACGGGTACGGCCCGGCGCTCGCCGACGGCGTCGTCCGGCCGGTGATCTTCCTCGCGTACGCGGGGGAGATGCGGTGGCGGACCAGGGCCGGTGACGAGATCGCCGCGACCCTCGGCGAGCCGCTCAGCAAGGACCAGCTCGCCCAGGCCTGGCGGGCCGCGCTCGACCCGAAGGGCGACTGGATCCGGCAGGTGCTGCGCGCCGCGGACAAGCGGCTGACCGAGGTGCGGCGGCACGTGCCCGACGCCGGTGCGATGGTGATCGCCTCCGACCACGAGGCCGCCCGCGCGTACGCCCGGCTGCTGCGGGAGATCACCGGGCACGGGGCCACGGTGGTGCTCTCCGACGACCCGACCGCGTCGAAGAAGATCAAACAGTTCGCCGCGTCCGACGACCGCTGGCTGGTCGCGGTGCGCATGGTCTCCGAGGGCGTCGACATCCCCCGGCTCGCCGTCGGCGTCTACGCGACGAGCGTGTCCACGCCGCTGTTCTTCGCCCAGGCGATCGGCCGGTTCGTCCGGGCGCGGCGGCGGGGCGAGACCGCCTCGGTGTTCCTGCCCTCGATCCCGCTGCTCATGGGCTACGCCGCGGAGATGGAGGCGGAGCGGGACCACGTGCTCGTGCGGCGGCAGCCCGAGGAGGGCCTCGACGACTTCCTCGTGGAGGACGCGCAGCGGAAGAAGGACAACCCCGACGTGCTCGGCGACGAGCTGCCGTTCGAGACCGTCGAGGCGTCCGCCACCTTCGACCGGGTGCTCTTCGACGGCGGCGAGTTCGGCACCGCCGCCGCCCCGGGCTCCCCCGAGGAGGAGGAGTTCCTCGGCCTGCCCGGACTGCTCGAGCCCGAGCAGGTCGCCACCCTGCTCCGCAAGCGCCAGTCGGAGCAGCTCGCCGCCAAGCGCCGCAGGTCGCGCACTGCCGAGCCGGAGCCCGAGCGGTCGCCGCACGAGGAGCTGCACGCGCTGCGCAAGGAGCTGAACAGCCTTGTCGGCGCGTGGAACCACCGCACCGGCCAGCCGCACGGGGTCATTCACGCCGAGCTGCGCCGCCTCACCGGCGGGCCGCCGATCGCCCAGGCCACCGCGGAGCAGGTCCGGGAGCGGATCGCGCTCATCCGCAAGTGGGCGACCCAGCGGCGTTCCCGCTGAGCCGTCGCCCACCGTTTTTGACCATTCCCCTACGCGAGCGTGACTAAGCGAGTACTCTTCGTGTTCATCTTCGGCCCGTCAGGGCTTGGTCCACGCATCTACGCTTAGGGGAGTTACGCATATGGATCTGACCACGCTGATCCGAGCGGAGGTACGCGAGTACGTGACTCCGATGTTCGAAGAGGTCCTCACCAGGATCGACGCCACGAACGCCAAGCTGGACGGCCTCCGCACGGAACTCAAGGGCGACATCGAGGCGGTCCGCACCGAGCTCAAGGGCGAGATTCAGGAGGTTCGGACCGAGCTCACCGAGAAGATCGAGGGGGTCCGGACCGAGCTCACCGAGAAGATCGAGGGCGTCCGGACCGAGCTCACCGAGAAGATCGAGGGCGTCCGGACCGAGCTCAAGGGTGAGATCCAGGAGGTCCGGACCGAGCTCACCGAGAAGATCGAGGGCGTCCGGACCGAGCTCAAGGGTGAGATTCAGGAGGTCCGGACCGAGCTCAAGAGCGACATCCAGGATGTGCGCGCCGATGTCGCCTCGGTGCACGACAAGCTGGACAAGGTCATGGCCTTTCTCGGCCTGACCAAGGTCTGAGACGGAACCCCTAGGCGGCGCGCACGACCGGGGTGCCGGTCAGCTCGACGCCCGCCGCCTTCATCTCGGAGATCGCCTGCTCGGTCGTCTGCGGTGCCACGCCGGCGGTGAGATCGAGCAGCACCCGCGTGGTGAAACCGTGCCGCGCCGCGTCGATCGCGGTGGCCCGGACGCAGTGGTCCGTGGCGATGCCGACGATGTCGACGGACGTCACCCCCCGGGCGCGGAGCCACTCGACCAGCGGGGTGCCGTCCGGCGCCGCCCCTTCGAAGCCGCTGTAGGCCGCGGAGTCGGCACCCTTGCTGAACACCTCCTCGACCGCCGAGGTGTCGAGGTGGGGATGGAACTCGGCGCCCGGGGTACCGGCGATGCAGTGCGCGGGCCAGGAGCGCACGAAGTCGGGCTCGTCGGCGAAGTGGTCGCCGGGATCGACGTGGTGGTCCCGGGTCGCCACGATGTGGTCGTACCGCCGTTCCGCGATGTGCCGGGTGATCGCGGCGGCGACGTCGGCGCCGCCGGCCACCGCGAGGCTGCCGCCCTCGCAGAAGTCGTTCTGTACGTCGACGATGACCAGTGCCGTGCTCATGGTCGTGCTCTCCTCGACTGGTGTGGCGTCGCCCACCCTTGATCGTACGTCAGGCGAACACGGTGGGAATCGCCGTGTCCCCGGGCGAAAGGTGCAGCGCGGCCGGCGGCAGCTCGGCGACGGAACGGCGGTGCCGCTCCCGGGCGGCGTCGAGCGGCTCCCGGCCGACGATCTCGCCCTTGCGCACCAGGGGGACCAGCAGCGGACGCCCGGGCCGCTCGCCGCCCGGCGACTCGGCGAGCGCCTCGAGCTGGTCGACCGGCATGGCCGGGGCGGTGGTGACGATCTCCGCCCGCGCGATCCCGTCCGGCCCGATCGCCCGGAACGCGAACTTGCGCCCGCCGCGGCTGGGCTTGCCCACCGAGCGCTTCGCGACCGGCCGCATCACGCCCTGGGCGTCCTCCCGGGCGACGAGCTTGTAGACGAGCGCGGCCGTGGGCGCACCGGACCCGGTGACCAGCTTGGTGCCGACGCCGTACGCGTTGACCGGCGCGGCGGCGAGCGCGGCGATCGCGTGCTCGTCGAGGTCCCCGGTGACCACGATCCCGGTGCGGTGCGCGCCGAGCTCGTCGAGGAGCGCGCGTACCTCGTGCGCGGCCTCGGCGAGGTCGCCGGAGTCGATGCGCACCATGCCGAGGTCGGTCCCGGCGACCTCGATCGCGGTGCGCACCGCGGTCTTCACGTCGTAGGTGTCGACGAGCAGCGTGGTGGACCGGCCGAGCGAGTCGACCTGGACCCGGAACGCGTCGGCCTCGCTGTCGTGCAGCAGGGTGAAGGCGTGCGCGCTGGTGCCGGTGGTGGGCACGCCGTACCGCAGCCCGGCGAGCAGGTTGGAGGTGGAGGCGAAGCCGCAGATGTAGGCGGCGCGGGCCGCGGCGACCGCGGCGTCCTCGTGGGTACGGCGCGAGCCCATCTCGATCAGCGGCCGCGAGCCCGCGGCGCGCACCATGCGGGAGGCCGCCGCGGCGATCGCGCTGTCGTGGTTGAGGATCGACAGGACCAGCGTCTCCAGCAGCACGGTCTCGGCGAACGTGCCCTCCACCACGAGGATCGGTGAGCCGGGGAAGTAGCACTCGCCCTCGGGGTAGCCGTGCACGTCCCCGCCGAACCGGTAGCCGGACAGGTACTCGGCCGTCCGGTCGTCGATGATCCCGCGGCGTCGCAGGAAGGTGAGCTCCTCCTCACCGAACCGGAAGTTCTCCAGCGCGTCGAGCAGCCGGCCGGTCCCGGCGACCACGCCGTAGCGGCGGTCACCGGGCAGGCGCCGGGCGAACACCTCGAACACCGCCCGCCGGTGTGCCGCGCCGCTCGCCAGCGCGGCCCGCAGCATGGTGAGCTCGTAGTGATCGGTGTGCAACGCCGTACTCATGGTCGTTTTCACGTGTCGAAGACTACGGCTCGCTTAGGGCAGACTGGGGATGTGGTTGCCACAGCTGCTCCGGTCGAGGTCGAGCGTCCGTCGTCGGACGTGCGACCCGATGTGCCATGGGTGACGATCGTCTGGAACGACCCGATCAACCTCATGTCCTACGTGACCTACGTCTTCCAGACCGTGTTCGGCTACCCGCGCGCGAAGGCGGAGAAGCTCATGCTCGACGTGCACTACAAGGGCAAGGCCGTGGTGGCGAGCGGTACCCGGGAGGAGATGGAGCGTGACGCGCAGATCCTCCACTCCTACGGTCTGTGGGCCACGATCCAGCAGGACCGGTAGGCGGACGTCGGCGGGCGGGCGTAGGTAGTACACGCGTAGGCGGACAGGGATCGGTGGACGCGGCATGGGCGGCGGGTTCAAGGCCGGGCGCGACGGCAGGGTGTCGATCCGTCTCGACCACGGCGAGGTGGCGATCCTCCGGTCGCTGGTGGCGCAGATCCTCGACCTGGTGGGACCGGGATCGGCCGGGTCGGACGACCCGCTCGAGCGGGCGCTGGGCATCGGTGCCGCGGAGGTGACCCCGCCCACCGACCCCGTGCTCGCCCGGCTGTTCCCCGCCGCCTACGCCGACGAGAAGGAGGCGCTCGAGTTCCGGCGGTACACCGAGCCGAGCCTGCGCGACGGCAAGCGCGCGGACGCCGAGGTGGTGCTGCGCACCGCCGTACCCGGGAAAATCGAGCTCGACGCCGAGCAGGCCACGGCGTGGCTGCGCGCGCTCAACGACGTACGGCTCGCGCTCGGCACCCGCCTCGAGGTCACCGAGGAGGTGCACGAGCAGATCGAGCGCATGTCCGAGGACGACGAGCGGTATGCGGCGTTCGTCACCTATGACTGGTTGACCTACCTCCAAGACAGCCTGGTCAGAGCGCTTTGGTAGCGTCCTTCACATGCTGAGGATCTCACGGGACCTGGTCGACAAGATCATCGCCCACGCCCGCGCCGACCATCCGGACGAGGCGTGCGGCATCATCGCCGGTCCGGCCGGCTCGGACCGCCCCGAGCGTTTCATTCCGATGCGTAACGCCGCGCGCTCGCCCACGTTCTACGAGTTCGACTCGACCGAGCAGATCAAGGTCTGGAACGAGATGTGGGACCGGGACGAGGAGCCGGTGGTGATCTACCACTCCCACACCGCGACCGAGGCCTACCCGTCGCGCACCGACATCGCGCTGGCCGCCTGGCCCGAGTCGCACTACGTCCTGGTCTCCACGGCCGACCCCGACCACACCCCGCTGCGTTCCTACCGCATCGTGGACGGCGTGGTGACCGAGGAGGAGGTCGAGATCGTCGAGGAGGCCTGAGGCGCGCTGTCCCGGCAGTACCCGGGCGGGTAGACTCGTGGTCATGCCGACCGCCGAGCAGCCGACGCCCAGTGTGCCGCCGGGCTCGCCCGTGCAGAGCTTCCTGTTCGGCCACTGTCGGTTTGTCGTCGTCTACGACTGTTCCGGCCACCGCAGTCGGCCTGTTTCACGCTAGGCCGCGACCCGCGCGCGGGCGCGTCGCCCCGCGGGCCGCAGGCCGAGGTCAGGCCCGAGGAATCCCCTCCGGCCCGCCCGTTGTTCAGTAAGGGTGGCGCCTTTCACGACGTCCACCGATCAAGGAGTTTGACCCGCGATGGCCATCAACGTTCGCATCCCCACCATCCTGCGCAGCTACACCGGCGGCGAGAAGCTTGTCAGCGGCGAGGGCGCCACCCTGAAGGAGTTGATCTCCGATCTCGACTCCCGGCATCCGGGACTTATGGACCGCCTGGTCGACGAGAACGGGCTGCGCCGGTTCGTGAACGTCTACCTCAACGACGAGGACGTGCGTTTCCTCGGCGGACTCGACACGCCGCTGTCCGACGGCGACACCGTGACCGTGCTCCCCGCGGTCGCCGGCGGCGCCGGCTGACGGACCGCCCGCGCGAAGGCCGGACATCATGCGTTTCGACTCACTGCTCGACTCGGTCGGCCACACCCCGCTCGTGGGGCTGCCCCGGCTGTCCCCGTCGCCCGAGGTGCGCCTGTGGGCGAAGCTCGAGGACCGCAACCCCACCGGCTCGGTGAAGGACCGTCCCGCGCTGTGGATGATCCAGCAGGCGGAGAAGGACGGCCTGCTCACCCCCGGCTGCACGATCCTCGAGCCGACCTCCGGCAACACCGGCATCGCGCTGGCGATGGCCGCCCGGCTCAAGGGCTACCGGCTCATCTGCGTGATGCCGGAGAACACCTCCGAGGAACGCAGGCAGCTGCTCCGCATGTGGGGCGCGGAGATCATCTCCTCGCCCGCGGCGGGCGGCTCGAACGAGGCGGTGCGGGTGGCCAAGGAGCTGGCGGAGCGGCACCCGGACTGGGTGATGCTCTACCAGTACGGCAACCCGGCGAACTGGCGGGCGCACTACGAGACCACCGGCCCGGAGATCCTGGAGGACCTGCCGTCGGTCACCCACTTCGTGGCCGGGCTCGGCACCACCGGCACCCTCATGGGCGTCGGCCGGTACCTGCGTGAACACGTGCCCGGCGTGCAGATCGTCGCCGCCGAGCCCCGGTACGGCGAGCTGGTGTACGGCCTGCGCAACGTCGACGAGGGGTTCATCCCCGAGTTGTACGACGAGTCGGTGCTCACCACGAGGTACTCGGTGTCGGCGGCCGACGCGCTGCGCCGTACCCGGGAGCTGCTGGAGACCGAGGGCATCTTCGCCGGGATCTCCACCGGGTGCGCGCTGCACGCGGCGCTCGGCCTCGCCGCCAAGGCGGTGAAGGCCGGGCAGCGGGCCGACATCGTCTTCATCGTCGCCGACGGCGGCTGGAAGTACCTGTCCACCGGTGCCTACGAGGGCACGTTGGAGGAGGCCGAGGAGCGTCTCGAAGGCCAGCTCTGGGCCTGAAAAATCGCCGCCCCGATCCGGCGCCACCGCGTAGGGTGCCGGATCGGGGCGCGTTCTTTTCCCGGCGCGTCCCCTGACCGTCCACCGCCGGATGTCACAGGGGAGGGAACAGGGCGGCCGCCCTGCGCACGTGATGACCTTCGACGCCTTCGTCCGCCTGCATCGCCAGGGGCACCCGTTCCTGCTGCCGAACGCCTGGGACCACGGCTCGGCGGCGCTGTTCGTCGCGCACGGCTTCGCCGCCGTCGGCACCACGAGCCTGGGCGTCGCCGCGGCCTGCGGCCGGCCGGACGGGGCCGGGGCCACCCGGGCCGAGACGGTCGCGCTCGCCCGGTCGCTGGCCCGGCTGCCCTGCCTGCTCACCGTGGACATCGAGGGCGGGTTCTCCGAGGACCCGGGCGAGGTCGCGGACCTCGTCGCCGAGCTGGCCGAACTCGGCGTGGTCGGGGTGAACATCGAGGACGGCCGTCCCGACGGGCTCGCCCCCGAGGGCCACCTGCCGCGGGTGATCGCCGCGGTCAAGGAGCGCGCCCCGCGCGTGTTCGTCAACGCCCGCACCGACACGCACTGGCTCGCCGTCGCCGGAGTCCCCGGCCACGTGCCGGACCTGGCCGAGACGCTGCGGCGGGTGCGCCGGTACGCCGACGCGGGGGCGGACGGGGTGTTCGTGCCCGCGCTGCCGGACAAGGCCGCGATCGCCGCGGTGGTCGAGGCCGCCGGGGTGCCGGTGAACGTGCTGTTCCAGCCGACCGGGCCGACGCTGCGCGAGCTCGGCGAGCTGGGGGTCGCCCGGGTGAGCACCGGCTCGCTGCCGTACCGTGCCGCGCTGCACGCCGCGCTCGCGGCCGTGCTCGGCGCGGACGGCCGCGCGGACGCCGTCCCCACGGTGCCGTCGTACGGCGAGATCACCGCGCTGCTGCGGTAGCGCGGCGGGCCCGGGCACGGTTCGGGCCCGGAGACCTGGCGTCTCCGGGCCCGCGGGCGCTCCGGCGAACCGGAGGGCCGAGATCAGTTGAACAGCACGCGCAGCGAGACGTTCACCTGGTCGCCGTCGATGTTGCCGCTCAGGCCGACGGCGCGCAGCACCTGGGCGTTCGCCCGGTCGTCACCCTGCAGGTTCTGCAGGTAGAGCGGCTCGATCTTGTCGAGGTCGACGTAGAGCGTGAACGCGGCCTTCTCGGCGTCGGGCACCGCGGTGGTGAAGGTCTCGTTCTGGCCGAGCGCGCCGTCCTTGGCGAGCTCGTCGGCGTACGCCTGGGACGCGGCGAGCACGAAGGTGCCCTCCTTGGACGCCTTGAAGATCTGCGGAGTCGCCGTGGTGGTCGTGGTGCCCATGCCGGCGCCGGCGCTCTGGTTGAACAGGCGCTCGAGCTTGGCGTAGACCTGCTCGGCCGCGGCGGCGTCGGTGGCGAACCGCACGCCGATGTTCGGGTTCTGCTGGTCGAGGCCGCGCTCGTCGACCGCGAGGGTGACGTTCGTGCCGAGCAGCGTGACCAGGTCCTGCGGCAGCCGCAGGCCGGTGGCCTGCTGCAGCTGGTTGAGCTGCTGCTCGAAGGACGTCCCGTCCGCACCGGACGGGGCCGAGCGGAGCAGGTCGTTCCACCGCTCGTTGAGCAGCTCGCCGAGGCCGGAGATGGACAGCGCACCGGCCGTGGTGGCGGGCAGCGTGGTGACCTGGGCGCCCGCGGTGCCGCCCTCGGGCAGGTTCTTCACGCCGCGGACCATGCCGGCGAGCTCGGCGTACGCACTGTCGAACCGCAGCGCGCCCACGAACCGGGAGCCCTCGAGGTCCTTGAGCTGCTCCCGCTGGTCGGCGGTGATCCCGTCACCGGCGGACTTGATGACCTCGGAGAGGTTCGCCCAGAAGGACAGCACGCCGGGCTCGCCGAGCGTGGCCATGTCGCCGGAGAAGTCGCCGTTCTGGGCGAGCGTCGCCGAGGCGTTCACCGCCTGGTCGAGGAGCTTCTGGTTCTCGGCGAGCAGGGCGTAGTCCTCGCGGAAGCCGATGACGACGTCATCCTCGGTGATCTTGGCGAGGCCGTCGCGGGCCGCGTCCTCATCGGTCACCTGTACGGCGAGCACGACCTCGGGGTCCTTGCCCGCCTGCTCCGGCGGGAGCACGGCGATGCCGACGCGGTGGCCGAGCCAGGGCTCGACGTCCTTGGCGAAGTCGACCTTGACGTCCTCGCTCTGCTTCAGCAGCTCGACGATCGCCTGGCGCGGGTCCTCGCCGCTGAACGCGTCCTTGGTGACGGTGAACTTGCGCGCGATGTTGAACATCGCGATCTTCTGGTTCGCCGCCGGGTCGAGGTCGAGCCGGATGTACGCGAGCGCGTTGCCGGGCAGCACGTCCTGCGGCTGCGCCCCGCCGCCGCTGAGCGCGTTGACGGCCACGTACCCGCCGCCGCCGAGCAGGGCGACGATGACCGCGGCGACGATCGCCAGCAGCCAGCCCTTCTTGCGCGGCTGCCCCGCGCCGCCCGGCTCCGAGCCGAGCACTTCGGGGCCCTGCCCGCCCGGCGTCCAGGCCGGTCGCGGGGCGTGCAGGGTCGGCTCCTCACCGGTCGCGGCGCCGTACGCCTGCTGGCCGCCGTACGGCCGGCCGTACTGGGGTGCGCCCTGGCCGGGCTGTCCGTACGGCTGGCCGCCGTACGGCTGGCCGTACTGCGGGGCGCCCTGGCCGTACGGCTGGGCGCCGTACGGCTGCTGGCCGTACTGCGGGGCACCCTGGCCGGGCTGTCCGTACGGCTGACCGCCGTACGGCTGCTGGCCGTACTGGGGTGCGCCCTGCGGGGGCTGTGCGTACTGCGGCCCGCCCTGCGGAGGCTGCCCGTACTGCTGCCCGCCCTGCGGCGTGCCCTGCTGGGGCCGGCCCTGCTGCGGGCGGTAGACGACCGTCCGGTTGGGATCCTGGTCAGGTGGATATGGCTGGTTCGGGGGATCGTTGACAGGCATTGTCTCGCTCATGAAACGACGTTGCGGGATGCTCGAACGCTAGGACAGGCCGCTAGCGATCGGCTTGCAAGGAACTAAATCACTACTTTCACTCGTCTAACCCTAATGTCGTGCTATCACGGGCGTACGACATTTTCCCCGGCTGTGACGGATTGTGGCCGGACTGTAGGCTTGGCGCAGAACATCGTTCGGCCTTCCGGGGACGCGTGCATGACCAAGTTCGACGACGCGACACAGGCGATCAAGGTGGACGACACCACCTATGACGTGTGCCTCGACGCCGGCTACACGATCGGCACGGCGCTCAACGGCGGCTACCTCATGGCCGTGCTGCTGCGCGCCGTGGTCGACGCCTCACCGCACGACCATCCCGTCGCCACCAGCGCCCAGTTCCTCCGCGTGGCGCGGCCCGGCCCGGCGACGGTGCGGCTCGAGCGGATCAGGTCCGGCCGCACCACCACGGTGACCCGGGCGAGCCTGGTGCAGGACGGCACGCCGTTCGTCGAGGCGTTCGTCACCACGGCGAACCTGCGGCCGTACGAGCCGGGGGCCGAGCCCGAGCCGGGCGAGCTGACCTGGTCGGCCCCGGCGCCGCCGATGCCGCCGATCGAGGAGTGCCGGCCGCTGCCCGCGCCCCGGCCCGAGTCGAACATGCCGTTCAACTCACAGGTGGAGCTGCTGTTCGACCCGCCGACGATCGGCTGGTACAAGGGCACCCCGACCGGCCGCCCCGAGATGCGCGCCTACTTCCGGCTCGCCGAGCCGCAGGACCCGGACCCGTTCGTGATCGCCCTCGCGGTCGACGCGCTGCCGCCGGTGGTGTTCTCCGCGGGCGCCCGCGGCTGGGCCCCCACCGTCGAGCTCACCTGGTACCTGCGCGCGCTGCCCGCCCCCGGCTGGCTCACGGTGATCGGCAGCGGCTCCCTCATCGCCGAGGGCTGGTTCGACGAGAACGTCGAGGTGCGCGACTCCGCCGGGCGCCTCGTGGCGCAGAGCCGGCAGCTCGCCCGGCTCGGCCGCGGCTAGCCATTCGGCCGGGGCGCGGGACGGGTTACGGCCGTCCCGAACGGACACGCCACTGTGAGCATTATTACCGTGAGCGATCGTGACAGGTCGCCTAACCTTGGGAATCGTGTCGGAAGCAGAGGGCCGGGCGGAAAGCCGGGCGATCGGGGTGTTTGACAGCGGTGTGGGCGGCCTCACGGTCGCGCGGGCGATCATGGATCAGCTCCCCAACGAGTCGATCCTGTACGTGGCCGACACCGCGCGCCAGCCGTACGGGCCGAAGCGGATCGCCGAGGTCCGCGCGTACGCGCTGGAGGTGATGGACCACCTCGTCGCCCACGACGTGAAGATGCTCGTGATCGCCTGCAACACGGCGAGCGCCGCGGTGCTGCGCGACGCGCGGGAACGCTACGACGTCCCGGTCGTGGAGGTGATCCAGCCCGCGGTACGGCGGGCCGCGCGGGCCACCCGCAACGGCAAGGTCGGCGTGATCGCCACCCGGGCCACGATCGAGTCGATGGCCTACCACGACGCGTTCGCCGCCGCGCCGGACGTCGAGCTGCTGGGGGTGGCGGCGCCCCGCCTGGTGGAGTTCGTGGAACGCGGCGACACCGGCAGCGCCGAGCTGATCGAGGTCACCCGCGGCTACCTCGAGCCGCTGCTGCGCGCCGGGGTCGACACGCTCATCCTCGGCTGCACCCACTACCCGCTGCTGCTCGGCGCCATCTCCTACGTGGCGGGCGACGGCGTCACGCTCGTGTCGAGCGCCGACGAGACCGCCAAGGACGTCTACCGCGTCCTGCGCGACCGGGGCCTCGCCGCGCCTCCCGGACAGCCGGTCCGGCACCGCTTCCGCACCACCGGCGATCCCAAGCTGTTCGCGCGCCTCGGCCGCCGCTTCCTCGGGCCGGAACTGCAGGCCGTGGAACCCGCGCCGCTGGGGGAGGTATCGCTCGACGGCGCGACAGCCGTACAAGCCGTCACGCCCGGTTAGGAGGCCGCCGTGAAACTCACGATCGTCGGCTGTTCGGGGAGCTTCCCCGGGCCCGACAGCCCTTCCTCCTGCTACCTGCTCGAGGCCGAGGGGTTCCGGCTCGTGCTCGACCTCGGCAACGGCGCCCTTGGGGCATTGCAGCGCCACGCGGACCTCGCCGACATCGACGCGATCTGCCTGTCCCACCTGCACGCCGACCACTGCCTCGACGTGTGCGCCTACCACGTGGTGCGCACCTACTCGCCGTACGGCCCGTTCGGCAGGCTCCCCGTCTACGCCCCGGCCGACGCGCCGCGGCGGCTCGCGGCGGCCTACGGCATGCCCGACGAGCCGGGCCTCGACACCACGTTCGCGTTCCACGCGCTCTCCCCGGGCACGCTGCGCATCGGCCCGTTCGACGTCACCGTGGCGCCGATGAACCACCCGGTGGAGACGTACGGCTTCCGCGTCAGCTACGGCGGCGCGTCGGTGGCCTACTCCGGGGACACCGGGGAGTGCCCGGAGCTGGTGAACCTCGCCAAGGACGCCGACGTGCTGCTGTGCGAGGCGTCGTTCATCGACGAGCCCGGGCTCCCCGCCGACCTCCACCTCAACGGCCGGCAGGCGGCCGAGCACGCCGCCCGCGCGGGCGTGGGCACGCTCGTGCTCACCCACCTGGTGCCCTGGTACGACCGGCGGCGCATCCTCGACGACGCCGGGCGGGGCGGGTTCACCGGGCGGATCCAACTCGCGCGAAGCGGTGCCGTATATGACCTAGGGTGAGCACCATGGCTCGAGCAGATGGACGCAACGCCGATCAACTCCGCCCCGTCACGCTCACCCGGGGCTGGCTCGCCCACGCCGAGGGCTCGGTGCTCGTCGAGTTCGGCCGCACCCGGGTGCTGTGTGCGGCGTCGGTGCAGGAGGGGGTCCCGCGCTGGCGCAAGGGCAGCGGGCTGGGCTGGGTGACGGCCGAGTACGCGATGCTGCCCCGGTCGACCAACACCCGCGGGGAGCGCGAGTCGGTGAAGGGCAGGCTGGGCGGCCGCACCCAGGAGATCTCCCGGCTGATCGGCCGGTCCCTGCGGGCCTGCGTGGACGACAAGGCGCTCGGCGAGTACACGATCATCCTCGACTGCGACGTGCTGCAGGCCGACGGCGGCACCCGCACCGCCGCGATCACCGGGGCGTACGTGGCGCTCGCGGACGCGGTGGCGTGGATGCGCGAGCAGCGGCTGGTCACCGCCGACCCGCTGGTCGCCTCGGTCGCCGCGGTCTCGGTGGGCGTGGTGGACGGCACCCCCATGCTCGACCTGTGCTACGAGGAGGACGTGGTCGCGCAGACCGACATGAACGTGGTGATGACCGGCTCCGGCGAGTTCGTCGAGGTGCAGGGCACCGCGGAGCACGCGCCGTTCGACCGGCGCATGCTCGACGCCCTGCTCGACCTCGCGGTGGCCGGGTGCGCCGAGCTGTCCCGGCTGCAGAAGGACGTGCTCTCGGGGGTGCGGGCGTGACCAGGATCGTGCTCGCCACCCGGAACGCGGCCAAGGTCCGCGAGCTGCGCGACATCCTTGCCGACGCGGGCCTGAAGGTCGAGCTCGTCGGCATGGAGGAGTTCCCCGAGATCGGCGAGGTGGCCGAGACCGGCCTCACGTTCGCCGAGAACGCGCTGCTCAAGGCGCACGCGGTGGCGCGCGGCACCGGCCTGCCCGCGATCGCCGACGACTCCGGCCTGTGCGTGGACGCGCTCAACGGCATGCCCGGGGTGTTCTCCGCCCGCTGGTGCGGCCGGCACGGCGACGACCAGGCGAACCTCGAGCTGCTGCTCGCCCAGATCGCGGACGTGCCCGAGGGCCGCCGCGGCGCGCACTTCGCCTGCGCCGCCGCGCTCGCCCTGCCGTCCGGCGAGGAGCACGTGGTCGAGGGCGCGGTGTACGGCACCATCTGCCGCGAGCCGCGCGGCACGGGCGGCTTCGGCTACGACCCGATCTTCCTGCCGGACGGCCACGACCGCACCACCGCGGAGATGACCCCCGAGGAGAAGAACGCGATCAGCCACCGGGGCCGCGCGTTCCGCGCCCTCGTCCCGGTGATCTCCGAGGTGCTCACCGCCCGCGCCTGACCCGTCCCCGGCACGGTTCGGCCCTGCGGCAAAGTCCCGGTAAACGGGTCCGCGCCGCGCGTGGCCGCGCGCGTACGCTCGGTTGCCGTCGGCACATCGAGCGTTGCGGAGGTGGGTGTCCGTGTTGGCGGGCGTGCCGGGCCGTCGCGGCCGCGGGCCGGGCAGGTCCCGTTGGCGGCTGCCCGCCGGGGTGTACAACCCGGTGGTGGCGGGCGGGTGGCGCTGGCTCGACTACGAGCTCGCCGCCGAGACGCCCGCGTTCGACGACTCCGCCGGGGGCGACTGGTTCGACCGCTCCGGCCGCCCGCCGCCGCTCCACCTCGCCCGGCCGTACGGCAGGCGGGGCGGCCTCGCCCGCCCCGACCCCCGGGCGCAGGACGACCTGGTGCAGGCGGTCGGCGACCAGGGGCGGTTCCCCGACCCGCGGGGCACCTGGATCCGGCTGATCAACGCCGAGGGCCCGTCGGAGAACCCGTTCCGCGCCACCAACGCGGTGGACTGCGCGCTCTCGGTGATCTCCACCTGGCACGGCGAGCCGGTGGTGGCCGCGCCGCGCATGCCCGAGTACGACGCGGTGGGGCGGCCGTCGCTGCTCGGCGAGGTGGGCGGGGTGGCCCGCGCCGAGCAGTGGCTGGGCCACCGGTTCGAGTTCGTCGGGCTGGGCCGCCGGGCCTTCGTGCCCGTCGCCCAGCGGCTGCAGAGCGGCGGCCACGGCTCCTCGGCCGTGCTGATCACCCGCTGGCCGAGCGGCGGCAGCCACGCGTGGAACGCGGTGAACGCCGCGGGGGAGATCCTGTGGATCGACGCCCAGCGCGGCCACATGTCGGTGGAGCCGCCGTACGCGGTGGTGACGGGCGTGTTCTGCGTCATCGTCGACCGTCAAGGGCGGCGACTGTGAGTACGGTCGGCCGTCAGGGGAGACGACTGTGAGCGCCACCGACCTTCGGGGGAGACCGCTGTGATCAACGCCGATCAGGCGCGGGCGCTCGCCGAGGAGTACATCAACGGCGCCCGCCCGTTCGACGAGGCCCGCGAGGTGGGCCTGTGGGGGTTCGACGAGGGCTACGTGGTGTGGGCGAAGGAGCCCGAGCCCGACGACCCCAGCGTGCTGCCCGACGTGGTGGGCGGCGGGTGCGTGATCATCGACCGGGTGACCGGCGAGATCGAGATCCGCCCGCTGCTCGCCCCGGACATCGTCGCCGAGCAGTGGCCGGGGCGCCGCCACCGCTGAGGCGGCACCCCGGCCGGCGTGGTCCGCACGGTCCAGGCGGCAGGGTCAGGCGGACGCG
Source organism: Thermopolyspora flexuosa (assembly GCF_006716785.1). Lineage (NCBI taxonomy): Bacteria > Bacillati > Actinomycetota > Actinomycetes > Streptosporangiales > Streptosporangiaceae > Thermopolyspora > Thermopolyspora flexuosa. Next base: position 3,887,311 of record NZ_VFPQ01000001.1, on the reverse strand, counting down.
ATCGCGCCGACGATCGAGGCACGGGCGGCCCGGCGGGACGGCAGCACCGCCGCGATCACCCCGGCGACCCCGGACCCGGCGACGAGCAGCAGGACCTGACCGACCGGCACCTCCAGCGGCACGTTCGACGCCTGGGTGCTGACCACGGCCCAGCCGAACACGGTGCCGAGCGCCACGCCGACGAGCGCGCCGACCACGCCGAGCACGAGCGCCTCGAGCGACAGCGTGCGCCGGAGCTGTGCCCGGGTGAGCCCGAGCGCGCGCAGCAGCGCCGACTCCCGGGTGCGCTCGTGCACCGAGAGCGCGAGCGTGTTCGCGATGCCGAGCAGCGAGATCAGCACCGACAGCCCGAGCAGCCCGGCCACCACGAGCAGCAGCGTGTCGAGGACCGACTGGAACTCGCCGCGCACCTCCGCCATGCTCATCACCTGCGCGGTCGGGTACGGCTGCGCCGCCGCCTCGACGACCCGCCGGGCCGCCGCCACCGACACGCCCTCCTTCGCCTTGACGAGGATCTCGCTGTCGTCGATCTCGCCGAAGGCCTGGGCGAACGTGCTCTCGTGCACCATCAGCGTGGGCAGCCGCAGCGCCTCGCTGCCGATCACCGCGACGACCCGCAGGTCGATTCGCCGGCCGCCCGGCGCCTGGGCGATGACCGTGTCGCCGGGGCGCACCCCGAGGCGTTTCGCATCGTTCTTGGCGACCGCCGCCGTGCCCGGCTCGAGGCGGCCGAGCTCACCCTCGACGACCGTGAACCGGATGAGGTTGCCGATCGCCCCCGCGGTGACCGTGCCGACCTCGTACCGGTCGCCGTTGACGGTGGCGGAGGCCCGGCGGGTCTCGGCCACCGCCCCGATCTCGGGACGGCCGCGGAGGTCGGCGGCGATCGCGCGGGGCACCGTGGCGTCGTCGGTGCGGTCCCCCCGGTACTGGGCGATGATCTGGTAGTCGATCGGGAACTCCTCGTCGAGCCGGTCGGCGAGCCAGGCCTCGGTCGAGGCGGCGACGACGGAGACGAGCGTCATGAGGCCCACGCCCACGGTGAGCGCGATCGTCGTGGTCGCCGACCGGCGCGGGTTGCGGCGCGAGTTGTCGACGGCGAGCCTGCCCGGGACGCCGCACAGCCGGCGCGGCAGCCAGCCGACGAGGCCGGTGAGCGGGCGTACGAGCACCGGGCCGATCACGAGCACGGCGAGGAAGACGAGCGTGCCCCCGGCGGCCACGAACATCAGCGGCCGCTCGCCCGGCCCGGTCGCGACGCCGTACCAGGTGAGGCCCGCCCCGAGGAGGACGAGCAGCGCGGCGGTCACGATCATCAGCACGCCGGCGCGGAAGGTGGGCTGCTCGGTCCGGGTGGAGAGCGCGGCCACCGGCCGGGCCCGGGTGGCCGCCCGGGCGGGCAGCAGCGCCGCCCCCACCGTGACGAGCAGGCCGGTCACCAGCGCGACGACGATGGTGCGGGGCTGCAGGGTGAGCGGCCCCAGCGGCAGGTTGCCGCCGAGGTCGCCGAAGACGGCGAGGGAGGCGGCGCCGAGCCCGAACCCGGCGGCGAGCCCGATCACCGAGGCGATCGCGCCGACCACGAGCGCCTCCAGCAGCACCGAGCCGAACACCTGCCCCCGTGAGGCGCCGATGCAGCGCAGCAGCGCCAGCTCGCGGACCCGCTGGGCGACGAGGATGTTGAACGTGTTGTAGATGACGAGGGCGGCGACGAGCATCGCGACCAGGCCGAACGCCAGCATCATCAAGGTGAGCCTGCCGGTGTCGACGTTGTTCTGCCTGGCGAGCCGGTCGGCGAGTTCCGCGCCGGTGATGACCTGGTGCCCGGCGCCGACGGCTTCCCGCACCTCGGTGCGCAGCCGTTCGGCGGAGACGCCGTCCGCGGCGAGCACGTCGATCTCGCGGTAGCCCTTCGCCCCGGTGATGCGCAGCGCGTCGGCCACGGTGAAGCCGACCACGCCGCGGTAGGCGAGCTCCGGCCGTACCCCGGTGTCGATCAGGCCGACGAGGCGGAAGGTGTGCCTGCGCTCCCGGTGGTCGAGCACGGTGATGGTGTCGCCGACGCGGTAGCCGGTCCGCTCGGCGGTGTTGTCGTCGAGCACGGCCTCCCCGCGGGCGGCCGGCGCGGCGCCCTCCACCACGGCCATGCGGTTGAGGCGTCCGGTCGAGATCGAGATGCCCGCGGTGGCGATGTTCCCCACCGCCTTGCCGTCCTTGCCGAGCAGCGGGGCGACCCCGTGGACGAGGCCCTGGGCGTCCGCCGCTCCCGGCAGCGACCGGACCTTGGCCAGCACGTCCTGGCCGATCACCGGAGGCTCTTTCGTGCGGCCCTCACTGAGGGGCTCGACCACGACGTCCACCTTGTCGGCGTCGGCGGCGACCGCCTGGTTCACCCCGGCCTGCAGGGCGTCGGTGAGCACGAAGGTGCCGGAGACGAACGCCACCCCGAGGGCGATCGCGATCGAGGTGAGCAGCAGCCGCAGCCGGTGCGCCCGCAGCCCGGCGAGTGTCGCCTGCAGCACCGCTCAGCCCTCCAGCTTCACGAGCGTGTCGAGCACCGACTGCGGGGTGGGCCGGAGCAGCTCGGTGACGAGCCGGCCGTCGCGGAGGAACACCACCCGGTCGGCGTAGGAGGCCGCGACCGGGTCGTGGGTCACCATGACGATGGTCTGGCCGAGCTCGCGCACCGAGGTCCGCAGGAACGACAGCACCTCGGTGCCGCTGCGCGAGTCGAGGTTGCCGGTCGGCTCGTCGGCGAAGATCACGTGCGGCTTGGTGATGAGCGCGCGGGCCACCGCGACCCGCTGCTGCTGGCCGCCGGAGAGCTCGGACGGCCGGTGCTTGAGCCGCTCCCGCAGCCCGACGGTGTCGATGACCAGGTCGAACAGCTCGCGGTCCGGCTGCCGCCCGGCGATGTTGAGCGGCAGCAGGATGTTCTCCTCGGCGGTGAGGGTCGGCAGCAGGTTGAACGACTGGAACACGAACCCGATGCGCTCCCGGCGCAGCCGGGTGAGCTGCCGGTCGTTGAGCCGGGTGATCTCGGTGTCGCCGATGTACACCTCGCCCTCGGTGACCGTGTCGAGCCCGGCGAGGCAGTGCATGAGCGTCGACTTGCCCGACCCCGACGGCCCCATGATCGCGGTGAACCGCCCCTGGGCGAAGGCGACGTCCACGCCGCGCAGCGCGTGTACGGCCGCGTCGCCGCTGCCGTACACCTTGACGAGCCCGCGCGCCGTCACGGCGTGGCGCTCCTGGGCGTGCTCCGTGAGCCGCTGTCCGGCTCCGGTGATGGTCATTTACAGGCCTCCGAAAGTCCTCCGTCCGCCCGGCTCCCGACGTGCGGCGGGCGGCGTGGTCATGAACGTTTCACGTGGGCACCACGCTAGGGACGGAAGGAGGTTCCTCCCATCGGCCGCGCGTACGGAGTTCGGCTGCGCCGGGCGGACCACCCCGGCGGCCGGTTGCGACCGCCGGGGTAGCCGCGGGTCAGCCTTTCGGCCGACCCTGGGGCGAGACCAGGCCGCTCTCGTAGGCGTAGACCACCGCCTGGGCCCGGTCGCGCAGGCCCAGCTTCGTCAGGATGCGCCCGAGGTGGGTCTTCACGGTCGCCTCGGCGAGGGTGAGCCGGTCGGCGATCTCGGCGTTCGACAGCCCGCGGGCCACGAGCAGGAGCACCTCGCGCTCCCGGGCGGTGAGCAGCCCCAGCCGCTCGGGCTCGCTGCCGTCGCCCGGCGGCAGGTGTACGGCGAAGCGGTCGAGCAGCCGCCGGGTGGTGCTCGGCGCCACCACCGCGTCGCCGGCGTGCACCGCGCGGATCGCGCTCACCAGGTCGCCCGGCGGCACGTCCTTGAGCAGGAAGCCGGACGCGCCCGCGCGGAGCGCGGCGAACGCGTACTCGTCGAGGTCGAAGGTGGTGAGGATGAGCACCCGCGGCCCGGCGTCGCCTCCGGCGGGCCGGCCCGCGCAGATCCGCCGGGTCGCCTCGACCCCGTCCATGCCCGGCATGCGCACGTCCATGAGCACCACGTCCGCGGCCACCGTGTTCAGCGCCTCCACGGCGGCGGCCCCGTCCCCGGCCTCGCCGACCACCTCGATGTCCGGCTGGGCCGACAGCACCATGCGGAACCCGGTCCGCACCAGCTCCTGGTCGTCGACGAGCAGTACCCGGATCGTCATGCCGCCCTGCCCACCGGCAGCCGTGCCGTCACCTGGAAGCCTCCTCCCCGGCGCGGGCCGGCCTCCACGGCCCCGCCGTACACGGCGACCCGCTCCCGCATGCCGATCAGTCCGTGGCCGCCCTCGCCGGGCGGGGCCGCCGCGCCGCGGCCGTCGTCGGTGACGCACAGCACCACCTGGTCCGGGTGGAACTCGACATCGACCCGCGCGGTCGCCCGCGGGCCCGCGTGCTTGAGCACGTTGGTGAGCGCCTCCTGCACCACCCGGTAGATCACCAGCTGCTCGCCCTCGGACAGGCCGCCCGGCGTGCCGGTGACCGACAGCTCCACCGGCAGCCCGGAGGCGCGCACCTTCGCGATCAGGTCCTCGAGCTGCGCCAGGCCCGGCTGGGGCGCGTACTCCTCGGCCGCCGGGTCGTCCGCGCGCAGCACGCCGACGAGCCGCCGCATCTCGGCGAGGGCGCGCCGGCCGGTGGCGGAGATCTCCTGGACCGCCTTCTTCGCCTGCTCGGGATCGCCGTCGATCGCGAAAGCCGCGCCGTCGGCCTGCACCACCATCACGCTGACATTGTGCGCGACCACGTCGTGGAGCTCGCGCGCGATACGGGCGCGCTCGGCCGCCGCCGCGATCGCGGCGCGCTGGTCGCGTTCCCGCTCGGCGCGCTCGGCCCGCTCCTCGAGGCTCTCCAGGTAGCGGCGGCGGGTGTTCACGTAGCCGCCCGCGATGGCGATGGCGATGACGAACCCGGACGCGGAGACGAACCCCTCCAGGCTCGCGGCCTGGGGCCAGTCGGCGAAATCGACCATGGAGAGCCACACGCCCAGCTCGGTGACGAGCCAGGCCGCGATCGTCCACGGGACGGAGCAGGCCGCGGCCACGGCGAACAGCGCCACCAGGACGGACAGGTTCGCCGGAATCGGGTCGATCCCGGCGAGCCACTGCACGAAGCTGAGCGCGGCCACCGCGGCGAAGACCTCGCGCGGCCGCTCGCCGCGCCACCACAGCGGGGCCAGCAGCACGACCGCGAGCAGCACGTACCCGATCGTCCCGGCGGACGTCCCCGCCCAGGCCGAGCCCGCGGGCCGGTCGTAGCGGACCACCTCCACCAGGCTGAACAGGACCAGCGGTGCCAGCCACAGCGCGTCCGCCGCCCTGCGGTGCCGCCGCCCCCACCGACGCAGTCGCCCGAACACGGCTCAACCCTATGCACGCCGCCTACCTGGGGCATTACGCCGGGAGACGGATTCGCGGGTACGACCCAGGTCGCACCCGGCGGCCCGGGGTCATCCCGGTGGTGTGCCGCCCGGTACGGCTCGGCGCGTGTCGCCCACCGGCGTGGGCGGCCGGTCACGGGCGCGGGAACGATCGGAGGAGATGGCGGACGGCGGAAGAGGAGAACGCCGATGCGAATGTGGTCGAGGACGGCCGTTCCTGCGTGACGGTGCCGCGGAACAAGGCCGTTCCCGGGCAGACGTCACGTATCGATGTCGGTGGGGCCGGTGGGATTCGAACCCACACTTACAGCCACCTAAAGACTGTGCCTCTGCCGTTGGGCTACGGCCCCTGCTCGCCGGCCTCTGCCGTCCGGGTGTGTCGCCGCCCGGCCGGTGACCGCCGCGGCACGAACCACGGGCGTCGCCCGGCCACGGCGCCGGTCGTCGCCGCGCCGGTCCCACACAGGCCCACAACGGGGGCCGTCGGCACGGGCCAGGTCTCCTCGATCTTACAGTCAGGGGGGCTCTCGGGCACCCCGGAAAATTCCGGCCTCCGGCCGCCCGCGGCGGGCGTGCGCCGAGCCTACCCGGCGAGGCCGAGTTCCTTCTTCAGCCGTGCGACGTGACCGGTCGCCTTCACGTTGTACAACGCCCGCTCGACGGTGCCGTCCGGGCCGATGACGAAGGTGGAGCGCAGCACGCCCACCGTGGTCTTGCCGTACATGGTCTTGGTGCCGTAGGCGCCGTAGGCCTTGTGCACGGTCAGGTCCGGGTCGGACAGCAGCGGGAAGGTGAGCTTGTCACGCTCGGCGAACTTCGCCAGCCGCTCCGGCTTGTCCTTCGACACGCCGAGCACGACGTACCCGGCGTCGGTGAGCTCGGTGAGGCTGTCGCGGAAGTCGCACGCCTGCTTGGTGCAGCCGGGCGTCATCGCGGCGGGGTAGAAGTAGAGGATGACCCGCTTGCCGCGAAACGACCGCAGGGATACCTCGCCGCCCTGAGCGTCGGGAAGGGTGAAGTCCGGCGCCGCATCGCCGGGCGCGAGCCTGATGTCGGTCACGAGGTGCCTCCTGCGTTGTGCCGGCCGGGACCGGGTCCGACACCAGCCTAGCGGCATGGCCGATGTGTCATGAGGTGCTCGGACCTGGAAGACTGATCACATCGGTCGTGGGGGAGTGACTCCCCGTCAGGGCCGCCGGCGACGCCGCGGCGGGACCGCGGGCGAGGGACCCGGTGTCAGGACGCGCGGAGCAACGCGCAGAGGAACACGCGCGGAGGACCGCGCAGAGGAATACGGAGAAGGGGATCGTCATGGCGGACTCCGATCCCGCGGCACTGGAGCGGGAGATCGAGCGCACGCGGGCCGAGCTCGCCCGCACGATCGACGCGATCGCGGACCGGGTGAGCCCGCGGCGGGTCGCGGAGCGGAGCGTCGCCCGGGTGAAGGCGAACGCCGAGCAGCTGCTGACCACCGTGGGGGAGCTGATCACCGGCGACGCCTACCGGCCGGTGGACGGCGCCGAGGACGAGCGGCGGCAGCCGCCGCCGGACCTCGCCCCGGTGCTCATCGGCGTCGGCGTGGTGCTCGCGCTCGGCGCGACCGTCGTCCTGCTGCGCCGCCGCCGTCGCCGCCGCTGAGGCGCCCGCCCGCGTGACCGCGGGCGGGATCAGAGGAAGGCGCGTCCCTCGCCGCGGTAGGTCGGGGCCTCGCCCACGAGGCGGTCGCCCTCGACCAGGTGGAGCACGTCGAACCGCTCGCACAGCTCGCCCGCCTTGGCGTGGCGGAACCACACCCGGTCGCCCACGGCCAGATCGCGGGCGGCCCGGCCGAGCAGCGGCGTCTGCACCTCGCCCGCCCCCTCGTTCCGGCTGTAGCGCAGCCCGCCCGGCAGGTACGGCTGGGGCAGCCGGTCGGCTCCGGGCGGCCCGGAGGCGATGTAGCCGCCGCCGAGCACGGTCACCACCTCGGGCCCCGGCCGCCGCACCACCGGCAGCGCGAACAGCGCGGCGGGGCGGCCGCGGAACGAGCGGTAGAAGTCGAACAGCCGCGGATGGAACAGCCCGGATCCCGCGGCGATCTCGGTGACGGCCTCCTCCTGCGCGGTCTTCTCCACGCTGCCGGTGCCGCCCCCGTTGACGAACTCCAGCTCGGCGTGCCGCCGTACCGCCCGCACCACGGCGGCCCGGCGGAGCGCCAGCTCGCGCTGCGAGCGCCGCTGCACCCAGCGCAGCACCTGCCCGTACGGCCCGCCGACCCGGTCGCCGACGCCCGCGATCTGCGCCTCGTACGCCATGAGCCCGACGAGCCGCATGCCCGGCCGGGCGGCGATCGCCCGGGCGAGCTCGGCCGCCTGCGCGGGCTCCCGCACCGGGGAGCGCAGCGCCCCGGCGCGCAGCAGGCCGCCGAACGCGAGGTAGCCCGCGTCGACGTCGAGGCAGAGCCGCAGCTCGTGGCGGGGCCGCAGGTCCCGCACGGCCGACTCGATGAGGTCGAGGTGCGCCACGTCGTCGACCATGAGCGTGATCTCCCGGGCGGCGACCGGGTCGGCCGCGAGCGCGGCGATGGCCCGCCGGTCGGCCGTCGGGTAGGCCACGACGATGTCGGTGAACCCGTGCCCGGCCAGCCAGAGCGCCTCCGGCAGGGTGAACGCGAGGATCCCGGAGAAGCCGTCGAGGGCGAGCACGCGTTCCAGCACCGCCCGGCACCGGACCGACTTGCTCGCCACCCGGATCGGCTTGCCGCCGGCCCGCCGTACCAGGTCGGCGGCGTTGGCGTGCAGCGCATCCAGGTCGAGGATCGCCAGCGGCGGCTCGATGGCGGCGGTGGCCCGGTCGTAGCGTCGGCGCAGGTCGGCGGCGAGATCGGTGGGCAGGTCGGTGGGCAGGATGGTGGGGGGTGCCATGCCCGCAGCATAAAGGCGCACCCGTGAAATCACATGAGTTAACCTCGCATTTTCTTTGCGTGGGGCGGGCGGGAGCGCAAAGTCTCCGCCGGGCGCGGTCCCGGAAACGGCAAGGGATGGGGCAAGGCGCTGCGCGACGGGGCCGTGGCCGTGTACCTGTGCTGCTGTGACGAGTCCGGGCAGCACGAGGCGGCGGGCGGGGGCGGCCATGCGGGAGTCCTCGGGCGAGTGGGATCGGGAACCGCTGTGGCGGGCGGGGGCGGAGCGCGCACGGCTCTTCGGCGATGCCGTGCCGGACGGCCCGCGCGGCGGCCTGCGGAACGCCCCCGCGCCCGAGTCCGGGCAGGAGCCGGACGCCCGGGTCTCGCAGCGCGCGCTGCGGCCGGGCCGCACCCCCGCCGGGATCCTCGTCGCGCTGCTCGTCTCGGTCGCCGGATGGGCGGTGACGGCCGAGCTGATCTCGCTCATGCTCGGCGGGCGGCCGCGGTGGGGCCCGCTCGACCGGATCGGCGCGATCGGCGCCCGGACCTGGGGCGATCCGCTGGTCGGCGTGCTCGCCTGCCTGTTCGTCCTCGGCGGGGTGGCGCTCGTCGTGCACGCGCTCACGCCCGGCCGTCCCCGGCTCATCCCGCTGCGCACCCGCGACCCGCTGCTCGCCGTCGGCCTCACCCGGGCCGGGCTGCGCCGCGCGCTCACCGCCGCGGTGTACGCGGTGGACGACGTCGACGCGGCGCGCGTGGTGGTGCGCCCCGACCGCATCGAGGTACTGGTGCGCGGTACGGCCGGCCGTACCGGGGAGCTGCTGCCCCAGGTGGCGGCGGCCGTCGGCGACACGCTCGTGCGGATCGGCGCGGAGGCGCGGCGCGAGGTCGTGCTGCGGGTGCAGGCGGGGAGAGGCTGACCGTGCGCTCACACCTGGGGAACCGCGTCGGCCTCGCCCTCGCCGGGCTCGTCCTGCTCGCCGTCGGCGGTGCCGCGCTGTGGCTGCGGGACCGCCATCCGGCCGTCCCGATCGTCGACCCGCGGGCGGAGATGTTCCTCTACGCCCACCCGTGGCTGGTACCGGTGGCGGCGGTGCTGTGCTTCCTGCTCGCGCTCGCCGCGACCCGATGGCTGGTGCTCGCGGCCGGGTGGGGACGGCGCGGGGTGCGCTGCGGGTCGGGCGTCGCCACGCTCGGCGTCGCCCTGCAGGGCATCACCGGGATCAGCGCGGTGCGGGTACGGCTCGTCGGCGACCGGAGGCTGCGGGTCGGCATCACCTGCGATCCGCGGACCGACCTCGGCGCGCTGCTCGCCCGGCTCGACCAGCGGACCCTGTCACGGGTGCGCATGGCCGCGGGCGTGCCCGACGCCGAGGTCCTCGTCCGGCTGCACGTGCGCCGCCGCGTGTCCGGCTCGCCGTTCTCCCGCCCATAGCCGCGCCGCGGCGAGCCCGGCGGCGAGACACGCCGGCGGTACGGCGGGCAGCACGTAGCGGTGGTCGAAGGCGGCGATCAGCGGCGGCAGCATGAGGAGCGCCATCGCCGACGCCCAGGGCAGCAGCACGGTCCGCCCGGTCACGCCCGGCGCCCGGCCGGTGCGGCGCCGCGGCAGCACCACCCCGGCCGCGCCGAGCAGCAGGATCGCGGCGAGCAGCGGCCCGCGCAGGAAGCCCTGCGTCTGGTAGGCCCGCAGCAGGCCCGCCCACGGCTCGACCACCCTGGTCTGCCCGCTCTCGCCCTGGTAGAGCGTGGTCAGCTCGGCGGCGGTGCGCCCCCGGGAGGCGATCTGGTCGGTGAACGGCCGGACCGACTCGGGGAACGTGTAGGCGCTCTGCCAGCCGGGCGAGGGGTAGACGCGCCGGTTCCAGGTGAAGATGTGCGCGAAGTCGGTCAGGCCGGTGACGAGGAAGTCGACCGGCTGCGCCCGGATCGCCTGCATGGCGAACCGCCCGGCGAGCTCGTCCCGGGCGCGGGAGTCCAGCCCGGCACGGTTGAGCGGCGAGTCACCGCTCCAGATGTACTCCGGGGGCGGTTCGCGCTCGGCCACCGGCTCCCGCGGGCACAGCCGCCGCGTGTCCGCGTCGAGCTCGATCACGGCGCAGTCGGCGAACGTCAGCGTGCGCGCGTACAGGAACGCGTTGCCCCGGGCGAGCGCGAGGTCGCCGTACTCGGCGCGGAACCAGGCCGCGTACCCGCCGACGACGAGGGCCGCCACCGTCACCCCGGCCACCAGGCCCGTCCACCGCGTCCGGGCGACGAGCAGGCAGCCGAACACGATCACGAGCAGCGGCAGCCCGATCGTCCGGGTCACCGTCGCCGCCGCGAGCAGCAGCGCCGCGGCGGCGACGAACCGCCACGACGGCCGCTCCCGCCACAGCAGCAGCGCCACCGCGGCCGTGACGAGGAACGTGAAGGCCAGGTCCGCCATGATCAGGTGCTCGAGCTGCACCTGGTGGGCGTCGAGCAGCACCGGCAACGTCGCGAGGGTGGCCGCCCACCCCGGCAGCCGGGTCCGCCGTCGCAGCACCGCGTACACGCAGACCGCGAGCCCGAGCCCGAGCAGGTGCTGCACGACCACGACCGCCTCGATGCTCGACAGCGGCCGCAGCAGCCACAGCAGCAGCGAGTACCCCGACGGCCTGCTCTCCAGCGGCCGCGGATAGATCGCCGCCCCGAGATAGGCGAACGAGTCGGCCCAGAACCACAGCGCCGGCCGATACCCCAGTACGGCGAGCGTCCGCAGCCCGGCCCCCACGCCGAGCGCCGCGAGAAAGACCCCGTGCGCCCGCACCCACCCGCGCAGGCCCGTCCGTCCCGGTCGCGTCTCCGTCGACACCTGCCAGACCTCCCGAACCCGCCGACGCGGCCAAAACAGGATAGTCCGTCGTCCGGGCGGTGAGTGAGATCGCGCCCTGTGATCAGATCAGGAAAATTGGGAAATGTGAAACTTGACCGCACGGGGATCTCGACCGTGGTCGGCCAACATCTGGTATTAGATCCCTTGAGAGGAGAGGAGTGTGATTATTCACCGCCGCTCCTGATGTACGATCTTCAGAATTGCCGAACGATGACGAGTGCGTTCTCACGTCTTCGTCTTTGTTTTCGTCGTACGCAGCATTGCCGTGGATTCACTTGCCGAAGGCATGAGGCAGCCGTGCCGCTTCCCAAGCCGAATGTGCTGTTGGTGCCGGCGACCATACCGAGACCGTATCCAAGCTGTCGACCGGGCCACTCCACGGCCCATCGTCAGCAGAAGGCCCTCTGTCGCAGGCATTCAGGAGTGGGCGGAACGTTCGCGGCGTCGTCTCAGCGATGAGGTTGCTCTCCGCCGACATTTACCGCCTATTGCGGTACGCGCTTCTCGTGCAAAAGTACGGGTCAGTGCGGGTCGTCGTTTCTCGGCTCCCCGTAGGAGAATGCGCTGTACTCGCTTCCGGCGGTTCGACGACTCGGTGTGATCTCCTGCGCGGCGTCCTCGCCGCACTGACGAGCATGCCGGAGCGGCTTGATTCCAAAACCGTGGAGACCGCGCGTGCCTTCGGATACTGCTTGCTCTCCTGGAAGCGCGGTCCAAACCTTGTGGTCCGAGGTGCCCCGCCGGTCACGCTATCCGTGCGAGTAGCTCGTCGGCCTGTCGGCGCAGGTGCGGCGGCAGGCCGGGTGTCTCGAGTGCCTGCTTGGCGAGCATGGCCGCCCGCACCAGATCGCCGAGCAGCTCATGCGTGCGCGCCGCCCGCAGCAAGGCGGGTGCGCGACCGTCCGGCACGTTCTGCGGCTCACTGCCGAGACCGCCCGCCGTGTCGACCGCGTCGAGCGCGTCCTGCTCGGCTACGTCGTGCCGCCCGGTGAGCGCGAACGCCAGCGCACGTGCAGCCAACGTCGCCGGCCGGAGATGTGACCGAACCCGGGCCAGATCGCGCAGTGCGTCCCGCGCCCGGCCCAGGTCGGCGAGGATCTCCCCGCGCAGCGCCAGCGCGTCAGCGGGTGGCCGGTCGGCTCGCTCCACGGTGCCGTTGAGGCAAGCCAGGGCAGCGTGCGGCTGCCCCGAAAGCCAGAGCGCCTGACCCAGGGCGAGCTGTACGGACACGTCGCCCGGCGCCCAGGTCAGCGCGGTCTTGAGCGTCTCCACCGCCGTGGCGTACTCGCCTTGGGCGAGCCGGAGCCGCCCTTGCGCCGCGAGAACGCCGGCGACTTTGCCGAACTGCTGGAGCAGTGCGAATGTCTCGGCGGCCTCCTCGAACCGCCGATGCGCTGATGCGACGTCGCCGCTCGCGGCATCCACTTCGCCCAGAATCGCCTGGGCCTCGGCCCGCACCCAGGTGTCCTCGATCTCAGCCACCCGCGCGGCCTCCTCGGCCAGCTCACGAGCCGCCTCCCATCTTCCCTCCGCGAGGGCCTTGCGCGCCTGCTCCAGGTCGGCGGCAGGGGACTCCGGACGGCGGATTGCAGAGATCAGGCGGTCGTGCTGTAACTCGTACCAGCGGCTGTTGATCCGGTATTCCGCCCGTAGCATGTGCCGGTCCTCAAGAGCCCGGGCGATCGCGTTCGGCATGCCGGCGGTCTCCTGCAGGCCCTCGTTCACCACGCTCCGCGTGCCGTGCTCGGTGATGAAGTTGCTGCTCAACCAGTGCCGGAGCTCGCCCACCGTGATCCCGTGCGCGTCCGCCACCTCCTGCAGCGCCCGGCGGCAGAACCCCACGAGGAACCGGTCGACGTCGGCGTAGGCGCGCACATGCTCGGCCGTGATCCTGGTCACCTCGGGCGGTAAGGATTCCCACAGCGCCGAGCAGACCACCTGGAGCTGGACCGGCTCGACCTCGTCGACGACGAGCCGCGTTCTCCGGCCCTCGTCGTTGACGAACGTGACGGTGCGCAGGTCATCAACGAGCACCTCGGCCGCCCCCGGGCCGAAGGAGCGATCGGTGTGCCGAAGAGGACCGATGACCGCCTCGAGCGCGGCCTCCGGGGTGAACGGCAGCAGGTGGAACCGTGCCCGTGACCCGTGCCCGAGCGGCCGCTCGTAGGGGAGCACGGCCGCCAGGTATTCCTCGCGAAGCGAGAGCAGCAGATGCAGCCCGTCGTGCTCGCACGCCGCCTGGGCGAGTTGCTCCAGGCATGCCGTCCGTTCGGCCTTCCACTGCACCGGGCCGCTGAACAGCTCTTCCGCTTGGTCGATCGCTGCGAGAACCGGGACCGGGTCACCGTAGCGGTCGTACCGTACCGGTCTCCTGGCGAGAAACTCCGAGATCGTCAGATGCGCGAGCGTGGCCGGTGGCTGATCCGGCGCCCAAGCGGACAGCAGCTCCAGCACGTACCGGTTAACCCCCGGAGGCGGGTACGGCCCTGCCCCTGGGCGGCCACTGGGCCGCGGCGCGGGACGAGCAATCGGCAAGACGTCAGCCCGCGCCGGATCGATGCGCGGCACTACGCCCGCGTGTAGCAGGGAGGTCTTGCCTACGCCGGACGCCCCGAACAGCACAGTGAGCCCGGTCGCCTGCCAGATGACGGCGACGTCCCGGGCCTCCCGATCACGCCCGAAGAACAGGCCGTGCTCCTCGCCGGTGAAGGGCCTTAGCCCGACGTAGGGGCAACCGGTGCGCCCTCGCGGGGTCATCATGGTTCGCACCGTGCTCACGAGCCCACCATCCTGCGTTGCAGTACGGCGCACAACCCCGTGTCAGCACCCAGGACAATCGAGACGTTCCACCTGTTCAGGCGCTGTGTCAGGGAACGGCACGTCTCTTCCTTCGCGTTCCGTACCGTGCCGTCCACCCAGGATGGGAGCCGCGTCCTCAGTTCACGGCGTTTGCGGCCCACAGACAGGAGCGGGCGCATCGTCATCCCCTCGAGGATCGCTGCCGGCTTCGTATGCCGCCCATTCGCCGCCTGTCCACCATGTTCAGCGCCTACATCAAGTGGTCGGGGCTCGGTGAGCACGAGGGGATGGGCGCCACTCGCAGGTGGTGGACGACAACTGGCCGACAGTCGGTTGCGAGGGACGCCCGCCATACCCATCCGCCACCATCGGGAGATCGCCATCTGTGGGCCCTTCCCATCTACCCGCAGGGCGTCGGCAAGAAAGTCGTCGTGGTGCTGGTTTGGGGTGCCGGAAGCGAAAAGGGGATGGACATCGTGGGAAACGGCCGACGCGTTCTTCCCAAGCCTCCGCAGCCGACGGCGGAGGCCGACGGCGTCCCGGATCTCGGCGGCCTACACCCCGCGCGCCTGTGGGTGGTGGTCGATGGATGAGGAACCGAACCGCACAGCGCAGCGATCGCTCGGTCGCTCGCCAGTGGGCGGTCTGCCCCTGCACGTGCTGACACCGAGGCAAGGTGTGCGATTCCCCTGCGGAGCCGGTCGACCAAGCGCCTGTCCGTCTCGTCCGCTGAGCTGCTCTGACGGCCCGGAAACGATCCGTCTCGAAGCTTCTATTTCCCATATGGGCCAGCGCTATGTCAAGTTTTGGCGTGATCAGATGACCGAAATTCCCCTGTTTGGGGTAACTCGTCGTCCTCCACGTGTGCACTGAATCCCGCCACCGGTCCGGTATCCTTGACGTCGACAATGCGCTGTATCGCGCGGCGGAGAACCGGACGATCGATCCGATCCAGATCACGGAGGCTAAGCCCGGCGACATCGAGCAGGCCTCCACCCACGGTCTCGTCAGACATGACACCACCTTAGCTCTTAGACGCCCTAAACTCTTAGGCCGATATTGGATGAGATGATCCGCTTCCGTACCGAGACCGTTACGATTCTCAGTACGGCCTGATGGGAACATCGTTGATATCCCTCGGAGTGGCGCGGCGATCAAGCTGGCCTCGGCATTTCACGAGAGAGGCGGTTACATGTCTGTGGCGGACTCTTTGAGTTCTCCCCGTCTACCCGGGCGGCAACCTCAGGTCTGGGGTAGGATTCCCCAGCGGAACAAGAACTTCACGGGTCGCGAGGAGCTTCTCGAGAGGCTGCACGACACGATCGGCTCAGACGTCACCGCCGTCGTGCCACACGCGCTGCACGGGTTCGGCGGTGTCGGCAAGACCCAGGTCACGATCGAGTACGCGTACCGGTACGGGCACGAGTACGACCTTGTCTGGTGGATCCCGGCAGATCAGCCGATCCTGGTGCGCTCCGCGCTCGCCGCCCTCGCGCCGCACCTCGGGCTGCCCAACGCCACCGCGACCGGCATCGAGGACGCCGTCACCGCCGTGCTGGACGCACTGCGGCGCGGCAAGCCGTACGAGAAATGGCTGCTGATATTCGACAACGCAGACCGTCCGGAGGACATTCAGGACGTGCTTCCGCACGGTCCGGGTCACGTGCTCATCACGTCCCGCAACCACGCTTGGCAGGGCGTGGTCGACACCGTGGCGGTCGACGTCTTCACGCGGGAAGAGAGCATCGAGTTCCTTCGCAAGCGGGCTCCCCGCACCTTCACCGTCGAGGACGCAGACCGACTCGCCGAGGAGCTCGGTGACCTCCCACTCGCGCTGGAGCAGGCCGGCGCACTGCAGGCGGAGACCGCGATGTCGGTCGACGAATACCTGCGGCTGCTCAAGGAGCGGGCGACGCAGCTCCTCGATGCGAACAAGGCGGCCGACTACCCCCTCTCCGTGACGGCCGCGTGGTCGCTGTCGGTGGCCCAGATCGCGCAACGGCTCCCCGAGGCGCTGGAACTTCTGCATTGCTGCGCATTCTTCGGACCGGAGCCGATTCCCCGGGACGTCTTCAGCATGCTGCCGGAGGAGTTCGCCGCCGACTCTCGGCTGGCCAGGCTGCTCGCCGATCCGATCCTGCTTAGCAAGACGATCCGGGAGCTGGGCCGCTTCGCGCTGGTCCGGATCGACTCCGAGAGCCGGACCCTCCAGGTGCACCGGCTGGTACAGGCGCTGCTGCGTGCCGAGCTCACCGAGGAGGAGCGTCGGTCCTTCCGGCACGAGGTACACCTGCTGCTGGCGGCGGCGGAGGCCCCGCTGCGCAGCGAGGACAACGCCGACTGGCCGCGCTACGCGGAGCTGCTCGCCCACGTGACCCCCGCCGAGGTCGCGGTGTGCCGGGACGAGCGCATTCGGAAGTTCGCGCTGAACATCGTGCGCTACCTCTACTCCTCCGGGCAGTACCAGTCCGCCCGTGACCTGGTTCAGGGCATGGTCACGCAGTGGAAGAGCGATAGCGGAGACAACAACTGGCTCGTGCTCGTGGGACAGCGGCACCTCGGCACGGTGTTGCGCGAGCTCGGGGATTATCGGCGCTCGTTCGAGCTGAATCGTGTAACGCTGGACCGGATGCGCCACGTGTTGGGCCGAGACCATGAGGAGACGCTTCTGCTGTCCAACAGCTTCGGCGGCGACCTCCGGCAGCGCGGCGACTTCGCCGACGCGCTAAAGCACGACATCGAGTCGCTGAGCCGCCATCGGCAGGTGTTCGGCCCGGACCACCGCCGGACCGCCCGGGCGATGAACAACCTCGCGGTGGACTACATGCTCCTCGGCGACTACGCCAAGGCCCACGAGCTGCAGCAGGACGCCTACAACCTGCAGCGGCGCGGGGTGCGGCTCGACAAACAGGCGGTGCTGATCGCATGGACCAACCTCGCCCGCGTGGTACGGCTCCGCGGTAACTACTTCGCCGCTTGCGACATCGGAGAGGACGCCTACGAGTTCGGCATCCAGGAGCTCGGTGCTGATCATCCCTGGACGCTGCGAACCGCCAACGACCTTTCCATCGCCAAGCGTCGGGCCGGGCAGATCGACGAGGCGTACGAACTCGCTCGGCAAACCTATTCACGAGTGGAACGTCGGTTCGGTCGCGACCATCCCGACGCCCTCGCCGCGGCGACGTGTCTTGCGAACGTCCAGCGCACCAGGGGCGAGCTCAGCGAGGCGCTCGAGCTGCTGCGCGACTCTGCCGAGCGCTTCGCCCGGACGTACGGCCGAAACCACCCGTTCACCTTCGGTTCCGAGTTGAACCTCGCCCTGCTGCTCCGGGTAACCGGCAAGGCGACGGAGGCCCGCGCGCTCAACGAGAAATGCCTTGCAGGGTTCGACGTCAGCCTCAGCCGGAAGCACCCCTACTCGCTCACCTGCGCGATCAACCTCGCTAGCGACTTGGCCGAGCTCGGTGAGGTCGCCTTGGCCTGTGAGCTGGGCGACGCGACACTGGAGATGCTGCGTGACCTGCTGGGCGCCGCTCACCCGCTCACCCTCGCCTGCGCCACCAACCTCGCCATCGACATGCGCGCGCTGGGCGAGGTGAGGCGCGCCGAGGAGCTGCTCACCGACACCATCACTCGGTACGAGCGGGTGCTGGGCCCCGGTCACCCTGACACGGAGGTGGCGCGTAGCAACCGGCGGCTCGACTTTGACTTCGACCCGCCCGCCGTCTGAGCGCCAGGGCGTCATGGGGCGTCCGGCTCCATGCCGTTGCGTTCGCGCCAGCGCGCCCGGTGCCGCTCAGCTCGCCGCCGGGCCAGCTCACGGGCGGCGGTCGAGACCGGCTCGTCCGCCCAGAGCTTGAGCCGCTGGGCCATGCGGGCGGTGAACGCCTCGCCCTCTGGGGTCAGCCGCCCGCTGCGCATGAGCGTGCGTGTCACCAGGTACGCGCCCTCACGCCAGCGGCAGAACTCCGCGCTCGCCTCGAGCTCGGCACGGCCGGTCTCGATCCGGCGCTGCCGTCGCCAGAAGTCGGTCACACCTAAATAGGCGTAGGCGCCCTGGAGCAGGCCGGGTATGGGGCGAGGGTCCTCGCGCCAGGGTGCGTAGTGGCGGGACCCGTCATCGGGCTCGGTCAGCGGGACGATATCGAGCAGGGCCGAGAGCTTGGCGTGCTGCGTCTCGTGGGTGAGAGTGACCGCGAAAGCGGCTGGATCGGGCGGTGTCGACAACGCCACGCAGCCGAAGGTCTCGCGCGAGGTAGCGCTCGACTGGCCGCCCGCGGGTGGCGTACGTAGCGGTGTGAGCACGCTGATCGCGGTCCGCACCTCGTCGGCGACGGTGCGATGGTGTCGCACGAGTAGCCGCCACGCCGCCTGCAGCGTCTCCTGCCAGCGCGCGACATCGCCGCCGCTCAGCCGGCCACCCATGTTCGCGGCGCCGGGCATGCGGTACGGATCGAGGTCGTCGATGACGAGGCGCAGCGGCACGCCGTCGGCCTCGGCGGAGACCGTGCGCAGCCCACGCCATCCCGGGCCGTCCCGGCTCGGGTCTGCCGGGATCGTCACGATCACTCCGGCTCCGGAGACTTCGGCACCGTCTGCCCTGCTGTGCACCGTCGCCTCGGTAGCGGTGGGCGGCAGCACCGCCTGGCCGAGCGAGGGAAGGGTCACCACGCCCTCGACCGCCGGTACGTCGACCTCGCACTCTGTGCCCGATCGAATCGCCGCGGCCGCTGCGAGGGCGGCGAGCCCGCGGGGAGTGGCACCGGGGCGCCTTTCGCGGAGCGCGTTGATGGTGTCCCGCGACCAGGCCCCGACGGAGGGGTGCCGCAGGACCGTGTCGACGGCGTCGTCGTCCCGGCTCTGGATGGCGGCGAGCAGGTCGTAGGCGCGGCGGGCCATCCCGGCGTCGGGATGGCCCACCGCCTTCGCCGCCTCCACCACACCGCGCACGAGGAGCACGTGTTTGCTGTGTTGCGCCGCGGCGAGCTGGGCGACGGCGGACGGTCCGCCACCTCCGTCGGCGAGTTCGGCGAACATCCGAACCGGGATGCGATGCTCACGCGGTTTCATCGGCGCTCCTCGAAGATGGGTTCCGTGCGACGGCGAGGTCGGCCGCGACGCGGCTCCTGATATGCGCGATGAGGCGGAACAGGTCCGGGCAGTACACGGAGGGGTTGGCGAACCCGCTCCCCGCGCGGTAGCGGTGCACGTAGAGCCCGCCCCCGCAGACGGCGGACACCCGGCAGGCACGGCATTGCGCGGCGAGGGCCGCGCGGCCGATCTGGCGGGCCACGATCGTGGGCAGGCGCAGCGCATCGTCGAACGAGTTGCGCAGGACATGCAGGCCGGTGGCCGCGGCACCGTGGTAGGCGGACTTGAGGAGGTCGGTCTGCTCGATGGCGCCGTCGGTCTCCACCACGACCATCGCGGCCGGCGAGAGGCCCACCAGCTCGGTCGTGGAGGCGCCGCCCAGCAGCAGGTGGATGATCTCGTCGAACATTCGGACGCGGGGAACGTCGTGAGGCGTGTCGTACCAGCGGTTGAAGACCGCGATCAGCCAGTCCGCGTACGGCGTGGCAGGGTCGTCCGGGACGCGGCCGGGTGGCGGGATGGTCCAGTTGCCGTGGGGGAGCAGGAAGTCGATGGTGGGCGGGTCGAACTCGAGTAGTGCCTCGTAGACGTCGATCGGATCGTTCCTGAGGTCGATCGTGCAGAGCAGCCCGGCGAACACCCGGCGATAGGGCGGCCCGGTGAGCAGGCCGAGCGCCTCGACGACCCGGCGGTGGCTGCCCCGGCCGTCCGCCCGGCGACGATTGCGGTCGTGCGCGGCCTCGTCGCCGTCGAGACTCACCCCGACCTGTATGCCGAGTTCGTCGAAGAGCCGTAGGTAGCGTGCGTCGAGCAGCAGGCCATTGGTCTGCAGGCTGACCGCGACCCGGGTGCGCTCGCCGACCGCAGAGCGTATGCCGGTGACGATGCGGCGGATCGCCATCGGGCCCGCGAGCAGTGGCTCGCCGCCGTGCAGGATGACCTCGATCTTCGGTAGGCCGTGCGCCTGTACATGCTCCGCGATCCGCTGCGCCGTCGCGGCGACGATTTCCGAGGACATGGTTTTCGGTCGGTCCCGCCAGCCCGAATCCGCCATTTTGTACATGTAGCAATAACTGCAGGCGAGGTCGCATCGACTGTGGATTTTCAAGATGAATTCTCGGAATGGTGTGGGGCGCCAGCCGGCGGCCATGAGCCCTTCGACGTCGAGTGTGAGCGGCCACTCGTCCATGGCCAATAAGCCTAGCGGTCGAGACGAAACCTGTCGTCCCTGGAAAACGTGGAGTCCGCATAATATCATTCTTCATGATCCGGGTCACGAGGCTGCAGATATATAATGCCCCGCCGCCCGAGACTCCCGGTCGATTGCTACCGTCGGCTGTATTCCATCGACCAATCCCATGACACGCTCTCCCCTCGGTTCGGGGCCTCCAGGCCGTCGCGTGAATCACGTGGGCTCCGTTCCAGGCCCGCAGAGATGTGATCACGGAACATCGCCATGAAATGGCGGATCCAGAACACGCAGTCCACGGTCGTCATGCCCGGGGATATCTCGTGGCGCGTGTGACGATCTGTGAGAGTTCTTCGGCATGCGGCGGTGGGGGAATGGATACGTGGTAGGTGCCTCACCGAGCGCACCGACACCACATTCGCTTGCGCGAATCACGGGCGCCGCCCGCCCATGAGAGAAATGACGGTGCCGCCCAGGCCGGAAAGCCGATCACCGGCAGCTCAGCACTCGATGACGTTGACGGCGAGGCCGCCGCGGCTGGTTTCCTTGTACTTGTCGAGCATGTCGCGGCCGGTGGCGCGCATGGTGGCGATGGCCTTGTCCAGGGAGACGAAGTGGTGGCCGTCGCCGCGGAGGGCGATGCGGGAGGCGGCGATCGCCTTGACCGAGGCGACCGCGTTGCGTTCGATGCAGGGGATCTGGACGAGGCCGCCGATGGGGTCGCAGGTGAGGCCGAGGTTGTGCTCGATGCCGATCTCGGCGGCGTTCTCCACCTGCTCGGGGGTGCCGCCGAGGGCCTCGGTGAGGCCGGCGGCGGCCATGGAGCAGGCGGAGCCGACCTCGCCCTGGCAGCCGACCTCCGCGCCGGAGATCGACGCGTTCTCCTTGAACAGCACGCCGATCGCGCCCGCGGTGAGCAGGAAGCGGACGATGCCGTCGTCGTCGGAGCCGGGGACGAAGCGGTCGTAGTAGCTGAGCACGGCGGGGATGATCCCGGCGGCGCCGTTGGTGGGGGCGGTGACGACCCGGCCGCCCGCGGCGTTCTCCTCGTTGACCGCGAGGGCGAACAGGCTCACCCAGTCCATCGTCTGCAGCGGGTCCTTCTCCGGGGCCTCGCTCTGCAGCCGCCGGTAGAGCTGCGCGGCGCGGCGGCGGACCTTGAGGCCGCCGGGGAGCACGCCCTCGCGGGTGCAGCCGCGGCGGATGCACTCGGTCATCACCCGCCACAGCTCGAGCAGGCGGGAGCGGATCTCGCCGGGGTCGCGGCCGAAGGCGCGCTCGTTCTCCAGCATCACGCCGGAGATCGACAGGCCGGTCTCGGCGCAGTGGGCGAGCAGCTCGGCCGCGGTGGTGAACGGGTACGGCAGGGCCGTGTCGTCGGGCTTGATGCGGTCGGGGCCGGTGGCGTTCTCGTCGACCACGAAGCCGCCGCCGACCGAGTAGTAGACCTTCTCCAGCAGCACGTCACCCGTGCCGTCGAGGGCGGAGAACCGCATACCGTTGGGGTGGCGGGGGAGCGAGGTACCGCGCTCGAAGACGAGGTCCTCGCCGACCACGAAGGGGATCTCGTGGGTGCCGAGCAGCGGGACCGTGCCGGAGGCGCGCATCGCGGCCACCCGCTCGTCGGCGGTGTCGACGTCGACGCGCTCGGGCGTCTCCCCGGCGAGGCCGAGCAGCACCGCCTTGTCGCTGCCGTGCCCCTTGCCGGTGAGGCCGAGCGAGCCGTACAGCACGGCCCGGACGCGGCGGGTCTTGTCCAGCAGGCCCTCGCGGTGCAGCAGGCGGGCGAACCGGTGCGCGGCGACCATGGGGCCGCCGGTGTGCGAGCTCGACGGGCCGATGCCGATCTTGAACAGGTCGAAGACGCTGATGGCCATGGGTCACGCCTTTCCGGCCGGTGGGCCGTATCGGTGTCGCCGCCGGCCCCGGTCGGGTCGGCGGGTCCCCTGCCGGCGGGCGCCCGCGCACGCCCGGTCGGTGCGGCGCGCGTGACGCCCTGTTTGATCTGCTCTGAGTGGTACGTCCGGTTATACCGGGCCAGGTCGGCGCGAGCCAGAGGCCGGATCGGCCGCGTGGCCCACCCGCGGGAGGCGGGCCACGACAGGACGAACGAGCCCGGTCAGGAGTCGCCGGCGGTGAGCGCCGCGTACTCCTCGGCGCTGAGCAGCTCCTCGGCCTCGCCGGTGGTGCGCACCTTGAACAGCCAGCCCTCGCCGTACGGATCGGAGTTGATCAGCGAGGGGTCGTCGACGACCGCCTCGTTGATCTCCACCACCTCGCCGCTCACCGGGCAGTAGACGTCGCTCACCGACTTGACCGACTCCACCTCGCCGACCGCGTCACCGGCCTGGACCGTGGCGCCCACCTCGGGGAGCTGCACGTACACCACGTCGCCGAGCTGCTCGGCCGCGTACGCGGTGATGCCGATCGTCACCACCCGGCCGTCGTCGAGCCCGGCCACCCACTCGTGCTCCTTGCTGTACCCGAGCTCCTCAGGGATGCTGCTCACCTGTTCCTCCTGTAGAAGGGCAGATCGACCACGTCGACCGGCTCGTGCCTGCCGCGGATGTCCACCGCCAGGCCTTCGATCCGCTCGTCGGCCACGTTACCGATCATCCGTCCGATCGCCGGGCCGGTCAGGTACGCCATCGCGATCGGCTTGCCGAGCGTGGGAGAGGGCGCCCCGCTCGTCACCTCGCCGACGACCGCGCCGCCGGCGGCGTTCACCACCGCGTACCCGCGCCGGGGGACCCGCCGTCCCCGCGCCACGAGGCCGACGAGGCGGCGGCGCGGGCCGTCCGCGGCGTCCCGGGCGGCCTCCAGCGCCGCCCGGCCGACGAACTCCCGCGGCTCGCCGGGGTCGCCGAAGTCCACCACCCGGCCCAGGCCGGCGTCGAACGGGGTGACCTCCGTGGTCAGCTCGTTGCCGTACAGCGGCATCCCCGCCTCGAGCCGCAGCGTGTCGCGCGCCGCCAGCCCGGCCGGGCACAGGCCGTACGGCTCGCCCGCCGCGGCCAGCGCCCGCCACAGCCGCACCGCGTCGTCGGTGGCGACGAACAGCTCGAACCCGTCCTCGCCGGTGTAGCCGGTGCGCGCCACGAGCGCGCCGATCCCGGCCACCTTCGCCGGCCGTACCGCGTAGTACCGCAGCTCGCCGAGGTCGAGGTCGGCGACCCCGGCCGCGGCGAGCACCTCGGCGGAGCGCGGCCCCTGTACGGCGAGCAGCGCGTGCGCCGCGGACCGGTCGGCGACGACCGCGTCGTAGCCGTCAGCCCGGGCGGCGAGCTCGGCGGCGACCCGCTCGGCGTTGGCCGCGTTGGCGACGACGAGGAACTCCTCGGCGGAGAGCCGGTACACGATCAGGTCGTCGAGCACGCCCCCGTCGGGCGCGCAGAGCATGGTGTAGCGGGCACGGCCGGGCGCGAGCCCGGACACGCGGCTCACCACCGCGTGGTCGAGCGCCGCGGGGGCCTGAGGTCCGGTGACGAAGATCTCCCCCATGTGGGACAGGTCGAACAGCCCGGCCGCGGTGCGGACGGCGCGGTGCTCGGCGGACTCGCTGCCGTACCGGAGCGGCATGCGCCATCCGGCGAAGTCGACCATGGTCGCACCGAGGCTCTCGTGCACGCCGTGGAGCGGTGTGGATCGGGACATGCTGCGGCACCTCAGCTGGGTCGGATGCGGGCAGTATCGTCGGGCATCCTCCCCCTCTGTCATCTGTGCCTGAGAGCTTCGCCCGGGCTTTACCGGACTTTCACCTTCGGCGAGGCCGTGCCGGCCTGCTTTCCAGAGGGCACCACTTCCGCGCGGTTCGTTGGCCTGAGAGGTTCTCGGGGAGGGGATTGCTCCTTCGGCGGCCCCGACCGGCTGCCGGGGCACTCTCCCGCGCGGAATCCACGGTGTCACCGCCAGCGTAGCAGGATGGGCGGTTTCCGCCAGAGGGCGCGGCGAATCCGTGTTTCCGCCGGTCGGTACGGCACGGCCGCTCCCGCCCGCCCGCCTCCCCGGCGGCCCGCGCGCGGTCCGGCCATCGCCCGGGTGATGGTGGGATTGGGGACGGGGTCGACCGACCGGGGGGTGACCGAAACGTGCTGACGTGGTTCCAGGAGACCATCGTCGAACAGCGGCGGCTGCCGCTGTTCTGCTTCTTCGTGGCGCTCATCCTCGCGTTCGTGGTCACCCGGGTGCACGTGCGGCTGATCCGCGCGGGCGTGGGCTGGTTCCGCAACGTCAGCATCGGCGACCTGCACATCCACCATGTGGTGTTCGGCGTGGTGCTCATGCTCGTCGGCGGGGTGACCGGGCTGCTCGTCTCGGCGCACTCCACCGGCTGGTACGCGTTCGCCGCGGCGGTCTTCGGCGTGGGCTCCGCGCTCGTGCTCGACGAGTTCGCGCTCATCCTCCACCTGCGCGACGTGTACTGGTCGGAGGAGGGGCGCACCTCGGTCGACGCGGTGTTCGTCGCGGTCGCGATGACCGGGCTGCTGCTGCTCGGCCTGCGCCCGCTCACCTGGGAGAGCATCGGCGGCGTGCCGGTGCACGGCGGGCTCGCCGTCGCGGTGCTCGTGCTCAACCTCGTGCTCGCGGTCATCACCCTGCTCAAGGGCAAGATCTGGACCGGGCTGGTCGGGCTGTTCGTGCCGGTCCTGCTCGTGGTGGGCGCGATCCGGCTCGCCCGCCCGGGCTCGCCGTGGGCCCGCTGGTTCTTCGCCCCGGGCGCGCGCCGCCCCAACCCGGGGAAGATGGCGAAGGCGATGCGCCGGGAGGTCCGCTGGCGGCGGCCGGTCATCCGCGCCAAGATCGCGTTCCAGGAGTTCCTCTCCGGCCGCCACGACCTGCCGTCGATCACCGCGTCCGCGGACCGGCCGCGGCGGGCCAGGCGGGTGCGCCCCCGCGTCCCGGCCCGCAAGCGGCGCTTCGTGCCGCCGCGGGCGCTGCGCCGCCGCCGTCCGCCCCGTTACCTCCGCTGACGTCCACCCTCCGGACGGGAGATACTTGACTCCACAACCACAATGCGGCGGAAGGCGCACAGACGTGGTCATAGGGCGGAACGTCGTGGGTGATCGTACGTCCACGGATCGGCACGACGGGTCATCGGACGTGCACGAGGAGTCGGCGACCGGTGGATTAGCCGGATTATCCGGCCGGGCGCCCGACGGCGGCGGGACGGGGGCGGGGGACCGGGCGGGCCTCACCCGCTCCGGCCCGCCGGACGGACGAGCGGCCGCCGGTTCCGGTCCGGGCGGCGGTACGGCGGAGGCGGCGCGGGCCGACGGCGTCCCCGGCGGCGGGCGGGCGCCGGGGCGGGACGGGCGCCTCGCGTCCCACGACGGCGGCGGGCGCCGCCGGGCGGCCCGGGGCGCCGGGCGCGGCGCGCGGACCCGCACGGCCCGGAACCCGCGCGGGGTGGTCACCCTCGACGACGTGGCGCGCCTCGCCGGGGTCTCGCTCGCCACCGCGTCCCGGGTGCTCGGCCCGGCGAGCGCGCGCCGGGTCGGCAGCGAGCTGCGCGAGCGGGTGGAGAAGGCCGCCCGGCAGCTCGGCTACACCCCCAACCTCGTGGCCCGCACCCTCGCGCACGGCGCGAGCGACCTCGTCGGCCTCGTCGTGCCCGGCCTCGCCGAGCCGTACTTCGCCGCGCTCGCCGACGGCGTGCTGCGCGCCGCCGAGCGCGACGGCCTCGCGGTGCTGGTCGGCGCGGGCCGGGGGGACCCGGAACGCGAGATCGCCCATCTCGCGACCCTGCGCGCGCAGCGGGCCCGCGCGATCGTGCTCGCCGGGGTCGACGCCGTGGCCGTGCCGGTGGCATCCGGGCTCCGCGCCGAGCTGGAGCGTTACCAGGCGATCGGCGGCCGCGTGGCGTGCGTCGCCCGGGAGCTGCCTGCGGCGGATCCCGGCGCGGGCCCGCTCGGGGACCTGCCGGTCGACCTGGTCGTGCCCGACGACCGCGGCGGCGCCTCCCGGCTGGCGCAGGCGCTCGCCGCCCTCGGGCACCGCCGCTTCGCCGTGCTCGCCGGGCCGCCCGAGCTGCCGCAGGTGCGCGAGCGGGTGGCCGGGTTCACCGCGGGCCTGATCGGGGCCGGGCTGCCCGCCCCGCGGGTGCTGCACGCCGCCTGCGACCGGGACGGCGGCCGGGCCGCGGCCGAGCGCCTGCTCGCCGAGGGGACCGATGCGACGTGCCTGTTCGCGGTGAGCGACGCGATGGCCCTCGGCGCGCTCGACACGCTGCGCGCCCGCGGCGTGCCGGTGCCGGACGCGCTCTCCCTGGCCGGGTTCGGAGACCACGCCGGCTCGCCGGACCTCACCACGGTGCGGCCGCCGGCCGAGGGGATGGGCGAGCGCGCCCTCGACCTCGCGCTGCGGCCGGCGCCCGCGGCCGAGCCGTACCGGGGGCGCGTGGTCGCCGTGCCGGGCGAGGTGGTGGTCCGGGGGTCGGTGCGGCGGATCGGCTGAGCGCGCCGCCCGCACGCCGGGTCTGCCGTCCGGGCGCACCCGGATGCCGCACCCGTGCATCGGCTCGATCTGCCGCTCGATGACCTTCTTGCGGTACTCCGCGTGGGGGTACGGCCTGCGGTGCAGGATCTCCGCGCCGCTCATGGCGAGGCCGCGCCGGTTCTCGAGGGGCCGCCTGTTCGCCCGTCGCCGGAACCGTGGAATCGGGTGATCGTGCCCGGGATCGCGCCTCCGGAATTCCAAGATCAATCAGCGACCTTGACATTACGGCGGTGCGTAGGAATTGGCGATCCTGACATTACGGTGGTGAGGAAAAAGGGAAGCTGATCTGATCATTCGGCCGGGCACCCGATATGCGCTTGCCGACCGACTGCGCGCCTCCGGGCGCACCCCGTACCGGCGCAACGGCCGCGCCCGAGGCCCGTCCCGCCCCGGCCGCGGCCGGTACGGCAGAGCCGCCGCGGCGCCCGGCCGCCGGGCGTGCGAACGCGCCGAGTAACCGTGATGTCGCGATTTACCGGGCATACCGGCGAACGTCGTCCGAGGGTATGGCGAAGCCTGATCCGGACGGCGGCGCGAAGCGGGATGGTTCGGGCACCTGCCGCCCGCGGGATTGACGGCCCGGGAAAGCGGGAACCTCCGCCAAGGCGGAGCCTCTCCTTCGCTAGAGATCCGGTACCCGGTTATCGCTCGTGCGGGGCGTTCCGGGACTGGCGGCGCGATATCGGGGCATCCCTGTGGCCGGGCCGCCGGGATGCCCCACCCCCGATCGCGCCCCCGCCCGATCCCCCCGGATCCGGCACGGGCGGCCGGCCGTACCACCGTCCGAGGGCACGCGCCCGGCGATCCCGTGGCGCGACGGCCCGCGGACGACGAGAGAAAGGGGCGGACAATGGCGTCCTCCAGTGCTCCTCTCCGGGCACCCCGCGGGCCCGTGCGCACCGCGAAGGGCTGGCCGCAGGAGGCGGCCCTCCGGATGCTCCGGAACAACCTCGACCCCGAGGTCGCCGAGCACCCCGAGCAGCTCGTGGTGTACGGCGGGACCGGCAAGGCGGCGCGCGACCGGGCGAGCCTCGAGGCGATCCTCCGCGTGCTCGCCGACCTGGAGAACGACGAGACCCTGCTCGTCCAGTCCGGCAGGCCGGTGGGCGTGCTGCGCACCCACGAGTGGGCGCCGCGCGTGCTCATCGCCAACGCCAACCTCGTGCCCGAGTGGGCGAACTGGGAGGAGTTCCGGCGGCTGGAGCGGGCCGGGCTCACCATGTACGGCCAGATGACCGCGGGCTCGTGGATCTACATCGGCACCCAGGGCATCCTGCAGGGCACCTACGAGACCTTCGCCGCGGTCGCCGCGCGCATCCGCCCGGACGAGGGCTCGCTCGCCGGGACGATCACCCTCACCGCGGGCCTCGGCGGCATGGGCGGCGCCCAGCCGCTCGCGATCACGATGAACGGCGGGGTGGCGATCTGCGTCGACTGCGACCCGCGCAGCATCGAGCGGCGGCTGCGCCACGGCTTCCTCGACCTGCGCGCCGAGAACCTCGACGAGGCGCTGCGGCTCGCCTACGCCGCCCGCGACGAGCGCCGCCCGCTGTCGATCGGCGTCGAGGGCAACGCCGCGCACGTCGTGCCCGAGCTGCTGCGCCGCGGCGCCGAGATCGACGTGGTGACCGACCAGACCAGCGCGCACGACCCGCTCACCTACCTGCCGCTCGGCGCCGAGTTCCGCGACATGGCCGCCGAGCGGGAGAAGGACCCGGCCGGATTCGTCCGCCGCGCCCGCGAGTCGATCGCCCGGCACGTGGCGGCGATGGTCGGGTTCGCCGACGCCGGGGCCGAGGTGTTCGACTACGGCAACTCCATCCGGGCCGAGGCGCGGCTCGCCGGGTACGACCGCGCCTTCGACTTCCCCGGCTTCGTGCCCGCCTACATCCGCCCGCTGTTCTGCGAGGGCAAGGGCCCGTTCCGCTGGGTGGCGCTGTCCGGCGACCCGGCCGACATCGCCCGCACCGATCAGGCCGTGCTCGAGCTGTTCCCGGAGAACCGGTCGCTCGCCCGGTGGATCCGGCTCGCCGGGGAGAAGGTCGCCTTCCAGGGCCTGCCCGCCCGCATCTGCTGGCTCGGGTACGGCGAGCGGGAGCGGGCCGGCGAGCGGTTCAACGACATGGTCGCCCGCGGCGAGCTCGCCGCGCCGATCGTGATCGGCCGCGACCACCTCGACTGCGGCTCGGTCGCCTCGCCGTACCGGGAGACCGAGGGCATGGCCGACGGCTCGGACGCGATCGCGGACTGGCCGCTGCTCAACGCGATGGTGAACGTGGCCTCGGGCGCCTCCTGGGTGTCGATCCACCACGGCGGCGGGGTCGGCATCGGCCGCTCCATCCACGCCGGGCAGGTCACCGTGGCCGACGGCACCCCGCTCGCCGCCGAGAAGATCGCCCGGGTGCTGAGCAACGACCCGGCGACCGGCGTCATCCGGCACGCCGACGCGGGTTACGATCGGGCCATCGAGGTCGCGGAGGAGCACGCCGTACGCATCCCGATGCGCGAGGCCTGACCGGGCACGGATCCCGGCCGATCGCGCGCGCAATCCCCCACGGCGGGCTCGCCCGCCGCGCGCGGGCACGCACCTCGCCCGACGCGGCGCCCGCGATGCGTGGAGACGCCGGGATCGGGGAAAGGCCACACGGACCCCCGCGTATCCGCCGAGGCCCCCACGGTGCGGCGACGCGGGCGGCGACGGGTGGCACCGGAGACGGACGGACCCGAGGGGGACGGGCATGGTGATGAGCGCGGAGAGCCAGGGCCTCCAGGGCATGTGGCGCGCCCTTGAGGGGATCGGCCGGGACGGGCGGACCGGCGGCTACCGGCGCGACGCCTGGTCACCCGCGGATCTGGAGCTGCGCGAGTGGTTCGCGCAGGAGGCCGACCGGCGCGGGCTCGACCGGTACGAGGACCGCAACGGCAACCTGTGGGCCTGGTGGGGCGACCCGGACGAGCGCCCCGGCGTGGTGACCGGCAGCCACCTCGACTCGGTGCGGGACGGCGGCGCGTTCGACGGGCCGCTCGGCGTCGCCTCCGCGTTCGCTGCGATCGACCGGCTGCGGGACCGCGGCTTCGCGCCCGCCCGGCCGATCGGGGTGGTGTGCTTCACCGACGAGGAGGGCGCGCGGTTCGGCGTGCCGTGCGTGGGCTCCCGGCTGCTGGCCGGCCTGCTCGACCCGCGCCGGGCGCGCGCCCTCGCCGACGACGCCGGGGACACCCTCACCGACGTGCTCGCCCGCGCCGGGCGCGACCCGTACGCGCTCGGCCGGGACCACGAGGCGATGCGCCGGATCGGGGTCTTCGTCGAGCTGCACATCGAGCAGGGGCGCGGCCTCGCCCCGCTCGGCGCGCCGGTGGGCGTGGCGAGCGCGATCTGGCCGCACGGCCGCTGGCGGTTCGAGTTCCGCGGCCGCACCGACCACGCGGGCACCACCGCGCTCAACGACCGCCGGGACGCGATGCTGCCGTTCGCCGCCACCGTGCTCGCCGCCCGCGAGGCCGCCCGGGAGCACGGCGTGGTCGCCACCTTCGGCAAGGTGCGGGTCGAGCCCGGCAACGCCAACGCGATCCCCGGCCGGGTCACCGCCTGGCTCGACGCCCGGGGCGCGGACGAGGCCGCGGTGCGCCGCCTCGTCGCCGAGCTCGCCGACGGCCACGAGGTGACCTGCGAGTCGTGGATCCCGCTCGTCGCCTTCGACGTCGCGCTGCGCGACCGGGTCGCCTGGGTGGCCGGCCGGGCGCTGGAGGAGGCCGGCCGGGCGGGCGGCGGGGAGAACGGCAGGCGGCCGGGCCGGGGCGCCGGGAAGGCGGCGGGCAACGGGACCGCCGCCCGGGGCGACGACGGCCGTGCCGTACCGGTGCTGCCCACCGGCGCGGGGCACGACGCGGGCATCCTCGCCGCGGCCGGGATCCCCAGCGCGATGCTGTTCGTGCGCAACCCCACCGGGGTGTCCCACTCGCCCGAGGAGCACGCCGAGCCCGAGGACTGCCAGGCCGGCGTGGTCGCGCTCGCCGCGGTGCTCGAGGACCTGTGCACGGGCGGGGTACGGCGGGGGCACCGGACGGGGGAGTGATCGGCGCGACCGGCGGGGGAGGAGCGGGGTGAGGTGATGTGGACGTGAGCGGCGACATGAGCGTCCCCACGCCGGACGGCGCGCAGAACGGCCCAGCGCACGGCGCACTGTACTGGTGCGAGCTCGCCTGGCTGCCGCAGGGCGAGGTGGCCGAGGGCGTGCTCGTGCGGGTCGAGGGCGACCGCATCGCCGACGTCGTGCCCGGCGTGCCCGCCCCGCCGGACGCGGTACGGCTCGCCGGGCTCACCCTGCCCGGGCTCGCCAACGTGCACTCGCACGCGTTCCACCGCGCGCTGCGCGGCCGGGTCCAGCCCGGACCCGGCGCACCGGTCGCCGACGAGGCCGGGGACTTCTGGGGCTGGCGCGAGCACATGTACGGCCTCGCCGCCGTGCTCGACCCCGACGCCTACCTCGCGCTCGCCCGCGCCGTCTACGTCGAGATGGCCCTGGCGGGGATCACCTGCGTGGGCGAGTTCCACTACCTGCACCACGGCCCGGACGGCGTGCCGTACCACGACCCGAACATCATGGGCCACGCGCTCATCCAGGCGGCCCGGGACGCGGGGCTGCGCATCGCGCTGCTCGACACCTGCTACCTCACCGGCGGCATCGGCATCCGGCTCACCGGCCCGCAGCTCCGGTTCGGCGACGGCGACGCCGACCGCTGGGCGGCCCGGGCCGAGGAGCTCGCCGCCGCCTACGCCGACGCCCCGGACGTGGAGATCGGCGCGGCCGTGCACTCGGTGCGCGCCGTGCCCGCCGAGCAGATGCCGGTGGTCGCCGAGTTCGCGAACCGGCACGCGGCGCCGATCCACGTGCACCTCGCCGAGCAGCGCGCCGAGGTGGAGGCGTGCGTGGAGGCCTACTGCGCCACCCCGGCCCAGGTGCTCTACGACCGCGGGGTGCTCGGCCCGCGCGCCACCGCGGTGCACGCCACCCACCTGTCCGACGTGGACATCGCGCTGCTCGGCGGCTGCACCGCGCACGTGTGCCTGTGCCCCACCACCGAACGGGACCTCGCCGACGGCATCGGCCCCGGCCGCCGCCTCGCCGACGCGGGCTGCCCGATCACCCTCGGCTCGGACAGCCACGCGGTGATCGACATGTTCCAGGAGGCGCGGGAGGCCGAGTACGGCGAGCGCGCCACCACCGGCCACCGGGGCCACTGGGGCGTGAAGGACCTGATCAACATGCTCACCGTGGACGGCAACGCGTCCCTCGGCTTCCCCGGCGCCGGGCTGCTGCTCCCCGGGGCCCGGGCCGACCTCGTCTCGGTCCGGCTCGACACCCCGCGCACCGCGGGCGCCACCGTCGGCACCGCGGCCGCCGTCGTGGTGTACGCGGCCACCACCGCCGACGTGCACTCGGTCGTCTCCGGCGGGCGCCGCATCGTGGCCGACGGCGAGCACGTGCTCGGCGACGCGGGCGCGCTGCTGCGCGAGGCGATCGCGGCGATCGACCGGGACGCGGAGGCCAGGCCGTGAGCCGGTCGGTGCTCATCGACCGGATCGGGCAGCTGCTGTTCGCCGACCCGGAGCGCGAGGAGCTCGCCGACGCCGCGCTCGTCATCGAGGGGGAGAGGGTGGCCTGGATCGGCCCGGCGGCCGACGCCCCGGCCGCGGACCGCCGCGTCGACGCGGGCGGCCGCGCCGTGCTCCCCGGGTTCGTCGACAGCCACACCCACCTGGTGTTCGCCGGGGACCGGGCCGCGGAGTTCGCGGCCCGCATGGCGGGCGAGCCGTACCGGGCCGGGGGCATCCGCACCACGGTCGCCGCCACCCGGGCGGCCTCCGACGCCCAGCTCGCCGAGCGCACCGGGCGGCTCGCCGCCGAGCTGCTCGCCCAGGGCACCACCACCTTCGAGATCAAGAGCGGGTACGGCCTCACCGTCGAGGACGAGCGCCGCTGCCTGCGCGTCGCCCGCGCGTTCACCCCGGAGACCACGTTCCTCGGCGCCCACGTCGTGCCCGAGGGCGTCGACGCCGACGCCTACGTCGCGCTGGTGGCCGGGCCGATGCTCGAGGCGTGCGCGCCGTACGCCAAGTGGGCCGACGTGTTCTGCGAGCCCGGGCTGCCCGGCGCGTTCGACGGCGACCAGGCCCGGGCCGTGCTCGCCGCGGGCGTGCGGGCCGGGCTCGGCGCCCGGGTGCACGCCGGGCAGTTCGCCGAGGGGCCCGGGGTACGGCTCGCCTGCGAGCTGGGCGCGGCCTCGGCCGACCACTGCACCCACCTGTCCGACGCCGACGTGGCCGCGCTCGCCGACTCCGGCGTGGTCGCCACGCTCCTCCCCGGGGCGGAGTTCGCCACCCGCTCGCCGTACCCGGACGCCCGCCGCCTGCTCGACGCCGGGGTCACCGTGGCGCTCGCCACCGACTGCAACCCCGGCTCGTCGTACACCTCGTCGATGCCGTTCTGCATCGCGCTCGCGGTGCGCGAGATGCGGATGACGCCGCTGGAGGCGGTGCGGGCCGCGACCCGGGGCGGGGCGGCCGCGCTGCGCCGCGACGACGTCGGCACGCTGCGGCCGGGGGCGCGCGCCGACCTGGTGGTGCTGGAGGCGCCCTCGTACGTGCACCTCGCCTACCGGCCGGGGGTGCCGCTCGTCGCCCAGGTGTGGCGGGCCGGATCCCGCGTGGCCTGAGCCGTTATCGGGCATCCCTATTTCCGGGAAACCGGTCGCTTATGTCCCTCCCGTCCCGCCGGATGCCATGCGGAAGGCGCGCATCCTCCTTCGGGAGGATTCCAGAACCGTTCTCCGGTCGTATTTCTCCTGGGAATCTTTGCCGCGGGCCGGACGTTGTCGGGGCAAGTGACAAAGGCGCGGCGGAAGAGGTGCCAACGCATGGCTACGGGGAATCGCGTGCAGGACAACCTGGCTGGGGACCGGGACCTGCTGGGGACCTACCTCGCCGAGATCGGGCGGGTCCCGCTGCTCACCGCCGAGGAGGAGGTCGAGCTCGCCAAGCGCATCGAGGCCGGGCTCTACGCGGAGCAGCTGCTGGACGGGCCGGCGCCGCCGGCGGGCGAGAGCCGTACCCTCACGTCGGACGCGACCGACGAGGAACTGGAACGCATCGCCATCTCGGGCCGCCGCGCCAAGGACGAGTTCATCCAGGCGAACCTGCGCCTGGTGGTGGCCGTCGCGCGCAAGTACTCCGGACGGGGGATGCCGCTCATCGACCTCATCCAGGAGGGAAATCTCGGCCTGGTACGGGCCGTGGAGAAATTCGATTACCGGCGCGGCTACAAATTCTCCACCTACGCCACCTGGTGGATCCGGCAGGCGGTGGGCCGGGCGATCCACGAGCAGGCCCGGCCGGTGCGGCTGCCCACCCACGCCGGCGAGCAGATGACCCGGCTGATGCGGGTGCGCCGGGACATGCTCGCCGAGCTCGACATCGAGCCGACCGACGAGGACCTCGCCGAGGAGCTCGACCTGCCGCTCGAGCGGGTGCAGGAGCTGCGCCGCTGGGCGTCCGACCCGATCTCGCTGCAGCTCGGCGTCGGCGACGAGGACGAGACCGAGCTCGGCGACATGATCGCCGACGACTCGTGGGCCGACCCCGAGCAGCAGGCGATCTCCACGATCGAGCGCGAGCGGCTGGAGGAGTGGCTCACCGGGCTCGAGGGCCGTACCCGGGAGATGCTGCGCTGGCGGTACGGCCTCGTCGACGGCCGTGAGCACACGCTCACCGAGGTGGGGGAGCGGTACGGCATCGGCCGCGACCGCGCCCGCCGCATCGAGCGCGACGCCCTCGCGCGGCTGCGCAAGCTCGCCGCCGCCTGAGCCGGCGGCGGTTCGCCCCCCCGGCCGGACGCCGCTTTCCGATCCGACCTCCGACCGGATCGCCGGCCCGCCCCGGTGATCCGGCCTCCGCCCCGGCGTCCGGCCTGTGACCTGGTGATCCGACCCTCCGCCGGACCCTTCCGGCCATGTCGCCGATGCCGGATCTCACCGTCGAAGCAACCGGCCGGTGATGTCCGTGCGGCCGGAAACCCAAATGAAACACGTGCGTGGCGAGTTTCACACCCGCGAAACACATCGGGTCACGACCTGAAACGGCGGAAGAACACGCTGTCGCCGGACGGGTTGAGCGGCGATCCGGCAGCGGCCGGTAGCAGGTCGCGGACCGGCGGGGTGCGACGTTCGGCCCGGTCCCTCTATCAGTGCGTCAGCCGGTCAACGTCGCCCTGCGCGAAGAGCACTGGTACCGCGATAGCCGGCCATATGCCATACGTAAGGAGGGTCGGATCGGATGGAGATCGATACCGGCAGTACCGCCTGGGTGATCGTGGCAGCCGCCCTCGTGCTGCTCATGACGCCGGGCCTTTCGCTCTTCTACGGGGGGATGACGAGGGCGAAGGGCGTCCTGAACATGATGATGATGTCGTTCGTGAGCATCATCGTCGTGACCGTTCTGTGGGTGCTCTACGGCTACTCGCTCGCGTTCGACGAGTCGGGGAACTCGTTCCTCAACAACATCATCGGCGGGCTTGACAACCTTGGCCTGGCGGGTCTGCACGAGACCGCGACCGCGGACGACGGGTCCGGCATCCCGAGCCTCGTGTTCAGCGCCTTCCAGCTCACCTTCGCCATCATCACCGTCGCACTGATCA
The DNA here is from genome assembly GCF_006716785.1 of Thermopolyspora flexuosa. NCBI lineage: Bacteria > Bacillati > Actinomycetota > Actinomycetes > Streptosporangiales > Streptosporangiaceae > Thermopolyspora > Thermopolyspora flexuosa. The sequence continues at coordinate 3,851,913 of NZ_VFPQ01000001.1, read as the reverse complement.
GCGGTGCGATCGCCGACCGGGCCAAGTTCGGCGCCTGGGTGGTCTTCGCCGCGCTGTGGGCGACGCTCGTGTACTTCCCCGTCGCCCACTGGGTCTGGGGCGGCGGCTGGCTGGGCAGCCTCGGCATCATGGACTTCGCCGGCGGCACGGTCGTCCACATCAACGCCGGTGCGGCCGCGCTCGCGCTCGCGCTCGTCGTGGGCAAGCGGTACGGCTGGCGTAAGGAGCCGATGCGCCCGCACAACCTGCCGCTCGTCCTGCTCGGCGCCGCCCTGCTGTGGTTCGGCTGGTTCGGCTTCAACGCCGGCTCCGAGCTCGGCGTCGACATGACCACCGCGCTCGCCTTCATGAACACCCAGATCGCGACCGCGATCGCCGCGGGCGGCTGGATCGTCGTGGAGAAGCTGCGGGACGGTCACTCCACCAGCCTCGGCGTCGCCTCCGGCGCCGTCGCGGGCCTGGTCGCCATCACCCCCTCGTGTGCCTTCGTGGACTCGCTCGGCGCCGCGATCATCGGTCTGCTCGCCGGTGTGATCTGCGCCTACGCGGTCGGCCTGAAGTACAAGCTCGGCTACGACGACTCCCTCGACGTCGTGGGCGTGCACCTGGTCGGCGGCCTGATCGGCTCCGTCGCCCTGGGCTTCGTCGCCGCCTACCCCCTCGAGGGGCAGAGCGCGGGCCTCTTCTACGGCGGCGGCGTGAGCCAGCTCGGCCTCCAGGTCCTCGGGCCGGTCGTGGTCATGGTCTACTCGTTCGTGGTCGCCTGGATCCTCGGCAAGATCATCGACAAGGTGATGGGCTTCCGGATCAGTGAGGAGGCCGAGATCACCGGCATCGACATCACCACCCACGCCGAGACCGGGTACGACCTCGGCACCATCCACGCCTCCGGCGTGGCCACCAGCAACGGGCCGGTCACCCTGCCCGCCGCGCAGCCCAGCGAGAAGAAGGTGGACGCATGAGGCTCATCACGGCGATCATCAAGCCGTTCAAGCTCGACGACGTCAAGGCCGCCCTGGAGCAGGCCGGGGTCAAGGGCATGACGGTGAGCGAGGCGAGCGGGTACGGCCGGCAGCGCGGCCACACCGAGGTCTACCGCGGCGCCGAGTACCAGGTGGACCTGGTGCCCAAGGTGCGGGTCGAGGTCCTCGTCGAGGAGGACGACCACGAGGACGTGCTCGACGCCATCGTCAAGGCCGCCCACACCGGCAAGATCGGCGACGGCAAGGTCTGGTCCGTCCCGGTCGACACGGTGATCCGCGTACGGACCGGCGAACGCGGGCCGGAGGCCCTGTAGCCGGATGAGGAGAGGCGAGCCCTTGTCGCGCGCACGCTCGTATGCCGCGGCCCGCAAGGAGCGGGCCGCGGACATCGACCGCTGGCTCACCGACCTGTTCCGCGCCGCGACCGCGCAGCCGTACGGTCGGGAGGGCCGGGGCGTGGCGCCCGGCAGGGGTGCGCCGGACCGCTTCGACGAGCGCGGCGCGGCCGCCCACGCGGGTGGCGGCGTCGCGCTCGTCGCCGTCGGCAGCCTGGGGCGGGGCGAGCTCGCCCCGGGCAGCGACCTCGACCTCGTCCTGCTCCACGACGGGCGGGACGACATCGCCCGCATCGCCGACCGCATCTGGTACCCGATCTGGGACTCCGGGGTGGGCCTCGACCACTCGGTGCGCACCCCGGACGAGGCCGCCAAGGTGGCCCGCGAGGACCTCAAGGCGGTGCTCGGCCTCATCCAGGCCCGGCACGTCGCGGGCGACGCCGAGCTCACCCGCGCGGTGCGCGAGGTGGTGCTCGCCGAGTGGCGGGCCGAGGCCCGGCACCGGCTCGCCGAGCTGCGCGAGGCCGCGGACAAGCGCGCCGAGTCCAGCGGCGAGCTCGCGTTCCTCCTCGAACCCGACCTGATGGACTCCCGCGGCGGGCTGCGCGACGTGCAGGCGATGCAGGCCGTCGCCGCCGCGTGGGTCGCCTCCGCGCCCGGGCCGCGGGTGCGCGAGGCCTACGAACTGCTCCTCGACATCCGGCACGCGCTCCACCTGGTCACCGCCCGCGGCACCGACCGGCTGGTGCTCCAGGAGCAGGACGCGGTCGCCGCCGCGCTCGGCCTGCTCGACGCCGAGGCGCTGATGCGCCGGGTCGCCGAGGCCGGCCGTACCATCGCGCACGCCGTCGACGGCACCTGGCGCACCGTGGACCGGCTGCTCCATGGCCCGGCGCCGCGCGGGCGCCGCCCGCTCGCCGACGGCGTGGTGGAGCACGGCGGCGAGGTCGTGCTCGCCCGCGGCGTCAACCCGCGCAACGACCCGGTGCTCGTGCTGCGCGCCGCCGCCGCGGCCGCCGAGGCCGGGCTGCCGCTCAGCCCCGCCGCGGTCGCCACGCTCGCCGCGCAGTCGCCGCCGATGCCGGTGCCGTGGCCCACCGAGGCCCGGGACGCGCTCGTCGCCCTGCTCGGCGCCGGACGCGCCGCGGTGCCGGTCTGGGAGGAGCTCGACCAGGCGGGGGTGATCGTCCGGCTCATCCCGGACTGGGAGCGGGTACGGCACCGCCCGCAGCGCAACCCGGTGCACCGGTACACCGTCGACCGGCACCTGATCGAGACCGCCGCGGGCGCGGCGTCGTTCACCCGCGAGGTGTCCCGCCCCGACCTGCTGCTCATCGCGGCGCTGCTGCACGACATCGGCAAGGGCTGGCCGGGCGACCACTCGGTCACCGGCGAGATCGTCGCCCGGGACATCGGCGCCCGCATGGGCCTGCCGCCCGCCGACGTCGAGGTGCTCGCCACCGTGGTGCGCCACCACCTGCTGCTGCCGGAGACCGCCACCCGCCGCGACCTCGACGACCCGGTGACGATCAAGCGGGTCGCCGACGCGGTCGGCTCCCGCGAGGTGCTGGAGCTGCTCGCCGCGCTCGCGGTCGCCGACGGCCACGCCACCGGACCGGCCGCGTGGAACTCGTGGAAGGCCGGCCTCGTCGCCGACCTGGTGCGCCGGGTCCGCTCGGTGCTCTCCGGCACCCCGCCGCCGCCCGCGCCCACGCTCTCCCCGGAGCAGGCGGCGCTCGCCCGGCACGGCGGCGGCGCGGTACGCGTGGTCGGCGGGTCGGTCACCGTGGTCGCGCCGGACCGGCCCGGGCTGCTGTGGCGAGCGGCCGGGGTGCTCGCCGCGCACCGGCTCGTGGTGCGTTCCGCGTCGGCCGCCTCGGCCGGTTCCACGGCGGTGATCGAGTTCTCCGTGGTCCCCGAGTACGGCTCGCCGCCGGACCCGGCCACGCTCGAGGCCGACCTGCGGCTCGTGCTCGCCGGGCGGCTCGACATCGAGCAGCGGCTCGCCCGGCGGACCCGGTCGCTGCGGCCGCCCCGGGTGCCGGTGGCGCCGCCGCGGGTGACCATCGTCGACGACGCCTCCAGCACCGCCACCGTGGTCGAGGTGCGCGCCCACGACCGGCCGGGGCTGCTGTGGCGCATCGGCCGGGCGTTCGGCGAGTGCGGCCTGGACGTGCGGGCGGCCCGGGTGGAGACCCTCGGCGCCGAGGCGGTCGACGTCTTCTACGTGGTGGACCGGGCGGGGCGGCCGCTCGTCGACGAGGCACAGCGGGCGCAGGTGCGCGAGCGGGTGCTCGCCGCGCTGCGCTGACCTCGGCCGCGACGACGGGATCCACCGTTTTATGCCCGTTGGTAATACGCCGGTTCCGGGAGCGGGTTTCCGGCCTAGCATCGGTGGCCCGTGTCGGCCCGCGGGGGTTCCGGCGTGCCCGCCGCGAGCCCGCGCGCCGGCCCGGGACGACGCGCCTTCCAGGCCCGAGGAGATGGAGATGTCCGCTGGCTTCTCGCACCCGGCGCCGGCCGTACCGGCGGGGCGGCGGTGGCTCGCCGTACCGGCGCATCCTCCCGATCCGCGGCGGCCGCTCCGCGCGGGAGGGCTCCGATGACCGGCCTCAGCTCGGCGGCCCGCCGGTTCGACTGGCTCGTCACCGAGTTCGTCCGGGAGACGCCCGGGGTGGCCCACGCGGTCGTGGTCTCCGCGGACGGGCTGCCGCTCGCGGGCTCGGCCGGGTTCCCCGCCGACCGGGCCGACCAGCTCGCCGCGGTCGCCGCGGGCCTGCAGGCCCTCACCGCCGGCGCCTCCCGCGTGTTCGACGGCGGCACGGTCAACCAGACCGTGGTCGAGATGGAGGCCGGGTTGCTGCTGCTCACCGCGATCGCCGACGGCTCCTGCCTCGCCGTGCTCGCGGCGCGCTCCTGCGACCTGGGGCTGGTCGCCTACAACATGACGCTGCTGAGCGACCGGGCGGGCAAGGCGCTCACCCCCGCCCTGCGCGCGGAGCTGCGCGCGGCGCGGGCCCGCTGAGCCGGCCTGCGGACTGGCGCGGGGCGTCCGGGGCGTCGCCGATCGGTTGCCTCGTCGTTACCGGTCGCCGATCCGGGCCGCGATACGATCACGCGGTGGAGACGCTCGTCTCGTCCGCGGCCGTCGTCGCCGACGATCCGTCCGTGCCGACCACGGACCCGCTCCAGGCCCGCCGTGGGCCCGTGGGGCCGGTCGGCACGCCGCGTCGTCCGGTGCGCTCTGTGGCTGAGATCTCCGTATCGGATCCCGCGCCGACCCTCGCGCCGGATCCCGTTCTGGAATCCCGCGCCGCTCCGCGTTCCGTCCGGCGTGGCACGGGTGCGCACGACCGCCCGGCCGATGAGGGCCGGGACCGTCCGCACCAGGCCGTGTCCGGTCGGCGGGCGGCCGTCGCTTGATCTGCTCGAAAGGGTACGCAGTGGACTTCGGAGGCTCTGGCCCCTACGGCCGGCAGGGCGCAGCACCCGCCCTCACCTCGACGAAGATCGTCGTGGCCGGGGGCTTCGGCGTGGGCAAGACGACGTTCGTCGGGGCGGTGTCGGAAATCCTCCCGCTGACCACCGAGGCGGTGATGACCGACGCCAGCGTGGGGATCGACGACCTGGGCATGACGCCGCACAAGACGACCACGACGGTCGCGATGGACTTCGGCCGGGTGTCGCTCGACCAGGACCTGATCCTCTACCTGTTCGGCACGCCCGGTCAGCACCGGTTCTGGTTCATGTGGGACGACCTGGTGCGGGGCGCGATCGGCGCGGTGGTGCTCGTGGACACCCGGCGGATCGCCGACTGCTTCCCGGCGATCGACTACTTCGAGGAGGCGCAGCTCCCGTTCATCGTCGCGATCAACGGCTGGGACGGCCGGTTCCCGCACGGTGAGGAGGAGGTGCGCGAGGCGCTCACGCTCGCGCCGTACGTGCCCGTGGTGCGCACCGACGCCCGCAACCGCGAGGCCGTCAAGGCGACCCTCATCGCGCTGGTGGAGCACGCCCTGACGGTGCGCGCCCGGTACTGACCGGCGGGCGCGCACCGACCGCGTACCGCCGCAGGGTGGCGAACCCCGACGGGACAGGGTGATCCGGGAATCCCGGGCGGGCGGCGGCGATTTCCGGTACGCCATACCCATGCGGTCTCTCACCCCGCGGAGCGCGCGACGTGACCGCGCCCGGGCCGCCGGATCCGCGGCGCCGCCCGTGGCCGCCGTGACCGGTCTCGCCCTCCTCCTGGCCGCGTGCGTCCCCGGTTCGGACGGCGCCTCCGGTACGGCGGGCAGGAGCCCCGGCGCCCACGAGCGCGCCCGGCGGCTGTCGGTGACGATCTGGCGCGGCCTCGCCCCGCCGGACCTGGCGCGTACCGCGGGCTCGGCGCTCGGCCTCGAGGTACGGCTGCGCGTCCACGACGGCGACGCGGCCGCGGTCGCCCGGCTCGCCCGCGCCGCCACCGCGACCCCGCGGGCCGCCGCCGGAGACAAGGACGGCGAGGCGGTCGACGTGGCCTTCGTCTCCGGCCACTACGCGCAGGCGCTCGCCCGGGCCGGGCTGCTGACGCCGCTGCGCCCCGAGCTCATCCCCAACCTCGGCAACCTCCACCCCGAGGCCCGGCTGCTGCCCCACGACCGGGGCAACCGCTTCTCGGTGCCGTACGCCTGGGGCACGACCGGCATCTGCTACCGCGCGGACCTGGTGCGCCGGCCACCCAAGAGCTGGAACGACCTGCTCGACCCGCCGGCCTGGGCGCGCGGCAGGGTGACGATGATGACGGCCGACCGCGCGCTCGCCCTCCCGGCGCTCAAGGCGCTCGGCTACTCGGTCAACACCGTCGACGACGAGCGGCTCGCCTCGGCGGCCCGCAGGCTGCTCGCGGCGAAGCGGACCCTGCTCGCCTACGACGACGTCACCGCGGGCGAGCGCCTGCTGCGCGGCGAGGCGGTCCTCGCCCAGACCCGGGACGGGGCGTGCCCGACCGGCGAGCCGTACATCCGGTTCACCGTGCCGCGCGAGGGCGGCGACCTGTGGACCGAGACGATGGTGATCTCGCGCGCCGCCCGCGACCCGGAGGCGGCGCACGCGTTCGTCAACCACATGCTCGCGCCCGGCACGCATGCCTGGGTGCCCGAGCACACCGGCTACAAGGTGCCGAACCGGCCCGCGATGGAGCGGGCCCTCGCCCGCGGCGGCGGGGACCGGCCGCAGCTCCGCATGACCCCGGCCGACCTGCTGCGGCACGAGCCGCTCGTCGATCTGGGCGAGCACGCGGGCAGGTACGCCCGGCTCGCCGCGCGGGTGGCCGAGGGCTGACCCGCCGCGGTCCGCGAGGCCGGCCACGCGCCCCGGGGCGGGAGCCGCCCGGAGCGGCCCGGAGGGGTGTTCCGGGGCCGCCGCGGGCCCGGGCCGAACGGCCGGGGCGGCCGCGGATCGCCGTCCGGCAAGGGCCCGGTTACGAGTAGGTCATGCACGGGGCGACTGAGTCAGGGCAACATGTAGGGTGCCGGTGTGAAATTTGGCAGTATGCCCGCTTTGGCGTCGTTGGCGACGCGAAGCTCGGTTGGCCGATCTGGCAGGGTTGTGTTCCAATTACCCTCGCCTGCATCACGTCACGGACGTCCCGTACGTCTCGCGAGTGACCGCGCAAGTGACACGGCCGGGCGCATGCCGGGTCCGGCGAGAGGGTGCGACAACCAGTGAGGAAGACCGACCCCCAGGGTGGACGCGGCTCCGCGAGCGGTGCCTCGCGGGTGTCGCGCCGTGCGGGCACCGGCGGTCGCCTGCGCCTGCGCGACCGGCGGGTCCGTACCCGGCTGGCCACCCTGATCCTGCTCCCCACGGCGGTCGCGATCCTCGTCGCCGTGGTGCAGCCGGTCGGCGCGTTCGCCGTGTGGGCCGACCACCGGCGCCTCGCCGAGATCGCCACCCTCACCGAACGGATCGACACGCTCGCGCACGAGACGGGTGCCGAGCGCACCCTCACCGCCTGGTACCTCGCCGACCCCACGCGCAGCCGGCGGGAGCGCGTCGACGCGCAGCGCGCCCGGGTGGACGCCGCCGCGGGCCGGGTCACGGCCCTGCTCGCCTCCCTCGACACCGGCGGCGACGCGCGCCTCGGCCGCAAGGTGAAGGCGGTACGCGAGCGGCTGGCGGGCATCGAGACCCTGCGTGACGAGACCCTGCGCGACGGCGCGCAGCCCGGGGCGGCCCTCGACGGCTACCGCCCCGTGATCGACGCGTTCCTCGCGCTCGCCGACGAGCTCGGCCGGTACGGCGCCGACGCCGGCCTCGACGGCGACGCGGTCGCGCTCGGCGCGCTGAGCCGCGCCAAGGAGGAGCTCTCCCGGCAGATCGGAACCCTCCTCGTCGCGCTGGAGGCGGGCCGGTTCGACGACGACCGGATGCCGGCGTTCCTCGCCGCCCGGGAGCGGGAGCTGGCCGAGACGAACCTGTTCGAGAGCGAGGCCGAGGCGGCCACCCTCGCCCGGTACCACAAGGCGGTGGGCGGCGCGCGCGTGGCCGAGACCGACCGGGTGCGCGGCCTGGTGACCGCCCGGCTCCGGGAGGGCGGCGAGCCGCGCGGGATCGACCCCGACGGGGACGACGACGCCCGGCACTGGTACGAGAACGCGAACGCCGTCCTCGAGCAGCTGCGCACCGTGGAGCGCGAGCTCGCCGCGGATCTGGCCGCCGAGGCCGCCGAGCTGAACGAGCGGGCGCGCATCCGCGCGCTCGTCACCGGGGCCGGTTGCGCGCTGCTGCTCGCGCTGGCGCTGCTCATCACCGGCATGGTCGCCGCCTCGCTGGCCCGCTCGCTGCGGCGGCTGCGCGCCGCGGCCCTGCGGCTCACCGGCGGCCGGCCGGACGCCGCCGGTGCCTCGCCGTACGACGAGGCGGACGACGACGGCGAGTTCGGCGAGCTCGCCCGCGCCTTCGACGAGGTCCACCGCGAGGCGGCCCGGCTCGCCGCCGAGCAGGAGCGGCTGCGCGGCGACGTCGCGGCGCTGCTCGCCAACCTCGCCCGGCGCGGCGAGGCGATCGCCGAGCAGCAGCGCATGCTCCTTGCGGAGCTGGAGCGGGGCGAGTACGACGAGGCGCGGCTCGGCGCCCTGGTACGGCTCGGCCGGCTCGCCGACCGCATGCGGCGCACCGGCGAGAACCTGCTGCTCGTCGCCGGGCAGGAGCCGCCCCGCACCTTCGGTAGCCCGGCCCCGCTCACCGAGGTGGTGCGCGCGGCGCTCGCCCGGGTGGCGGACGGCGACCGGGTGATCGTGCAGGTCCGGCACGACGTGACGGTCGCCGGGGAGGCGGTCCGGGACGTGGCCCACCTGCTCGCCGAGCTGGTGGAGAACGCGCTCGCCGCGTCCGGCGGCGGTGGCACGCCGGTCATCGTGACCTCCAGCGCGGGGGAGAGCGGCGGCGTGCTGCTGTCGGTGAGCGACCACGGCGCCGGGATGACCGACGAGGAGCTCGCCGCGGCGAACGCGGCGCTCGCCGCCGCGCCCGAAACGGACGGCACCGTGCCGCGGCACCTCGGCCTCGCCGCGGCGGGCCGCCTGGCCCGGCGGCACGGCGTCCAGGTGCGGCTGCGGCGGCGCGAGGAGGGCGGCGTCGGCGCGATGGTGCTGCTGCCCGGCGCGCTGCTGCGGCCCGGCGGCCCGGTGGGCGCCGCTCCCGCCGCGGACCCGTACGGCACCGGCCACGACACGGGCGGGTACGGCGGCGCCTACGGCGGGAGCGTCCCGGCGGCGGACGCCGTACCGGCCGGCCCCGCCGACCGGACGTCCGGGCGTGATCGGCACGCGACGCCGACGGCCCCCGTCGACACACCCTGGCCGGGCAGCCTGCCTCTTCCCGGGAGCACCGGGACCACCGCATCCCCGGCGGCGGCCCCCGCCAGGGACGAAGACCTCCGGGACCCCCAGCGGCGGCAGGAGCCCTGGGACCCGTGGAAACCGCGGTCGCCCGCGGGCGCCGGGGCCGGTGCTCCGCCGGCGGTCGAGGAAGCCACCCCGGCCGACGGTGCGGAGTACCTCCCGATCTTCGCCTCCGTCGAGTCCGAGTGGTTCAGGCGTGCCGGCCGTCCCGCCCCGGCGGGCGGCGGCGCATCAGCGGAGGAGGAGATCGTCGTGGTTCAAGGGGAGGAGGGCGGACGCGCCGCCCGCCGGACCGGAGGGTGGAGCTCACCCGCCGACGCCGGCTGGCGCGCGGCACAGGCGATCGGCAACCCGGTGGCGGGCGGCATGACCGACGCCGGGCTGCCCAAGCGTGTGCCGAGGGCGAACCTCGTCCCCGGATCGGTGGGCACGGACGCCACATCCCGGCAGTACCCGGCGCCGGCCCTGTCACCCGAGGGCGTGCGCGACCGGCTCGCCGGATTCCAGCAGGGGGTCCGGCAGGGTCGTGCGGCGGCCCGCGGGATGCGCAACCAGGAACAGGCCCATCCGGGCGGCATGCCCGGTGTCGATGGTTACAAGGAGGACCCGTGAGGGAGATGAGCCAGGCCGCACGCGGCATCAACTGGCTGATCACGGATTTCGTGAACAACGTGCCCGGCGTGGCGCACGCGGTGGTCGTCTCGTCCGACGGCCTTCCGCTGGCGTACTCGGAGGGCTTCCCGAAGGACCGGGCCGACCAGCTCGCGGCGGTCGCCGCGGGTCTGATCAGCCTGACCCAGGGCGCGTCGAGGGTCTTCGAGGGCGGGCCGGTCACCCAGACCGTCGTGGAGATGCAGCGCGGGCTGCTCCTCATCATGTCGATCAGCGACGGCTCCTGCCTGGCGGTGCTCGCCGCCGCCGACTGCGACATGGGTCTGGTGGCCTACCAGATGACCCTGCTCGTGGACCGGGCCGGTCAGGTCCTCACTCCCGCGGTGCGCGCGGAGCTGCAGGCGTCGCACCCGCGGTGATGCCCGCATGAGCTGGACGTCAGGGTGGAACCAGGCCGGGGTTAGGAGGACGCCGTGGCCGAGCACGGTTGGGGCGGTGCCGGCGGCCCGCTGAGTGGCGGATCGCCGTACGCGCCGCGGGACGCCGGAGGCGGCTACTCCGCCGGCGCGTCCCCGGATCCGGGGACGCCCATGGAGCCCCGTTCGCTGGTCCGGCCGTACACGGTGACCGGCGGCCGCACGTCCCCGCGCATGAACCTGGCGCTGGAGGCCCTGGTGTCCTCCGCGATGACGGTGCATCAGGATGTGTCGTCGTTTACGCCGGAGTATCAGGCGATCATCTCGCTGTGCCGGCAGGTGCGCTCGGTGGCGGAGGTGTCCGCACTGCTGCGCATACCGCTCGGGGTGGTACGGATCTTGATCGCCGATATGGCGGCCGAGGGCTTGGTGCACGTGCATCAGCAGCGTCTGGATGCCGGCAAGCCCGATCTGAACTTGCTGGAGAGGGTGCTCAGTGGACTTCGCAGGCTCTAGGTCAGGCACATCAGGAGCGCTGACCTCGACGAAGATCGTCGTCGCCGGCGGCTTCGGCGTGGGCAAGACGACGTTCGTCGGTGCCGTTTCGGAGATCATGCCGCTCACCACCGAGGCGGTGATGACGGACGCCTCGGTCGGGATCGATGACATCGGCCTGACTCCGCACAAGACGACCACCACGGTCGCGATGGACTTCGGCCGGGTGTCGCTCGACCAGGACCTGATCCTCTACCTGTTCGGCACGCCCGGTCAGCACCGGTTCTGGTTCATGTGGGACGACCTGGTGCGCGGCGCCATCGGCGCGGTCGTGCTGGTCGACACCCGCCGTCTCGCCGACAGCTTCCCGGCGATCGACTACTTCGAGGAGGCGCGCCTCCCGTTCATCGTCGCCATCAACGGCTGGGACGGCCAGTTCCCGCACAGCGAGGAGGAGGTGCGCGAGGCGCTGGCGCTGACGCCGGCGGTGCCGATCGTGCGCACCGACGCCCGCGCCCGCCAGGCGGTCAAGGAGACCCTCATCACCCTGGTCGAGCACGCGCTCGCCATGCGGACCGCGGCCCAGGGCTGGGCACGCTGAGCCGTACCGGAGCGGCGTGGGTACGGCCGGGGCGGGGCAGGCCCCAACCGGCGGCGACGCCCGGCCGTGGTGCCGTGCGGGCCGGCGCATCCGGCCGGCCCCGGCGAACGGCGGGAACGTGTGCCGCCTCCTCACCCGCCGTGCCCGAGTCACGCCGCGGCTCCTCCGGCGAGGTCGGGAACCGGGGATCGTGGACGACGGCGTCCGGGCCGTCGCCGGCACATCCCCGGTGACCTGTCGGAGCACGGGATCGGCGCACCCGGGACACCTGCCCGGAGTGCCCGCCGCCCGTGCCCCATGAGGCAGTCCGATCCGGCCCCGTCGCCCAGGGGGCCGGCACGCCGCCGGCGAACTCCGGCGACACCCGTACCGGCGCGACCCGCTCGCGCCGGCGACGTGACCAGACACCGACCTCCGGCCGGTCGCCGACCACGGCACCGGCCGAATCCGTTCGCGAGCCGCGTGATCGACGGCGGGCCCGGCGCTCGCGGACCACGGCGGCCCGGCGGCCGCCACGCGCCGCGCGCCGCGGTGCCGCATGATCCGCCGCCCGCACGGCGCGACGTGACCGCGACCGTACGCAAGGCCCGCGGGCGGCGCGGATCCCTCCGCCTTTTTCCTTCGCGACACGTCCGCGCACGCCGACGTGGTGGCCACCGCTTCCCGCCGGACGGCGTATCGGACCGGCCGTCGGCGGGGGATCGCCCCGGCGCGGATCCCGGACCGCCGGGCGAACCGCGTCCGCAGGGGATCCGCGAGACGACGGACGCGCGCAGGGCATGCGCGAACTCTTACCGGCCGCGACGCGACCGCGGCTCACCCGGGTGAGGCGGGACGCCCGACGACGGGCACGGCGGACGAGCCGGCCGGCCGTACGGTGTCGTCCGATGTTCGGGTGTCCGCCCGTTGCGCGTCCGGTCGCCGGACACCGGGCAACGGCCCGCTTACCGCGCCGCGCGGTGAACCACCCGCCGCGACGTCCGGCGTGCCGACGGCGGCGGGGCGATATGTGAAAGCCTCACGGCGCCTCCGCGCGCGGAGTGCCTTCGGCGCTCGAATACGGATGCCCGCCCGTGCGGCCACGGACGTCGTCCGAGGTACGGGCAGGCGGCACGGCCACCGGCCAGGCGGCCGCCTTGAGGTGCGCAGCTTATAGCAGCACAGGCCCGCCCCTGTACCCAGGGGGCCGGCAACCGCGGCGGCAGGGGCCCGCGAGGGGCGCGGCACCTTGTTATATGTCCCTGGATGGGCCGTTTGTCGGGCCTTGGATCGTTCCAGCATCCGGAGAGTGAGACATCCGTCACGATTGTGCACATTGCCGCCACGTGAGGCGGTTGCCGTTTCGTTACCCCATCACTTTGCAATTTGGACCGTTTGAAACCCGCGGTCCTATTGGTCGGTGTAGTCTCGTTATGCTCAAATTGCCCGTGACTTGACGCAGCTTTCAGGCGCACAAGACAACCTCCTCCCACGAGGGCGAGCCGTCGAGAGGTCGCAACCAGTGAGGACAGCAATAAACGAGGGCACCAGCCCGCCTGAGCAGGAAGCCCCCAATCAGGCGGCTCCGTCGGCCGGGAGTCCCCTCGCCCTGCGTAACTGGCGGGTCCGGACGCGACTCATCGCGCTGATCCTCATCCCCACCACCGTCGCCGTTCTGCTTGGTGCACTCCGGGTCACCACGTCGATCAGCAGTGCGGCCCAGTACGAGCGGGTCAACACCGTGGCGGAGCTGGTCAACAGCCTCGCCACGCTGGCGCATGAGTTCCAGGACGAGCGCGACAAGACGGTCGCGTACATCGCCGCCGGACGCCCGCAGGGCCCGAGCCTGGTGGCCATCCGCAACCAGCAGGACGCCGTGGACGGCGCGGTCGCCAAGGTACGGGCGAGCGCGGAACCGGCCCGCGACGCGCTCAGCGCCTCGGGCCGCCAGCGTCTGCAGGCCCTGCTCAACCGGCTCAACGACCTCAACACCCTGCGCAACACCGCGATCGGGACGAAGCTGCCGCCGCTGCCGGCGATGGACCGGTACTCGCTGGTCATCAGCGACATGCTGCAGCTCTACGAAGAGATCCGGCAGGGGAGCACGAACGAAGAGCTGAGCGCCACCGCCTCCGCGCTCGGCGCCCTCGCCCGGGCCAAGGAGGAGACCTCCCGGCAGCGCGGCCTGCTCGCCGCGGCGCTCGCACGGCGGCCGCGGCCGCAGTTCACGCCGATGGAGCAGGACGCGTTCAACAACGCGGACGCCGGCCAGGACAGCCAGCTCGTCGCGTTCGGCCAGTTCGCCACCCTGGCGCAGAGCCAGCTGTACGCCGACACCGTCACCGGCCAGAAGGTCGACCGCGCCGAGGGTCTGAAGGCGCGGGCCAAGTTCCTCACCGAGTCGAACCGGCCGCTGCGCGGTCTGGAGTCGGCCAACACGGCGCGCGACGCCGAGCGTTGGTACGACGCGATGACCGACACGGTCGACCGGATGCACAAGGTCGAGGGCGAGCTCATCAAGCAGATCATCACCAAGAGTGACGAGCTGCAGGGCGCCGACCAGGGCTTCGCGGCCCTCAACGTGATCCTCGTCGCCGCCCTGTTGATCCTCGTCCTCATCGTCACCTCGGTCGTGGCGCGCTCGCTGGTGCGGCCGCTGCGCCGGCTGCGGGCCGAGGCCCTCGAGATCGCGGGCAGCCGCCTGCCCGCCATGGTCGCCCGGCTGCGGGAGGCCGACGCGGCCCCCGCGAACGTCGCCGCCGAGGTCAAGCCGATCAGCGTGGCCTCCAGCGACGAGATCGGCGAAGTGGCGCGGGCGTTCGACGAGGTCCACCGCGAGGCGGTCCGCCTGGCGGGCGACGAGGCCGCGCTGCGCAGCAACATCAGCGCGATGTTCGTAAACCTCTCGCGCCGTACGCAGACGCTGGTGGAGCGTCAGATCAGCCTGATCGACAGCCTCGAGCAGGGCGAGCAGGACGAGCAGCGACTCGCCAACCTGTTCAAGCTCGACCACCTCGCCACCCGAATGCGGCGCAACTCCGAGAACCTCCTGGTTCTCGCGGGCCAGGAGCCCGCCCGGCGGTGGAGCCAGCCGGTGCCGCTGGTGGACGTGGTCCGCGCCTCGCTCTCCGAGGTCGAGAACTACGAGCGGGTCGACATGCAGGTGCTGCCCGGCGTCGCCGTCGCAGGCCAGGCCGTCAACGACGTCATCCACCTGCTCGCCGAGCTGATCGAGAACGCGATCTCCTTCTCCTCGCGGGACACCAAGGTCACGGTGACCGCCAACCGCATCGACGGCGGCGGCGTGATGATCGGCATCACCGACCACGGCATCGGCATGACCGCCGAGGAGCTCGCCCAGGCGAACTGGCGGCTGTCGAACCCGCCCGTCGTCGACGTGTCGGTGTCCCGCCGCATGGGCCTCTTCGTGGTCGGCCGTCTCGCCCTGCGCCACGGCATCCGGGTGCAGCTCCGTCCGCACGACGGCGGTGGCCTCACCGCGATGGTGCTGCTGCCCGAGACGCTCGTCGGCGTCACCCAGCCCGCGATGCCGTTCGGCCAGTCCGGCGCCTTCGCCGGCGGCATGGCCGCGGCCGCCGCGCCGGTGGGCGGCTCCGGCTGGGACGCCTCCAGCGACTCCGGCCGGTTCTCCACGAGCGACTCCGGACGGTTCGCGACCGGTGACTCGGGCCGGTTCGCCACGAGTGACTCCGGCAGGTTCGGGGTGTCCGCCCCCGCGCTCGAGGAGCCCTCGCGGCCCGGCGCGATGCAGGGCGCGGGCCTGTCCTCCGGCTCCTCGCAGGGCATGGACTCCGGCCGGGGCGTCGAGGCCACCCAGAGCTTCGGCGCGGTCGAGGGCTTCGCCGGCGCCTCCTCCGGCGGCCCGTCCTCCGGGGCCTCCGGCCCGCAGAGCTTCGGCCGCGGCTTCGGCCAGGGCTTCGGCTCCGGCTCCTCGTCCACGTCGCAGGACCTGCCGAGCGGCGTGCAGACCTTCGACACCCCCTCCGGCCCGGTCTTCACCGGCCCGCAGCAGAAGACCGACGGCGGCGGCGAGTCGGCGTTCGGCTCGGCCTTCACCAAGCCCGCGAGCTCCGCGCCGAGCGGCCCGCAGAGCTTCGACAGCCCGTCGGGCCCGGTGTTCGGCGGCAACAGCGGCGCGCACCCGACGCTGCGGCCCGGCCAGCAGCCGACCTTCAGCAGCCCGCCCCCGGCGATCGGCCGCATGCGTTCGCGCCGGTTCGACTTCCCCGACACCGACGGGGCGACCGGCCCGATGCCGGCGGTGCCCGAGTCGTCGCCGATGGAGCAGCAGAACGAGGAGTACCTGCCGATCTTCGCGGCGGTCGAGTCCGCGTGGTTCCGGCGGGCCCCGGCGAACTCCTCCGACGACAACGACCCGTCCGGCGGCTGGCGCGCCTCCTCCGCCGACGCCGGCTGGCAGGCCGCCCAGGTGGTCCGCGACCCGGTGCGCGAGGGCAAGACCGCGTCCGGTCTGCCGAAGCGGATCCCCAAGGCCAACCTGGTGCCGGGGTCGGTCCCGACCTCCGGCGGCGACTCCGGCCGGCAGTCGTCCGGTCCGCAGCGGCCGCTGCTCTCGCCCGACCGCGCGCGCAGCAGGCTGGCGAGCTTCCAGCAGGGCATCCGGCAGGGCCGTGCCGTGGCCCGCGGCGAGCTGAGCGAGGACGAGGCCTACCCGAGCGCCTTCCGCCGGTTCGATGAGGGCAAGGAGGACGCGTGAGGGAGCTGAGCCAGGCCGCTCGCGGCGTCAACTGGCTGGTCACCGACTTCGTCAGAAGCGTCCCGGGCGTGGCGCACGCCGTGGTGGTGTCCTCGGACGGCCTTCCGCTGGCGTACTCGGAGGGCTTCCCGAAGGACCGGGCCGACCAGCTCGCGGCGGTCGCCGCGGGTCTGATCAGCCTGACCCAGGGCGCGTCGCGGGTCTTCGAGGGCGGGCCGGTCACCCAGACCGTCGTGGAGATGGAGCGCGGCCTGCTCCTCATCATGTCGATCAGCGACGGCTCCTGCCTGGCGGTGCTCGCCGCGCCCGACTGCGACATGGGCTTGGTCGCCTATCAGATGACGTTGATGGTGGAGCGAGCCGGTCAGGTTCTTACGCCGGCCGTCCGTGCCGAATTACAGGCCACGCAACCCGGGTGATGAGTATGGATCAGTGGGGAAATCATCAGTACGGAGGTCCGGGTCCACACGAGCCGCCGTCGCCGGTACGGCCGTACGCGATGACCAAGGGCCGTACGGCGCCGCGAACCAACCTGGCCTTGGAAGCGTTGGTGTCGTCGGCCACGGTGACGCAGGTCGACCTGTCGGGGATGACCCCCGAGTACCAGGCGATCTCCTCGCTGTGCCGTCAGGTGCGATCGGTGGCGGAGATCTCGGCGATGCTCCGGATACCACTGGGCGTCGCGCGGGTTCTGGTCGCGGACATGGCGGCCGAGGGACTTGTGCACGTGTATCAGCCGCAGCTTGACGCCGGCAAGCCGGATCTGAACCTGCTGGAGAGGGTACTCAGTGGACTTCGCAGGCTCTAGCCGAGGCGGTGGCGGCGGCGTGCTCACCTCGACGAAGATCGTCGTCGCCGGTGGCTTCGGCGTGGGCAAGACGACCTTCGTCGGCGCCGTCTCGGAGATCATGCCGCTCACCACCGAGGCGGTCATGACCGACGCCTCGGTGGGCATCGACGACACGGGCCTGACCCCGAACAAGACGACCACCACGGTCGCGATGGACTTCGGCCGGGTGTCGCTCGACCAGGACCTGATCCTCTACCTGTTCGGCACGCCCGGTCAGCACCGGTTCTGGTTCATGTGGGACGACCTGGTCCGCGGCGCCATCGGCGCCGTGGTCCTGGTCGACACCCGCCGCCTCGCCGACAGCTTCCCCGCGGTGGACTACTTCGAGGAGGCCCAGCTCCCGTTCATCATCGCGATCAACGGATGGGACGGGCACTTCACCCACAGCGAGGAGGAGGTGCGCGAGGCGCTCACCATCTCCCCGCACATTCCGATCACTCGCTGCGACGCGCGCGTCCGCGAGTCGGTCAAGGAGACCCTCATCACCCTGGTCGAGCACGCGCTCGCCATGCGCGTGGCCGTACCGGGCGGCGGCTGGGGCCGCTGAGGCCCGCCGAACGAGCGGAAGGCCGGGCCGCCCCCGAGCCGGCCGCGGTACGGCCGTGCGGCAGGCGCGGACGCCGCCCGAGACGGGCGCGGAGTCGGGCGGTCATCCGTGTCGCCGGGGGCGGCGCCGGTCGGCGCCGCCGTTTCGGCGTTTCCGGGACCGGGTCTCCGGCCGGACTCCAGCGACCGGGGCCGGTGCGCGGCCGGTCGTCCGGGACGATCGGTTCGGCCCGGCCGTACGGCGCGGCGATCACGGTGCGCCGCCGCGGTGCCGCCGGATCGGGCCGCGCCCTCGCGGGGAGGCGGAAGCGGATAGGCTGGGGCTAGTCGCAGACGACGCAGTAAGCACGGACCATTCGCGCAGAGGCTGGCCAACACGTGTTTGAGACCCTATCCGACCGGCTGACATCGGTATTCTCCTCCCTTCGCTCGAAGGGCAGGCTCTCGGACGCCGATATCGATGCGACCTGTCGGGAGATCCGGATCGCCCTGCTGGAGGCGGATGTCGCGCTCCCGGTGGTGCGGGCGTTCGTCGCCCGGGTCAAGGAGCGTGCGCGCGGCGCCGAGGTCTCCCAGGCGCTCAACCCGGCCCAGCAGGTCGTGAAGATCGTTCATGACGAGCTGATCGAGGTGCTGGGCGGGGAGACCCGCCGCCTGCGGTTCGCCAAGACGCCGCCCACCGTGATCATGCTGGCGGGTCTGCAGGGTTCCGGTAAGACCACGCTCGCGGGCAAGCTCGCCCGCTGGCTGCGCACGCAGGGCCACGCCCCGCTGCTCGTCGCCTGCGACCTGCAGCGGCCCAACGCGGTCCAGCAGCTCTCCGTGCTCGCCGAGCGTGCGGAGGTGGCGGTCTTCGCCCCCGAGCCGGGCAACGGCGTCGGCGACCCGGTCGACGTCGCCCGCCGGTCGATCGAGTACGCCCGCCAGAAGAACCACGACATGGTCATCATCGACACGGCGGGCCGGCTCGGCATCGACCAGGAGATGATGAAGCAGGCGGCGGACATCCGGGACGCCGTCCAGCCGGACGAGATCCTGTTCGTCGTCGACGCCATGATCGGCCAGGACGCGGTCACCACCGCCCAGGCCTTCATGGAGGGGGTCGGCTTCGACGCGGTCGTGCTCACCAAGCTCGACGGCGACGCGCGCGGCGGTGCCGCGCTCTCGGTGCGGCACGTCACCGGCCGGCCGATCATGTTCGCGTCCACCGGCGAGAAGCTCGAGGACTTCGACCTCTTCCACCCGGACCGGATGGCGTCGCGCATCCTCGACATGGGTGACATCCTCACCCTGATCGAGCAGGCGCAGCGCACCTTCGACGAGCAGGAGGCCGCCAAGATGGCGGGCAAGCTCGTCTCGGGTGAGGAGTTCACGCTCGACGACTTCCTCGAGCAGATGATGATGGTCCGCCGGCTCGGGCCGATCAAGAACCTGCTCGGCATGATGCCCGGCATGGGGCAGATGCGCGACCAGCTCAACAAGATCGACGATCGCGACCTCGACCGGATCGCCGCGATCATCCGCTCGATGACGCCGGCCGAGCGGCGCGACCCGAAGATCATCAACGGCTCGCGGCGGGAGCGCATCGCCCGCGGTTCCGGCGTGACCGTCACCGAGGTGAACAACCTCGTCGTGCGCTTCTTCGAGGCGCAGAAGATGATGAAGCGCATGGCGAGCGGCCTCGGCTTCCCCGGCATGCCGGGCGGGCGCAAGGCCAAGGCGCAGAAGAAGGCGAAGAAGGGGCGCCGGGTGAGCGGCGACCCGCGCAAGGCCGCGCTCGGCAAGGCGGGCGCCCGGCCGCCGCAGGACGCCCCGCAGCTGCCCCCCGGCCTCGGCGGGCTGGGCGGGCTCGGCGGCGGCAAGCTGCCGCCCGGCCTCAACCTGCCGCCCGGATTCGACCCGTCGAAGCTCAAGTTCCCCGGCAAGAAGTGACCGCCGCGGGGTGATCCCGGCAGCGGAAGGGAAACCACATGACCGCCGAGCACGAGGACGACGAGGACAGGGGCGCGCGGTTCGACCGGCGCATGCGGCTCATCTGGGCGTCGATCATCGTGGCGTTCATCGCGCTCACCGCCCTGCAGCTCCTCGGGGTGGTACGCCCGAAGTGACGCCCGGCGGTGGGGCGCCTCCCGCCCGGTCGTCCGCCCGCGGGCCGGGTGCGACGACGGGACGGGGCCGGTAGCCTAGTGGGCTACCGTAGTGAGTACCGTGCCGGTCGAGGCCCCGGGGCGGGCATCGGCGTGCGACGCTCCGGCGGCTGCGTCGCGGAACGCTCTGCGGTTCTGGCAGAATGACATGTTGGAACACCGTGGCCGGCCGGGCGCCCTCTCATCTCCGGCGGTCGCGCTTGTCCCTGGAGCGTCCTTTCGTCGTGCCCCACTCGATGTGACGGCGCTCAAACACGTCTCGAAGTCCAGGAGTTGACCACACCCGTGGCAGTCAAGATCAAGCTTAAGCGGCTCGGCATGATCCGCAATCCGCAGTACCGCATCGTCGTGGCCGACAGCCGGACCAAGCGGGACGGCCGCGCGATCGAGGAGCTCGGCATCTACCACCCGAAGGAGCACCCCTCGCGCATCGAGGTGAACTCCGAGCGGGTGCAGTACTGGCTGGGGGTCGGGGCCCAGCCGACCGAGCCGGTGCTGAAGATCCTCAAGCTCACCGGTGACTGGCAGCGGTTCAAGGGCGACCCGAACGCGGTCTCCAAGGTTCAGGTCGCCGAGCCGAAGCCGGATCGCCACGCGATCTACGAGGCCGCGGCGAAGGAGGCCCTCGCCGGGGACACCGGCGCGCCCGCCCCCACGCCGCGCAAGTCGAAGAAGAAGGAGACGGCCGAGAACGCCGCGGAGTCCGCCCCGGCCGAGCAGTCTTCGGAAGGCGGAGCCTGAGGTGCTCGAGGAGGCCCTCGAGCACCTGGTCAAGGGCATCGTCGAGAATCCCGACGACGTCCGGGTCCGCGCGCGCCGGGTCCGCTCCGGACGGGTCCTGGAGGTCCGGGTCCATCCGGAGGACCTCGGCAAGGTCATCGGGCGCAACGGCCGTACCGCCAAGGCGCTGCGCACGGTGGTGAACGCGCTGGCCGGCGGCAAGCACGTCCGGGTCGACCTGCTCGACCTGAACGAGGGCCGCTGAGCCCGGGCGCACCGCGCCGGACCGTCACCGGCCGCCGCCCGCGCGGCCGGTCCGCACCGGACCGTGGCCGAGCACGCCCGTGTCCGGGTGCCCGTGGCGCCGTCCGCGGTGTCGCCGTGCCGTACAGGTGCAAGCCCTCCTCCGTCAGGGGACCTGCCCCGCCCGTGGCCGGGCGTGCGGCGGTCCCCTGACGCGCTGTGGGGGCCTCACGCAACGTCTGCGAAGAAGGGGATCGTCACGTGCAACTCGTCGTCGGCCGGATCGGGCGCCCCCACGGCATACGCGGCGAGGTCACGGTGGAGGTCCGCACCGACGATCCGGAGCGGCGCTTCGCGCCCGGGGCGGAGTTCGCCACCGATCCGGCGTCGGCCGGGCCGCTCGTGGTGGCGGGGAGGCGCTGGCACTCCGGCGTGCTGCTGCTGCGGTTCGAGGGGGTGAGCGACCGCAACGCGGCCGAGCGGCTGCGCAACACGCTGCTCCTCATCGACTCGGCGGACGTGCCGCCGCCGGAGGACCCCGACGAGTTCTACGACCACCAGCTCATCGGCCTGCAGGTGGCCACGGTCGGCGGCGAGGTCGTCGGCGAGGTGACCGACGTGCTCCACCACGGCCAGGACCTCCTCGTCGTCCGGCACCAGGGGCGCGAGGTGCTCGTCCCGTTCGTCAAGGCGATCGTGCCCGAGGTGGACCTTGCCGCCGGGCGGCTCGTGATCGACCCGCCGCGCGGGCTGCTCAACCCCGACGAGGCCGTGTGATGCGCGTCGACATCATCTCGATCTTCCCCGAGTACTTCACGCCGCTCGAGGTGTCCCTCATCGGTAAGGCGCGCAGCCGCGGCATCCTCGACATCCGGCTGCACCAGCTGCGGGACTGGACCCACGACGTGCACCGCACCGTGGACGACACGCCGTACGGCGGCGGCCCCGGCATGGTGATGAAGCCCGAGCCCTGGGCCGAGGCGATCGACGCGGTGATCGCGTCCGCCGAGACCGAGGGCGCGCTCCCGCGGCTCGTCGTGCCCACCCCGAGCGGGCGGCCCTTCACCCAGAAGGTCGCGCTCGAGTACGCCCGGGAGCCGTGGCTGCTGTTCGCCCCGGCACGCTACGAAGGCATCGACGCCCGTGTCGTCGAGGAGTACCGCGAGCGGCTGCGGGTGGACGAGGTGAGCATCGGGGACTACGTGCTCGCCGGGGGCGAGGCGGCGGTGCTCGTCATCGTCGAGGCCGTGGCCCGGCTGCTGCCCGGCGTGCTCGGCAACGTCTGCTCGGTGGCCGACGACTCGTTCGCGCCGGGGGCGATGGAGAACCTGCTCGAGGGCCCCGTGTACACCAAGCCGCCGGTGTGGCGGGGGCACGAGGTGCCGCCGATCCTGCTGTCCGGGCACCACGCCGCGATCGCGCGCTGGCGGCGCGACCAGGCGCTGCGCCGTACCGTGGAGCGGCGGCCGGACCTCGCGGCCCGGCTCGACCCGGCGACGCTCGACCGGCGTGACCGCGAGGTGCTCGAGGAGGCGTGGCGGGCGGTCCGCGGCGAACCGGCGGCCGAGGAGGAACCGGCCGTCGAGGGCGAGCGGCCCGGCGTCGCCTGACGGCCGGCCGTACCTCGGTGCCCCGGTGGCGACGGGACCGGGGCAAATCGGTGGAGAACGCACCCCGCTCGGACGCTTTGTTTCGCGCCGGGAGCGAACCTGTGGCAGACTGAATCGCTGTTGCCAACTGTCTTCGACCTCGCGATCGGACGCACGGTTGGCGCGGTCGGCCGGGTCGCCACCGTCCCGGCCAGGTAGACGTATCCAGCCCAGTGCGTGTGTCCCCCTCGCCGTCGCGCGTCGGCGTGACCGGGTGGACCTCCGCGCGCTCGCGTTTGATGAGGAACCGCTGTCATGCACACCGCGATCCAGGAACTCGAGAAGGCCTCGATGCGCACCGACATTCCGGACTTCCGTCCGGGTGACACGCTGGAGGTGCACGTCCGTGTCGTCGAGGGCAACCGGTCCCGCATCCAGGTCTTCAAGGGCTTCGTGCTGCGCCGGCAGGGCGGCGGCATCCGGGAGACCTTCACCGTCCGCAAGGTGAGCTACGGTGTGGGCGTCGAGCGCACGTTCCCGGTGCACAGCCCGGTCATCGAGAAGATCGTCGTGGTGAGCCGTGGCCACGTCCGCCGTGCCAAGCTCTACTACATGCGGGACCTGCGCGGTAAGGCCGCCCGCATTCGGGAGCGGCGTGAGGCGGCCCCGGCGGCCAAGTAGCCTCGATCGCAATGAAATGGCCCGTGCCGCCTTTGGCGCGGGCCATTTCTCGTGTGATCGTGTCGAGTCGGACGCCCGTGGCGCGGGCCATATCATCTAGGCTCGTCAGCGATGGCTAGCGAGGACCAGGGGTACGGCGCACCGGCCCGCCGCCCCGCCGGGGACGAGGTGGACGTGGTCGCTGAAGACACTCAGCCGCCCGCCGCACAGGGCGGGAAGGGGAAGGGCAAGAAGGACAAGGAGGAGAAGAAGGGCTCCTTCTGGCGGGAACTGCCGGTGCTGGTGGTGGTCGCGCTCGCGCTCGCGCTCGTGATCAAGACGTTCGTCGTCCAGGCCTTCTACATCCCGTCCGAGTCGATGGAGAACACCCTCCTCACCAACGACCGGGTCCTGGTCAACAAGCTCGTCTACCACGTGCGCGACATCGAGCGCGGCGACATCGTGGTGTTCTCCGGCGTGGACTCCTGGGACCCCGAGGTCGAGATCGAGGAGCCGTCGAACCCGGTGGCGGCGGTCGCCCGGTGGCTCGGCACCGCGTTCGGGTTCGTGCCGGGGGAGAAGGACTACATCAAGCGCGTCATCGGCATCCCGGGCGACAAGGTCAAGTGCTGCGACAGCGAGGGGCGCATCACGGTCAACGGGGTGCCCCTCGACGAGAGCTCCTACCTGTACCCGGGCGACCAGCCCTCCGAGCGGCCCTTCGAGATCACGGTGCCGGAGGGGCGGCTGTGGGTGATGGGCGACCACCGCTCGGTGTCCCTCGACTCGCGGGCGCACCAGGGTGACCCCGGGGGCGGCACGATCCCGGAGGACCGGGTGATCGGGCGCGCCTTCGTGATCGTGTGGCCGTTCTCCCGCATGGGCACCCTGCCGATCCCGGACACCTTCAACCAGGCGGCGCTCAAGGCCGCCGGTGCGGTGACCGGCCAGGCGCCGCTCATCCTCGGCTGCATCGGCGCGCTGCCGATCATGGCGCTGCGGCGCCGCCTCACGCGCCCGGTGGGTGAGCTGGCATGAGCCGTACCGGCAACGACACGGGCAACGTGCCCGAGAACGCGCCCGCGGCCCCGAGCGAGGAGGCCACTGCGCCGGCGGCCGCCGCGGACGAGAAGGACGGGGAGACGGCGAGCACCCGGCCGGCGAAGAAGCGCAGCGCCTGGCTGGAGTCGCTCATGCTCATCGCCGGCGGCGTGGTGGTGGCGCTGCTGCTGCGCGCGTTCGTCATCGGCACCTTCTGGATCCCGTCGGAGTCGATGGAGAACACCCTGCTCGAGCACGACCGGGTGCTGGTCAACCGGCTGTCCGGCCCGCCCCAGCGCGGCGACGTCGTGGTGTTCAGGGGCTGGGACGGCCAGGAGTGGATCAAGCGGGTCATCGCGGTCGGCGGCGACACGGTGAAGTGCTGCGACAAGAAGCACCGGCTCTCGGTGAACGGCGTGCCGGTCGACGAGGAGTACCTCCACCCCGGCGACTACGCCTCGGGTGAGTCCTTCGAGGTGAAGGTGCCGAAGGGACGGCTGTGGGTGATGGGGGACCACCGGGTCGCGTCGCGTGACTCGCGGGCCTTCATCAACGACAAGCACTCCGGCACGATCTCCGAGGACGCGGTGGTGGGCCGGGCGTGGGCGGTGTACTGGCCGCCGTCCCGGATGAAGCTGCTGTCCACGAACGCCTTCGAGAAGGTCCCCTCGCCCTCCGGTGCGTCGGCGTCCCGGTGACGTGCTCCGCCGTGGGCCGCGCCCTGCCGCTCGGCGCCCGCGCGGGACGGGACGGCCGGGCCGGGAGTGGCGGTTATCGTATGGCCGCCGCGGCGCGAGGCGGCATACGCTGCGTACTGTCATGACTGTTGCCTATCGGCCGCGCCCGAGCGTCGTCCGGCGGGATTCGGGACTCTACGGCTACGAGCGTGCGCTCGCCCGGCGAGGGCTGTCCCCGATCGCCGGGGTCGACGAGGCGGGGCGGGGTGCCTGCGCCGGGCCGCTGGTGGTCGCCGCGGTCATCCTGGGACGCGAGATCGACGGGCTCACCGACTCCAAGCTGATCACGCCCGCGCGGCGGGAGGAGCTGTACGAGCGCATCATGGCGACGGCGCGTGCCGTGCACGTCGTGGTGATCCCTCCGGCCGAGATCGACGCCCGCGGGCTGCACCGGTGCAACGTCACCGGGATGCGCCGTGCCGTCGCCGGGTTGAGCTGTGAGCCCGGGTATGTACTCGTCGACGGCTTCGCGGTGCCGGGGCTGCCGGCGCCGTCCCTGGCGATCTGGAAGGGGGATCAGGTAGCGGCCTGCGTGGCGGCCGCGTCCATCGTGGCGAAGGTGACCAGGGACGGCATCATGACCACCTTGCACGAGTCCTTTCCGGAGTACGGCTTCGCCGAACACAAGGGGTACGTCACCCCCGCGCACCGGGCGGCGCTCGCCAGGTACGGGCCGAGCCCGCACCACCGCTTCTCGTTCGTGACGGTGGCGCGGTCCGGCAGGGGGGAGAGGATACGGGACAATGAACTGGGGGCCGGCGTTGCCTGATCGGGCATGCCGATCTGGGCGCGATGCGGCGCGATATCGGGCACCGACCGCGCGAGACCAGGTGCATGCGACCCAGAAGCACGGAACAGGAGGACCGGAATGAGCGCAGAGGATCTCGAGAAGTACGAGACCGAGATGGAGCTGCAGCTCTACCGGGAGTACCGCGACGTCGTGGGCCTGTTCACCTATGTCGTCGAAACCGAGCGGCGGTTCTACCTCACCAACTCGGTCGATCTCGACGTGCGCACGGCCGAGAACGGGGACGTCTACTTCGACGTGCGGATGCAGGACGCCTGGGTCTGGGACATGTACCGCCCCGCGCGGTTTGTGAAGAACGTCCGCGTGGTCACGTTCAAGGACGTCAACATCGAGGAACTCGCCAAGCCCGACCTCGAGATGCCCAAGGAGGGTTTCTCGAGCTGATCCGTTGCGCCCCGCCCGCCCGGCGCCCGAGCCGATCGGTGCCTCGGCGGAGGCACCGGGCGAGCCGGCAGGGGCCTCGTGAGCGGCACGCCGATCGTCGCGGTACGCGGGCAGTGGCCCGCCTACGGTCTCCGCTGACCGTCGTACGCGTCTCCCATCGACGACGCCCGGCCACCGGTGCCTGGCCGAGGTGCCCCGGGTCTCCGCCCGCCGTGGGCCTCGAGGGGCGGATGGGCGCGTCCCCTGGCGCCCTGCCGTGTCACGGGGTGGTCGTCGCCGTCATCCGTGTCTCGCATCGCGGCCGTCCGACCGTGAGGTCGAACCTCCCGCCTCTCCGTTGATCGCGCCGCCGTTCGTACGGCTCGGCCGGCTGTTTCCACAGGCCGTGGTTGTCCACAGAATCGCGCTCTAACGCCGTGCCGGGGTGCCGCTCCCGCGATGGTTGTGGGCCGGAGGTGGTCCCATGGCCGTTGGTAATGCGCTCGGCAGACACGGCGAGGAGATCGCGGCCGCGTTCATCCGGAACTCCGGCATGCGCATCCTCGAACGCAACTGGCGTTGCCGGGAGGGCGAGGTCGACATCCTCGCGCGGGACGGCGACACCCTGGTCGCGGTCGAGGTGAAGACGCGCTCGGGGCACAGTCACGGCACGGCGCTGGAGGCGGTGACCCCGGAGAAGGTGGCCAGGCTGTACGGCCTCGCGACCCGCTGGCTGGCCGGTCGGCGCGAGCGGTTCGCGCGTGTGCGGGTCGACGTGGTGGCGCTCGAGCGGTTCGCGGGCGAGTTCGTCGTCCGCCACGAGCGGGGGGTGAGCTGAATGCCCGTCGCCCGCACCCGCTGCGTCGCGCTGGTCGGCATCAGCGGCCGGGTGGTGGAGGTCGAGGCCGACGTGGGCCGCGGCGTGCCGGGCATCCATTTGATCGGCCTTCTCGACACCGCGCTGAGCGAGGCGCGGGGCCGCGTCCGCTCGGCCGTCATCAACAGCGGGTTCGCCTGGCCCGACGCCCGGATCACGGTGAGCCTGTTTCCCGCCGGCCTGCCGAAGAAGGGCGGCCACTTCGACCTGGCGATCGCCGTCGCGATCGCCGGAGCCGCGCGGCTGGTACACCCGGACCGGATCGCGGAGCCGTTCTTCATCGGCGAGCTCGGCCTCGACGGATCGATCCGCCCGGTGCGCGGCGTGCTGCCCGCGGTGCTCGCCGCCGCGGAGGCGGGCGCCCGCACCGCGATCGTCCCCGCGGCGAACGCGGCCGAGGCGCGCCTGGTGCCCGACATCACCATCGTCCCGGCAAGCTCGTTCGCCCGCCTGGTCGAGTGGCTGCGCGAGGACGGCGCGCACGGCCGGTCGCCGATCGACGCCGCGGATCCGCCCGAGGCCCGTACCGCCGAGACAGGGAACGCGCAGGACCAGGCGACGGGTGCCGCCGCGGACGCCGGCGGTCCCGGGCACGGCGACGGCGTGGAAGCCGCGGAGCACCCGGCGGTGCCCCAGCCGACCGGGCTGTGGGAGGCGCGCCGCCCGCTCGACCTCGCCGACGTGGTCGGCCAGGCGGAGGCGCGACACGCCCTCGAGGTCTGCGCGGCCGGTGGGCACAACCTGTGGATGCTCGGCCCGCCGGGCACCGGCAAGACCATGCTGGCCGAGCGCCTGCCCACGCTGCTGCCCCCGCTCGACCGCGACCAGGCGCTGGAGGTCACCGCGATCCACTCGGTGGCGGGTGCCCTGCCGCCCGGCAGCCCGCTGCTGACCCGCGCGCCGTTCGTCGCCCCGCACCACACCGCCACCGCCGCGGCGATCATCGGCGGCGGCACCGGCCTGGTACGGCCCGGCGCGGTGAGCCTCGCCCACAGGGGCGTGCTCTTCCTCGACGAGGCGCCGGAGTTCCCCGCCACGGTGCTCGACTCGCTGCGCCAGCCGCTCGAGTCGGGCGTGGTCACCGTGGCGCGGGCCGCAGGCGCCGTGACCTTTCCCGCCCGGTTCCTCCTCGTCCTCGCCGCCAATCCCTGCCCCTGCGGCCAGGCCGGCATGGCCGGTGGCAGCTGCGGCTGCACCCCCAACATCCGCCGCCGCTACCTCGCCCGGCTCTCCGGCCCGCTGCTCGACCGCGTCGACGTGAAGGTCACCCTCCACCGGTTCACCCGCCGCGAGCTGCTCGCCGACCGCCGCTTCATCGAGTCGAGCAAGACCGTCGCCGAGCGCGTCCTGCTCGCCCGCGAACGCGCCGCCCGCCGCCTCGCCGGGACGCCGTGGCGCTGCAACGCCGAGGTCCCCACCTCGGTCCTCCACCGCGAGCTCCGCATCCCCGAGGACGCGATGGCGCCGCTCCAGCGGTGCCTCGACACCGGCGAGCTGAGCGCCCGCGGCGTCGACCGCGCCATCCGGGTCTCGTGGACCCTCGCCGATCTCGCAGGCAAGGACCGTCCCACCGCCGACGAGACCCACGCGGCCCTCACCCTCTGGCGAGGTGCGCCATGAACATCCGCCACACCCGCCCTTTCACCCGCGTCGCGATACGCGCGTCTGTGCCGTGCGGCCGTCCAGCAGCCGTCATCGCTCCGCACCGGCAGCCACCTCCTGGCGAACGGGACCGTCGAGACGGCGAGCCTCGCGTCGCCGATGTGCCGGTTCGCCGCAGCGGCCCGCCCGGACATCGTGGTGATCGGGGACGGCTGCCGGCCGGTGCCGCGGGGTCGGAATCCGCGGCCCCTGCGCTCGACAGGCTTCGCCTTGGGTCGGGTGGTTCCGAGGCAGGTGGTGCCGCATGGTGAACCCGCACGCCGAGAGCCCAGGATCCGCCGCGCGACCGGTCTCCGACGACGAGCGTGCGGCCCGGGCCACGCTGATGCGCGTCGCCGACCCGGGTGAGCGGGTCATGGGTCACCTGCTCGACCATCTCGGGGCCGTGGAGATCCTGCGGCGGCTGCGTCAGGGCGGAGACGCGCGGCGTCTTGCCCGTGAGCTCGCCGCCGAGTGCCGCGCGGCCCAGGAGACCGCGCGGGACGGTGCCGTGGCACCTGCCGACGTTGGCGTCCCAACCCGGTCCGCGGACGGGGAGACGGCCGAATCCACGGACGGTGGCGGCCCGGACGGTGGCGGATCGACCGGTGCCGGTGGGGAAACGGACGCGGATGGCGCGGATGGCGCCGCGCCCGGAGAGCGGGCGGGGCCGGTGGTCGTCGGGACGCGGGGTGATCTGCCGCGGCTCATCGAGGCGTGGCGGGCACGGCTCGAGCTTGCCGATCCGGAGCGGGACATCGCCGCAGGGGAAAGCGTGGGGGCACGGCTCATCGTGCCGGGCGACGTCGAGTGGCCCACCCAGCTCGACGATCTCGGCACGGCCCGGCCGTACGGGCTGTGGTTGCACGGGGACGCCGACCTGCGCTTCTCGTGCCTGCGGTCGGTCGCCGTCGTCGGCTCCCGCGCCGCCACCGCCTACGGGGTGCACGTGGCGGCCGAGTTCGGCGCCACCCTCGGCGACGCCGGCTGGACGGTCGTCTCCGGCGGCGCCTACGGGATCGACGGGGCGGCGCACCGCGGCGCCCTGGCGAGCGCGTCACCGACGATCGTGGTACTCGCCTGCGGCACCGACGTCGACTATCCCCTCGGCCACCACGACCTGTTCCGCGCGGTACGGGACAACGGCCTCCTGGTCAGCGAGTGCGCGCCGGGCGTGCGGCCCACCCGATCCCGGTTCCTGGTCCGCAACCGCCTCATCGCCGCGCTGTCCCGTGGCACGGTCGTCGTGGAGGCCGCCCTGCGCAGCGGCGCGCTGAACACCGCCGGCCACGCCGAGTCGCTGCGGCGCCCGGTGGGCGCGGTGCCGGGCCCGATCACCTCCGCCGCCTCGGCCGGATGCCACCGGCTCATCCGGGAGGGCAGGGCGGTCTGCGTCACGAACGCCGACGAGGTGGTCGAGCTGGTCGGCGTCATCGGCGACGACCTTGCGCCCCGGCGCCGGGGACCGGTGCTTCCCCGCGACCTGCTCAGCGAGCCCATGCGCCGGGTACTCGACGCGGTGCCTGCGGGAGTGGGCGCCGGGCCCGCGACCATCGCGGTGGCGGCCGGAGTCGATCTGCCCACCGTGCTCAGCTGCCTCGGTGGCCTCGCCGCCGCCGGATACGTCGAACGCCACCGGCGCGGCTGGCGGGTGCGGCCGGACCGCGGTCGCTGAGCCGCCGAGGCAGGTACGGCCGGGCGGGCGGCCATCAGCAGCGCGACGGACGGTTCCAGGCACCGCGTCACCCGTGTATCGTCCACCGCTCGGTCGCCGGACGGTGCGCCGCGCTGAGGGCCGTATCAAGCGGTGATCGTCACTGCTCGCGTGGAGCTGCGGGCTTGGCTGCGCGGGCCGACGACTGCGGGTTCATCGGGGGCGATACCGCCTTCTACCCGGCATGCGCATCCGACTGGGAGCGCCGAGGGGAGCCTGCCAGACCGGAAACAGCGGATCGAGGTGCCGCGTAACCAGCGCTTCCGGGATGTTCGCCCCGGCGGCGTGCGCCGCGTACGCCATGAGCGCCTCGCGCTTCAGCTCGGCCGCAGCGACCGGATCACGGTGGCGGCTCTCGGTGTGCAGGCGGAGCCGCCGCCAGATGCGGTAGACCAGCCCGGCGACCTGCCGGTCCCGGTCGAGCACGGTGACGTCGAGGCGGCGGCCGTCGCGCAGGCCCACCACGTACCGGCGGCTGCCGAGCGTGTCGTCCTCGATCCGGCGGGAGCCCGCGGGCGCGAAGCCGAGCCCGCCGGTCGGTTGTCAGCGGGCGAGCTGCGGCCGAGCGTCAGGCCCGCATGGTGATCGTCGTTGTTTCCGAGGCGTTGGGGACTCGGCTGCGCGGGCCGACGACTGCGGGTTCATCAGGGGCATTCTGCCCGGCATGCGCATCCGGCTGGGAGCGCGGAGGGGAGCCTGCCAGATGGGAAGCAGCGGATCGGGGCGCCGAGCGTTTCGCCTGCCGGTCGGTTGTCAGCGGGCGAGCAGCGGCCGAGCGTCAGACTCCGCGCGGGGATCGTCGTTGTTCCCGAGGCGCAGTGGCTCGGCTGGGTGGGCGGAGCGTCCGCGAGCTCATCGAGGGTTGTGCCGCCTTCCGCCTCGGCGCGCTCACCCGCCGGGAGCGCCGAAGGGGACGCCCCAGATGGGAAGCAGCCGTACCCGGGCGTGGCCCAGCAGCAGGAGCGGGTCAAGGTACCGGTCCCCGCGGAGCAGGCCCCAGTGGAGGCAGGACGTGGGGCAGTGGCCGGGCAGCGGCTCCAGCACGCCGATCACGTCGCCGGGCCGTACGGTCGCGCCACGCTCGACCAGCGGGCGCACCGGCAGGTACGTGGTGCGCAGCCCGCCCTCGTGCAGGATCGTGACCACGCCCCGCCCGGCCACGTCGCCCGCGTACCCGACGCGTCCGGCCCCGGCGGCGTGGATCTGTGTCCCCGGCTCGGCGGCGAGGTCGACGCCCCTGTGCCCGGACAGCCACGGCAGAGAGGGAGGGGCGAAGTGTCGCAGCACCCGGATCGGCGGGGCCAGCGGGGCGCGCCAGCGCGGTTCGAGTGTCTCCGGCACCGTGGGCGTCGGCGTCGGGGTGGCGAGCATGAACACGGCGAGCGCGGTCAGGGCGGGTACGCCCCGCGCGCGGGCTGCGGCGCGGACGCCGAGCCGGGACGCCGTCCGCAGGAGGAGACGCGGCCGGGTCGAAAGCCAGGTCATGTGCCGAACTCTCGCGGCGCGGACCCGCTCCCCGCGGCGGCGAACGGGATTCTGTGGACGACTGCGGATCACGTGTCGCGCTTTCCGCCATTTCCTCCACGAGCGTCGCGGTGATCGCCATGGCGAGGTCTCGGCGACATGGCGGCTCGACGATGTCGCCCGACTCATGCCGGCACCGGTGGCCGGCCTGTCGGCCGGTCGTGGGGCGCACATCGCCTTCCCGGCCGTCCCGCGCCGGGGCCGGTCGGCACAGACAGGGCGGCAAAGGTGGACGAGGCGGTCAGGAGGTGGCCGGAGGGGTGGTGCGCTTGGGGACGGGGACGCGGAGCAGGTCGCGGGCGAGGACGATGTCGCCGGTGTAGTGCTCGGCGGCCTCGGCGAGGAAGCGGGGCTCGTCGTCGGTGGAGTAGCGCTCGGAGAAGTGGGTGAGGACGAGGCGGCGTATGTTGCACTCGGCGGCGACCCGGCCGGCCTGCGCCGCGGTGAGGTGGCCGTAGGTGTCGGCGAGGTCCTTCTCGGTGGACAGGAAGGTCGACTCGATGACGAGCAGGTCCACCCCGTCGGCGAGGGCGAACACGTTGTCGCACAGGCGGGTGTCCATGACGAACGCCGCGCTCTGGCCGGGGCGGGGGACGCTGCACTGCTCGAGCAACACGGTGGACCCGTCCGGGGCGGTGACCCGGCCGGAGGCCTGGAGTTCGCGCACGGCCGGGCCGGTGATGCCGTACCGGGCGAGCCGCTCGGGGAGCATTCGGATGCCCGCGGGCTCGTCGATCCGGTAGCCGTAGGCGTCCACGGAGTGGGAGAGCGGGCGGGCGGTGAGTTTGACCGGTCCGGCGTCGAACTCCGCCACGGCACCGCTCACCGGCACGGGCCGGATCACCTCGGTGTCCGTGAACTCCGCGGCGTGCCGTAGGCGCCGCCAGTACGCCTCCCCGCCGGCCGGGTAGACGGCGTGTACGGGGGTGGGGCACCCCGTCCCGGGCGATGCGCTGGACCACGCCGGGCACGCCGAGGCAGTGGTCGCCGTGGAAGTGGGTGATGCACAGCCAGTCGATGCCGTGCACCGTCACCCCGGCGTGCAGCATCTGCCGCTGGGTCCCCTCGCCGGGATCGAACAGGAAACCGGCCCCGTCCCAGCGCAGCAGGTACCCGTTGTGGTTGCGCAGGCGGGTGGGAACCGCGCTCGCGGTGCCGAGGATGACGAGTTCACGGATCGACACGAGCGCGATGGTATTCGCGGCCGGTGATTCGGTCCTTCGGCTCCGGCCCGCCCGGGGCGCGGCGTCGGGCCGGATACCGCACGCCGGCGCATACGGCGTTCGCTGCGCTCGTGACCGGCGGCGCTCCGGAGGTGGGGCGATCGGCCGCTGCGGCGCGAGCCGTCCGGGTCGGCCCTTCAAGAGGGCCGCGCCTGCCAGAGGGCCAGGTCGTGGAACGGCGTGACCGCCCGGGCCGGTCCTCCGTGGCCCGCGAGCGGGTGATTCGGTGGCTGCGCGCGGGCCGCCGTGTTCGTGGTAATTCCGTAATCTTCGTCACCGGTGTCGTTTGTTCCCGTCGGCGTCAGGGCATGGTGAGCGTCACGGGACCGGCCGGGAACGGGGCCGCCTTCCTCGTCGCGGGCGGCGTCACCGGCCACAGATCGCGCCCGACGCCCGCAGTGGCGGGTGTCGCCCGAGGTCAGCGGGCATGGATGCCGGGAGGCCCCATACCGCGTCGCCAAGGCGGTGACGCGTGTTCACCGGGCCACCCGGGCAGCGGGAAACCGGGCATGGCCCACCACAGGCGCCCTCGGCTCACAAAGCGGCCGCGCTGTCAAGACGACGGTCGGGAGGGGAGGCGGTTACCGGTAGACTTTCCGGTGGCCCGTACTGATCGGGCCGACTTCGCACGCCCGCACGAAGGCCGAACTCTCGGTCCGGAGCATGCGCTCCGGCTGTTCGGTGCCGGGCGTCAGGGCGAAGGCCGCCGGCCTTCGCGGTAACCGAGGCCGTGCCTGCGGGCACACGACCATGGAGGTCCAGACCATGGCCCCCGTCGTCACGATGCGGCAGCTCCTGGAGAGCGGCGTCCACTTCGGCCACCAGACGCGCCGGTGGAACCCGAAGATGCGGCGCTTCATCCTCACCGAGCGCAACGGCATCTACATCATCGACCTGCAGAAGTCGCTGTCCTACATCGACCGCGCCTACGACTTCGTCAAGGAGACGGTCGCGCACGGCGGCACCATCCTGTTCATCGGCACCAAGAAGCAGGCGCAGGAGGCCATCGCCGAGCAGGCCAAGCGCGTCGGCATGCCGTACGTGAACCAGCGCTGGCTGGGCGGCATGCTCACCAACTTCTCCACGGTGCACAAGCGGCTGCAGCGCCTCAAGGAGCTCGAGGAGATCGACTTCGACAACGTGGCCGGCTCCGGGCTCACCAAGAAGGAGCTCCTCATGCGCCGCCGCGAGAAGGAGAAGCTGGAGCGCACCCTCGGCGGCATCCGTGACATGAACCGCGTGCCGAGCGCGATCTGGGTGGTCGACACCAAGAAGGAGCACATCGCGATCAGCGAGGCCCGCAAGCTCGGCATCCCCGTGGTCGCGATCCTCGACACCAACTGCGACCCGGACGAGGTCGACTACCCGATCCCGGGCAACGACGACGCGATCCGTGCGGTCAGCCTGCTGACCCGGGTCGTCGCCGACGCCGTGGCGGACGGTCTCATGGCCCGCGCGGGCGCCACGCGCGGTGGTGAGGACAAGCCGTCGGGGGTTGCCGAGGGCGAGCCGCTCGCCGAGTGGGAGCGTGAGCTGCTCACCGGCTCCGGGGAGAACGCCGAGGCCGCGAAGCAGGCCGAGAGCGGTGAGAAGAGCGGCGAGAGCACCGCTCCGGCCGCCGGGGAGCAGCCGCAGGCCTGACGTCGGCGGGCCGTCGGCCGGTCCGTACGGCACCGCGAAGCCGAACCGCCGGGTGGCCTGACCGCCCGGCGGACGGCGCACCACCCGAACGACAACACCAGACGGACTTTCAACACGGGAATCAGGACAATGGCTTCTGTGAGCATGGCCGACGTGAAGCGGCTTCGCGAGCTGACCGCCGCCGGCATGATGGACTGCAAGAAGGCCCTGGAGGAGGCCGAGGGCGACTTCGACAAGGCCATCGACATCCTCCGGGTCAAGGGCGCCAAGGACGTCGGCAAGCGTGAGTCCCGCACCGCCTCCAACGGCCTCGTCGCGGCCAAGCACGAGGGCGACTCGCTCGCCGCGCTGCTCGAGCTGAACTGCGAGACCGACTTCGTCGCCAAGTCCGAGCGCTTCCAGGAGCTCGCCGCCCGCGTGGTGGACCACATCGTGGCGACCAAGCCCGCCGACGTGCCCACGCTGCTCGCGTCCGAGCTCGACGGCAAGACGGTCAAGGAGCACCTCGACGAGACGAACGCCGCGCTCGGCGAGAAGATCGAGATCCGCCGGTTCTCGCTGCTCGAGGGCGGCTACATCACCTCCTACCTGCACAAGACCGACCCGCAGCTGCCCCCGGCCGTCGGCGTGCTGGTCCAGCTCGACAAGCCGAACGCGCAGGTCGGCAAGGACATCGCGCAGCACACCGCGGCGATGGCGCCGAAGTACCTCAGCCCGGACCAGGTGCCCGCCGAGGTCATCGAGAAGGAGCGCGGGGTCTTCGAGCAGATGACCCGCGAGGAGGGCAAGCCCGAGGCCGCCATCCCGAAGATCGTCGAGGGCCGGCTCAAGGGCTGGTACCGCGACTTCACCCTGCTCGAGCAGGCCTGGGTGAAGGACAACAAGAAGACCATCCGCCAGGTTGCCGAGGAGGCGGGCGTGCAGGTGCTCGCCTTCACCCGGTACCGGGTGGGGCAGCCGTAGGCTGGTGTCGCAGCGCGGCGTTGTCCCGGCCGCGGTGACGCCCGGGGCGACGCCGCCGACCCGAACCCGCCAGGCCCGGCCGGACCGGCCGGGCCGAAGCCGAACCGGTACAGGCAGGAATCGGACGACCGGCTGAACATCCAGCCCACCGAGAACGGAGGAGGCCGCCGCCGTGCAGGAGAGAACGACACCCGCCACGTCGGCGGCTTCGTCGCAGGACGGGCAGCTGCGCTGGAAGCGGGTCATGCTCAAGCTGTCCGGCGAGGTGTTCGCCGGCGGCGAGCCGCTCGGCATCGACCCGGCGGTCGTCGCGCGCCTTGCCGACTCGATCGCCGAGGCGGTCAGCGTCGGTGTGCAGCTCGCCGTGGTCGTCGGCGGTGGGAACATCTTCCGGGGGGCGGCGCTCTCCGAGCGTGGCATGGACCGGGCACGGGCCGACTACATGGGCATGCTCGGCACGGTCATCAACTGCCTGGCGCTGCAGGACTTCCTGGAGAAGCGGGGCGTGGAGACCCGCGTGCAGACCGCGATCACCATGCAGCAGGTCGCGGAGCCGTTCCTGCCGCGCCGGGCGATCCGCCACCTGGAGAAGGGCCGCGTTGTGATCTTCGGTGCGGGTCTCGGCTCGCCCTTCTTCTCCACCGACACGTGCGCCGCCCAGCGCGCGCTCGAGATCGGGGCGGAGGCGCTGCTGAAAGGCACCAAGGTGGACGGCGTCTACGACGCCGATCCGCGCACGAACCCCGATGCCGTACGGTTTGACCGGCTCGACTACGGTGAGGTCCTCACCCGCGGTCTGGGGGTCATGGACGCCACCGCGATCAGCCTCTGCATGGACAACGGCCTTCCTATCGTGGTCTTCGACCTGATGGGCGAGGGTAACATCCTGCGTGCGGTACGCGGTGAGAAGATCGGCACGCTGGTGAGTCCGGCGGAAAAATAGGGAGCCGCGATGATCGACGAAACACTCCTCGAAGCCGAGGAAAAGATGGACAAGGCGGTGGAGGTCGCGAGGGAGGAGTTCGCCGGCATCCGCACCGGCCGGGTCACGCCCGCGATGTTCAGTAAGATCACCGCCGAGTACTACGGCACGCCGACCCCGATCCAGCAGCTCGCCTCCTTCCACGTGCCCGAGCCCCGCTTGGTCATCGTCCAGCCCTTCGACAAGAACGCGCTCGGGGCCATCGAGCGCGCCATCCGGGACAGCGACCTCGGTGTGAACCCGAGCAACGACGGTCAGGTGATCCGCGTGGTGTTCCCCGAGCTGTCCGAGGAGCGCCGCAAGGAGTACGTGAAGATGGCGCGGTCGAAGGCGGAGCACGGCCGCGTCTCGGTGCGCAACATCCGCCGCCACGCCAAGGACGCCCTCGACAAGATGGTCAAGGAGGGCGAGGTCGGCGAGGACGAGGCCCGGCGGGCGGAGAAGGAGCTCGACGAGCTCACCCAGAAGCACGTCGCCAAGATCGACGAGATGCTCAAGCACAAGGAGGCCGAGCTGCTCGAGGTCTGACCGGCGGCCGGTCATGATGCCGGCGTCGCCCGGTCGGGCCCGTGACGGTTCGGCCGACCGCAGTGGTTGTGGCATGGTGATGCGTGCATGCCCGGCGCCGTGGCGACGCCGGGCCCCCTCCCCGGCCGGGGGACCGATCCCGGCCGGACGGCGTCGGAGGGGCGTGTTCGCCCGGGCCGCGGCCATGGCCACCGGCACCGGGGCACGAGGATGATCGGCGTCCGTCGGGCATGTCACGATGCCCCGGTCCTCGGTGGCGCGGAGGACCGCGACGCCGATCACAGACGCCGGGAACGGACGGCGTGTGACCGCGCGGCCCGGGCGACGGGCCCCGGCGGGTACAGGGTGTGCCGGGAAGCGCTTTCTCCCCCGGAGCGGCGTCGCGCGACGGGACGCGTCCCGGAGCCCTGCCCCGCCGGTCGGAGCGCCCGCGGATCACACCGCCGAGGAGCAGCGGTCAGGAAAGCGCGGAACCCCCTTGGAAGCAGCGGCGGCGAGACCAACCCCACCGGGTGGCTCGGGTGGCGACGGCACCCGGGCCGATGAGCACGATGTCGGCGCGGGTACGGCCGGCCGGGTGGGGGTCGACCCGCCGCGGCGCGAGGCCGCCGAGGCGGCCGGGCCCACCGTGCCCGGCGCCGCGGCCGGCGAGGACGTGCCCACCGGCCCGGCCGACGGCGCGGCGCACCCCGCGCCGGAGACCGTGAGCGGCGCGGCGGCGCCCGCCGCGGCGGGCGGGGGCGGGAAGCGGCCCGGCGGCCGTGCGGGCCGGAACCTGCCCGCGGCGATCGCCGTCGGGGTCGCGCTCGGCGCGGTCACCCTCGCCGCGCTCTACGTCGTCAAGGTGCTGTTCCTGCTCGAGGTCGTGGTGGCCGTCGGGATCGGCATCGTCGAGCTGGCCCGGGCGTTCGCGGCCAAGGGCATCCAGGTGCAGGTCGCCCCCATCCTCGGCGGCATGGTGCTCATGGTCGTGGGCACCTACTGGGGCGGCCCGGTCTTCCTGCTCGGCTCCTTCGCGCTGACCCTCATGGTCACCCTCGCCTGGCGCATGCTCGCGCCGCCGGGGTCCGCCAAGGGGGTGGTGGCCGCCACCGCGGGCTACGTGCGGGACGCGTCCGCCTCGGCGTTCGTCTGCGCCTACCCCGCGCTGATCGCCGGGTTCGTGCCGCTGCTGCTCGCCGAGGACGACGGCCCGCACCGGGTCGTGGTGTTCATCGCGGTCACCATCTGCAGCGACATCGGCGGCTACACCGCGGGCGTGCTGTTCGGTAAGCACAAGATGTCGCCGATCATCAGCCCGAAGAAGACCTGGGAGGGCTTCGCGGGCTCGGCGCTGAGCTGCGTGGTCTGCGGCGCCCTGCTCGTCCGCTTCCTGCT
The DNA here is from genome assembly GCF_006716785.1 of Thermopolyspora flexuosa. Lineage (NCBI taxonomy): Bacteria > Bacillati > Actinomycetota > Actinomycetes > Streptosporangiales > Streptosporangiaceae > Thermopolyspora > Thermopolyspora flexuosa. Next base: position 3,813,694 of record NZ_VFPQ01000001.1, on the reverse strand, counting down.
CGACGGCGAGTTCTGGCAGGGCGCGCTGCTCGGCGCGGTCGTCGTGATCTTCGCGACCCTCGGCGACCTCATCGAGTCGGTGATCAAGCGCGACCTCGGCATCAAGGACATGGGCACCCTGCTGCCGGGCCACGGCGGGGCGATGGACCGCCTCGACTCGCTGCTGTTCACCCTCGTCCCGGTCTGGCTGCTGCTCTACCTGTTCGGCTGATCCGGCGGCGAGCCGGCCGTCAGACGGGCAGCCGGCGGGCCACCCGCCACGCGAGCCCGTCAAGGTCGTGCCCGGCGGTGCCGAGCTCGGCGTCGGTGACCGGGACGAGCCACAGCCACCGCACGCTGTCGCCGCCGAAGACCAGCCCCGACGGATCGGGCAGGTGGCCGAGGCCGGTGAGCATGAGCACCCCGCTGTAGCCGCCGGGGACGGGGAAGCCGGCCCGGTCGTGGTACCAGCGGGCGGTGTGGCCGTGCCCGAGCCAGGTGACCGACCGCCAGGGGTAGCGGGCGAGCCACAAAAACAGCCGCGCCGCGTCCCGCGGATCACCCCGGGTGGCGAACGCGAGCTCCACCCGGGCGTAGGCGTCGGGCCGGTCGATGTACTGCTCCACCTGCGGCATGCGCTGGCAGCTCATGCCGACCGTGCTCAGCACCGCGTAGTCCCGCCCCGGTACGGCCGGGCGTTCGGTGACCCCGACGGTGGGCAGGCCGCCCTCGCTGACGTCCCAGTACCGCCCCGCCGGGCCGACCGTGGCGTCGAGGTGGGCGAGCACGTACCGGAGGTAGGACTCCCAGGCGCCCTCGGTGCGCCGCCAGGCCCAGTAGGCCCGCGCCCGCGCGACCCGGGGCCCCAGCCCCTCCATCGCCTCCTCCAGCGGCCAGGCGAACGGCGTCTCGCCGATCGCGTCGCGCGCGTACCCGGGCAGCCCGTGCTCCATGTCGGCCCAGCCGGGGATCACGGCGAGCAGCTCGCCGTCCTCGAACAGCGCCACCCCGTCGCCCTCCTCGAACCAGAGCACCTCGAGCCGCGCCGGGTCGAGCGGCGGCCTTCCGGCGGGGTGGCGGGTGCCGCCCCGCGGCATCACCGGCGGCAGGCCCGCGTTGAGGCGGCGCAGGTCCACCGTCTCCGGGGCGGGGATGTGGTTGGCGAGCCAGACGGCTCCGTGGACCACGCCGTGCGGATCGCAAAGGTAGGCTACGGAGGATGCCTCGTCGCCCTCGACCACGAGGGTGCGGCTGCCGTAGGGGTTGGTGTCGGTGAGCACCTCCCTTCCGGCCGGAGGTGTTCCGCCCCGAAACGTCGCCATAGGTCAGGACCTTAAATTGATGGGCGGCGGGGAGAAACCGCTCGTCCGCAACCGATACCGATATCGGAGACCCACGATGACCACCCAGCTCACCTTCGTCGCGCCCCGCCGGGCCAAGCCGCCCCGCCACCTGGCCGACCTGACCATGGCCGAGCGCCGGGCGGCCGTCGCCGAGCTGGGGGAGAAGCCGTTCCGCGCCGACCAGCTTTCCCGGCACTACTTCGCCAAGCTGACCGAATCGGCCGAGCAGATGACCGATCTCCCGGCCGCGGCCCGGGAGCGGCTCGTGGCCGACCTGCTGCCGAACCTGCTCACCCGGGTACGCGAGGTCGCCTGCGACGGCGGCACCACCCGCAAGACGTTGTGGCGGCTGTTCGACGGCGCCCTGGTCGAGTCGGTGCTCATGCGCTACCCCGACCGGGTGACGATGTGCGTCTCCTCCCAGGCCGGCTGCGGCATGGGCTGCCCGTTCTGCGCGACCGGGCAGGCGGGCCTCACCCGGAACCTGTCCACCGCGGAGATCGTCGAGCAGGTGGTCGCGGGCGCCCGCGCGCTCGCCCGCGGCGAGGTCCCCGGCGGTTCCGGCCGGGTGAGCAACGTCGTGTTCATGGGCATGGGCGAGCCGCTCGCCAACTACAAGGCGGTGCTCGGCGCGGTGCGCCGCCTGGCCGCCCCCGCGCCCGAGGGGTTGGGCATCTCGGCCCGGCACATCACGGTCTCCACGGTCGGCCTCGTCCCGGCGATCGAGCGGCTGGCGAAGGAGGGCCTGCCGGTCACCCTCGCGGTGTCCCTGCACGCCCCCGACGACGAGCTGCGCGACACCCTCGTCCCGGTGAACACCCGCTGGAAGGTCGCCGAGGTGCTCGGCGCCGCCTGGGACTACGCGCGGCGCACCGGGCGGCGGGTCTCCATCGAGTACGCCCTGATCAGGGACGTCAACGACCAGGAGTGGCGGGCGGACCTGCTCGGCCGCCTGCTCAAGGGCAGGCTCGCCCACGTCAACCTCATCCCGCTCAACCCCACGCCCGGCTCCAAGTGGACCGCGTCCCGGCCGCGGGACGAGCGCGCGTTCGTCCGGCGCCTCGAGTCGTACGGCGTGCCGGTGACCGTCCGCGACACCCGCGGCCGGGAGATCGACGGCGCCTGCGGCCAGCTCGCCGCCGCCGAGCCCGGCGGCCGTCCGGGCGAGCGGGCGGGCCGCCCGCGGTCCGCCGCGGCGCGCCCGGCCCGCGCGGAAGGTTCTCCGCACAACGGAAAGAGATCTTCGACACGGCGGGCGAATCTGGCACGCTAATACGCACCGATCGGGACAATAGAGCAAAGATCGCGGAACTCGGGGGCGCGGACCGGAGGAGTCAGTGAACCGCTTTCCACGGGTGCCGGCGGTGGTCCCCGGCTACGATCCGGACGAGGTGGACGCCCTGATCAAGCGGATCGAGGCCACGCTCGGGAAGGGCGTCCTCGAAGACGAACCGGTCACCGCGGACGAGATCCGTGCCGCCCGGTTCCGGGTACGCCTCGGCGGCTACAACGAGATGGCCGTCGACTACGCCCTCGAGGCGTTCATCATCGCGGTGGAGAACAAGGACGTCCCGCCCCGCCGGGCGGGCGAGGCCGCGGCGACCGAGCAGGCGCCGGGCCGGAACGGGATCCCTGACCACGCCCCGGCCGCGCCGCGCGACGCCACCCCTCCCGAGCAGCCGCCGCCCGAACCGGCCGCGGCGTCCCGGGCGGGCGCCGTGACCACGTCGGGTCCGGAGGCGAGGGCCGTACCCGATGGCGGCGCGGCGCGCCGGGCCACCGGTACGGCGAGCCCGCCGTGGCCGACCATGCCCGAGGACGCGATCCCGCGGAACGGCGCGGCGGGCGGCCCGCCCTGGCCGACCAAGCCGCTGCCCAGGCCGGAACCGGCCGAGGCCGCCGCGCAGGACGGCGGCGACGGCACGGCCGAGCCCGAGGAGCCCGCGCAGGCCGCCGCCGCGTCCGGCCCGGCCCCGGCCGCCGGGGCCGCCGCCGCGGACGAGCCCGACGGCCCGGGCGAGGAGTGGTTCGAGGAACAGGCCCGGCGGGTCGAGCAGGTGAGCTTCCGCTCCGGCCGGCTCGGCATGGGCTACAGCGAGGAGGAGGTCGACGCGTTCCTCGACCGCATCGTCGCGACGCTGCGCCGTACCACCGACGAGCCGCTCACCGCGGACGACGTGCGGCAGGTGAGGTTCTCCACCGTGCTGTTCCGCCCGGGGTATGCCATCGGTGAGGTGGACGAGTTCCTCGCCGAGATCGCCGAGGTGATCGCCAGACGGTGACGCCGGACGGGCGGCGGCCCGCCCGGGGAGCACACAGGGAAGGAGCCATGAGCAGGTACATCGACCTCTCGGTGCCGATCGCGACCGGCATGCCCGTGTACCCCGGCGACCCGGCGGTGGAGCTGGCCCCCACGGCCACCGTGGCCACCCACGGGTGCAACGTGCTCGGCCTGCGCCTCGGCTCGCACACCGGCACGCACGTGGACGCGCCGTACCACATCGACGACAGCCTGCCGAAGCTCGACGAGCTGCCGCTCGACCGGTTCGTCGGCCCCGCCGTCGTCGTCGACGCCCGCGACGCGGGTCCGCGCGCCCCGCTCGGCCCCGAGCGGTTCGCGGACGTGGCCCGCCCCGGCGCGATCGTGCTCGTCGCCACCGGGTGGTCGGCGCACTGGGGCACCGAGACCTACCAGGAGCACCCCTACATCGACGCCGAGGCCGCCCGGCTGCTCGCCGAGGCGGGGGTGGCCACGGTGGGCATCGAGGGCTTCAGCGTCGACCCCACGCCCGACGAGGCGTTCGCCGCGCACCAGGCGCTGTGCGGCGCCGGCGTGGTGATCGCCGAGAACCTGGCGAACCTGGCCGAGCTGGTCGACGCCCAGGCGGCCGGGCACGCGATCGAGGTGTCCCTGCTACCGCTGCGCCTGGCGCAGGCGGACGGCTCGCCGGTGCGGGCCGTGGCGCGCGTGGCGTGACCCCCGCGGTCAGAGCGCGACCTCGAGCTTGGTCTCGCCCGGCTCGTCGAGGGTGAAGGTCGCCGTCCGGTCGCCGGCGGTCACCGCGTACTCGCCGAGCATGCCGGCGACCCGGATCCGCCCGTCGGCGTCGGTGCGCACCGTGGTCGGCGGCAGCCACCACTCGCCCTTGATCAGGGAGCGCACCGCCTCGTAGGCGGGCTTGGGCGTGCCGTCGGTGCGCACGAACCCGCCCGGGGCGCCGAGCCAGCCGCCGTCGACGAACCCCCAGTACGTCATCGCCTCCACCGACGGGTGCGACAGCAGCGTCCTGTAGTGCCGCACCAGCTCGTCGGCCTGCCGCTCCTCGCCCTCGGGCGTGCTCGGCCACTCGGGGATCTGATAGTCGTTGAGGTCCTCGATCTCGGGCGGCATGAGGTGCCCGGAGACGAGCGTGGTCTCGGTGAAGTGGATCGGCAGGCCGTACCGGGCGAACCGCTCGATCGTCTCCAGGGTGCGCTCCTCGCCCCAGTACCCCTGGTGCATGTGGCTCTGCAGGCCGAGCGCGTCGATGCGCACCCCCGCCTCCAGCAGGCCCTCGATCAGGCACTCGTACGCCGCCGACATGTCGAAGTCGTTGAGCAGCAGCGTGGCGTGCGGGTTCGCCTCCCGCGCCGCGTCGACGACCATGCGCACCAGCGGGATGCGGCCGATCTCGCGGCACAGCCGGGTGAGCGCGTTGTCGTACTTGGCGAAGATCGGCATGATGACGACCTCGTTGATGACGTCCCACATGTCGATCAGCCCGGCGAACCCGCTCACCTCGCGCCGGATGCGCTCGACCTGGAGCCGGGCGACCTCGTCGTTCGGCAGCTCCAGCAGCCAGTCCGGCGCCAGGGTGTGCCAGGCGAGCGGGTGCCCCTTCACCGTGCAGCCGCGGTCGGCGAACCAGCGCGCCGCGGTGCGCACCCGCTCGGTGTCCGGCCGGCCGCGCACCGGCTCGAACCGCTGCCAGTAGAACGGCAGCGTGACGAAGTTGAACAGCTCGAACCACAGCTCGGCCACCTGCGCCACCTCGGCGTCGGAGAGGTTCCGCACCGGGTCGAGGTCGTCGCCGGCGCGCGCCGTGCCGTACGGCTCGCCGTTCGCCAGCGGGATGAACTCGAAACCGATGCAGCCGAAGAGGAACCTGTGGCGGCGCTGGGCGACGACCACCTCGCGTTCGGCGAGCGGCTCGCCGTTCCGGGTGACCATGACGAGGGCGTCGGCGCCACGGTGCGGGTAGGCGGAGGCGCCGGGAACGGAGACGCGGGAGGTTGCGGAGGGGGATGCCGACACGGTGGAACGTCCTCCAAACGGTCGTGCGGTACCGGTTGGTGGAGCGCTTCCGGCGGGCCCGCCCGGGCCACGCCGGGATCAACTGTACGGTGCGGCGCGCCGCGTGTCAGGCCCCGGAACGTGGCCCGGCGATGACAGACCGTGGCGCACGTGACCCACCGCCGGCACGATCTGCAGGACATGCCCCGCGCGACCGAAGCGGTACGCCCACCGCGAACACGAGGCCGGTCAGCGCGTGCCCCAGGAGTAGGTCTCCTTGCGCAGTTTGAGATACACGAAGGTCTCGGTGGCCCGCACGCTGGGAATGCCGCGGATCTTGCCGAGGATCTCCAGCAGGTGCTGGTCGTCCTCGCACACCACCTCGACGATGATGTCGACCGATCCGGCGGTGAGCACCACGTAGTCGATCTCCTCGAGCGAGGCGAGCTCGTCGGCCACCCGCTCCAGGTCGCCGTCGCACTTGACGGCGATCATCGCCTGCCGGGGGAACCCGAGCATGAGGGGATCGGTCACCGCGACGATCTGCATCACGCCCGCGTCCAGCAGGCGCTGTACGCGCTGCCGTACCGCCGCCTCGGACAGTCCCACGGCCTTGCCGATGGCCGCGTACGGCTTGCGCCCGTCCATCTGCAGCTGCTCGATGATTTGCTTGGAGATGTCGTCGAGCACCACCGGGGCCTGCCGCGCGTCGGCGCTCCGGCGCGCTCGCCGTGGCGGTGTCGTCATCGTCGGTCCTTCCATCCCCTGCGCCGGTCGCTGTGCCGGATGCCCCCGTACCGCACGGCCGTACGCCGACATGAGGCCGGGTCGGGTTACACGGGTGCTCCCAGTATGGTGCAATCGTGGTACGGCAACCTGTTAGATGATCATCGCCGCAGAATGGAATTCGTGGGAATTTGATATCTTCGCCACGAAATCGATTGTCGTAGCCCCGTTCCCCCCTCAGAGCCGCGGTGACTCGGGGGTCGCGTGTGTCAGCCACCACGAGGAGGTCGACGATGGCCAGCCGCCTGCGGAACTACATCAACGGCGAGTCGGTCGACGCCCGGAGCGGCCGGTACACCGACGTCGTCGACCCGTCGACCGGGGAGCCGTACCTGGAGGCGCCGGTCTCCGGGCAACAGGACGTCGACGCGGCCTACGCGGCCGCGGCCGCCGCGTTCGAGTCGTGGGGCGTCACCACCCCCGCCGAGCGCTCCGCGCTGCTGCTCAAGATAGCGGACGCGATCGAGGCGCACGCGGACGAGCTGGTGGAGATCGAGTGCCGCAACACCGGCAAGCCGCGCCGGATCATGGCCGGTGACGAGATGCCGCTGTGCGTCGACCACTTCCGGTTCTACGCGGGCGCGGCGCGCACGCTGGAGGGCCCGACGGCGGGCGAGTTCCTGCGGAACCACACCTCGATCGTCCGGCACGAGCCGATCGGCGTGGTCGGCCAGGTCACGCCGTGGAACTACCCGCTCATGATGGCGATCTGGAAGATCGCCCCGGCGATCGCCGCGGGCAACACCGTGGTGCTCAAGCCGTCGGACACCACCCCGGTGTCCACGGTGCGGCTCGCCGAGATCATCGGCGAGATCCTGCCGCCCGGCGTGGTCAACGTCGTGGTCGGCACCCGCGAGACCGGGAAGCTCGTGGTGTCCCACCCCACGCCGCAGATGGTGGCGATCACCGGCTCGGTCGGCGCCGGTGTGCAGGTCGCCCAGACCGCGGCGAACGACCTCAAGCGGGTGCACCTGGAGCTCGGCGGCAAGGCCCCGGTCGTCGTCTTCGACGACGTCATGGACGTGGCCGCGATCGCCAGGACGGTCGCGTACGCGGGGTACTACAACGCCGGCCAGGACTGCACCGCGGCCTGCCGGGTGCTCGTGCACGAGAGCCTGCACGAGGAGTTCACCGCCGCGCTCGTCGCGGCGGCGCGGAACACGGTCACCGGCGGCCTCGAGGTGGCGGACGCGGACTACGGCCCGCTCAACAACGCCGACCAGCTCGCCCGGGTGCAGGGGTTCCTCGACCGCGCCCCGGGCCACGCCAAGGTGCTCACCGGCGGCCACCGGATCGGCGAGAAGGGGTACTTCTTCGCGCCGACCGTGGTCGACGGACTGCGGCAGGACGATGAGATGATTCAGACCGAGGTGTTCGGCCCGGTCATCACCGTGCAGACGTTCACCGACGAGGCCGACGCGCTGCGGAAGGCGAACGGCGTCAGGTACGGCCTGTCCGCGTCAGTGTGGACGAGCGACCACGGCCGTGCCATGCGCATGTCCAACAAGCTCGACTTCGGCGTCGTGTGGGTGAACACCCACCTTCCGTTCATCTCCGAGATGCCGCATGGCGGCTTCAAGCACTCGGGGTACGGCAAGGACCTGTCGGTCTTCGGTCTGCACGACTACACCCGGGTCAAGCACGTCATGCACTACCTCGGCGAGTGACGCACCGTGGCGAGATGAGAGCCTAGTTAGCCGTGTGCTGACCCGTTGGATGAGGTGATAACCGCACCCCGGCGCTCCCTTCCGGAGTCGCGCGGGGTCCCGGAAGAGAAGGATGGCCTGGAATGACGGAGATCCAGGTGGGACACGCGGCGGCCGGTCCGGCCGCCGTAGGGCGCCCTCCCGATTGGCCCGAGGTACCCGCCATCGAGCTGGAGGGGGTCCGAAAGGATTTCGTCTCCCGCGGCGAGGTGGTCCGGGCGGTCAAGGGCATCAGCCTGTCGATCGCCGAGGGTGAGTTCTTCTCCCTGCTCGGACCGTCGGGCTGCGGGAAGACGACGACCATGCGCATGATCGCCGGGTTCGAGGAACCCACGAGCGGCACGATCCGCCTGCACGGCATGGACGTCACCGACGTACCGCCCAACCGGCGCGACGTGAACATGGTCTTCCAGTCCTACGCCCTGTTCCCGCACATGAACGTGTGGGAGAACGTGGCCTTCGGGCTCAAGCGGAAAAAGGTCCCCGAGCCCGAGATCAGGCGACGCGTCGGCGAGATGCTCGAGATCGTCGGCCTCACCGGCCGGGAGAGGAGCCGCCCGCGCGAGCTCTCCGGCGGCCAGCAACAGCGCGTGGCGCTCGCCCGGGCCCTGGTGAACCGTCCCCGCGCCCTCCTGCTCGACGAGCCGCTCGGCGCACTCGACCTCAAGCTGCGCCAGCAGATGCAGCTCGAGCTCAAGCGCATCCAGCGTGAGGTGGGGATCACCTTCGTCTACGTCACCCACGACCAGAGCGAGGCGCTCACCATGAGCGACCGCATCGCCGTCATGAACGACGGCGCGGTCGAGCAGCTCGCCGATCCGCGCGAGATCTACGAGCGCCCGGCCACCGCGTTCGTCGCGAGCTTCATCGGCACCTCGAACCTGTTGTCCGGCCAGATCTCCGCCATCTCGGGCGACGTGGCCACGGTACGGCTCGGCGACCGCGGCCGGGTGCTGCTCAACGGCGGCGGGCACCGCCTGGGCGAGTCCGTGCAGATCACGGTGCGGCCCGAGAAGATCAGGATCCTGCAGGGCGAACCGGAGGGCGACGTCAGCGCGGTTCCGGGCGTCGTCTCCGAGGTGGTCTACCTCGGCACCTACAACAGCTACGCGGTGACCTTGGACGGTGGTGCCGAGGTGACCGTCTTCGAACAGAACGCACATGACAGCACGAGCACGGCGGAGCGCGGTGACTCCGTGTGGTTGTCGTGGCAGCCACACCACTCGTACGCGATAGGAAGTTGAACCAGCCGATGAGCGCAATCCCCCCTCTTGCTTCCCCTGCCGGCCTCGCCGGTGACCCTGCCGCCCTGCGCGGCATGACCCGGCGGCGGGTCGGCCCCGGCCGCCGCGACGTGTTCCGCATGGCCGGCCTGTCGGCGCTGGGCCTCGCCCTCGCCGCCTGCGGGGTGGAGGGCAAGAAGGCCGCCCCGCCGCAGCAGTCCGACGTGGAGAAGTACTGGTCGGGCAAGACCAAGAACGGCCACGTGGACTTCGCCAGCTGGCCGCTGTACATGGACCCCAAGCTTCCCGAGCTGAAGCAGTTCACCGAGCGCACCGGGATCACGGTGAACTACAAGGAGGTCATCCAGGAGACCGGCAGCTGGTTCGCGAAGATCCAGCCGCAGCTGGCCGCGAACCAGTCGATCGGCTACGACCTCATGGTGATCACCAACGGCATCCAGTTCACCCAGCTCGTGCAGCTCGGCTACCTGGTGCCGCTCGACCACTCCAAGCTGCCCAACTTCGCCAAGAACGCCGGTGAGGCCTACAAGCGCCAGGCGTTCGACCCGGGCAACGTCTACAGCATCCCGTACGCCTCGGGCATCACCGGCATCGCGTACAACCCCAAGTACGTCGACGAGCCGCCGAAGAGCATCGCCGACCTGTGGAACCCCAAGTACAAGGGGAAGGTCGGCATGCTCGCCGACACCCAGGAGATCGGCAACTTCGGCCTGCTGCTCATCGGCGTCGAGCCGGAGAAGTCCACGCCCGCCGACTGGGAGCGGGCCGCGGCGAAGCTGCGCGAGCAGCGCGACTCCGGCATCGTGCGCAAGTACTACGAGCAGAACTTCATCGACCCGCTCGGCAAGGGCGACATCTGGCTGTGCCAGGCCTGGTCCGGCGACATCTTCCAGAAGAACCTCTCCGACGGCACCGACCTGCGGTTCGTGATCCCCGAGGAGGGCGGGACGATCTGGACCGACAACCTGGTGATCCCGAAGACCGCGGCGAACCCGGTCGACGCGATCACGCTCATGGACTTCTTCTACGAGCCGGAGATCGCGGCGAGCCTCGCCGAGTACATCAACTACATCACCCCGGTGCCCGCCGCGCAGGACGTCATCCGGCGGCACGCGGCGGAGGCGAAGGGCGACCGGAGGAAGGAGCTGGAGGCGATCGCCGACAGCCCGCTGATCTTCCCCAGCGAGGAGGATTACGCCAGACTGCACAGCTACCGCAGCTTCGCCAACGCCGCCGAGCAGAAGCAGTACGACACGATCTTCCAGGCGATCACCACGGCCTGAGGAAGGGCGCGCATGAAGGGCAGCAGGCTGCGTGCGGCGCTCACGCCGTACCTGCTCATCCTCCCCGGCGGTCTGTGGCTGGCGATCTTCTTCGTCGTCCCGATGATCGTGATGCTCTCGTTGTCGCTGCAGAGCGGCAACATCGTCGACGGCTTCGCGTTCACCTGGAACTGGCGGAACTACCTCGACGGCATCGCGAACCACCACGACCAGATGATCCGGTCGATCGGGTACGGCCTCGCCGCCACGGTCATCACGATCGTGGTCGGGTTCCCGGTGGCGTACTGGATCGCCTTCCGGGGCGGCAGACGCAAGAACATGTACCTGCTGTTGCTGCTGATGCCGTTCCTCGTCTCGTTCGTGCTGCGCACGATCTCCTGGCAGTTCTTCCTCGCCGACGACGGGGTGCTGCTGGGGCCGCTGAAGAGGATCGGCCTGCTGCCCGAGGACTTCCACATCCTCGCCACCGGGACCGCCGTGGTCCTCGGCCTCGCCTACAACTTCCTGCCGTTCATGGTGCTGCCGATCTACGTGGCGCTGGAGCGCATCGACCCGCGGATCCTGGAGGCCGCCGCCGACCTCTACGCCAACCGGGTGCAGACGTTCCTGCGCGTGGTGCTGCCGCTGTCGCTGCCGGGGGTGTTCGCCGGGGTGCTGATGACGTTCGTGCCCGCGTGCTCGGACTACGTCAACGCCTCGATCCTCGGTGGCGCCACCAACACCATGATCGGCAACGTCATCCAGAACCAGTACCTGGTCACCCAGGACTATCCGGTCGCCGCGGCGCTGTCGTTCACCCTGATGGCGGTGCTGCTGATCGGTATCTTCGCGTACGCCCGGGCATTGGGTAGCGAGGAGGTCCTGGAGGTGACGGCCCGATGAACACGCTCGAACGCGCCGCCGCCGGGCCGCGGAAGAACGCGACCCGGCGGCGGCGCCCGGGGCGCCGGGGTGCGTTCTTCCGCGGGCGGCTCCTGCACATCTGGACCTGGCTGGTCATCGCGTGGCTGTTCCTGCCGATCGCGGTGATGATCCTGTTCGGGTTCAACGACACCCGGGGCCGCTACAACCAGACCTGGCAGGGCTTCACCCTGCGCTGGTACGGCGAGCTGTTCGCCATCGACGACCTCACCGTCGCGCTGGTCAACTCGCTGCTCATCGCCCTGCTCACCATGCTGATCGCCGGGGTGCTCGGCACGCTGATCGGGCTCGCGCTCGGCCGCTACCGGTTCCGCGGCTCCGGGCTGATGAAGCTCGTGATGTTCGCCGCGATCTCCTGCGCCGAGATCATCATGGGCGCGTCGCTGCTGTCGATGTTCGTCACGCTCGCCGTACCGCTCGGCTTCTGGACGATCGTCATCTCGCACGTGATGTTCTCGGTCTCGTTCGTCGCCGTCACCGTGCGGGCCCGGGTGATGGTGGTGGACCGCTCGATCGAGGAGGCCGCCCGCGACCTCGGGGCGAGCAGCTGGGAGACCTTCCGCCTGGTCACGTTCCCGATGATCTTTCCCGGCGTGCTCGCCGGCTCGCTGCTCGCGTTCGCGCTCTCCATCGACGACTTCGTGATCACGAACTTCGTCTCCGGCGGCACCGTGACGTTCCCGCTGTGGATCTACGGCGCCACCCGCGTGGGCATCCCGCCCCAGGTCAACGTCATGGGCACGCTCATCTTCGCGGTCGGCGTGCTGATCGCCGTGCTGAACGCGTTCGGCGGCCGGCGCGGCGGCACTTGACCGCGCCCCGCGCGGTCACCGCCCGGCACGTCCCTGCCTCCTCGCCCGATCCGTCCGGCGTTCCCGCCGCCGCCCGTCTCCGGTGACCGAACCGCCACCGGCGGCGGCCCTGTCCGTCACACCGCAACCACCATTCAGGCCATTGAAAGAGCTGAGCATCGGCCGCGGACGGCGGCCCCGTCCGCGCACCCATTGGGTCGTGATACCTCGTGGATCCCAGCAAGGCCCTCGCCGACGCCGAGCGCCGGCCGTACTGGCTCGACAAACCCGATCGACCTGAACCCGTACCACCGCTGATCGGACGCACCACCGCCGACCTCGCCGTCGTCGGCGGCGGTTACACCGGACTCTGGACGGCGCTGCTCGCCAAGGAGCGCGACCCGTCGCTCGACGTGGTCCTGCTCGAGGGCGACGTCATCGGCTGGGCCGCCTCCGGCCGCAACGGCGGCTTCTGCTCGGCGAGCCTCACCCACGGCCTCGGCAACGGCCTGCTGCGCTGGCCGGACGAGCTGCCCGTGCTGGAACGGCTCGGCCGGGGCAACCTCGACGACATCGCCGCCACCATCGACCGCCACGGCATCGGCTGCGACTTCGAACGCACCGGCGAGCTGCACGTCGCGGTCGCGCCCTGGCAGCTGGCGGTGCTGCGCAGGCAGTACGCCGCCGCCCGCGAGCTCGGGCTCGACGTCGAACGGCTCGGCCGCGACCGGATCCGCGCCGAGCTCGACTCGCCCACCTACCTCGGCGGCCTGTGGAACCGCACCGGCTGCGCGCTGCTCGACCCCGCCCGCCTCGCCTGGGGCCTGCGCGCCGCCTGCCTCTCGCTCGGCGTGCGCGTCCACGAGCACACCCCGGTGCGCCGCCTGTGCGATGCGGGCAGGGTGCTGCGGCTGTACACCCCCGCCGGGCGGGTGGACGCGCACCGGGTCGCGCTCGCCACCGGCGTGTTCCCCCCGCTGCTGCGGCGGCTGCGCGCCTACCTGATCCCGGTGTACGACTACGCCCTGGTCACCGAGCCGCTGCCGCCCGGCCGGCTCGCCGAGATCGGCTGGCGCAACCGGCAGGGCGTGAGCGACGCCGGCAACCGCTTCCACTACTACCGGCTCACCCGCGACAACCGCATCCTGTGGGGCGGGTTCGACGCCGTCTACCACGCCGGCGGGCTCATCCGGCCCTGGTACGAACAGCGCGACGCCACCTTCGAACGGCTCGCCGTACACTTCTTCGCCACGTTCCCGCAGCTGGAGGGGGTACGGTTCACCCACCGGTGGGGCGGCGTGATCGACACCTGCGCGCGGTTCAGCGCGTTCTACGGCACCGCGTACCGGTCCCGCCTCGCCTACGCGGCCGGGTACACCGGCCTCGGTGTGGGCGCCGCCCGGTTCGGCGCGAACGTGATCCTCGACCTGCTCACCGGACAGGACACCGAGCGCACCCGGCTGCGCATGGTCCGGGAGAAGCCACTGCCGTTCCCGCCCGAGCCGCTCCGGTCGGCGGTGGTGCAGCTCACCCGCTGGTCGCTCGCCCGCGCCGACGCCCGGGGCGGCCGGCGCAACCTGTGGCTGCGGCTGCTCGACCGGCTGGGACTCGGATTCGACTCGTGACCCGACGGGAAGGAGCACACGGTATGCGCATCGGACTCTACGTCACCGCGCCGTCCGGGCCGGACGCGATCGACCGCCTGCACACGGAGATCGTGCAGGCGGAACGGGACGGGTTCGCCACGGTCTGGCTGTCGCACATCTTCGGCCTTGACGCGCTGACCGCGCTCGCCGTCGCGGGCCGGGGCGTGCCGCGGATCGAGTTCTGCACCGCGGTGGTGCCGATCTACCCGCGGCATCCGGCGGCGCTCGCCCAGCAGGCGCTCACCGCGAACGCCGCGCTCGGCGGGCGGCTCACCCTCGGCATCGGGGTGTCCCACAAGGTCACCACCGAGGACATGTACGGCTACCGCTTCGACCGCCCGGCCCGGCACATGGACGAGTACCTGTCGGTCCTGCTGCCGCTCATGCGCGGCGAGCGGGCCGACTTCGACGGCGAGACCGTCACCGCCCACATCGCCCTGGAGGCCCCGGGCACCGGTGCCTCGGTGCTGCTCGCCGCGATGGCCCCGCGCATGCTGCGCATGGCGGGGGAGCGGGCCGACGGCACCGTGCTGTGGATGACCGGCCCGAGGACCGTCGCCGAGCACATCGTGCCCACGATCACCGCGGCGGCGGAGGCGGCCGGCCGTCCCGCGCCCCGGGTGGTGTGCGGGCTGCCGATCTGCGTCACCGACGACCCCGAGACGGTCCGGGCCCGCGCCGACCGGGTCTTCGCGGGGTACGGCGAGCTGCCCTCCTACCGCGCGATGCTCGACCGCGAGGGCGCCAGGGGCCCGGGCGACGTCGCCATCGTCGGGGACGAGAAGGCGGTCTCCGCCGCGCTCGAGAACCTCGCCGCGGCCGGCGTCACCGACTTCGCCGCCTCGGTGTTCGCCCGCGGCGAGGAGGCGGCACGTACCCGTGCGCTGCTGAAATCCCTCCTGTAGCACGCTCCGCGGGACCCTGTGGGACCCTGCGCACCGCGGCGGATAATGGGCCAATGCGTGACATTGTTCGCACGGTGCGACGGTGGCGGGAGGAACAGGTGGCCGGCGCGGTGGTGCGTCCGGTCGCCGAGAGCGGCCTGGGCGCCCGCCGGGCCGACGCCGCCCTCGCGATCAGCGCCAAGGGCGAGCGGGCCGGCGACCTGTACGGCGGGGCCGCCGACGCGGCGGTCTCCGCCACCGCCCGCGAGGTGATCGACGACGGCCGGGCCCGGCTGCTCGACGTCGAGCTGTCCGAGGACGCCGCGGTGAGCGCGGGTCTCGCCTGCGGCGGGCGGGCCCGGCTGCTGTTCCAGCCCGTCGTGGACCTGCCGCCCGCCTGGTGGGAGGCGATCGAACGCCCCCAGGGTGCGGCGCTGGTCACGCCGCTCGGCGACGCCCCCGGCCCGAGCACGGCGGTGACCCCGGACGGCGCGGTCCACCCGGGCCCGGACGGCGGCGAGGTGCCCGGCGAGGTGCTCGACGTCGCCCGCAGGCGGCTGGCGAAGAACCGCGGCACCCGGGAGATCGTCACGGCCGCGGGCGCGGACTACCTGGTGGAGACCGCGGCGGCGCCGCCGCACCTGCTCGTGGTCGGCGGCGGCGAGCTCGGCGCCGCGCTGGTGCGGCAGGCGCGGCTGCTGCGCTGGGAGGGCGAGTCGGTGCCGACCGCGGCCGAGGCGGTCGCCCGCTACGCCGCCAACACCTGCCTCGTCGTGCTCAGCCACGACCCGGCGATCGACACCCCGGCGCTCACCGCGGCCCTCGAGGCCGGGATCCCGTACGTGGGCGCGCTCGGCGCCCGGCACACCCAGGAGTCCCGGGCCGAGCGGCTGCGCGCCGAGGGCGTGTCCGACGAGAAGATCGCCTCGATCCGCGGGCCGGTCGGGCTCGACCTCGGCGCCCGCAGCCCGGAGGAGACCGCCCTCGCCGTCTGCGCCGAGATCCTCTCCGTGCTCTCCGGCCGCGCCCCCGTGCCGCTGCGGGACACCACGGGCGCGATCAACGCCTGACCGCCCGCCGCGGGGGCGTCCGGTGCACGACGCCGCACGGTCGCCGTGATCCGCGACCGTGCGGCGATTTCGTGAGCGGACCCTTTTTCCAGTGCTGTCGCGGAAATTCACGGGCCGCGTGTGACGGCCGGAACCGGCCGTGACCGGTGTCCGCGGTTATTTACCGGAAAAGGCGCGGGACGCCTGCGGCGGCGCCCGGGCTCAGGGGCGGACCTCCCGCAGCCTTCCGGTTTCCACCTCGTATACGAATCCGCGGATCGAGTCCTTGTACGGAATGCACGGATCGGCCTTGATGCGGTTGATCGACTGGATGACGTCGGCCTCGAGGTCGGTGAAGGACTCGACCGCCCAGTCGGGTTTGACGCCGACCTCCTCCTCGATCTGCCGCTTGAACGAGTCGTCGGTGAACTTCTGCATTCCGCAGTCGGTGTGGTGAATGAGAATGATCTCCCGGGTGCCGAGCATTCGCTGACTGATCGCCAGGCTGCGCCGCTCGTCCGCGGTCACCACGCCGCCCGCGTTGCAGATGACGTGGGCGTCCCCCTCGGCGAGTCCGAGCAGCTTGTACACGTTGATCCGGGCGTCCATGCAGCAGATCACCGCCACCTGCTTGGCGGGCCGTGCCGGAGGGCGGAGCCCGCTCAATTGGGGGCCGTACTTCTCGGCGTTCGCGACGAGTTCATCGGTGACGCTCATCGGTACCTCCGCGCCGGACTCCGGTCCGTCCGGCTTTTTTCATGGATTCACTTGTGAATATCTGGCCGCCGCACCTGGACAGGCCGGATGACCGCGTGACGCGGGTGAGGAAAAGGGGAGAGCGCACCGACCGATTTCGGCGGGTTCCGTGGGCTTCGGCCGGTGACCATATCCTGACGCGAACGGCCGGATGAGAAAAGATTGGTGAGACGAAGGTCACACGAGCGATATGCGGCCGTGGGAAAGCACCGGCATTACCCGGAAGGCGGCCGATACCACCCGGTGGTATTTTCGCCTCGGGCGGTCGGCACGGCCCGCGCGCCGTGGAATTCGGGGCGGACCGGGCCGCGGCGGTTCACCGCCCGGCCGGCACACGCGCGGCGGTGCGGGATCTCGCCGCCGGGCGCCGCCTTGGGGCGGCGCGGCCGGTCCCGTGGTCCTTCGCGGCGGTCCGTCCGGCGCGCCGGGAATTGTCGGACCCGCGGCCTACTCTCGCTCACGTGGACGAGCCGAAGACCGCCGCACGGACCCTCACCCGCCGCGAGCTCAACCGGGCCCTGCTGGCACGCCAGGGCCTGCTCGACCGGTTGCCCCTCGCACCGGCCGCGGCGGTCGGGCGGGTCGGCGCGCTGCAGATGCAGTACTGGCCGTCGCTCGGCCCGGCGCTGTGGAGCCGCACCACCCCGTGCCCGCCCGGCGCCCCGTTCGCCGCCCACGCCTCCGGCGCGCTGCTGACCGGCACGCTGCTGCGCGGCACCATCCACACCGTCCCCGCCGCGGACCACCCCGCGTACGCGGTGGTCACCGGCGCCTCGGCGGTCTCCCAGTGGCGCAACCGCACCGATCCGCCACCGGCCGCGCCCGTGGCCGAGCTGCGGGCGGAGCTGCTCGCCCACACCGCCCGGCCGCGCACCGTGGCGGAGGTGTGCGCGTTCATCGAATCCTGGGTGGCACGCAACCCGGGCGTGTTCCGGGACGCCGAGCTGAGGTACCAGCGCGAGCGGGGCTGGCGGCCGTTCTGCGGCAAGGTGTGGCTGGTGCGGGTGCCACGGGACGGCCGCTGGGACGGCCGCACCCCGACCGCGCTGCAGGCCGCGCCGGTCACCGAGGGGCCGGAGCCGGACGAGGCGCTGCGCACCGTGATCCGCCGCCACCTCGCCGCCTTCGGTCCCGCCGCGGCCGAGGACGTCGCGAACTGGATCGGCTGGAACCTCACCCCGGTGCGTGCCGCCCTGCGCGCCATGGACGACCTGGTCGTGTTCGCCGACGAGGCGGGCCGCATGCTGTACGACCTGCCCGACGCCCCGCGGCCCGGCCCCGACGTCGAGGCCCCGGTGCGCCTGCTGGCCTGGTTCGACAGCGTGCTGCTCGCCTACCGGCCCGCGCACCGCGACCGCATCCTGCCGGACCGGCACCGGGACGAGGTGTTCTGCAAGCGCAACGGCCAGGTGAGGGCGTCCTTCCTGGTGGACGGCATGGTCGCGGGCATCTGGTCGGTCGACGCCACCCGCCGCGAGGAGGCGGTCGTCACGCTCACCCCGCTCGAGCCCGTGCCGCGGGCGGCCCGCGACGCGCTGCTCGCCGAGGCGGAGGCGATGGCCCGCTTCTGCCGCCCCGACGCCCTGCGCCATCGCGTGCACCTGGAGGAGGCGCCCTGATGGCGGCGATCCGGCGGTCAGCCGGGCACCAGCAGCCACGCCTCCGAGTCGGTGCCCGGTTCGTAGCGGGAGTCGAGGCGTTTGGCGACGACCCCGGGCAGGCCGCGCTCGCGCGCCACCTGCCGCACGGCCGCGTCCGCGCCGGTGAAACTCGGGGCGGTCTGCCAGTGCGGGCCGACCAGGCCGAGCCCGTCGAGCAGCTCCCGGCGCCGGCGGTACGGCTCGCCGAACAGCGCGTGCCCGTCGAGGTACAGCAGATCGAAGATCACGTAGGTGGCGGCGCCCATCTGGTCCGTGACCTCCCCGTCGAGCACCGCGGGCCGCGCGCCGAGCTGCTCGCCGAGCCCGCGGAGCCCGGGATACTCCCGGGTCACGTCCGCGCCGTCGGCGTCGGTGAGCCGCACCTGGCCGCCCTCCACGTAGGCGAGCACGCGCCGCCCGCCCCAGGCGAACTCGAACGCGTGGCGCTCCGGATCGTCCGGCGGACGCGAGCGCCGTACCGCCCGCATGGGCGCGACGGCGCGGGGGAGCGGCTCCTCGGCGGGATCGGCCGGCGGGTCCATGCGGTGGATCAGCCAGTTGCGCCCGCGGGTCCGGAACAGCACGTACCGTCCGGACACCCGCGAGCCGTGGAGCACGACCTTCACCTCGCGGTCGGTCCACTTCTCCGTCTCGTACCTGCCGCGATCCCAGATCAGCACCCGGCCGGCGCCGTACTCCCCGCGGGGGATCTCCCCCGCGAACGCCGCGTACTCCAGCGGATGGTCCTCGGTGTGCACCGCGAGGCGGTTGTCCGCCGGGGTGCGCGGCAGCCCTTTGGGCACCGCCCACGACACGAGCACGCCGTCCCGCTCCAGGCGCAGATCCCAGTGCAGCCGGCGGGCGTGGTGCTCCTGGATGACGAACGTGTCGTCCCCGCCGGTGGGGAGCGGGCCCGTGGCGGGCACGGGCTCGGGCGTGCGCTCGCGGTCGCGTCTGTCCCGGTATTCGGCGAGTCGGTCAGCCGTCATGGGGTCTCTCTACCCGGTGACCGCGCCGGCAGCGGGGGCCCGGGGGAGACGTGCGCCGCGCGCCGGTGCGGCCGCGGGGGCGCAGGACCGGCTCCCCGGGGCAGGGCGCCCCCTGGCCCGCGCACGCGACGCAGGGTGCGACCGAGGTCGTTTGCCCAGGCCGGAACGACATGGGACCGACCCCTCCCGTGGGGAGCGGGACCGCATGGGCCGTTGCCGCCACGCGCGTCCGGGCAGAGGACCGACCGGGCCCGGCAACGGCGCGAACCGATGACCGATCACAGGATGGGAGCAAGGACCATGGCCAAGAACAGCGGGTACGAGGGGTTCACCGCCGAGGAGCGGGCCGCGATGAAGGAGCACGCCGAGGAGCAGAAGCGGGCGGCCCGCCGTACCGGCTCCCGCGCGGAGAAGGCGGCGCAGGCCGAGCGCGAGGTGGTCGAGAAGATCGCCACCTTCGAGGACGCGGACCGGGAGATGGCCGAGCGCATCCACGCCATCGTCAAGTCCACTTCCCCGGAGCTCGCGCCGCGGCTCTGGTACGGCATGCCCGCCTACGCGCTCGACGGCAAGGTCCTCTGCTTCTTCCAGCCCGCGGCGAAGTTCAAGACGCGGTACGCGACCCTCGGCTTCAACGACGTCGCGAAGCTGGACGAGGGCACGATGTGGCCGACCGCGTTCGCGCTGACCAAGGTGACCCCCGAGGTGGAGGAGCAGATCACCGCGCTGGTACGGCGCGCCGTGGCCGCCTGACCTGCTGAGCCGTGGCCCGGCGTGCCCACGGCGGCGCCCGGCCGTGGACCGGCGCCGATCCGGACACCGGAGTCCACGGCACGGTGCCGTCGCGCCGCGGAAGACGCGAGGACCTCGTCGCCCGCCCATCCGACCGCCTGCCGGATGGGCGGGAGGGCCTCGCCACGCTCCGCCCCGCCCGCCCCGGCTCGCCCGTGACGTCGGGCGACGGTGACCCGCGAACCGGCCGTGACCCGACCCGCCGCGCCGGTGGTGATCGCGCCGAATCGGGCGCGGAGGGGGTGGCGGCCACGTGCCCGACGGCAGGGCCGGATCGGCGGGCGCGGTGGCCCGGAGGTCAGCTCATGGTCTTGCCGCCGTTGACGGCGAGGCGCTGGCCGGTGATGAACCGGGCGCCGGGGGAGGCGAGGAACGCGACGGCCTCGGCGACGTCGGCGGGTCTGCCCATGCGCCCGAGGAGCACACCGGCCTGGTACTCGGAGGTGTCGAGGCCGGCGTGGCGCTCCACGGGGATCCAGCCGGGCTCGACGGTGTTGACGGTGATGCCGAGCGGGCCGAGCTCCCGCGCCCACGAGCGGGTGAGGCCGTGCATCGCGGCCTTCGCGGCGACGTAGTGGCCGAACTCGGCGTTGCCCAGGTCGGTGACCTCGCTGCCGATGTTGATGATCGCCCCGGAGCCGGCCGCGCGCATGCCGGGCAGCACGGCCTGCAGGATCAGCAGCGGGGCCTT
The DNA here is from genome assembly GCF_006716785.1 of Thermopolyspora flexuosa. Lineage (NCBI taxonomy): Bacteria > Bacillati > Actinomycetota > Actinomycetes > Streptosporangiales > Streptosporangiaceae > Thermopolyspora > Thermopolyspora flexuosa. Next base: position 3,792,921 of record NZ_VFPQ01000001.1, on the reverse strand, counting down.
GACGAAGAAGCGGAGCTGGTCGAGGTGGTCCTGCCAGGTCTGCTTCTCGAGCGGGATCTCCGGCTGCGGGCCGGTGGCGTTGTTCACCACCACGCTGATCGGCCCCCAGGTCCGCAGGATCTCGTCGATCCCCTGGCGGACGGACCCCTCGTCGGTCACGTCGAAGCGCGCGGCCCGCGCGGTGTTCCCCTGCGCGGTGATCCGGTCGACCACGGCCGTGGCCCCGGCGGTGTCATGGGCGTAGTTCACCACGACCGGCCAGCCGTCCGCCGCCAGCCGTTCGGCGATGGCCGCCCCGAGCCCCCGCGAGGCGCCGGTTACGAGAGCGCATCCCATGAAATTTTCACCCCGTTTGTAGAGATACGCCCACATTTTGGAGGAATGTCGGCGCGTGCACTACTCGGCTGACACGCCGGTGGCGAGTTTGGCGGGTTCCTCCATCTCGTCCGCGTTCCGCGCCGCCGCCGCCGCGCGCCGGGTCCTCCGGCGCCGGACGTACCGGACCACCTCGACGACGATCGTCACCCCGATCGCGATGGCGAAGCCGAGCAGCAGGCCCCTGATCGGGTCGTTCTCGAACGCCGCGCCGCCCACGTAGCCGATCGCCACCGCGTAGCAGCCCCAGGAGATCGCGGCGATCGCGTCGAAGAACGCGAACCGGCGGCGCGAGTAGCTCACCGCGCCCGCGGTGATCGTGGTCGCGGTGCGCCCGCCCGGGATGTAGCGGGCGATCACCAGCACGAGGCCGCCGCGTTCCCGGAGCGCCCGGTCGGCCCAGTCGAACACCGCCTGCGCCCGCCCGCGCCGGCGCAGCCGCCCGATCGAGGACCTGCCGAGCAGGTACGAGATGTGGTCTCCGAGGAAGGCGCCGACCGCCGCGACGGCGATGACCAGCGGGACCTCGGGGGTTCCCGTCGACGCGGCGAACACCCCCGCGGTGATCACCGCGGTCTCGCTCGGCACGGCCGGGAAGAAGGCGTCCACCACCGCGATCGCGAAGATCGCCACGTACAGCCAGGGGGACGCGATCGCCTGGTGGAGGAAGTCAAGGATGGCTTGGGACACGGGGGTCGCACTCCGGTCTTGTCGGCGGTTGGGTCTGTTTCGTCGATCTCGAACCGGGAGGCGGCGTCCCGGCGGCATGCACCAGCGTGCCGCCACAGGGCCGCCATGCCTATGCGGGATCCCCCCGAGTTCGCCATCCGTGCACCCTGAAATCTTCCCTGATGCGGCCGTCGCGCGTGACCGGTACCCCTACGCCGCGGCGGCGAGGGCCTTCGGCGCCTCCAGGTGCAGGCGGCGCAACAGCCGGAGGAAGGCGAGCACCGAGAACGCCGCGGCCGTGCCGCTGATCACGGCGATGGCGGCGGTGCGCACGATCAGGTAGGTGCCGATCGACTGGTTGAGCAGCAGCCAGATGCTCATCACCGAGTTGGTGAGCAGCACGAACGCCCAGAGCAGGGTGATCCGCGCGAAGAACCGCCGCACCCGTTCGTGCCGCAGCACGAACGCGGGCAGGTGGATGTAGTCGCAGGTGAGCCGCTCGACCAGCGGACGGCGCAGCCGTACCGAGGCGAGGAAGGCGAACGCGATGCAGATCGTGCCGAGCTCCGGCTGGATGAAGTAGACCACGGCGCTGCCGGTCCACCAGCCGAGCGCGGCCCGCGCCGTGATCGCGATCGCGGCGAGCAGCATCGTGCCGGGCACCGGCCGGCGCCGGATCAGCCGCCAGCCGACACCCGCGTACACCCAGGCCACGGCGGCGATCAGCGCGCCGGTCAGCCCCAGCGCGGCGAGCGCCGCGTAGAAGACCACCAGCGGCGCCACCACACCCTCCAGCAGCCGGGGAATGGCCTGCCTGATCAGCGCGGTCATCCGGGGGAGAACCACGGACGACGGGTGCGTCATGCTGCTGCTCCACGGAGAAGACGGGATTCGGGCGTCACGATTTCGTCGTCTACCCGGTGGCGGGGTCGTCACGACGACCGGCGACGCCCACCGGCGACGCGCATCGCACACCTTACGGCAACAGCAGCCCAAGTATCACGCTTTAGCCACAATTGATGCCTGAAACGGTAAAGCTCCGCTGGAAACGCAGGAGCCCACCGCGGCACGGGAAGGAGGCGCGGGGGTACGGCCGGGCGGCCGGGGCGGTCAGGCGAGGCTGGCGGTGGCCAGCTTCGCGCCGAATCCGAGGAACAGCGCCCCCACCGTCGAGGTCATGCCGGCCGACAGCTTGCGGCGCCGCCGGAACTGCGTGGCGAGGAAGGTGCCGCCGAAGATCAGCACGCTCAGGTACGAGATGCTGAAGAACTGCAGGATCGCGCCGAGGATGAGGAAGGACAGCGCGGGCGAGCTGTACGACGGGTCGACGAACTGGATGAAGAACGAGACGAAGAAGAGGATCGCCTTGGGGTTGAGCAGGCTGATCAGGAGCGCCCGGCGGAACGGGTCACCGTTCCGGCCATCGGCCGCGGCGATCGCCTGACCCGGCTCCTCGGCGGGCCCGGCGGCGACCTCGGTCTTGGGCGCGCGCCACGCCCGCCACGCCGCGCGCAGCATCTGCAGGCCGATCCAGCCGAGGTAGACCGCACCGGCGTACTTGACGATCGCGAAGAGCAGCGGGTGCGACTTGAGCAGTGAGGCCACGCCCGCCGCGGACAACACCATCAGCACGGTGTCGCCGACGAAGACCCCGGCGGCGGCGCGGTACCCCTTGCGGACCCCGTCGCGGGCGGCGGTCGCGAGCACGAGCAGGGAGTTGGGCCCGGGCATCAGGATGATGAGGAACGCTCCGATGACGTAGGTCCACAGATCCGTGATGCCGAAGAACATGCCTCACCGCTCCAGTGACGCAACAGGTGATAAGGGGATAACTGTCTATCATCCTCACATGTCGCCACAGATGGGCGGTACCGAATTCCGCCCCGCCGCCTCCGTCCCGGCCATGCGCCCGTGACGCCACGAGCGTCGCGGCCTCGCACCACGGGCGGCGTGCGCCGTGTCGGCCGCCGTGCCCATCCCCATGCCCGGCGCCGCGTGCGGCACAAGGCGACCGCGCGATTTACCGGCGGCCAGGACGACCCACCGCCCTCCATCCCGCACGGTGCGTCCGCCGCCACGCGCTCTCCGGTCGCGCGTACGGCGCGCTCGATCCGCGTCGGCAGGCGTGGTGTCGGCCGAGACCGGCTTGGTCCGGCCGCGGCCGTGAAGGCCGAGGTACGGGATCGGCCGCCGGGCGGCCAGAGCCCTTCGGCGCCCGGCGGGCGCGGACGCGTCGGCCGGGGGTGCGCCAGGGCGCGAGCGCAGGGCTGCGCGCAGGACGACAGGAAGGCTGAGACTTAGAAACGTGTTCATCCTGCTTCTTCTCGGGACGACGTGCGCCCTGCACGGGTACCTGTGGTGGCGCCTCGTGCGGAACACGACCGCCCGGGGTACGGCATGGCGGCGGCTGGGCACCGCGCTGGTCCTGGCCGGACCGGCACTTCTCGCCATCGTCCTGATCGGCGGGCGCAACGGCCTGCCGTTCGAGCTGGTCCAGATCCTGGCCTGGCCCGCGTACCTGTGGCTCGCGCTGGCGGCGTATCTGACGATCGCCCTTCTCGCCGGCGAGATCGTCCGGCCCGTGCTGCTGCGGTGGCTGCGTCGCAGGCACGCCCGCCGCCAGGTGGCCGTGCCCGTCCCGGCCCCGGCGGCGGTCGCGGTGCCGTCGGCCGCCGCATCGGACGACGCGGAGCAGGGGGCGCCCACCGCGGAGTCCCTGGACGGCCGCGCCGAGGACGACCTGCAGGATCCGGCGCGGCGCAGGTTCGTGGCCCGGCTGGTCGGCGGGGCCGCGGGCGTGGTGGCGGCGGGCACGGTCGGCTACGGCACCTACGGTGTGCTGCGCGGCCCCGGCGTCAAGCACGTGACGGTGCCGCTGGCCAAGCTGCCGCGCGCGGCGCACGGGTTCCGCATCGCGGTGGTCAGCGACATCCACCTGGGCGCGGTGCTGGGCCGCGGCTTCGCCGAGAAGGTCGTGGCGACGGTGAACGCCACCCAGCCGCACCTGATCGCCGTGGTCGGCGACCTGGTGGACGGCACGGTGGAGGACCTGCGCTCGGCGGTCGAGCCCCTCGCCGGTCTGCGCGCCCGCCACGGCGCCTTCTTCGTGACCGGCAACCACGAGTACTTCTCCGGCGTGGAGGAGTGGACCCGGCACGTGCAGGAGCTGGGGCTGCGGTTGCTCGCCAACGAGCGGGTGGAGCTGGCCGCGTTCGACCTGGCGGGGGTGAACGACGTCACCGGCGAGCGCTACGGCGACGGCCCCGACTTCGCCGCCGCGTTGGGCGACCGGGACCCGGCGCGGGCCACGGTACTGCTGGCGCACCAGCCGATCGTGATCCACGAGGCCGTGCGGCACGGGGTCGACCTGCAGCTTTCGGGGCACACCCACGGCGGCCAGATGTGGCCGGTCACCCATCTGGCGGGCCTGGTGAATCCGACGGTGGCCGGGCTGGATCGGTACGGGGACACCTATCTATACGTGACGCGTGGCGCGGGCGCGTGGGGTCCGCCGACCCGGGTGGGCGCGCCGTCGGATGTGACGGTGGTGGAGCTGGCGTCGACCCAGGCCTGAACCCCGCGCGAGCGCGCGTTCGCGGCCACGACCTCGGCCCGCCCATGGGGTCGGGCGGCATCGGGAGCCGTGCACTCCGGTACGGCCGCAGCGATCTGCTGACGTCTTCGGTGCCCCGTGCCGGAGTCGAACCGGTCGCCTTCAGGGTGAAAGCCTGATGTCCTTGCCGTTAGACCAACGGGGCGGTGAACCGGCCGATCGTCCCGGACGACGACCGGGTTCGGCCTTTCCGCTCCACGGCGTGCCGTGCAGCCGGATGGAGGCCATTACGATGCGACGGCCCCGGTGAGCGGTGCCATGATCGCGGGTCGCCGTCCGGATGCCGGCGCGAGGTGTCGCTCGGCCGATCGCAGGGTGGCGACCTCGCCCTGACATCGGCGACGCCGCCACCCCGCGACGCGGTCCCCGCCACGGTGTCCCCATCCACCGCGCGGTACCTTCTCGATCCCCTTTCGAGCACACGGACCTTTGCCCGCGTGGTGCCGCCCCCGGGATTCGAACCCGGATCTTCCGCGCCCTGAACGCGGCGCCTCTGCCGATTGGGCCAGGACGGCATGTGATGGCCTGATGACCCGGGACTCACCATCGACCTCGGGCCGGACGCCATCACAGGGTGCCTTGCGGCTGTCCGCGCCCCATGTGGCGTGGCCCCGTCGGTGACGGCGCGCCGGTCGTCGTGAGCACCTGCGGTCACCCGGCCATGCGGTGCGCGGCCTTGTGGGCCGCGTGGTCCCCCCGCCCGGAATCGAACCGGGTGACCGGGCTTCGGAGGCCCGGCCGCACGTCCATTGCCGAGGGGCGAGCCCGCGCCTTGCGGCACGGGTCGCGCGTCCGTTCCGCGGTGTGGCCGGTACGGCGTGGCGCCGGTGACCGGATGGACAATCCGGCCCGGCCAGGCGCGACCGTGCCGACCCGCGTGGGCGTACACGGTGAACGCGCTTGCCGTGTGCGGTCATGCGAGCCGAATGGCTCACGCGGTGCGCGGCCTTGTGGGCCGCGTGGTCCCCCCGCCCGGAATCGAACCGGGTGACCGGGCTTCGGAGGCCCGGCCGCACGTCCATTGCCGAGGGGCGAGCCCGCGCCTTGCGGCACGGGTCGCGCGTCCGTTCCGGTGGCGTGGCCGTACGGACGCGAGTGGCCGTCAACCGGGCGGGGGTCGCCACTCCCGCCGCCGAGTACCGGCCGATACCGGGCGTTCCGCCGTACCGCCGACGCCGTCCGCCGACCACGCCCGGCGTCGTACGGTCCGGTCGGCCGTTCCCGGTGCCCTATTCCTTCAGGGCCGAGCCGCAGCGGGGAGTCGAACCCCGTCCTACCGGTTGGAAGCCGGTCGCCTCACCCCTTCGGCTTCTGCGGCGTGGGCGTCCGGAGTCCGAGTGGCAGGATTCGAACCTGCGTCCTTCTGCTCCCAAGGCAGACGGGCCGGCCTGGCTGCCCCACACTCGGTCGTCGTACGGCACCGCCGCACACCGGACGCCCTCGTGGACCGACAGGGAATCGAACCCTGAACTCCTGCTTGCAAGGCAGGTGTGATCCCGTTTCACCATCAGCCCGAGAAGGTGCCCGTCGCGGCCGCCGGAAAGGGCTCGGTAAGGACGGAAGGGGGGCGGCCCACGGGCTCTGCCGCCGTCCGCGCTCACGGGCGGACGGCCCCACCGCGTCGGCGGATTCGGGAATGGCAGCGTTCGGAAACGCCGTGTCGTCCACTGTGAAGTTGTCGAAAAACCACGCCCCGACCATGTCGACGGGCAGGACGGAATTTCGTCCGGGTACTGAATCCGGCTCGCCCGCCACCAGCCGTGGGCAGGCGTCCATTCGACGGTCGAAAACGATTGGGAGTGTCGGTGAATTCCGCTCCGATATGACGAAGCCGCCCATCGGGTGCCTACCCGGGGCGGCCTCCGTGCATCGGCTGACTACACGGATACCGCCGGTGGCGCGAGCCCGGCACCAAGGGCGACGCGCCGCAGACCGGGCGCACGCCGCTCGGACGCGTGCCAGGCGAATTCGTGCGGAATCATCGTCGTGCTCCTCGTGCCGGTCTCGCCGTTCGGTTCCTGTATTCCTTACGATAGAGCGCCCTCACCGGGCCGCCAAGTGATTTTCCAGAGAGATCGCCGGACCCTCCGGATCGCGCGCGACGAGCTTTTCGCCGTTCGCGCATTCAGGAAGGTAACGCGGGACGGCGCCGATCGGCCACACAATTCAACGCCGACCGCAGGCGTGTTCCCGCGGTACCACCGATGCCCGGCCATCTCGGTGGACGCCCGCGCCGCCCCGGCCACGGCCCACCCACGCCCCGGGGTCACCGGCAATGCCGGTGGAAACGCAAGCGGCCCGCACGCCCTCCGGCGGCGACACCGGAGGACCGCGCGGGCGCGAAGCGCGAGAACCGGTGGATCAGATCATCGGAAGTTCCCGCTCGGGGCGGGTGGAGCCGGTGTAGTGCACGTCGTCCTCGTCGATCTCGACGCGTTCCTTCCGGACCTCGCCGCGCACGGTCTCCTCGACCGGAACCTGCTTGACCCGGATGCGGATGCGCTCCACCGGATAGGCCTCCGTGGTGACCACGGGCCGCTCCTCACGCAGGATGATCTCCTGCTCGTCCTCGCCGATCTCCCGGATCTCGTCGACCGTCGGGTCGGTGATCTGCTCCCGCTCGACGATGATCTCCTCGCGGACGAGCTGGATCGTGCCCTCCGCCTCCTCGGTCTCCACGAAGCGGCGCACGCGCACCCGCCCGGCCTCGCGGGTCTCCTTGGTGATGCGCAGCCGCTCCTCGAAGCGCGTGATCGTCAGCTCACCCTGGCCCTCGCCGGCCGTGCGGGCCTCGAGCCGGGCCGGGTCATAGCCGAGCGCGGGGTCGTACCCGAGCGCCGTGTCGTATCCCGGCGTGGACTCGTGCGCGGTCGTCGTGTCGTAGCCGGGGATCGGGTCGTAGACGCTGAGGTCGGGCACGGCGTGCGAGGAGGTGCGCGTCCGCCCTAACCCGGTGACCGAGGAGTGTGCCTCCGCCGTACCGGCCGACCCGGTCGTGCCGTCGCCGTGCACCGGGTCCAGCACGTCGGCCCGGTGCCGCGCGGCCTGCGGGGCGCTCGGCACGTGGGGCTGCGCGAGGCCGTAGTGCCGGTAGAGCTGGGTCTCCTCCTCGACCGACAGATGCTGGCCGACGTCGAGGTGCGGGGCCTCCTTCACCAGGTTCTTGTCGTACGGCACGTGCAGCTCCTCGCCGACGTGCCGGGCGTGGCGCAGCGGAACGAAGCTCTCCCGCATGCCGAACAGTCCGGTGCGGACGGTCACCCACTCGGGTTGTCGCGACGCGTCGTTGAGATAGACCTGCCCGACCTTGCCGATCTCTTCCCCGTTGACACCGATGATCTTGCACCCGATGAGTTGTTTGACCTGAGTCTCCGTGGCCATGACCACTGCCCCCCGTAGAGTCCGCCGCGCAGGCCCGCAAGCGGGCCGACCGGTATCAGCAGTGCGTGATCGCACGCTCACCCTTTGTCATATCAGCCAAACGCTTGGAAATCAGCCACCACCGGCGAGAAGTTACGCGCGTGTCATCCCACCGCAGGTCGTACCTTCGCCGACGCCGCCCGCCCGGCCGTACGGAGGGGACCACAAAGGGGTACGGCGGACAGGACACGATCCGTGCACGATGCGGTCGTGATCGGGTTGCCGAGTGGGCGTAGGGCGGCGAGATCCGGCAGGCTAGGACCGCCATGGACTACGCAATTCCCACAGGGATCATCCTTGTCACCGGTGTCGTGCTCGCGATCGTCGCCCAGTGGAAGGGGTGGCGGCCGTCACTTCCCGTGATCCTCGCGGTCGGGATCGCTTTCCGAGTGGCGATCATGGCCATGTCGGCGGCTGACAGCTGGCAGCCGGTCGACTACGAGAGAAGCTTTTACCCGGCCGGGCAGGCGGTGCTGGAACGGCGTGACCCGGTGCTCGAGGGCAACCACGGCTGGCACTTCCTGCCCATGATTCCGTACGCCTACGCCCTGCTGCTGTGGATCGGCATCCCGTGGGAAGTGGCCGGGCGGCTTGTCACCGTGGTCTGTGACATCATCCTCATCCCGCTCGTCGGCAGGCTCGCCGGTGGCGAGAAGGCCTCGCTGCGCGCCTTCCAGTACGCGTGCAACCCGCTGGCGATCCTCGTCGCCTCGGTGCACGGCCAGGTCGAGCCGGTCTCGCTGGTGTTCGCGGTGGCGGCGTTCATCGTGGCCCGGAACGCGCGGACCGAACGGCCGGTGCGCAACGCGATCCTCGCCGGCCTGCTGATGGGCCTGGCGCTGTGCGCCAAGAGCTGGCCGATCTGGCTCGTCCCGGGCATGCTGCTCTTCCTGCCCGACCTGCGCGCCCGCGCGTACGCGTTCTTCAGCACCGGGGTGCCGCCGATCTTCTTCTTCGTCACGCTGCCGATCGGCGCGGGCACGGAGATCTCGCAGCTGCCCGAGGTCGTCAGGATCATCGGCTCCGTCCGGCCGATCATCGGCGAGTGGGGCTGGACCGCGATCGCCGTCGACGGAAACTGGACCCTCGACGCCGACCTCGCCCGCATCGGCCAGTACATGATCTACGGCACGCTGCTCGTCGTGCTGATCCTGTGGCGCAAGGCCGACCCGATCGACCTCGCCACCGCGATGCTGCTGGCGTTCATGGTGGTGACGCCCCGGCTCGGCGCGCAGTACCTCATGTGGTTCATGCCGTTCCTCGTCGCCCGCCCGACCCGGTTCGCCTGGCCGGCGATCCTCGGGTGCTCGCTGTGGGCCGGGCTCGGCTACATGTACCTGACGCAGTCCCCCGAGCTGTGGGCGGCCCTGCACTCGCCGTGGGCGAAGAGCTCGGTCATCCTGCTGCCGATCCTCGTGGCGGCGATGCCCTGGGACCGGCGGAAGGCCCCGGAGGATCCCCGGCGACCGGGGAAGGAGCCCTCGGTCGCGGCGGCGGCCACCTGACCCGACCGTGCCGGACGGGCACGCCGGTGATCTGCGCGGGTACGGCGAGACCCGGTACGGCCCGGCCCGGCACGTGACGCGTCCGGCCGTGCCTCAGCGTGCCGCGGCCGCCCCCGGCGGCGGGGGACGGTCCGGGCCGGGCGGCGAAGGCGGCGGCCCGGAAGGCGACGGCGGGGCGGCGGCCCGCGTGGGAGGACGGGAGGCCGGCCGCTCCGCCTCGGGCCGCTCGTCCTGCGGTCCTTTCCCCGGCGTCGGGCGCGACCCCGCCGTCGACCGGTCCTCCGGCGGTGGCTCGCCGGACAGGAGCACGGCGGCCCACTCCGCGCCGGGATCGCTGTCCACGAGCAGCGCGCGGGTGAGGAGGCTGAGCGGGATCGCGAGCAGCGCGCCCAGCGGCCCGAGGACGAAGGTCCACAGGATGAGGGACAGGAACGTGACCGTGGTGGACAGCCCGACCGCGTCGCCGAGGAACTTGGGCTGGATGAAGGACTGAATCACCACGTTGATCGCCACGTACGCGACGATGACGAGGATCATCGTCCGCAGGCCGCCCTCCAGCAGGCCCAGCAGTGCCGGCGGCGCCAGCCCGATGATGAAGCCGATGTTCGGGATGTAGTTCGTGATCAGGGCGAGGATGCCCCACAGCAGCGGCAGCGGCACCCCGAGGATGTAGAGCGCGGCCACGTCGAGGACCGCGCAGATGAGGCCGAAGAACGTCGACACGATCAGGTACCGGCGCACCTGCTGCGCGAACTTCACCAGCGCCGCGATCGGCCCCGCCCGGTTCTCCCCGAGGTGGCCGAGGGCGCGCGCGAACTTCGGCGCGTCCAGGCTCATGGCGAGCAGCAGCACGGCGATGAGGAACAGGCTGGACAGCACGCCGATCAGGCCGGACAGCAACTGCTGGGCGAGCTCCAGCAGCTGTCCGGGGTCGAACGATTCCAGTGCCCGGCTGATCTCGGCGCTGCCGTACCCGAGCCGGGCCGCCCACCGCTGTGCGTCGGCCACGAGCTGGTTGAGCTGGTCGGAGTACGTGGGGATGAGTACGGCGAGCTGCGCGATCGACAGGGTGAGCACGGCCACCATGCCCAGCAGGAACACGATGAGCAGGGCGAGCGGCGCCGCGATGATCGTCCAGCCGGGCGCGCGCCGGTCGGTGAGCCACTCGCGCACCGGCGACACCGCGATCACCAGGACCAGCGCGAGCACGACCGGCCCCACGATCGACGAGACCTCCCGGATGCCCGCGAGGACCACGATCGCCGACGCCGTGCCCAGCAGGACCGTGAGGGCACGGGGGATCCGCTGCTCAGCCACGCCCCCTACCTACCCGGCGCGGTCGGGAAACCTCGGCGGAACGCGACCCGCTTCTCGATCGTTACCAGGATTGGCAAGAGCTGATCCGGGGAACTGCTATGGTTTTGGACGTCGGCGAGATCGACGCGGTCCCCGGCACGCGGACGCGAGTCCGGTGGAGGCGTCGATCGACCGGCCGGCCTCTGACGGAGCTCATCCCAAGATCAATTCGCGTAGCGGATGTGGGATGGCTAGGTTTAGGGGCCGCCCCTGCAGGGCAGGGGTGCGGATCCAACCGGATTAGTACGGTCTGGGGGGTTTACCCCGATTCAGGGGTGGTTCGCCCGGGCTGGACAGGTCTGGTAAGATTGAACCGACGAGGTACGCCCCGGGTGCTGGGACGTGGGTTCCGGTGGCCTGGTGTACGCGTCCGTTCCTTGAGAACTCAACAGTGTGTCAAAAGCCAGTGCATGAGCTTTACCCCGTCATGCCAGGCGCTGCTCGGCAAGGCCTCGGGCTTTGCTGAGAGGTGTGTCTGGGTGATGGTTTTGCTGGGATGTCCCTCTTCGTGGGGGGTGTCTCAAGGGTGTTGAGGCATCTCATGGAGAGTTTGATCCTGGCTCAGGACGAACGCTGGCGGCGTGCTTAACACATGCAAGTCGAGCGGAAAGGCCCCTTCGGGGGTACTCGAGCGGCGAACGGGTGAGTAACACGTGAGCAACCTGCCCTCGACTCTGGGATAAGCCTGGGAAACCGGGTCTAATACCGGATACGACCTGCTCCCGCATGGGGGCGGGTGGAAAGGTGCCCTGTTTGGGGTTTCCGGTCGGGGATGGGCTCGCGGCCTATCAGCTTGTTGGTGGGGTAACGGCCTACCAAGGCGACGACGGGTAGCCGGCCTGAGAGGGCGACCGGCCACACTGGGACTGAGACACGGCCCAGACTCCTACGGGAGGCAGCAGTGGGGAATATTGCGCAATGGGCGGAAGCCTGACGCAGCGACGCCGCGTGGGGGATGAAGGCCTTCGGGTTGTAAACCTCTTTCGGCAGGGACGAAGGTGACGTGTACCTGCGGAAGAAGCGCCGGCTAACTACGTGCCAGCAGCCGCGGTAATACGTAGGGCGCGAGCGTTGTCCGGAATTATTGGGCGTAAAGAGCTCGTAGGCGGCTGGTCGCGTCTGCCGTGAAAGCCCGCGGCTTAACCGTGGGTCTGCGGTGGATACGGGCCGGCTAGAGGCAGGCAGGGGCAAGTGGAATTCCTGGTGTAGCGGTGAAATGCGCAGATATCAGGAGGAACACCGGTGGCGAAGGCGGCTTGCTGGGCCTGTCCTGACGCTGAGGAGCGAAAGCGTGGGGAGCGAACAGGATTAGATACCCTGGTAGTCCACGCCGTAAACGTTGGGCGCTAGGTGTGGGGTTCTTCCACGGGCTCCGTGCCGTAGCTAACGCATTAAGCGCCCCGCCTGGGGAGTACGGCCGCAAGGCTAAAACTCAAAGGAATTGACGGGGGCCCGCACAAGCGGCGGAGCATGTTGCTTAATTCGACGCAACGCGAAGAACCTTACCAAGGCTTGACATCACCCGGAAACGTCCAGAGATGGGCGCTCCCTTCGGGGCTGGGTGACAGGTGGTGCATGGCTGTCGTCAGCTCGTGTCGTGAGATGTTGGGTTAAGTCCCGCAACGAGCGCAACCCTCGTCCCATGTTGCCAGCACGCCCTTTTGGGTGGTGGGGACTCATGGGAGACTGCCGGGGTCAACTCGGAGGAAGGTGGGGATGACGTCAAGTCATCATGCCCCTTATGCCTTGGGCTGCAAACATGCTACAATGGCCGGTACAGTGGGTTGCGAGCCTGTGAGGGGGAGCGAATCCCTAAAAGCCGGTCTCAGTTCGGATTGGGGTCTGCAACTCGACCCCATGAAGTCGGAGTCGCTAGTAATCGCAGATCAGCAATGCTGCGGTGAATACGTTCCCGGGCCTTGTACACACCGCCCGTCACGTCATGAAAGTCGGCAACACCCGAAGCCCGTGGCCTAACCGGTTTCCGGGGGGAGCGGTCGAAGGTGGGGCCGGCGATTGGGACGAAGTCGTAACAAGGTAGCCGTACCGGAAGGTGCGGCTGGATCACCTCCTTTCTAAGGAGCACTCGGCCTGGCTGCTGTTCTGCATGGGGCAGGATGGTGGTTGTGGTCCATGGGCCGCGTTCGCAGGCGTGTGGTCTGCGCGTGGTGTGCTCGTGATCGTGGAGCGCTGGTTATTCAGGCTGCCGGGTCGGCTGCCGGCCGCTAGTACCGCCCATTGCTCTTTGGAGTGGTGGGAGTGGGAATGTGGTTGTGGCGGGGTCTGGTGGTTTGGGCACACTGTTGGGTCCTGAGGGAACGGGCCTGTTGGTCTGGTCCCTTGTGGACGGTGCCGGTCTCCGTCATACCGGCTGTCACCTGATCCCCGGTCTACCTCTGTGTGGGCTTGAGGGGATGGGTGGGGGTGTCTGGTGGCGGGTTGGGCTGGTGGCTGTTTGTTGCTTGTGAACTGCATAGTGGACGCGAGCGTCTTGTGTGGCCGCGCCGTGTGTCTGCGGCCGGCGACCTAAGAGCGCTTGCTGGTCACACCGGTGACCGGAGACTGGTCCAGGTGGTCGGGTGAGGCCTGATTCCTGAGCTGTCTCGGTGGAGCCGGTGCCTGGGAAGTCGGATCTGGGTCGTGGATCGGTGACCTTCGGCTGTGTGCCGGGGTGTTGGGTCTGCGGTTCGGGTTCGTGATGCGGGTGCCGGGTTGGTGTGACCGGTTGAGTGCTGGGTTGCTGGTTTGCGGGTGCGGTGGCGTGTGCTCCGTGTGTGGTCAAGTTGTTAAGGGCACACGGTGGATGCCTTGGCACCAGGAGCCGATGAAGGACGTGGGAGGCTGCGATAAGCCTCGGGGAGCCGCCTACCGGGCTGTGATCCGGGGATTTCCGAATGGGGGAACCTGGCCCGAGTCATGTCGGGTCGCCGCCGCCTGAATGTATAGGGCGGTTGGTGGTAACGCGGGGAAGTGAAACATCTCAGTACCCGTAGGAAGAGAAAACAATAGTGATTCCGTTAGTAGTGGTGAGCGAACGCGGAAGAGGCTAAACCGTGCGCGTGTGATAGCCGGCGGGCGTTGCGTGTGCGGGGTTGTGGGAGCTTCCTGGGCTGGTCCGCCGACTGGCCGGGCAGTGAGAAATCGTCATGGTAGCCGAACGTTCTGGAATGGGCGGCCGTAGACCGTGAGAGCCGGGTAGGTGAAACCGTGGCGACTGTCTGGGGGAGTTTCCCGAGTAGCACGGGGCCCGAGGAATCCCGTGTGAATCTGCCAGGACCATCTGGTAAGCCTAAATACTCCCTGGTGACCGATAGTGGACGAGTACCGTGAGGGAAAGGTGAAAAGTGCCCCGGTGAGGGGTTGTGAAAGAGTACCTGAAACCGTGTGCCTACAAGCCGTGGGAGCCGTGTCGCCTGGGTTCTTCGGGACTCGGGTGTGGTGACTGCGTGCCTTTTGAAGAATGAGCCTGCGAGTTGCGGTGTGTGGCGAGGTTAACCCGTGTGGGGGAGCCGTAGCGAAAGCGAGTCTGAATAGGGCGATGGAGTCGCATGCCGCAGGCCCGAAGCGGGGTGATCTACGCATGGGCAGGGTGAAGCTCAGGTAAGACTGGGTGGAGGCCCGAACCCACCAGGGTTGAAAACCTGGGGGATGACCTGTGTGTAGGGGTGAAAGGCCAATCAAACTCCGTGATAGCTGGTTCTCCCCGAAATGCATTTAGGTGCAGCGTCGCGTGGTGCTTGCCGGAGGTAGGGCGCTGGTTGGCTGATGGGCCTTACCGGGTTACTGAGGTCAGCCAAACTTCGAATGCCGGTAAGTTGAGCGCGGCAGTGAGACTGCGGGGGATAAGCTTCGTGGTCGAGAGGGAAACAGCCCAGATCGTCGATTAAGGCCCCTAAGCGTGTGCTGAGTGGGAAAGGATGTGGAGTCGCTGTGACAGCCAGGAGGTTGGCTTAGAAGCAGCCATCCTTGAAAGAGTGCGTAATAGCTCACTGGTCTAGTGATTCCGCGCCGACAATGTAGCGGGGCTTAAGCACACCGCCGAAATCGCGGCATCTCGGCGACCGTTGTGTTGCCGGGGTGGGTAGGGGAGCGTCGTGTCGCCGGTGAAGCCTGGGAGTGATCCTTGGTGGAGGTGGCGCGAGTGAGAATGCAGGCATGAGTAGCGTTTCAGAAGTGGGAAACTTCTGCGCCGGATGACCAAGGGTTCCTGGGGCAGGCTGATCCGCCCAGGGTAAGTCGGGGCCTAAGGCGAGGCCGACAGGCGTAGTCGATGGATAACGGGTTGATATTCCCGTACCCGCTGTGGTGCGTCCATGTCGAGGCCGGTGATACTAAGGGTCCTAGCCCGGCCGGCGTTCTTTGAGCGTCGGTGTCTGGGTGAACGCCTGGCCTGATCCGGTAGTAGGCAAGCGATGGGGTGACGCAGGAGGGTAGCCCATCCCAGGCGGTGGTTGTCCTGGGGTAAGCATGTAGCCCGCACCGTAGGCAAATCCGCGGTGCATTGAGGGTGAGGTGTGATGCCGAGCCGATTGTGGCGAAGTGGGTGATCCCATGCTGCCGAGAAAAGCCTCTAGCGAGTGCCGCGGCGGCCCGTACCCTAAACCGACTCAGGTGGTCAGGTAGAGAATACCGAGGCGTTCGGGTGAACTGTGGTTAAGGAACTCGGCAAATTGCCCCCGTAACTTCGGGAGAAGGGGGGCCCCTGCTGGTGAACGGCTGTGCGCTGGGAGCTGGTGGGGGTCGCAGTGGCCAGGGGGAAGCGACTGTTTACTAAAAACACAGGTCCGTGCGAAGTCGTAAGACGATGTATACGGACTGACGCCTGCCCGGTGCCGGAACGTTAAGGGGACCGCTTAGCGAGCTCTTCGGGGCTTGCGAAGGCGAGAACTTAAGCGCCGGTAAACGGCGGTGGTAACTATAACCATCCTAAGGTAGCGAAATTCCTTGTCGGGTAAGTTCCGACCTGCACGAATGGCGTAACGACTTCCCCGCTGTCTCAACCACAGGCCCGGTGAAATTGCAGTACGAGTAAAGATGCTCGTTTCGCGCAGCAGGACGGAAAGACCCCGGGACCTTCACTGCAGCTTGATATTGGCGTCTGGAATGGCTTGTGTAGGATAGGTGGGAGACTGTGAAGCCTCGACGCTAGTTGGGGTGGAGTCGTTGGTGAAATACCACTCTGGCTGTTTTGGGCGTCTAACCCGCGCCCCTGGATCGGGGTGGGGGACAGTGTCTGGCGGGTAGTTTAACTGGGGCGGTTGCCTCCTAAAGGGTAACGGAGGCGCCCAAAGGTCCCCTCAGCCTGGTTGGCAATCAGGTGGTGAGTGTAAGTGCACAAGGGGGCTTGACTGTGAGACCGACGGGTCGAGCAGGAGCGAAAGCTGGGACTAGTGATCCGGCACTTCCGTGTGGTTGGGGTGTCGCTCAACGGCTAAAAGGTACCCCGGGGATAACAGGCTGATCTTCCCCAAGAGTCCATATCGACGGGATGGTTTGGCACCTCGATGTCGGCTCGTCGCATCCTGGGGCTGGAGTCGGTCCCAAGGGTTGGGCTGTTCGCCCATTAAAGCGGTACGCGAGCTGGGTTTAGAACGTCGCGAGACAGTTCGGTCCCTATCCGCTGCGCGCGTAGGAGACTTGTGGGGGGCTGTCCCTAGTACGAGAGGACCGGGATGGACGAACCTCTGGTGTGCCAGTTGTGCCGCCAGGTGCATGGCTGGTTGGCTACGTTCGGTGTGGATAACCGCTGAAGGCATCTAAGCGGGAAGCCGTCCCCGAGATGAGGTCTCCCTCCCCTTTGGGGGGTAAGGTCCCCACGAGATGAGTGGGTTGATAGGCCGGTGGTGGAAGCTCTGTGAGGGGTGGAGCTGACCGGTACTAATAGACCGAGGACTTGACCGCATACGGAGCATGCGGCATCGCGTGCTCGGTGTGGTGTGTGGTTCGCACTAGAGGCTTGTGTTCGCTGTGTGGTTCTCGAGCAACAGGCGGCTTTGCCGTTGTTGTTCTTTGGGTGTCGTTTCGGTGGTTATGGCGGAAGGGAAACACCCGGTTACATTCCGAACCCGGTAGTTAAGCCTTCCTGCGCCGATGGTACTGCACCTTGGGGGGTGTGGGAGAGTAGGTCGCTGCCGGACGACTTTATGTGGACGCCCTCAGTCTTTGTGACTGGGGGCGTTCGCATTTTCGGAGACTTTCGGGCTGAGGGCGGCATACTTTCGGCCCAAGATCGTGGTATGGCCTCGGTGATTCCGAGGCCTTTTCTGTTTTCGCGAGGGCTATCGCGAGCCGGGCATGGAAAAGGCCCCGGACCGTGTTTCCGGGGCCTTTTCGTACGTCCTTTACCTGGGAACGACGAGGAGGGCGTCGCCCACCGGGCGTTCGGCGCCGTCGGACGGGCGGTTCACCACCTTGTTCTTGACGACCATGGTGGTCGAGCCGCCCCCGTCGAGGTTGATGGCGTTCCGGGCGCCGAGCCACTTCATGAGCTGGGCGGCCTCGAACATGTTGGCGCCGACGGTGACGCCGGGGTCGCGGCCGTCGATGGTGGCGAGGATGAGCGAGCCCTGCTTGGTGACGCCGGCGAGCGTGCGCGGGTGGCGGCGCAGGATCATGTGGTCGGACGCCATGCCGTCGGTGGCGGCGGTGATGTACTGCCGTCCGTTGCGCAGAATGCCGACCCCGCCGCCCATGATGTACGTGTCCGGGGTGAGCGGGATCCGGCGGCCGGTGCGCAGGTCCACCACCGAGGTGGTGATGCGCATGCCGGCCCCCTCACGTGCGACCGACCAGAGCCACTCGGCCATCGCCCCGGTGCCGTGCAGAACCCGGGTGCCGCGCGGCACCGCCCCACCGGCCTCACGCACCTTGACGACCCTGTCCCGGGCGTCCACCACGACCTCCACGCCCTGGTCGCGCGGGGTCTTGGTGCCGAGCTCCTCGGTGTAGAGGACCAGCTCGTCCGCGCCCGGGATGCGGTTCACCCCAGTGACCTTCGCCCGGGAGCCGTCCGGCGCCACCACCGTGACGCTGGAGTCGAGCTCGGTGATGCGGGCCCGGCGGCCCTGGAGCACGATCGCGGTACGGCCGCGCACCGCCTCGCTGAGCAGCCGCCCGCCGACCACCGAGATGCCGGTCGGGTCACCGGAGAAGTTGCGCGGGGCGCGGATGCTGAAGAAGCCACCGTTCACCGCGGCGATGGCGCCCGCCTGCTTCGCCATGGCCGAGGTGGTCTCCCGCTTGCCCGTGGAGCGGCCCAGCGTGGTCCGGTACGTGCCCCGGAACCGGCGCGCATCGATCATGAGGATCTGGATGTTCCACGGCCCGGTCGTCTTGAACCCGTCGTCGCCGAGGTAGTCGACCTTGGCCGGGATGTCCGCCTTCCGGAGCTGTTTCACCACCTTCTCGGCGGCGGCCTTCTTCTTCAACGGCCACAGCCCGACCCGGACCATGTAGGCCTCGGCACCCGGGAAGTCGGCCACGTCCGGGCGGACGTACCGCTGGATGCCGGGGGTGAAGCCGGCGGCCTCGACCGCCGCGGCCACCTCCTCGGCCCTGGCCAGGGAACCGGTGGAATCCTTGCCGTTGATGAGCACGGTCACCGTGTAGCCATCGGTCGCGGTGCCGTGGCGTAAGGTGAACAGGTCGACGCCGGGAAATACATTTGTCGCCTTATACCTGGGCATTCCCGGCACACCGAGCGGAATTTTCGACGAGGGAAGACGACCCTGAGCGGTCGCGGCCGCAGCGGTACCGACGGTGGCTTCTGCGACACCGGCGGTGCCGAGCGGAAGCGCGACGGTCAAAGCGGCAGCTAACGCGACAATAGGGCGCTTCATTCAAACTCCCCGAGGGTGCTGTATCGGCGATGCACCATCGTCCCGACATTTGCGGGTCAAGGGGAGTGAAACGCGGGAATGGCTATAAAGATGTTTTCCAAGTGATCGTCAACACAGGCGGGCCCGGCCCGCCGCCGCACGCGCCGGTACGGCACGCGCCGCCGGGCCGTACCCAAGCGGACGCCCTGGTCACGACGCTGCCGAGGGCGGAACGAGAGGTGCCGAGGGGCGGTAAGGAGGGGACGCCGGGCGGCGCGGCGTCACCGCGCGTCGCGGCGGATCGACTCCAGGGCGAGCAGTGCAACGTGCAGGGAGAGACAGGACTCGACGTCGTCGAGGTCGATGTCGAGGATGCGCTCCAACCGGCGCAGCCGGTCGTAGAACGCCGGCCGGGACAGGTGGGCCCGCTGCGCGGCGACCGCCTTGTTGCGGCCCGCGTCGAGATAGATGCGGAGGATCCGGGTGAGGTCGCCGCCGCGCTGCGCGTCGTACGTGAGCAGCGGCCCGAGCTCGCGCTCGGCGAAGGTCTGCAACCGCGCGTCGTCCCGCAGCAGGTGCAGCAGCCCGCGCAGCCGCAGGTCGGGCAGCCGGTAGAAGGGGCGGCCGTCGGACTGGCGGACCGCCACGTCGGCGACCTGCTCGGCCTCGAGCAGGCTGCGCCGCGCGTCCCGGACCGCGTCCACCACCGACCCGGCGGCGAGCACGAACCGCGAGGGTACGGCGGCGCGCAGCCGTTCGGAGAGGTCGCCGAGCACGCTCTCGGCGACGGTGCGCGGGGCGAGCGAGAGCAGCACGCCGACCCGGTTCTGGTCGAGGGCGCCGACCAGGGCGGGCAGCCGCATGTCGCGGCACGCGGCCGCGGTCGCCTCGGCGAGCTCGCCGAGGCGGGCCTGGCCGTCGAGCGCCTGGTCCACCGGCTCGGTGAGGCGGAGCACGAGGCCCATCAGCCTGCGCCCGGTGAGCGGCACGCCCACCGCTCGGGCGCGGGCCGCGGCCTCCTCCGGGTCGGCGTAGGCGTGGCTCAGGATGCTGGTGAGGATCGTGCCGTGGGCCTGCCGTTCCAGGCTCTCCTGGTGGCGCTCGAGCAGGCGGCCGAGGGCGAGCGTGGTGGCCGCCCGCTCGACGAGCACGATCTCCCGCGGGGTGGGCTCGGCGTCGCACAGCAGGATGAGCCGCCCCCAGTCCTGCCCGCGCGCCCCGACCATCTGCACGAGCCAGCCGGAGGCCGGATCGTGGGCGGTGCGCTCGCTCGGCGCGACGGTGCGGGAGCGGGCCTCCCAGTTCGCCAGGACCGTCCCGGCGTCGCGGCCGGCCAGGTCGCAGGCGAGCACCTGGTGGGCGAGGTTCTCCAGCACGACGGGCCGCCCCGACAGCCGGGCGACCTGGGCGAGCACCTGGGCCGGGGACGCGCCCTCGACCGACAGTTCGGTGAAGACCTTGTGCAGCTGCTCGGAGGCGCGCAGCTCCTCGAGCTGGTTGTCGATGATCCGGGCGTGCACCGACTCGGTGATCTGCACGAACGGCGTCTCACGGCAGAGCGTGATCAGCGGCAGCCCGTGCTCCTCCGCGGCCTTGACCAGGGCGTCCGGCAGCTCCCCGACGAACCTGCGGCCGAGCTCCACGATGAGGCCGGACGCCCCGACCTCCGCGAGCTCGGCGATGTAGTCGGCGAGCTTGTCCGGCTCGTCCGGGAGGGCGACGCCCGTGGTCAGCACCAGCTCCCCGCCGCGCAGCAGGTGGGCGATGTCGCTCACCTCCCCGACGTGCACCCACCGGACAGTGGCGTCGAGGCGGTCCCGCCCGGCCACCACGCGGGGATCCCCGCGGCGCACGGCGTCCAGGGCAAGAACGTCGCGGACGGTCGGCAGCATGGCCATGAAACCTATTCGATCAGACTGTCAGTGCGGTACGGCATCGCCAGGCATAGTGTAACCAACGGTAATGCCAGAAACCGCATTTTGGACTTCCATATTCGCCGCCACCGCCTTCCGTCCAAGCGCGTGCGCCACGGGGAGGTGCTGCCGCGGGAAGGTGGTCAGGTTCTGAGCTCGGGGAAATCCTCCTCCCGGAATTCCGCGGGGCACTCGCCGCTCGCCCGCGCGCGCAGCTCCACCCGGCGGATCTTGCCGGAGATGGTCTTCGGCAGCTCGGCGAACTCGATCCGCCGGACCCGCTTGTACGGGGCGAGATGGCGGCGGGAGTGCCGGAAGATCGACAGGGCCGTGTCCGCGTTCGCCTCGAACCCGGGCGCGAGCAGCACGTACGCCTTCGGTACGGCGAGCCGTACCGGGTCGGGCGCGGGCACCACCGCGGCCTCGGCGACCGCCTCGTGCTCGAGCAGCACGCTCTCCAGCTCGAACGGCGAGATGCGGTAGTCGGACGCCTTGAACACGTCGTCGACCCGCCCGACGTAGGTGATGTACCCGTCGGCGTCCCGGCTCGCCAGGTCGCCGGTGTGGTAGTAGCCGTCGCGCATCGCCCGCGCGGTCAGGTCCGGGTCGTCCCGGTAGCCGGCCATGAGGCCGAGCGGCCGGTCGGCGAGCGGCAGGCAGATCTCGCCGTCGTCGCCCACTTCACCGGTGATCGGGTCGACGAGCGTCACCGTGTACCCGGGCAGCGGGCGGCCCATCGAGCCGGGCTTCACCGGGCAGCCGGGCGTGTTGCCGATCTGGGCCGTGGTCTCGGTCTGGCCGTACCCGTCCCGGATCGTGATGCCCCACGCCTCCCGCACCCGGTCGATCACCTCCGGGTTGAGCGGCTCGCCCGCGGCGACCGCGGTGCGCAGCGCCGGCGGCCGGGGCTCGAGGTCCTCCTGGATGACCATGCGCCACACCGTCGGCGGCGCGCACAGCGTGGTGACCCCGTGCCGGCGCAGCACGTCGAGCAGCGCGGGCGCGGAGAACCGCCGGGCGTTGTGCACCAGCGCGGTGGCCCCGGCGTTCCACGGCGCGAACACGCTGCTCCAGGCGTGCTTGGCCCAGCCCGGCGAGGACACGTTGAGGTGCACGTCGCCCGGCCGCAGCCCGATCCAGAACATCGTGGACAGGTGGCCCACCGGGTACGAGGCGTAGGTGTGCTCCACCAGCTTCGGCAGCGCGGTCGTGCCGGAGGTGAAGTAGAGCAGCAGGGTGTCGTCGGACCGGCCCTCCCGCAGCTCCCGCTCGATGGCGGGGGAGAGGTGGTCGGGGAAGTCGTACGCCTCGTCGTAGGTGAGCCAGCCGTACGCCTCGCCGCCGACGGCGATCCGGGTGTACGTGCCGGGCACCGCGGCGAACCTGCCCGTGTGGTCCACGTCGGTGATGACGTGCGCGACCTTGCCCCGGTCGATGCGGTCGCGCAGGTCGTCGGCGGTGAGCAGGGTGGTCGCCGGGATGAGCGTGGCGCCGAGCTTCATCGCGGCGAGGATCGTCTCCCACAGCTCCACCTGGTTGCCGAGCATGACCAGGATGCGGTCGCCGCGCCGTACCCCCTGGGCGTGCAGCCAGTTGGCGAGGCGGCTGGAGCGGACCGAGAGCTGGGCGAAGGTGTGGGAGTCGACGCTGCCGTCGTCCTCGACGATGGTGAGCGCGGCGGTGCCGGGCGTCTCCGCGGCGAGCACGGCGTCGAACCAGTCCACCGCCCAGTTGAAGCGATCGAGCGTGGGCCACCGGAAATCCCGGTAGGCCGTTTCGTAGTCGGATTCGAGAAGAAAGTCCCGTGCTGAGCGGAACGCTGCCGTGGCGTCCATTTCCCTATGGTGTCACCCGTGCGCGCATCGCGCCACGCCTCCACGCCGTCCGGAGGCGGCCGGACCCGGACGCCGCCGCGGAGTCCCGTCCCCATCCGGGGGTACGGCCGGCGGTCACGGGCGCAGCCGGGCCTCCAGGCCGTCGAGCAGGGAGACCAGGCCGAAGTCGAACGCGATCCGCCGGGCCACGGAGGGGCTCTCGCACGCCATCCACTCGTCGCTCAGCCGCAGCAGCTCGGGATAGTGCTCCGCGGACAGCTCCATGTCCGCGCGGACCTGCTTCTCCCACTCCTCCTCCGGGATGCCCAGCCGCGCCAGGCCGTTGCGCCAGGCCGCCTCGGGCAGGGCGGTGCCGAGGGCGAACGCGGTGATCGCGCCGACCGCGTAGTCCACGTCCCGCCCGCGGAACCCGGCCTTGGCGAACGCCTCGCACAGCCGGGCGTTCACCGCGAGCGCGTTCGGGCCGATGAGCGGCCGCACCCCGACCTGCTGCCCGAGCCAGGGGTGCCGGAGGATCACCTCGCGCAGGCCGTACGCGTACCGCGACCCCAGCTCCCGCCAGTGGGCCCCGTGGGTGTCGGGGTGGGTGACGAGCCGGGCCACCTCGGCGAGCACCTCGTCCGCCGCGAGCTCGAGCAGCTCGTCCTTGTTCGCGACGTACCAGTAGAGGCTCGTGGCTCCAGAGCCGAGCCGGGCGGCGAGCCGGCGCATGCTCAGCGCGTCGGCGCCCTCGGCGTCGAGCAGGGCGACCGCCTCGCGCACGATCTGCTCGCGGCTCAGCCCGCTCGGATTGCGCCCCTCCCGTCGCCGGGCGGCCTCCCGGGCCCAGACCGACGTGAACCGTTGTCGCCGCTGCACGCCACCCTCCCTCGTCTCACCCCAGCATAAAAGGGCTCGCACACTGTTCGACCCACTCGTACACTGTGCGAGTGACTCGAACGGTGAACGAGAAACTCGAACAGTGAACGAGAGGCGTCACATGAGCAAACCGACCGCGCAGCCGAGTGAGCAGAGCGCGACGGCGGCACCCGAGCCGCAGGCGCCGCCGAACCCCCGGCGCTGGTGGATCCTCCTCGTGCTCTGCCTGAGCCTGCTCGTCCTCGTCGTGGACGACACCGTGCTCAACCTGGCGATCCCGTCGCTCATGCGGGAGCTGGGCGCCACCCCGAGCGACGTGCAGTGGGTGATCGACGCCTACGTCCTCGTCTTCGGCGGCCTGCTGCTCACCTCGGGCAGCCTCTCCGACCGGTACGGCCGGCGGCGCGTGCTCGTCATCGGCCTCGCGGTCTTCGGCGCCGCCTCGCTGCTGTCCACGCTCTCCCAGGAGCCCTGGCAGCTCGTCGCGGGCCGCGCGCTCATGGGCCTGGGCGCGGCGCTGGTGATGCCGAACACCCTGTCGATCCTCATCACGGTGTTCGACGAGCGGGAACGGCGGAAGGCGATCGCCGCGTGGAGCGCGGTGGCGATGGTGGGCGTGATCGCCGGGCCGACGCTCGGCGGCCTGCTGCTGCGCGACTACTTCTGGGGCGCGGTGTTCCTCATCAACGTGCCGATCGCGATCGTCGCCATCGTCGCCGCGCTCACCCTCATGCCCGAGTCGCGGGGCACCGTCCGCGGCCTCGACCCCCTCGGCGTGGTCTTGTCGATCGTCGGCATGGGCTCGCTGGTGTGGACGATCATCAACGGGCCGGTGCACGGCTGGGCCGCGAACGGCGTGCCGGTCGCCGCCGTGCTCGCGGTGGCCGCGCTGGTCGCGTTCGTCGTCTGGGAGCGGCGGGTCCCGCACCCGATGCTGCCGCTCGGCCTGTTCCGCGAGCGCTCGTTCCGCGGGGCCTGCCTGTCGATCGTGCTGCTGTCGTTCGGCGCGGGCGCGCTGCTGCTCGCCCTCACCCAGTACCTGCAGTTCGTGCTCGGATACGACCCGCTCGCCGCCGGGCTGGCGCTGCTGCCGTACGCGGTGGCCGCCGCGGTGTCCAACGGGATCGGCGCCGGTCTCGGCCGCCGGGTGAGCAACCGCACGCTGATCGTGCTGGGGCTCGCGATCGTGGCGGCCGGGTTCGCGGTGATCGGCAGCCTCGACCTCGGCGACGGGTACGGCACGCTCGTGGCCGGGCTGCTCATCGCGGGCGTGGGTGGCGGCCTCGCCGGCCCGGCCGCGTACACCACGCTGATGGGCGCGGTGCCGCAGGAGCACGCGGGCGTGGGGTCCGCGCTCAACGACACCGTCCAGCAGGTCGGGTACGCGCTCAGCATCGCGGTGCTCGGCAGCGTGCTCGCCGGGGTGTACCGCGCGGCGATGCCCGCCACGGTGCCGGATGCGGCCCGCGAGTCGATCGCGGGCGGGGTGGCGCTCGGCGACCCCGGCCTCGTGCGGACCGCCAAGGAGGCCTTCCTCGAGGCGATGTCGGTGGGCGCCTACGTCAGCGTCGGGTTCGCGCTCGCGTCGGCCCTGGTGGCGCTCGTCCTGCTCCGCACGGTTCGTCCGGACAAGGTGTGAGGAGGACGCCCGGCCCGGGTTCCGTCACCCTGTAATCCGGGCAGGGGATCCCCGGACACGTTGCGGGCGGGACAGCGAAGGGACGACACGGGATACTCGGAGCATGCCGGACCTTTATGCGCGCCACCGAGCCGTCATCCCCAAGTGGGTCTCCCTCTACTACGACGAGCCCATCGAGATCGTCCGCGGCGAGGGGAACCGTGTCTACGACGCCCGCGGCCGGGGCTACCTCGACTTCTTCGCGGGCATCCTCACCAACATGATCGGGTACGGCGTGCCGGAGGTGCGCGAGGCGGTGGAGCGCCAGCTCGCCACCGGCATCGTGCACACGAGCACGCTGTACCTGATCCGGGGCCAGGTCGAGCTGGCCGAGAAGATCGCCCGGCTGTCCGGCATCCCGGACGCCAAGGTGTTCTTCACCAACTCCGGCACCGAGGCGAACGAGACCGCGCTGCTCGCCGCCACCGTCGCCCGGGGCTCGGACCAGGTGCTCGCAATGCGCGGGTCTTACCACGGCCGCAGCTTCGGCGCGATCGCGGTCACCGGCAACCGGGGCTGGAAGAACAGCTCCTACTCCCCGCTCAACGTGCACTACCTGCACGGCACCGACCGGCACCTGCCGCGGTTCCGCGGCATGTCGGACGAGGAGTACATCGCCGCCTGCGTCGACGACCTGCGGCACGTGCTCGCCACCGCGGTCGCCGGGAACGTGGCCGCGCTCATCGCCGAGCCGATCCAGGGCGTGGGCGGGTTCACCATGCCGCCCGACGGCCTGTACCGCGCCTACCAGGAGGTCCTCGCCGAGGAGGGCATCCTGTTCATCTCCGACGAGGTGCAGACCGGCTGGGGCCGTACCGGGTCGTCGTTCTTCGGCATCGGCAACCACGGCGTGACCCCCGACATGATGACCTTCGCCAAGGGCCTGGCGAACGGCTTCGCGATCGGCGGGGTTGTCGCCCGGGGCGAGCTGCTCGACGGGCTGCCCGCGGCGGGCGTGTCCACCTTCGGCGGCAACCCGATCGCGATGGCCGCCGCGAACGCCACCCTCGACTACGTGCTCGAGCACGACCTGCAGGCGAACGCCGCCCGGCTCGGCGAGCTCATCATCGGCGGGCTGCGCCAGGCCGCCGAGCGCATGCCGATCGTCTCCGACGTGCGCGGCAAGGGGCTCATGTTCGCCATCGAGCTGAGCGACCCGGCCACCGGGAAGCGGTCGCCCGCGCTCGCCAACCGCTTCCTCGAGGAGACCCGCCGCCGTGGCCTGCTCGTCGGCAAGGGCGGCCTGTACGGCAACGCGATCCGCATGGCCCCGCCGCTCACCCTCACCGAGGCGGAGGCGAAGGAGGGCCTCGGCATCATCGTCGACGCGCTCGAGGCGATCTGCGAGGAGACGGCGTGAGCGACGGCCCGCGGCGCGTCACGCACTGGATCGGCGGGGCGGCCGTGCCGGGCGCCGGCCGTACCGGGGAGCTCTACAACCCGGCGACCGGCGAGGTGACCGGCCACGTCGACCTCGCCACCGCCGCCGAGGTGGACGCGGCGGTCGCCGCCGCGGCCCGGGCGTTCCCCGCCTGGCGGGACACCTCGCTCGCCCGCCGTACCCAGGTGCTGTTCCGGTTCCGCGAGCTGCTCGACCGGGACCGGGACGCGCTCGCCCGGCTCATCACCGCCGAGCACGGCAAGACCCACGCCGACGCGCTCGGCGAGGTCGCCCGCGGCCTGGAGGTGGTGGAGTTCGCCTGCGGCATCCCGCACCTGCTCAAGGGCGGCTACACCGAGAACGTCTCCACCCGCGTCGACTCCTACTCGATCCGCCAGCCGCTCGGCGTGGTCGCCGGGATCACCCCGTTCAACTTCCCGGCGATGGTGCCGCTGTGGATGGCCCCGATCGCGATCGCCTGCGGCAACGCGTTCGTGCTCAAGCCGTCGGAGAAGGACCCGTCGGCGTCGCTGCGCCTCGCCGAGCTGTGGCGCGAGGCGGGGCTGCCCGACGGGGTGTTCGGCGTGGTGCAGGGCGACAAGGAGGCGGTGGACCGGCTGCTCGAGCACCCGGACGTGCGGGCGGTGTCGTTCGTCGGCTCCACGCCGATCGCCCGGTACGTGTACGCGACCGGCACCGCGCACGGCAAGCGGGTGCAGGCGCTCGGCGGGGCGAAGAACCACATGCTCGTGCTGCCCGACGCCGACCTCGACCTCGCCGCCGACGCCGCGGTGTCGGCCGGGTTCGGCTCGGCCGGGGAGCGGTGCATGGCGATCTCGGCCGTGCTCGCGGTCGACCCGATCGGCGACGAGCTCGTCGACCGCATCGTCGCCCGGGCGCGCGAGATCGTCGTGGGGCCCGGCGACGACCCCGAGTCCCAGATGGGCCCGCTGATCACCGCCGAGCACCGCGACCGGGTCGCCGCCTACCTCGACCTCGGCGTGGCCGAGGGGGCGAAGCTCGTGGTGGACGGCCGGCGCGCCCCGATCCGGGGCGGTGGCACCGCCGCGGACAGGCCCGGGTTCTGGCTCGGGCCCAGCGTGCTCGACCACGTGCCGGTCGGCTCCCGGGTGCACCGCGAGGAGATCTTCGGCCCGGTGCTGGCGATCGTGCGCGTGCCGTCGTACGAGGCGGGTCTGCGGATCATCAACGAGGGCGAGTACGGCAACGGCACCGCGGTGTTCAGCAACGACGGCGGCGCGGCCCGGCGGTTCCAGAACGAGGTCGAGGTCGGCATGGTCGGGATCAACGTGCCGATCCCGGTCCCGGCCGCCTACTACGGGTTCGGCGGCTGGAAGGCCTCGCTGTTCGGCGACACCCACGTGTACGGCACCGAGGGCGTGCACTTCCACACCCGGCAGAAGGTGGTCACCGCGCGCTGGCTCGACCCGTCCCACGGCGGGGTGCACCTGGGCTTCCCCGCGGGCGGCTGACCGCCCGGCCCGCTAGGCTCCACACCCGAAGGCACCGGGGCCGATCGGGGAGGAGGCGCCCAAGTGGCAGGGGTGACGCGCGGGCGGGCGGCGCGGCCGGCCCGCGTGCTGGCGACGGCCGCCGCCGGGCTGGCGCTGGCGGCCTGCGGCGGCCCGCAGACGGCGACCACGGTCGTGGCCGAGGCGGCCGCGCGGACCCGGCAGGTCGCGGCCTCGGCCTCCCCGTCCGGCACGCCGTCCCCGAGCGCGAGCCCCGCCCCGACGCCCACCGCGCTGGGCAAGGGCGAGGGCACGGTGAACGTGCTCGCGCTGCGCGGGTACGTCGAGTACGGCGGCGTCGACCCCACGGTGAACTGGATCGCGGCGTTCGAGCGGAACACCGGCTGCCGGGTCCGGCTCACCTACGCCGAGCGCGGCGAGCGGCTCGACCAGGCGCTCGCCGAGGGCTCCTACGACGTGGTCTCCGCCCCGCCGGAGACGGCCGGCCGGCTCATCGCCGAGGGCCGGGCCGCCCCGCTCGCCACCAGGCTCGTGTCCCACTACCGCGACATCCCCAAGTGGCTGCGCACGCTGCCCGCGTTCACCGCCGGCGACCGGGTGTACGGCGTGCCGTACCTGTGGGCCTACCACCAGGTCGGCTACGACCGCGCCCAGCTCGGGCGGGACGCGGCGCCTGCGGACATCGGCGCGCTGTTCCGCGACCGGGGGCCGGTGATGCTGCGCGACGACCCGCTCACCATCGCCGACGCCGCGCTCGCGCTCGACGGCGAGGACGGCACGAAGGACCCGTTCCGGCTCACCCGCGAGCGGTTCGACGCGGCCGTCGCGCTGCTCGAGGCGCGCGGCGAGGACGAGCGCGCCTTCTGGCGCAGCTCGACCGACGTGGTGCGCGGCTTCGCGCCGGGGCGGCTGCGGCTCGCCCAGGCCCTGCCGTACCAGGTGGGCGTGCTCGCCCGGGCGGACCGGCCGGTGCAGGGGGTCACGCCGCGGCGTACCACGGGCTGGGCGGACGCCTGGATGATCACCGCGGGCGCGGCGAACGTGAACTGCGCCTACCGCTGGCTGGGCCACGTGAGCTCTGCGGACGTGCAGCGGGAGGCGGCGGCGTGGACCGGCCTGGCCCCGGCGAACCCGAAGGCGTGCACCGGGCGCACCCGGCGGATCTGCGACGACTACCGGGTGGACGACCCTGGCCTTCGCGGCCGGATCGTCTTCGCGGTGCGGCCCACGGCGGACTGCGGCGACGGCACGACCGGCTGCGTCGACCACGCCGAGTGGCAGCGGCGCTGGCGCGAGCTCGTCCGCTGACGGAACGTGTCAGGGGACCGGCACGCGCACCGGCGGCGGGCACGCCTCGTGGTCGTCGTCGGGCGCGCGCGGCGGCAGGGGGGAGAGGAGCTCGGCACAGTCCTCGCAGGTCAGCACGTACCTGCCGTCCGGCAGCCGCCCCACGCGCACGCGCGGCCGCGGCCACCGCTTGTGGCACACCACGCAGGCGTCACCGTCGCACTGTGCCAGGGTCAGCTCTTCGGGGTCGAATATCACCACGTGCGGCGACCCCGGCATCGCTTCCCTGCCCATACCTCTCCAATGATCTCCAGCGTTACCCGAACCGTTATAACGCCGTTACACGTCGTGATCGACTGGCAGGGTGTCAAGTAAGGGTTAAAACACGGGCATGAGCCATGCCGCATAGCCCACGAAAACGGGCATCCATCGCATGCCGGATGCCGTGCTTCGGTCGGTGTAAACCGGAAGAACGGCGGGGGTACGCTCATCCGCCCGCCGCGCCGCGCGGCCACGGCCGGGTCACGCCGCCGCGATCGCCGGGCCAATGATCGACAACGCCCGGGCCAGCGCGCGGCCGGGCGCGGCCAAGGGAGGGCCGGTGGGCGCGGGGCCGGGATGTCGGCCCGGTCCCGCGATGGTCTCCGCGGGGTCACGGTACGGCCTGCAACCCGGTGGCGCCCCTGTGCAGCGTGGCACAATGGCGCCAGAGCTTCTGTACAGGATGGACAACTTCGGACCAATCGGGAACGGGGACACCCCATGGCTCCGACCCTGCGCAGGGTGGTGGCGATGGCGCCGTTGCGCCTTCGCGTGCTGGCCGCGGCCGGCGAGCTCGACCGGCCGGTGCGCTGGGTCGCGGTGAGCGAGCTGGAGGACCCCACCCCCTACCTCGAGGGCGGCGAGCTCGTGCTCACCACCGGCATGCGGCTCGGCGCCTACGACGCCGGGCCGTACATCTCCCGGCTCGTCGCCCGGGGCGCGGCGGGCCTCGGCTTCGGCGTCGGGCTCAGCCACGAGGAGGTGCCGGAGGAGTACGTGCGGGCGGCCGAGGCGCGCGGGTTGCCGCTCATCGAGGTGCACCGGGACACGCCGTTCATCGCCGTCGGCAAGGCGGTGAGCGAGCTGCTCGCGGCCGAGCAGTACGAGGAGCTGAACCGCGCCTTCGCCGCGCAGGGGCGGCTCACCCGGGCCGCGCTGCAGCCCGAGGGCATGCACGCGGTCGTCGACCGGCTCGCCAAGGAGGTCGACGGCTGGGTGCTGCTGCTCGACGAGGGCGGCGGCGTGCTGCACTCGGCCGGGGCGGGCGCCCGGCGCAGGGCCCGCGGGCTGCTGCCCGAGCTGGAGCGGCTGCGCGCCACCGGCGCCCCCGCCGGCCTGTCCTCGGCCACCCCGGACGAGCACCTCATCGTGCAGCGGCTCGGCGACCACCGGCGGCTGCGCGGCTTCCTCGCCGTGGGCCGCGCCCGGCCGTTCTCCCCGGTCGCGCACACCGTGGTCAACGCGGCCGGATCGCTGCTCACCCTCGCGCTCGAGCAGAGCCGGGCCCGGTTCGCGGCCGAGGCGCGGGTGCGCACGGCGGCACTGCGGCTGCTGCTCGCCGGGGACCGGGCGGCGGCCGAGGAGGTGCTCGGCGAAGGGCTCCCCACCGGCCCCGTGGTGGTGTTCGCCTGCCGCTCCGACGACGCCGAAGGGCTCGGCGACGCGCTGCCCGGGTTCACCGCGCCGTGGCGGGGCATGGTGGTCGCCCTCGTGCCCGAGGCGCAGGCGCAGCGCGCCGCGGCGATCGCCGCCGAGCGGGGCCGGGCCGGGTCGAGCGACCCGGTCGCCCTCGACGCGCTCGCGGCCGGGCTCCGGCAGGCCGAGCGCGCCCTGGAGCGCGCGCACACCACCGGCAAGGCACTCGTCCGCTTCCGCGACCTCGCCGGTCAGGGGCTGCTCGCGCTGCTCGACCCGGAGGCGGCGGCCGGGTACGCCGAGGCGCTGCTCGCCCCGCTGCGCGAGCACGGCTCCCGGGCCGACCTGATCGAGTCGCTGCGCGCCTACCTCGCCGCCAACGGCCACTGGGACGCCGCCGCCCAGCGGCTCGGCGTGCACCGGCACACGCTGCGCTACCGCATCCGCAAGGCGGCCGAGCTGCTCGGCCGCGACCTCGACGACCCCGCCACCCGGGCCGAGCTGTGGGTCGCGCTCAACGTGGGCACGGCCTGACCGGCCGGCCGGTCACCGGTTGCGCTTGTTGCGCTTGACCAGAAAGTGCAGCACCGTGGCGGTGGTGACCAGCTCGTAGTTGCTGCCGTCGCGGAAGTACCCGGCCCGCTCCAGGCTGATCGCGCCCTGCGCCGCGGCCCACAGCGCGTCGGCGATCTTCCGCGGCTGGGTGGGGACGAGATAGCCCGCGGAGATGCAGTCGGCGACCACCCGGTCGAGGATGTTGAGCGCGGCGCGGGCGAGGGTGCGCGCCCGCTCGCTCGGCTCGAAGCCGGGGATCGCCTTCTCGAACATCAGGCTGTAGTAGGCGGGCTCGGCGAAACACGCCTCCCGGTAGGCGGGGCCCAGGGCACGCAGGTACTCGAGGGGGTCGGGATGCGGCGGCACCGCCTCTAATCGGCGCCGGACCCGCTCGAAACCCTCGAGGTAGAGGGCCTCGGCGAGGCCCTCCTTGCTGCCGAACATCGTGTAGATGACGGTGGTGGGGCAGTCGGCCTCGGCGGCGATCCGCCGTACCGTGAGGCTCTCCGGCCCTGAGTTCATCAGCAGGCGGCAGGCCACGTCGAGCACGCGTTGCCGCAGCTCCTCGTGCGCGGAGCGCTGACCCGGCGCAGTGGCGCCCTGCAGCCCGAGCGGCGCCGGCGAACCCATGAGCGACGTGCCCTTCTCCCCTCGGGGGTCCCCGCGGCGGACCCGCACGCTTGCGACCTAACCAGTCGGGCGAGGGTTCAAACCACCTCGCCACTAAATAGTGGCAAATTCGAGCATCCTCTGTACCACGAACCCGTGGAACAGGGAATGGTTCGCCCTGGCGTGACACAAGTACCCGTATGTACTTCCAGGCGTGATCCAAGCATGGCGCGTCCGGGCGTAGCGTCGGGAACATGGACGTCCGCCCCTTCTGGCTCGCCGGTCAGGCCGCTACCGGCGAGGACGAGATCATCGTGACCAGCCCCTACGACGACCGGGTGGTGGGCGCGGCCGCCGTGCCCACGCCCGAGCAGGTCGAGCGGGCCGTCGCCGCCGCCGACGCGGTCCGCCGTACCGCCGCCGCGCTCCCCGTGCACACCCGGGCCGAGGCGCTCGCGCACGTCTCCCGGCGGCTCGCCGAACGCGCCGCCGAGGTCGCCGAGCTGATCAGCGCGGAGAACGGCAAGCCGCTCATGTGGGCGCGGGCCGAGGTGGCCCGGGCGGTCTCGACGTTCCGGTTCGCCGCCGAGGAGACCCGCCGCCTCGGGGGCGAGATGATGCGGCTCGACACCGAGCCCGCCGGCGAGGGCCGCCTGGCGCTGGTGACGCGGCACCCGTACGGGCCGGTGCTCGGCATCACCCCGTTCAACTTCCCGCTCAACCTGGTGGCGCACAAGGTCGCCCCGGCGATCGCGGTCGGCGCCCCGGTGATCATCAAGCCCGCGCCGGCCACCCCGCTGTCCGCGCTGCTGCTCGGCGAGCTCCTCGCCGAGACCGGCCTGCCCGAGGGCATGTTCTCGATCCTCCCGCTGCCCAACGAGCGGGCCGCCGCGCTGGTGGAGGACCCCCGGCTGCCGGTGGTCTCGTTCACCGGCTCGGCCCCGGTCGGGTTCATGATCGCCGAGCGGGTGCCGCGCAAGCACGTCACGCTCGAGCTGGGCGGCAACGCGGCCGCGGTGGTGCTCGCCGACGCCGACCTGGAGTGGGCCGCCACCCGGATCGCGCTCTACGCCAACTACCAGGCCGGGCAGAGCTGCATCGCGGTGCAGCGGGTGCTGGTGCAGGACGAGGTGTACGACGAGTTCGCCGACCGGCTCGTGGCCAAGGTGAAGGCCCTGGTCACCGGCGACCCGGCCGACGAGCGCACCCAGGTCGGGCCGATGGTGAGCGAGCAGGCCGCCCGGCGCGTGGAGCAGTGGGTGCGGGAGGCGGTCGAGGCCGGCGGGCGGCTGCTGGCCGGCGGCGGCCGTACCGGCGCGCTGGTCGAGCCGACGGTGCTCGCCGACGTGCCGGACGACGCCAGGGTGTGCCGCGAGGAGGTGTTCGGCCCGGTGCTCGTGCTGCGCCGCGTCGCCTCGGTGGACGAGGCGTTCGCCGTGGTGAACGACTCCGCGTACGGCCTGCAGGCGGGGGTGTTCACCACCAGCCTCGCCACCGCGTTCCGCGCGGCCAAGGAGCTCGAGGTCGGCGGGGTGATCATCGGCGACGTGCCGAGCTACCGCGCCGACCAGATGCCGTACGGCGGGGTCAAGGACTCCGGCATGGGCCGCGAGGGCCTGCGCTCGGCGATGGAGGACTACACCTACCCGCGCACCACGGTGCTCACCGGCCTGACCCTGTGACCGGCGCGGCACGCTGCGGCCGGGCGGGCCGGGTCAGGACCGCTCGGCCACCGCGTGCAGCCGCCGGATCGCGTCGCCGAAGTACGGGCCGTACATGGTGTGCCGGTCGTTGCTGTACTTGAAGCTGCTCACCGAGGTGACCGTGCCGTGGCCGGTGACCGGGTCGAAGCCGGACAGCCACGGCCCGCCGCTCGCCCCGGCGGTGAGGTCGCAGCGCAGCCCCTGGCCGCGGGTCTGCCGGTTCGGGTCGGCGTGCAGCGGGCCGGCGCAGTACATCAGGTGCTCGCCGTTGTACGGCGGATAGGCGGGGAAGCCGAACGCGTAGGTCTGCCGGCCGCGCGGCGGGTTGAACCCGATCGGCTGGG
Organism: Thermopolyspora flexuosa; assembly: GCF_006716785.1. Taxonomy (NCBI): domain Bacteria; kingdom Bacillati; phylum Actinomycetota; class Actinomycetes; order Streptosporangiales; family Streptosporangiaceae; genus Thermopolyspora; species Thermopolyspora flexuosa. The sequence continues at coordinate 3,758,833 of NZ_VFPQ01000001.1, read as the reverse complement.
CCCCGACCACGTCGGCGAGGTGCCGCCCGCCGTGGGGGTTGACCGCGACCATCGCCACGTCCTCGTCGTCGTCGCCGTGCCGGGACCACCCGGTGGTGACGAACGCCCGCCGGGCGGTGTACGTCCCGTACGGCCGGCGGCCGGAGTCGTAGCCGGGCACGAACGTCCAGTTGCGCGCCCAGTCGCCGGTGCCGTCCTTGACGCAGTGGCCCGCGGTGAGCACGAGGTCCCGGTTGGCGGCGCGGATGGAGACCGCGGAGCAGACGAAGTCGCGGCCGTTCATGGTGAGGAACACCCGGCCGGTGGTGGCGGCGATCGTGCCGGGCGCGGCCGGGCGGCGGCCGGACGCCATGGTCCACCGGGCGCCCGCGGTGGCGTGGGCGAGGCCGACTCCGGAGGCGGTGGCCTGCCGCCGCCGCTCCGGCGGCAGCAGGTTACCGAACCCCCCGGACGGTTCCACCGGCTCGGCGGCGGCCATCCGGCCTGGCGTCCAGTAGGCGAGGACGCGCCGCTGCGCGGCCCCGTCCGCCTCGGCCGCGTGCTGCACCACGCCGGGCCGGCCCGGTCCCGGCGGCGCGGCGCCCGGTGCGTCACCCCCTGACCCTCCCGCGGGCGCCCGGAGCGCCCGGGCCGGGGACGGCCCGGCCGGGGCGGACTCCAGGGAGACGGCCTCCACCTCGCCCGGCCCCGCGAGACGCGCCGGGGCGGCGGGACGGACGTGCGGAGGTCCGGCCGGGGAGGGCCGGGTGACCGGGGATGGGCCGCCCGTGATGGGACCCACCAGGACGGCGGCGAGACAGCCGGCGGCCATCAGGGGGAGGCACGCAGTCATGCCTCCCGAGTGTGGACCACGCGACGTGATCGCGCGACTACTTTTCGTAAAAAGGTCGCCGGTCGGGTGGGGGTTTCCGTGCGATGCGCGCGGTTCGCGGTCATCGGGTCGCCGTCACTGGGCTCCCACGTTCTGGGCGGCGTTGTAGACCGCCTGCGCCTCCTGGCCGAAGAACGGGCCGAACATGAACCTCTGGTCGAAGTTGTACTTGAAGCTGTTCACCGAGTTGACGAGGCCGGCGCCGGTCTGCTCGTTGAAGTTGATCATCCACGGGCCGCCGCTCGACCCGCCGGTCATGTCGCAGCGCAGCCCCAGGTCGTTCGTCTGCACCGGGTCGTCGAACGAGCGGCCCGAGCAGAAGATCAGCCTGCTGCCGTCGAACGGCTGCGCGGCCGGGTAGCCGAACGAGTACATCTGCCGCCCGCGCTGCTGGTTGAACGCGACGCCCTGGCCGCCGACCACGTCGACGAGGTTGCGCCCGTTGAGCGGGGCGACCACGAAGGCGGCGATGTCGAAGTTGATGTCCTCGTTGGCGTTCCACTGCTGGGTGGTGAACAGGTTCGTCGCCACCCAGGTGCCGAACGGCCGCTGGCCGTTCTGGAAGCCCGGCACGAACACCACGTTCCGGTGGGTCTGCCCGTTCGACTTCACGCAGTGCCCGGCGGTGAGCACGACGCTGCGGTTCGCGCTGGTGACCGCGGTGCCCGAGCAGGAGGCCGTCCGGGCGCGGCCGCCGTCGTTGATGGTGAAGAACACCCGCCCGGCGGTGGTGGCGATCGCGCCGGTGCCCGGCCAGATCGCCGCGGCGACCTGGCGGACCGAGTTGCCGAGCGAGTTCTGCCCGGTGGTCGGCGGGACGACCGTGGGGGTGCCGGTCGCCGCCCCCGACGACCCCGACGAGCCCCCGGAGCCCGCCCCCGCCGAGCCGGAACCGGCCGAACCCGAGCCCGCGGAGCCGGATCCCGTTCCCGGCGAGCCCGGCCGTCCCGGCCGCGTCACGTCCTGTCCCGGCCGCGTCGCCGCGCGCCGGTTGCGGAACAGGATGTTCTCCATCGGCTCGGCCGAGCGCAGCCGCGACCGGTTCCAGTACCTGCGCACCTGTTGCTGCTGCGCGAACGTGCTCGCCCCGCGCCAGGTGTGGTAGCCGCGGTCGCGCGGGGAGGTCGAGGTCCTGGCCGCGGAGCCCGCCCCGGGCGTGGCGGCCGACACCGCGGCGAGCCCGGTGGCGCCGGTGGCGGCGCCTCCCTCGGCATGCGCCGCGGGCAGTGTCAGCCCGGCCACACCTAGCGGGAGCAGGCCGAGTACGGCAAGACGTCGGGCGATCCGGTGCATTCGTACCTCCGTGAGCGGGTGATCCCTGTTCTCGGGAAGGTAGTGGTCGGTTGACACTGCCTTCTTGCTAACTGTCAAGACGGTTATGGAGACAGTTGGGCGCAAAGCACCCAGGTGGTGACGGCATGTAGCGTTTGCCCTGATCGCCCCGCTATCGCCCGGCCCGCGTTGGCGACCTTGCGGCCGGGCCGGAAAGAATGGGGGCGTGCGAAACGCGGGAACGCGGCCGGACGCCGGCGGCTGTCCGGCCGCCACGAGCGACTACGAGCCCAGAACCATCGCCCTGCTCGGGTCGACGGGATCGATCGGCACCCAGGCGCTGGACGTCATCGCCCGGAACCGACATCGATTCCGCGTCGTCGCCCTCGCCGCCGGTGGCGGACGGCCCGAGCTGCTCGCCCGGCAGGTGGCCGAGTTCGGCCCCGAGGTGGTGGCGGTGGCCGACCCGGGGGCGGTGCCCGCGGTGCGCGAGGCGCTCGCCGGGCGGCCGGTGAAGATCCTGGCGGGCCCGGAGGGGGTGGCCGAGGCCGCGGCCTGGCCGTGCGACGTGGTGCTCAACGGCATCACCGGCGCGCTCGGCCTGTCCTCCACGCTCGCCGCGCTGCGCGAGGGGCGGACGCTGGCGCTCGCCAACAAGGAGTCGTTGATCATCGGTGGCCCGCTGGTCAAGCGGCTGGCACGGCCCGGGCAGCTCGTGCCGGTGGACTCCGAGCACTCGGCCCTCGCCCAGTGCCTGTGGGCGGCCGGGCCGGGGCGGGCCGCCGGGGAGGGGCCGGGTACGGCGGTCCGCCGCCTCATCGTCACCGCGAGCGGCGGGCCGTTCCGGGGCCGTAATCGGGCGGAGCTGTCCTCCGTCACGCCGGAGCAGGCGCTCGCGCACCCGACCTGGTCCATGGGGCCGATGGTCACCATCAACTCCGCAACTCTGGTCAACAAGGGCCTTGAGGTCATCGAGGCCCATCTGCTGTTCGATATCGAATACGCCCGCATCTCCGTCATGGTTCATCCCCAGTCGGTGATCCACTCGATGGTGGAGTTCACCGACGGGTCGACGATCGCCCAGGCGAGTCCTCCGGACATGCGGCTCCCGATCGCGCTCGCCCTCGGCTGGCCCGAGCGGGTGCCCGACGCCGCGCCCGCGATCGACTGGACCAAGGCGCACACCTGGACCTTCGAGCCGCTCGACGACGAGGCGTTTCCCGCCGTCGCGCTCGCCCGCTCGGTCGGCGAGGCCGGGGGCACCGCCCCGGCCGTCTACAACGCGGCGAACGAGGTCTGCGTGGAGGCGTTCCTCGCCGGTCGGCTGCCGTTCCCGGGGATCGTCGACACCGTCGCCCGGGTCGTCGGCGAGCACGACGTCCAGCCCGCCTCCTCCGTGGAGGAGGTGCTCGCCGCCGACGAGTGGGCCCGGGCGCGGGCCCGGGAGCTCACCGGATAGCCCTTGGGTGCGACGCCCGCGCCGCCGTGGGCACGGGCGCGCCGCGCCCCGCCCACGGCCCGCGCGTGGCGGCGTTTCGTCCTGATCCATCCGCCGCCTTGCCTAGACTGGTCGGCGGTGCTCGCCGCCGACAACGGCAACTGACACAAGGTGCAGCAATGACTTCTGTTGATCTGGGCATTCCCACCGTGCGTAAGCGTCCGCTCGCGGAGCGGCGAAAGTCCCGGAAGATCATGGTGGGGTCGGTGCCGGTCGGCGGGGACGCGCCGGTGTCGGTGCAGTCGATGACCACGACGGTGACCGCCGACGTCAACGCCACCCTGCAGCAGATCGCCGAGCTCACCGCGGCGGGCTGCCAGATCGTGCGGGTCGCGGTCCCCTCGCAGGACGACGCCGACGCGTTGCCGCAGATCGCGGCGAAGTCGCCGATCCCGGTGATCGCCGACATCCACTTCCAGCCCAAGTACGTGTTCGCCGCGATCGACGCCGGGTGCGCCGCGGTCCGGGTGAACCCGGGCAACATCAAGAAGTTCGACGACCGGGTCGGGGAGATCGCCAAGGCCGCCTCCGAGGCCGGCGTGCCGATCCGCATCGGCGTCAACGCCGGCTCGCTCGACGAGCGCCTCCTGCGCAAGTACGGCACGGCCACCCCGGAGGCCCTCGTCGAGTCGGCGCTGTGGGAGTGCTCGCTCTTCGAGGAGCACGGCTTCACCGACCTCAAGATCTCGGTGAAGCACCACGACCCGGTGGTGATGATCGCCGCCTACCGCCTGCTCGCCGAGCGCTGCGACTACCCGCTGCACCTCGGCGTCACCGAGGCCGGCCCGCCGTTCCAGGGCACGATCAAGTCCGCGGTGGCGTTCGGCGCGCTGCTCGCCGAGGGCATCGGCGACACCATCCGGGTGTCGCTGTCCGCCCCGCCGGTGGAGGAGGTCAAGGTCGGCATCGCGATCCTCGAGGCGCTCAACCTCCGCGAGCGCGGCCTGGAGATCGTCTCCTGCCCGTCCTGCGGCCGGGCCCAGGTGGACGTGTTCACCCTCGCCGAGCGGGTGCAGGCGGGGCTGGCCGGGCTGCCGGTCCCGCTGCGTGTGGCGGTGATGGGCTGCGTGGTGAACGGTCCCGGCGAGGCGCGCGAGGCCGACCTCGGCGTCGCCTCCGGCAACGGCAAGGGCCAGATCTTCGTCGAGGGCAAGGTGATCAAGACCGTGCCCGAGTCGCAGATCGTGGAGACCCTCATCGAGGAGGCGCTCAAGCTCGCCGAGCGCCGCGGCATCACGGTCGACCCGGACGACCCCGGCGCGAACGGGCCCGAGGTGGTCGTCTCCTGACGTCCCGGACCCGCCGTCCACCGGCGCCGATTACCTTTGGTGTTTCGTCTGCTACAGTTTGACAACCATCGACCTGAGCGTTGAGTAATCGCGCCCTCACTTAGGAGAACATCGTCTCTGCGCTTTGACAGCAGAGAGGAAGTGACGGTGAAGCGGGTCATCGCGGTTGCGACGGGTGCCACGGTGCTGGCCACCGGTCTGGGCTGGACGGCGGGTGCGGAGGCGTACGGCGCCGCCGGTCGGGCGGCGGGAGCCGGCGCGGCGCCGAAGGCGCTCCGGTGGGGCGCGTGCGACAAGGTCGGGGCGGGCTCGGGCGAGCGGAAGGCCGAGTGCGCCACGGTGGAGGTGCCGCTCGACCACTCCGACCCGTCCGGCCGGCGGCTGCGGCTCGCCCTCAACCGGTTCCGGGCGACCGGCCCCCGCTCCGCCCGGCTCGGCGTGCTCCTCGTCAACCCGGGCGGCCCGGGCGCGTCCGGGCGGGAGCTCGCCGCCTACGTGGCCGCGCACCTGCCCGAGCGGGTCACCGCGCGGTACGACATCGTCGGGTTCGACCCGCGCGGGGTGGGCGCCAGCAGCCCGGCGCTGAGCTGTGTCGACCCCAAGCGGTACTACCGGCCGCCGCGCCCGGACAACGTGCCGCGCGGCGAGCGGGACGAGGAGGTGCTGCTGGAGCGGGCCCGCGCGTACGCCGAGGGCTGCGCGTCCCGCTGGTCGTGGCTGCTGCCGCACATGACCACCGAGAACGCGGCCCGGGACATGGACGTGATCCGGCAGGCCCTCGGCGAGCGCACGATCAGCTACCTGGGCTACTCGTACGGCACCTACCTCGGCGCGGTGTACGCCACGCTGTTCCCGGAACGGGTGCGGCGCATGGTGCTCGACAGCGTCATCGACCCCACCGGGGTGTGGTACGCGAACAACCTCGCGCAGAACACCGCGTTCGAGCGGCGGCACCGCGACTTCATGGCGTGGGTGGCCGCGCACCACCGGACCTACCGGCTGGGCGCCACCGCGGAGCGGGTCGGCGCCGCCTGGTACCGGCTGCGGGAGAGCCTGCGCGACCGGCCCGCGAACGGCGTGATCGGGCCCACCGAGCTCGACGACCTGTTCACCGTGGCGGGCTACACCGACGCGATCTGGCCCAAGCTCGCCCGCGCGTTCGCCGACCAGGTGCGCCGGGGCGACGCCACCCGGCTGATGAAGGCGTTCCGGCGGTACGTGCGCAACGGCACGGCCGACGCGGAGAACGGCTACGCCGTCTACCTCGCGGTCGAGTGCCGGGACGCGCCCTGGCCGCGCGACTGGGCGGCCTGGCGCGCCGACAGCCGTCGCCTCAACGCCACCGCACCGTTCCTCACCTGGGCGAACACCTGGTACAACGCGCCGTGCGCGTTCTGGCCGGTGCCGGGCCGCACCCCGGTGAAGGTGGGCACCACGGCGAAGCTGCCGCCGATCCTCATGCTCCAGTCGCGGCGGGACGCGGCCACGCCGTACCAGGGGGCGCTGCGCATGCGGCGGCTGTTCCCCACCGCCCGGCTGGTCACCGTGGGCGGCGGCAACCACGGGGTGACGCTCAGCGGCAACGTCTGCGCCGACCGCCGGGTGGAGTCCTACCTGCTCACCGGGGCGGTGCCGGGCGAGCGCGCGGCCACCTGCCGCCGGGCGCCCGCGCCGGTGCCCGGTGAGGCCACCAGGGCGGCGTCCGTGCGGGCCGCCCGCGCCCCCATCGGAACCCCTTTCGGGCTGTAGTGGCGGTACCTGGAAAAAATCGGGCGGTCGCGTAGGCTTGACCGTGTGATGCTGCGTACTTCGGCGTCGCGCGTGCTGGACGACAGCGATCGCGAAGAGGTGCTCCGCATCCTCGACGCCGACCCGATCGCCAACGTGTTCGTCGCGTCCCGGGTGCGGGCGGTCGGCCTCAGCCCGCCCCGGCTCGGCGGCCAGATGTGGGGGTACGGCTCGCGCGGCGAGCTGACCGCGCTCTGCTACGCCGGGGCGAACCTGGTGCCGGTGAACGCCGGCCCGGAGGCGATCAACGCCTTCGCCGAGCGCGCCCGGCGGCAGGGGCGGCGCTGCTCGTCGATCGTCGGCCCGGCCGCGTCGGTGGAGCTGCTGTGGGAGCGGCTGGAGCCGTACTGGGGCCCGGCGCGCGCGATCCGCTGGTCCCAGCCGGTGATGGCCACCTCCTCGCCGCCGAAGGTGGCGCCGGACCCGCTGGTGCGCCGGGTGCGGCCGGAGGACTTCGACGTCGTGCTGCCGGCCTGCGTGGCGATGTTCACCGAGGAGGTGGGCGTCTCGCCGGACGTCGGTGACGGGGGCGCGCTCTACCGGTCCCGGGTCGCCGAGCTGATCCGCATCGGCCGCTCGTACGCACGCATCGAGGACGGCCAGGTCGTGTTCAAGGCCGAGATCGGCGCGGTGACCCCGCAGGCCTGCCAGATCCAGGGCGTGTGGGTGCACCCGGAGCGCCGCGGCCAGGGGTACGGCGCGGCGGGCATGGCCGCCGTGGTCGAGCAGGCGCTGAAGCACTTCGCCCCGCTCGTCACGCTCTATGTGAACGACTTCAACCTTCCGGCCCGCGCCGTCTACCGCAAGGTCGGCTTCGAAGAGGTCGGCACCTTCATGTCGGTGCTGTTCTGACCGGGCCTTCCCGCCGGTCGCGCCGTCGGCGCGGCGTGCGGCGGAGGAGCCGGCCGGCCGCGACCGCCCCCCCGGCGGTCGCGGCGACGACCGTGTCGCCGTGGCCGTGGGTCGCCCCGTCCCGACAGGGACGGCCGTGCCGGCGACGCGCCCGGAAGGACCGAAGCCCGCGGCGTGGCGCGCACGGCCCGCCAGGGGCGGGTCCGCCCGCATCCCCGTGTCCGGGCCGCGGCCTTCGGCCTTCAGCAGGCAACGATGGCGGGCCGGGCGTGCGCCGAGGAAGTAGGGAGGTCCCTAGGACTCGCCGGTCGGCCGCGCGGGCCGGGCGGATCGTCGCCGTGTGCGCCGTGTGCCGGTTTGCGTGCCGTGCGCGCACGCCGATCGGCCTCGGTGACCGCCGTCCCTCCGGGGTGCCCGCGCCGGCCGGTCGCGGCCGTGGCCCCGCGCCGGGCAGGCCGTGCGGCCGGGCCGTACCGCCGGACCGGTCAGATCTCGCCGCGGTCCACCGCGAGCGCGAGCTCCACCCGGGAGCGCAGCCCGGTCTTCGCGTACACCCGGCTCAGGTACACCTCGACCGTCTTGCGGCTGTAGTGCAGCTCCTCGGCGATCTCCGGGTTGCTGCGCCCGACCGCGACGAGCTGGGCGACGCGGCGCTCGGCCGGGGTGAGGGCGAGGGTGGGCGCGGGGGCGAGCCCGGCCTCGCGCAGGCGGCGGGCCGCCCGCTCCTTCCAGGGGGCGGCGCCGAGCTCGCGGAAGATCGCATGGGCCCGCTGGAGCTGCGCCAGGTCACCGAGCTCGCCGAGCACCAGCCGGGCCTTCGCCTCCTCGAACACCAGGCCGTCGCCCCGGGCGAGCTCGAGCGCGACCTCGGCCCGCTCCCGGTCCCCGCACGCCGCCGCGCACAGATGCGCGGCGAGCCGCGCCCGGGGCGTCCCGTGGCACGCGGCCTCGTCGAGCCGCACCGACGCCTCCCGGGCGAGGGCCCGCTCCCCGGCGTTGACGTGCAGCGTCGCCCGCACCGCGAGCGCCCGGTGCACGACCTCCGGCGGCCCGCTCGCCAGCGCCTCGTCGAGCAGGCGCTCGGCCCGCCGCCGGTCGCCCCGGCTCAGCGCCAGCCGGGCCGCGTACACCGTGCGCATCCCGAGCTGCATCGGGCTCTCCGGCGGCGGCTCGGCGAGGATCCGCTCGGCCTCGTCGTACCGGCCCCGGGCGAGCAGGATGTCGAGCTGGATGTTGCGCACGATGGCGAGGCTCTCCGCGAGCCCGGCCTCGGCCATGTCCTCGGCGCTGGCCGCGATGTCGGCGAGCGCCCGCTCCCACTCCCCGCCGAGCCTGCGCAGCAGCGCCATGGTGTGCCGGGCCTGCCCGGCGATGTCGCCCCAGCCGAGCGCGTCGCGGATCTCCCCGGCCTGCTCGAGCAGGCCGAGCGCCCGGGTGCGCACCCCGGCGATGGCGAGCAGGTGCGCCGCGGTCTCCAGCGCGGTCATCCGCGCCACCGGGGGCAGTGCCACCGAGCCGGTCACCAGCAGCTCGGCGGCGCGCTCGCCGCGCCGCCAGTCCCCCGTGATGAGCGCGTGCTGGCTGAGCGAGGTGAGCGTGACGAGCCGGTCCTCGGGCGGCGCGTCGTCCAGCCCGGCCCAGGCGAGCCGGGCGCTCTCGGCCGAGTCCCGGTTGAACTGGGCCTCCAGCGCGGCCCGCTGGGCGAGCAGCGCGGTCGGGTCGTCGGCGTGCGGGAGCTGCTCCTCGATCACCCGCAGCGCCTGGTCGTAGCGGCCGAGCGTGGTGGCCGCGTGCACCACGGTGTAGGCGGTGCGCACCCGCCGCCGCCCCGGCTCCAGCAGCTCCAGGGCGCGCAGCCCCGCCTCCACCGCCTCCCGGGGCCGCGACCCCTTCCAGTAGGAGCGGGCCTGCCGCGACAGCAGCCCGCCCCGGTCCTCGGGGGCGGCGAGCCGGGCGGCGCGGCCGTACCAGTGGGCGGCCGACAGCGGCGCGGTGACGCGGGTGACATCGGCGGCGCGCAGCGCGGCGGCGAGCGCCTCGGGCACGGTGCCGCCCTCGGCGACGTGCGTGGCCCACTCCAGCACGCTGCGGGTGCCGCGCAGCCCCTGGCGGCTGAGCAGCTCGGCGATGCGCTTGTGCACCCGCCGCCGCTCGGCCGGGCCGAGGTCGGCGTAGAGCGCCTCGGCGACGAGCGGGTGGGCGAACTCGTGCGCGCCGTCCTCGGTGCTCACCACGATGCCGTCCCGGACCAGGCCGTCGAACGCGGCCTCGGCCTCCTCCGGCCGCAGCCCGGCCACCTCGGCGAGCACCTCCAGGTCGGTGGGGTACGCCGGGCGGGTACGGCGCAGCGCGGCGAGCACCCGGGCGAGGTTCCGCCCGTTGCGGTCGCGCTGGAACAGCCGGCCGAGGACGGCGCCGCGCCGCGCGGACGGGTCGACGCCGTGCATCGAGCCGTCGTGCACCAGCTCGCGCGCGATCTCCTGGGCGAACCACGGGTTGCCCCGGCTGTCGGCGTGCACCCGGCGCACGGTGTCCGGGTCGGGCGTGCGCCCCAGCAGGTCGGTGAGGAGGGCGCCGGTCTCCTCGAGGGTGAACGGGGCGAGGGTGATCGTCTCGTCGGCGTCGAGGTCGGGCGGCCGCCGGGCGGCGGCGAGCACCGCGACCCGGGGGACGCGCCGGGTGAGGTAGCCGAGCAGGCTGAGGGTGTCGGCGTCGGCGAGGTGCGCGTCGTCGATCACGATGAGGCTGGGCCCGGGCAGGGACTCCAGCAGGCGGACCGCGAGCACCGCGGGCGCGCCCGCCGGGCCGCCGAGGGCGGCCTCGTCGATCGCGTCGAGCAGGGCGCGCAGCGGCGGGCCGCCGACCGGGTCGTCGTGCAGCGGGGAGAGCGCCTCGACCAGGGAGGCGTAGGCGATGCCCCCGCCGAAGTCGCGCGCGCGGCCGTGGAGCACGCGCACGCCCGCCTGACGGGCGTGCCGGGCGGCCTCGGCCAGCAGGTAGGTCTTGCCGATGCCGGCCTCGCCGAGAACGAGGACGATCACGGGCCTGCGGCTCAGCGCGGCGACGAGACGCCGCAGGGCGTCCCCGCGGCCGGATGTGACGGCGGGCGCCTCCATCGGATACCGGCTACCTCGTGTCGTTAACTGGGTGTGAACGAGCAAACTCCGTCAAGCTACTGTAATTCCCTGCGACGCAAAAGTGCGGGCCACCGTGACGGTATAACAGCGCTATTGCGCGCTCTTGCGGGATACATCCCCAATAGTGGCTGGATGTGGCGCAAGCGACCACCCCTGATAACGATGGGGTGTGATTCGGCCGAGTGACGCGGGGTGTCCGCGTGTTTGCCGCGACGGGGAGAGCACCTGCGGCACGGCCGTACGGCACCGCGGTACGGCACGCCGGGAGGGACGGCCGTGACAACGGCGTGCGGCGCGCCCCGGGCGCGGGCGGGCGGGGCGAGGGGCGGCGGGGTCAGGACCCGTAGGCGGCGAGGGCGGCGCGCAGCAGGGCGGGCCGTACCGTCTCCTCGGGCAGGTCGATCGTCTTGAGCACGGCGGTCTGGATCGCCCCGAGCACGGCCCAGGCGCGCACCCGGGCCTCGGGGTCCGGGGAGTCCCCGGCGATCCTGCGCATCAGCTCGTCGCGGAACTCGCGGAGCAGCTCGCCCATGGAGCCGGGCGGGGCGCAGTCCATGCCGCCGATGTCCTCCATCAGCAGCCGGAGCACCGCCCGGTGCCGCACCGAGAAGTCGACCAGGGCCCGCACGAAGGCCGTGGTGTCGTCGTGGAAGTCGGTGCCGAGCAGGGCGAGGATGTCGTCGCCCGCGGGCGCGATCAGCTCGGCCGCGAGCCGGTCCTTGGGATGGAAGTGGTAGGCGACCGCGGTCTTGGAGAGCCCTACGGCGCTCGCGATGTCGGCGAGCGAGGTGGCCGCGTAGCCGCGCTCGGCGAACAGCCTGCGGGCCGCGGCGAGTATCCGGGAACGGGTGTCATGACCCTGATCGGGTGTGGCCATCATCTCATTACCTGACGGGGTGGTACCTCCCCATTGTGAGCGTGTTTAGTCTTTTACGTGGTCCTGTACGACCATACAGGACATCCATCCAGTACGGGGATCCACTTCGAGGTCGGGGCGATGACGGCATTCTTGCGGCGATTGGGGGACTGGTGCGGGCGGCACGGCGTGCTCGTGCTGGCGCTGTGGATCGCCCTCACCGGAGGCGTCATGGGGGCGCGCCTGGTGTTCGGGGCGCCCGTCAACAACAGCGTGGTGATCCCCGGGTCGGACGCGCAGGTCGCCCACGACCTTATCCGGGAGAGGTTCGACGCCCACACCGGGGGCGGGCGCACCGCCCAGCTCGTGATCTACTCGCCCGACCGGCCGCTCACCGACAAGGAGCCGAAGAAGGCGGTCGAGGCGGCGATGGAGGCGATCCGCGCCATCCCGGAGGTCGTCAAGGTGGAGACGCCGTACCGGATGGGCGGCATGTCCTCCAGCCTGCGCATCGGGTTGATCACGGTACGGATCGAGTCCGACGACCCGTTCGGCTCGTCGAGCACCGCGTCGCCGGTGAGCCTCGACGAGCTGGTGGCGGCCGCCGCGCCCGCGACCCGGGCCGGCATCGAGGTGGTGCCGATCGACAACTCCACGCCGGCGGACAAGGAGATCAAGACCGGCACCAGCGAGATGATCGGCGTCGGCATCGCGCTGCTGGTGCTCATGTTCGCGTTCGGCACGCTCGTCGCCGCACTGATCCCGATCTTCACCGCGCTGTTCAGCGTGGCCTTCGGGCTCGGCGTGATCGGGCTGCTCGGGCACGTGATCGACGTGCCCTCGCAGGCGTCGGTGATGGCGACGATGATCGGCATCGGCGTCGGCATCGACTACGCGCTGTTTTTGATCTCGCGGCACCGGCGGCTGCTCGCCGACGGGGTGCCGCTGCGCGAGTCGATCGCCCGCACCACGGCCGGCTCGGGCGGCGCCGTGCTGTTCGCCGGCGGCACCGTGGTGATCGCGCTCAGCGCGCTCTTCCTCGCCGGATTCCCGCTGCTGCAGACCCTCGGGGTGCTCACCGGCATCTCGGTGGTGTCCGCGGTGCTCACCTCGCTCACCCTCGTGCCCGCGCTGCTCGGGCTGCTCGGGCACCGCATCAACGCGCTGCGCATCCCCATCGTGGGGCCGCGCCGTACCGGCCGGGACGAGCCCGCGACGGGCTGGGCCGCGCTCGGCGACTGGGTGGCGGGGCGGCCGTGGCGGGTGCTGATCGCCGCCACCCTGGTGCTCGCCGCGCTCACCGCGCCGATGCTCGGCCTCAAGCTCGGCGCGCTCGACGACGGGTACGCGGGCGAGGGCACCACGACGCGGCGGGCCTACGAGCTGATGAGCGCGGGCTTCGGCCCGGGCGCGGTCGCGCCGATGATCGTCGCCGCGGAGCTCGACCGGCCGGTGCCCGAGTCGGACCGCCCGGCCGCCGGGTCCGATGACGAGGCCGACGGCGACGCGGCGACGAAGAAGTCCGCGAAGAAGTCCGGCTCCGATGTGTCCGGCACGGAGAGAACGGACACCGTGAAGGACCCGGTCGTGCGGGAGCTGCGCGAGCGGATCGAGGAGGTCGACGGCGTGGTGTTCGTCGACAACCCGAGGATCAGCCGGGACGGGACCACCGCGCTGTTCAGCGTGGTCTCGCGGTACGCGCCGAGCGACGAGCGGGCCGTGGAGGTGGTCGAGCGCATCCGGAACGTCGTGGTGCCGGGCGCGACCGTGCACGTCGGCGGCGAGGTGGCCGGGCTCGCGGACGCGGGGGAGCGCATCACCTCCCGCACCCCGCTGGTGATCGCCGTGGTCGTGCTGCTCAGCGCGTTCCTGCTGCTGCTCGCGTTCCGCGCGCCGCTCGTCGCGGTCAAGGCCGCGGTGATGAACCTCGTCTCCCTCGGGGCCGCGTTCGGCGCGCTCGCCCTCGTGTTCAGCTACGGACTGGGCAGCCGCCTCGTCGGCATGGACCCGCCGCCGAGCGCGAACTCCTCGCCGGTGGAGGTGCTGTTCTTCACCGTGCCGATCGACAACTACGTGCCGGTGATCCTGTTCGCCGTGCTGTTCGGCCTGTCGATGGACTACGAGGTGTTCCTGCTCACCGCGGTGCGCCAGTCCTACCTGCGGCACGGGGACAACCGGCGGGCGGTCGCCGAGGGCCTCGGCGCGACCGGGCGGGTCATCACCTCGGCCGCGCTCATCATGGTCGCGGTCTTCGTCGCCTTCGTCGCCTACCCGGACCCGCTGGTGAAGGTCTTCGGCGTCGGCCTCGCCGTGGCGATCGCCGTGGACGCCACGCTGATCCGCGGCTTCCTCGTGCCCTCCACGATGGTCCTGCTCGGCCGGCTCAACTGGTGGTGCCCGCGGTGGCTCGACCGCATCCTGCCGCCGCTCGCGGTCGCCGAGCACCACGACGACGAGCCCGCCCCCGCCCCGGAGCCGGAGCGTCCGCTCGTCGGCGCCGGCCGCGGGCGGCACCGCGCCTGATCCGGCCCACCCCGCCGCCCGCCGTGCCTGGACCGCACCCACCCGGTACGGCGGGCCGTACCGGACCGGCGCACCCCTCCCCAGGGCGGACTAGAAAGATGTTCTAAAATTTCGGTCATGACAGTGGAAACCGCGGCGACGGAGGAGACCGGCGGCTCCGACCGGGAGTCCCGCCTTGCGGCGCTCGGCGTGCTCGCCGAGCAGGTGCGTGAGCTGATGGACGCCGTCGTGCTCACCGACGTGGCCGAGGACGAGATCGCCCGGGTGACGGAGGAGGTCGCGGTCCTCACCGAGCGGCTGCGCGCGGCCCGCCGCGACACGCCCCTGCAGCCGGAGATCGCCCCGGACGGGTCCTTCCGCCACCTCGGCAACGCGGTCGCCGGTGACTGCAACCCGTACGCGCTCCCGCTGAAGGCCGAGGTCACCCCGGACGGCGTGCGGGCCGAGCCGACGTTCCGCCCCATGCACGAGGGCCCGCCGAACTCCGTGCACGGCGGCGTGACCGCGATGATCCTCGACCACCTGTTCGGCACCGCCGCCGCGGCGGCCGGGCGGCTCGGCATGACCGCCTCGCTCACCGTCCGCTACCGCCGCCCGACCCCGTACGGCCGGCCGCTCGTGGCCGACGCCGCGGTCACCCGCACCGAGGGCCGCAAGACCTGGGTGGACGGCCGCATCGCCACCCCCGACGGCACCGTCCTGGTCGAGGCCACCGGCCTGTTCATCACCCCGACCGCGTGGCTGCCCGCGAGCGAGGAGGTCGCCGACCGGGTCTAGCGCCCCGGCCGGGCGACGGCGGGGCGGCCCCGTGCCGGCGCGACCCGTGACGGCCCCGGCCGCGCCCCTGCATGCCGCGGTACGTGATGGCGCGCGCGGCCGACGGCGCCGCCCCCGTCCGAGAACGATGCGTGCGTTCGCCGGGTGGTGAGCCAAGGGCCGCGGCCGACGGGTCGGCAACGGACAACGGGGTGCCCGAGCCGCGCGTGCCGGCGCGCGATTCCGGACACCCCTCATCGCCTCGTCGGCGCTCCGGGATGGGCGTCACCTCACCCGCTGGCCCCGGACGCGATGACGGCCTGGGTGGCCTGGATGACCTTGCGGAGGGCCGGGGCGGCCGGGCCGACGCGCTCCTGGAGCGCGGTGATGCGGTCCTTGTGGGCGCGTCGCCGGTCGCGGGGGAGGACCGTCTTGAGGTTGCCGGTGGCGGCGAGCACGACCAGGGCCGCGTCCCGGTCGTCGACCCGGGCGAGCGGGGCGGACAGGGCGTTGGAGACCTGCGCGGCGAGCCGCTTGACGACCCGGGTGTCGCGGACGTGCACGATCGTCCGCCGGAAGACGAGGAGCGGGCGGCGCACCTCGAGCTTGATCCAGCGGTCCGCCTCCAGCCGGTCGCGGACCGCCCGGACGGTCGCCCTGGAGTCCTCGTACACCCAGCGCTGCCACGAGCGGGGCTTCGACTCGGCGATCCTGGCGAGCAGGTCGGCGAGCACCGGGTCGGCCACCGGGGGCGCGCCGGGCACGGCCCGCGGCTTGCCCGACTCCTCGGTGATGTGGCCGCTGAGCAGCAGGTCGGTGAGGGCGGCGGCGCGGATCAGGTAGGGGAAGTACATGTTCGGCGCGTGCCGCCGCTTCCGCAGGTCGTAGGCGAGCAGGTAGAGGCGGGCGGGAAGGGTCGCGGGGACGTCGTGCACGGTCGGCCTCCTTCGCGGGGTGCGGTCCGGCGGGTGCGAGCGGGTCGGTGGGGAGCCCGGTCGGGAACACGCGGATCGGACGGGCTCGGGCTCGGCGTCCGGATCGGCGAGGCTTCCGGCCGGCCGTACCCGAGCCCTAGGTATCGGGTGGCTGGTCGTTGGCGGGGGCGGTTTCGGGGGGCTCGGCCGAGTCCGGGTCGGCCGCCGCGCGCCGTTTCGGCGGGCGGCCGCGCCGGGGGATGCCGCCCGCGTTGCGGGGGAGGCGTCCCGCCTCGGCGAGGGCCTTGCGGAGCAGGAACTCGATCTGGGCGTTCGTGCTGCGCAGCTCGTCACCCGCCCAGCGAACCAGGGCGTCGTGGATCGCCGGGTCCAACCGGAGCAGGATGCTCTTGCGCTGGGTCGCCACGGTTACTGGTAGAGCGAACCGGTGTTCACCACGGGCTGCACGTCGCGGTCGCCGCACAGGACGACGAGCAGGTTGCTGACCATCGCGGCCTTGCGCTCCTCGTCCAGGTCGATGACGTCGTGCTCGTCGAGCCTGGCGAGCGCGGCCTCGACCATGCCGACGGCGCCCTCGACGATACGCTGCCGGGCGGCCACGACCGCACCGGCCTGCTGGCGCCGCAGCATCGCCTGCGCGATCTCGGGGGCGTACGCGAGCCGGGTGATCCGGGACTCGATGATCCTGACGCCCGCGGAGGCGACGCGGGCCGCGATCTCGTCGGACATCCGGCCGGTGATCTCGTCCGCGTTCTCCCGCAGCGAGAGCTGGCCGCCCTCGGTCGAGTCGTACGGGTAGCTGCCGGCGATGTGCCGCACCGCGGTCTCCGCCTGGAAGGCGACGAACTCCACGAAGTCGTCGACCGCGAACTGGGCCATCGCGGTGTCCTCGACCTGCCAGACCACGACCGCGGCGATCTCGATGGGGTTGCCGTCCGCGTCGTTCACCTTCGCGATGCCCGTCTCGTGGTTGCGGATCCGGGTCGAGATGCGGGTCTTCTGGGTGAACGGGAGCACGCAGCGCAGACCCTGCGTGCGCACGGTCCCCTTGTAGCGGCCGAGCAGCTGGATCACCCGGGCCTCCCCGGGCGCCACCGCCACCAGGCCGGTGGAGACGACGATCGCGGCGAGCACGACGAGCACACCGGCCGCGATCAGCGCTGCGGCGAGGCCGGGTCCCGAATCGCTCCGGACCGCGCCGACGACGATCAGCGCGGGCCCGGCGATCAGGCCCGCCAGCGTCAGGACGAGCACCGGCCAGCCGTTGATCTCCTTGGCCGGGAACTCCTTGATCTGCGGGGACGCAACGTCCGGCGTGACGTCCGCCGCCACCAGCGAGGTCTTGGTCACGCTTCCTCCTTTCGTGTCTATCTGGAACCTAGCAAAGTGATATCACTTTTTGCAATGCCGGGCAGAGGGCGGCCCAGGGACCGGGGAGGAGAACCCGGGCCGACGTGACCGCGTGCCCGGCCGGGACGCCGTGCCGTGCGGTCCCGGTGCGACGGGCGTGGCGGACCCCGCGCACGGCGGCCGAAGCGGAAACGGCCGAGCCGTGATCAGCGGGCGCGGCCGGTCGTGACGTTCCAGAACGAGGGGATCGACATCCGCGGGGGCGGGCACGGCGGGCCGGAGACGACGGCGAGCGCGCTGCGTGCGCCGCCGGGCGCGGCGGGTCGCGTGGCGACGGTCACGCGGCGGACGAGCCGGGTGTCGCAGCCGGGCGTGGCGAGGTTCGCGCGCGTGGTGACGGTGTGCACGGCCCGTCCGGTGAGCGTGTGGGCACGAGCCGGGCCCACGGGGGACAGGGAGCCGGCCGTGTGCCCCTGGGCGAACCGCACGCTCAGGGTGACCGGGCCGGAACCGGCCACGCCGACGCGCGCGGTGACCGTGGTCCCGTCGAAGCGAAGGATGCGCAGCGACTCGACGACGCCCTCCCAGGGCGTCACTTCGGGTGGTGGCAGAGACGGCGAGGACGTGATCGACGCGGACGGGCTCGGCTCGGGCGGCGGCGACTCCGGCGGGGGCGATTCGGACGGGGGTGGGGAGGAGTCGTAGTCGTCGGTGGGCTCGTCGGGGGCCGGTGTCTCGGGCGGGCTCGGGCCGGGGGTGGTCGGCGGGGCCGCGGTGGGGGTCTCGGTGGTGGTCTCGGTCGGCGTCGCGCTCGGTGTCGGCGTGGGGGTCGGGGTGGCGGACGGCGGAGGCGAAGGGGTCGGCGTCGGGCTGGTCGCCGTGGGCGTGGGCGGCCGCTGCGGCGTCGCCGTA
Organism: Thermopolyspora flexuosa; assembly: GCF_006716785.1. NCBI lineage: Bacteria > Bacillati > Actinomycetota > Actinomycetes > Streptosporangiales > Streptosporangiaceae > Thermopolyspora > Thermopolyspora flexuosa. Next base: position 3,740,794 of record NZ_VFPQ01000001.1, on the reverse strand, counting down.
CCGCCGGGGGTGAGCGTGGGGGTGCCCGTGCGGTCCGTGCCGCTCGTCGCGGTGGGGCCGGTCCGGGTCGCGGGCACCGGGGACCGCGTCCTGGGGGCCTCGGTGGCCCGGGCGGGGGCCGAGGTCGTCGGGACGAGGGCGGGCGGCCGGCCCCGGGACTGGCCGGTGGCGCCGCCGGGTGACGGCCGGGCGACCTGCGTCGGCGTGATCGTCGACCGCGGCGGCCCGTCGCCGCCGAGCACGACGTTCGGCCGCAGCACGCTGAGCAGCAGTGCCAGGGTGATCGCGGCGGCGAGCGTGCCCGCCCCGATCGCGGCGCGCGGCCCGGGCTCCCGCAGCCTGCCCAGCAGGCGGCCACCGGCCTGGGCTCGCCGGCCCGGCCACGCGGTCGCGCCGGTGGCGTGGGACGGCGGGACGGCGAGCGGGAACAGCAGCGCCAGCCGCGTGGCGAGATCCGCCAGGTGCCGCCGCCCGCGCTGCTCCCACTCCGGCCCGTACGCCTCGAGCGCGGTCGCCTCCACCTCGGCGAGGAAGGCCCGCGCGGTCGTCGGCCGGTCGGCCGGGTTCTTCGCCATGCCCCGCGCCACGAGGGGGCGCACCGCGGCCGGGACCTGCAGCAGGGGGATCGGGCCGCTCTTGTGCTTGCGCATCAGCGCGGGCGGGTGCTCGTCCAGGTACGGCCGATGCCCGGTGAGGCACTCGAAGAACACGCACGTGGCTGCGTACAGGTCGGTGGCCGGCGTGGCGCGGGCGCCGTCCCACTGCTCGGGGGCGAGGTAGGCGGGCGTGCCCGCGTGGCGGCCCGGCCCGGGGGTGCGCGCGGCCACGCCGAAGTCGGTCAGCTTCGTCGTGCCGTCGGCCTGCACCAGCACGTTCTCCGGCTTGGGGTCCCGGTGCACGATGCCGGTCGCGTGCGCCGCCGACAGCGCGAGCAGGGACGCCTTGAGGACGACGAGGGAGGCCTCGGGGACGAGCGGCCCGTGCTCGTCGAGCAGCCTGCGCAGCGATATGCCGTCGATCAGCTCCATGACGACGGCGGCGCCCGCCGGCGTCTCGACGTACTCGTAGAGCCGGACGATATGGGGATGGTCGAGCTCCACCAGCGTCCGGGCCTCGGCCCGGAACGCGGCGAGGAACTCCGGGTCCCGGCACAGCGCGTCGTTCAGATACTTGATGGCAACGTAAGCCCCGTTGGGCAGGTAAGTGGCCAGAACCACGCGCCCGGTGTCCCCCGCGCCGAGCACGCGCTCCTCCCGATATCCGGGAACCACCCAGGTGTCCATTCCCGTCCTCTGATTTCGTCCCCCTAGAGAAGGTCTCATCAGAAATGCTCTTTGTCACGCAATTGCGTGGTCTAGGTATTTCGTCATGACCGATATCGCCGGTCATCACCGTCACCGGCGGCCCCTCGGCCCCTCTGCACCCGCCACTGCCTGCGTTTTTGTTCAGTCGACCCGGGATGGGCGGCCGAGGCGTCGTCACACTCGCCCCGGCGGTCGACCGAATCGCGTTCACCGTTCCGGTCGCACACGGGCACCTGCGATCACGGCCGCATCGAGAAATGCATGCGGCACAGCGGCCGAAAAAACATCCTCGATCACTGAAGCGCACTCACGTCACACCGCGCACAAACCAAAAGGATCGTTCTGGGGCGGCCGCCGGGTGACGGCGCGCGCCCGCCCCGCGGCGCAGCCGTACCGGGACACGAGGCCGCGGATTCCCCGCGCGATGGCCGGATCCGCCGCGGTTTCGGTCCCGTCCCGGCGGCCGGCCTCACCGCCGTACGGCGGGACTTCCGATCGCGGATTGCGCGCCCCGAACCTTGCCGATGAGCTGCGTCTCACTGCCGACATGCGGTCTGACCAGGCATTTCTTCTGGTTAGCCTGCACTTGACGCCAAGGTTCGTGAGAATTATTTTCACAGGAACGGCTCTCGAGTGGAAGGAACGACCGTGTCCGGTGGTGCCCTTGGGCGCATCCAGACCGAGCTGCCGCGGCTACCCGAGGCCCTGCGCAAGGTGGGCGAGCTGATCCTGGCGGATCCGGCCGAGGCGGCCCGCTCCACGATCGTCACGCTCGCCGAGCGCAGCGGCACCTCCCCGGCGACCGTCACCCGGTTCTGCCGGGCGTTCGGCTTCGCCGGGTACTCCGAGCTGCGGGTCGCGCTCGCCACCGAGACCGGGCGCGCCGCCCAGGCCGGCTGGGGGCTCGGGGTGATCGGCCAGGAGATCGGCCCCGGCGACCCGCTCGACGCGGTCGTGGAGACGATGGCCGTCGCCGACGCCCGGCTCATCCAGGAGACCGCCGCCCAGCTCGACCTCGGCGTCGTCGCCAAGGTCGCCGACGCGATCGTCGCGGCCGGTCAGGTGGTGATGTTCGGCATGTCGACCAGCGGCGAGGTGGCCGGCATGCTGAGCGGCCGGCTGCGCCGGATCCGCATCCCGTGCTGGAGCTACTGCGACCCGCACCAGGGACTGGCGCACGCGGCGCTGCTCGGCGAGGGCGACGTCGCGATCGGCGTCTCCCACCAGGGCCGCACCCGGGAGGTGCTGGAGGCGATGGCCGAGGCCGACGGCCGCGGGGCGACCACCGTCGCGGTCACCTCCTTCGCCCGGTCGCCGCTCGCCGAGCTCGCCGACCTCGTGCTCACCACGGCGAGCCGGGAGACGACCTTCCGGCCCTCCGGCCTCGCCGCGATCCACTCCCAGCTGTTCGTGCTGGACGTGGTGTACGTCGCGGTCGCCCAGCGCACCTACGAGCGGGCGAACGAGGCCTTCGACCGCACGATCAGAGCCCTGGACAGCCACCGAGTCGAAAGGAACTGAACCAATCGTGGACATCGGCGCCACCGAGTACGTCCAGCGCGTGGAGGAACTGGTTCGCGAGGTCTCGCGGAGCCAGCTCGACCAGGTGCGGCGGGCCGCGGACCTCATCACGGCCTCGCTGCGCGCGGACGGGGTCGTGCAGGCCTTCGGCTCCGGCCACTCCGAGGCGATCGCGATGGAGATCGCGGGCCGCGCGGGCGGACTCATCCCCACCAACCGCCTATCCTTGCGTGACCTGGTCCTGTACGGCGGGGAACCGCCGGAGATCCTCACCCGGGAGCTGGAGCGCGACCCCACCGTCGCCAAGCGGATCTACGAGCTGGCGCCGGTGCGGCCGCAGGACGTCTTCGTGCTCATCTCCAGCTCCGGCGTGAACGGCTCGATCGTCGAGATGGCCACGCTCGTCAAGGAGCGCGGCCACCCGTTGATCGCGCTCACCTCGGTTCGGCACAGCCAGGCGATGACGTCCCGCCACCCGTCCGGACGCAAGCTGCTCGACCTGGCCGACGTGGTGCTCGACAACGGCGCGCCGTACGGCGACGCGGTGCTGGAGCTGCCCGGAGGCACGGCGACCGGCGCGGTGTCCACGATCACCTCGGCGCTGCTCGCGCAGATGATCGTCGCCGAGGTGGTGCGCACGCTGCTCGAGGCGGGGGAGACCCCGCCGGTGTACCGATCGGTGAACGTCGTCGGGGGCGACGAACACAACCGGGAACTGGAGGCCCGCTACGAGGGGCGCATTCGCCGCGGGGCCTAGCCCGGCGGACGGCGTCCCGCAGTGGGCGGCACCCAATGGAGGAGTCAATGTCGTTCTTCCCCGTGAACGGTCCCCGCAACGACTCGCCCGGCCGCGGCCTGAGCAGGCGGCAGCTGCTCAGGGCGGCGGTCGGCGCCGGAGTGGCGCTGCCGTTCGCCGCGGCCTGCGCGACCCCGGTCGGCGGCGGTGGCGGCGGCGGGTCGCAGCCCGCGGTCACCGGCACGGTGAGCGCCGAGAACCCGCTCGGCGTGCCCGCGAACGAGCCGTTCGAGGTCGTGATCTTCGACGGCGGGTTCGGTGACGCGTACGCGCGCAACATCCACCAGCCGCTGTTCCGCACCAAGCACCCGGACGTGCAGATCAAGCACACCGCGACCAAGGAGATCGCCAAGACGCTCCAGCCGCGGTTCGCGAGCGGCAACCCGCCGGAGTTCGTCAACAACTCCGGCGACAACGCGATGGACTTCGGCGCGCTGATCCAGGACGACCAGATCGCCGACCTCACGCCGCTGCTCGACGCGCCGAGCTGGGACGACCCCAACGTCAAGGTGCGCGACACGATCCTGCCGACCGCGATCGAGTTCGGCAGCTACGACGGCGTGTTCCGGGTGCTGCCGTACGCCAACACCGTCTGGGGCATCTGGTACTCGACCAAGCTGTTCGACGAGAACGGCTGGCAGGTCCCCAAGACCTGGGACGAGTTCCTCGCCCTGTGCGAGACGATCAAGAAGTCCGGCAAGTGCGCGCCGTTCACCTACGCCGGCAAGCACCCGTTCTACATCTACGAGACCATCCTCACGCTCGCCGCGAAGATCGGCGGCCCGGACGTGCTGCGCAACATCGACAACCTCGAGGACGGCGCGTGGAAGGCCGAGCCGGTGCTCACCGCCGCCACCGCGTTCGCCGAGGTCGGCGCGAAGTACCTGATGCAGGGCACGATCGGGCTCGACCACATCCAGACGCAGACCGCGCACAACAAGTACCAGGTGGCGATGCTGCCGAACGGCTCCTGGCTGGAGAACGAGCAGAAGGACTCCACCCCGCCGGACTTCGGCTACGCGGTGTTCCCGCTGCCCTCGTTCTCCGACTCCGACGCCATGCCGTACGGCACGCTGCACTCGCGGCCCGGCGAGGAGTACTTCGTGTCGGCGAAGTCACGCAACCCGCGGGCCGGCATGGAGTACATGCGGGCGATGCTCTCCAAGCAGGGCGCCGGGCAGTTCACCGAGCTGGTCAGCACGCTCACCGTGGTGAAGGGCGCGGCGGAGGGGCGCAAGCTCAGCCCCGGCCTGGCGAGCGCGTCGGCGGCGCTGCAGGCGGCCGGGGACAACACCGTCTACTTCCGGTTCCGGCAGTGGTACGCCGAGCTGCACGACGAGGTCGCCGCGGCGACCGGCCAGCTCATGAGCGGGCGGCTCACCCCGCAGGCGTGGGCCGAGCGCATCCAGCGCAAGTCCGAGCAGATCAAGCGCGACGACTCGGTCAAGAAGTTCCAGCGGTGACGACGGCGAGGGGGAGATCATGACCCACGGCAGAACGCGATTCATCATCGGGTTCCTCGCGTTCCCGGTGCTCCTCTACCTCGTCTACGTGATCTCCCCCTACGCGCAGGCGTTCTACATCGCGATGACGAACTGGCGGGGGGTGAACGCGAACCCGCAGTTCGTCGGGCTGGAGAACTTCCGCAGGCTGCTCGACGACGCGGTCTTCTGGAAGGCGGTCTGGCACAACCTGCTGCTGCTCATCCTGCTGCCGGTGGGCACGATCACCATCGCGCTGTTCTTCGCCTACCTGCTCAACGTGGGCGGCGAAGGGCGCGGCGTCGGCGGCATCCGCGGGTCCGGCTTCTACAAGGTGGTGTTCTTCTTCCCGCAGGTGCTCGCGGTCGCCATCATCGCGGTGCTGTTCCAGCAGGTGTTCCGGCCGGACCGGGGCGGCATGCTCAACGGGCCGCTCATGGCCCTCGGCCTCGAGCCGATCGGCTTCCTGTCCAACCCGGACATCGCGCTGTGGTCGGTGCTCGGGGTGCTGATCTGGCAGGCGGTCGGGTTCTACGTCGTGCTGTTCTCCGCCGGCATGGCGTCGATCCCGAAGGAGATGTACGAGGCCGCGCAGATCGACGGGGCCGGCCGGGCCGCGATGTTCTTCCGGGTGACGCTGCCGCTGCTCTGGGACACCGTGCAGGTCGGCTGGGTCTACCTCGGCATCGCCGCGCTGGACGTGTTCGCCGTGGTGTGGGTGATGACCGCCGAGCAGGGCGGGCCCGACCACTCCACGACCGTGATCGCGGCGGAGATCTACCGGAACGCGTTCGACTACTTCAAGTTCGGCTACGCCTCGGCGATGGGCGTGGTGCTGTTCTTCTTCACGATCGGCTTCGCGGTGCTGGCCCTGCGGCTGTCCCGCCGCGAGCGGATCGAGTACTAGGGGGTGCCCCACGTGGTCTCGCACAGCATGACCATCTCCCGTGCCGAGGTCCGGCAGGCGCGCCGGGTACGGCTCGGCCCGCTGTCGTACCTGTCGCATGTGGCGCTCGTGGTGTGGACGATCCTCGTCGTCGTGCCGCTCGCCTGGACCTTCCTCGCGTCGTTCAAGAGCGAGGACGAGATCTTCAGCGGCGCCTGGACGTTCCCGGCGGTGCCGCGGTTCGACAACTGGGCCCGCGCCTGGGAACAGGCGCACGTGGGGCAGTACTTCCTCAACAGCGTGATCGTGGTGGCGTGCAGCACGTTCGGCACGATGCTGCTCGGCTCGATGGCCGCCTACGTGCTCTCCCGCTACCGGTTCCGCGGCAACCGGGCGATCTACCTGCTGTTCGTGTCCGGGCTGGCGTTCCCGGTCTACCTGGCGCTCACCCCGCTGTTCTTCGTGGTGCAGAACATGGGGCAGCTGCCGCTGATCGGCCAGTTCATCGGGCTCAACACGCACGGCGGGCTCATCCTCGTCTACATCGCCTACTCGCTGCCGTTCACGGTGTTCTTCCTCGCCGCGTTCTTCCGCACGCTGCCGACCGCGGTGGCGGAGGCGGCGTTCGTGGACGGCGCCTCGCACACCCGGGTGTTCTTCCAGATCATGCTGCCGATGGCCCGGCCCGGCATCGTCAGCGTGACGATCTTCAACGTGCTCGGGCAGTGGAACCAGTACCAGCTTCCGCTCGTGCTGCTCAGCGGCGAGGCCCGGGACAAGTGGGTGCTCACCCAGGGCATCGCGAGCATCTCCACCGCGGCCGGCTACGACGCCGACTGGTCGGCGCTGTTCGCCGCGCTGAGCATGGCGATCCTGCCGATGATCATCATCTACACGGTGTTCCAGCGGCAGATCCAGGCCGGGCTCACCGCGGGCGCGCTGAAGTAGCGCCCAGGCGGGCAGGGCCGGCCGTACCGCGGCCTACGGGGGCATGCGCCGGGCGGCGTCACCACGTCGCCCGGCGCCTCTCCGGTACGGCACGGCCCCGTCAGTCCACGGGCAGGTTCTTCAGCGCCTCGCGGCGGCTCAGCCCGGTGATGCCCGTGGCGTTGACGTACCGGACGACCTCGTCCGGGTTGACCTTGGCGTACTCGCGCAGCGCCCACCCGATCGCCTTGCGGGCGAAGAAGTCCACGTCGGACAGGCTCGGCTCGATGCACGCGTACAGCAGCCCGGTGTCGGTGTCGCGGCCGAACTTGTTCTGGCAGAGGATCGCGGTGCGGCGCTTCCACAGGTCGGGGTCGTGCGCCCACTCCAGCATGAGCGGCCGCATCGTGTCCGGGTAGGCGCGCAGCAGCGGGCCGATGCGGCGGATCGCGATGTCGTCGACCAGGTCCCACCACGCCCCGGTGACGATCATCTCCTCGTACATCGGCACCGTGTAGAGCGTCTGGAAGCGCCGGTAGTAGCGGAACCCGGACAACTCGATCGCGGCGTACCGCTCCTCGCGGTACTCGGCCTCCCGCCACAGCGCGAGCACCGCCCGCCGCCACTCGGGCGCGGACTCGATGCGGTGCTCGGCGAAGACCGCGCGCAGCGCGGCGCGACGCGGCCCGGCCTGCACCCCGAGGAACGGCATGGCCGACTTCATGTACGCCTGCATCACCGGGGCCTTGGCGGGGTCGGCGACCTCCTGCAGCGCCTCCCGCACGGCCTTCTGCAGCGGGGTCATCCGCCCCGGCCGGTCGCGGCGGTCGCGTGCGCGGCCCGGTGACCGGCGGCCAGGCCGTCGAACAGGATCGCGATGAAGTTGTCGGCGAGCGCGGCCGCGTCGAGCGGCCCGTCGGGCCGGAACCAGCGCACGGTCACCCAGATCGTGTCGCGGATCATCCGGTAGGTGAGCTTGGGGTCGACGTCGGTGCGGAACTGCCCCTCGGCCTGGCCGCGCCTGATCTGCTCCACCCACATGCGCTCGACCTCCTCCTCGGCCGCGACCAGGTAGCCGAAGCGGTCGCCGGGCAGCGAGCGCAGGTAGTTCCAGTCGTTCTGCATCACGGTGATCGCGGCGCGGTGCGGCACCAGCGCCTCGAAGCCGATGCGCACCATCGCGGCGACCACCTCGCGCGGCTCGCCCCCGGCGTCGAGCACGGCCCGGTAGCGGGCGAGCAGGTCCCTCAGGAACGTCGACAGCACCTCGTCCACGATCGACTCCTTGGAGTCGAAGTGGTGGTAGAGGCTGCCGGAGAGGATGCCCGCCTCCCTGGCGATCTCCCGGACCGTGGTCGCCTGGAATCCCTTCCGCGCGAAAATCTCCGCGGCTAGTTTCACGAGGTACTCGCGTCGGCCGGATCCGTCCGCCGGTCGCGTGCCCCGGCGCGTCGCGCGCCGCCGGGACGCCCGGCGCCACTCGTGCCGTTCGTCGACGGCGCCGCGTTCGGGCGGGCCGTCCTCGGTGGTTGCGGTGTCGCCCGGGTTATCGCCGATTTTCACGCCCTCCATTATGAGCCTTGCGCAATCCGGCGTTCACCTGACCGTCGGGGTGAAAATCGGGTGCGGTGTCCCTTTATTCACCCCTGGTAAATGAGTGATCCCCGGGAACCGGGCGCCCGGGCGATGTGATTTGTGCAGGATCGGGGACATGGCGAAGTTGTCGAATCCATTCACCCTGGGCGTCGCATCCGGAGAACCGCTGCCGGACGGCGTCATCATCTGGACCCGGCTCGCCCCCGAGCCGCTCAGCCGCGCCTCCGTGCCCGGCGGCATGCCGAACCAGAACGTCAAGGTGCGCTGGCAGGTGGCCGAGGACGAGCGGTTCACCCGGATCGCCGCCGAGGGCACCGCGACCGCCACCCCGGCCCACGCGCACAGCGTGCACGTGAAGGTGGACGGGCTGCGGCCGGGCACCGAGTACTTCTACCGGTTCCGCGTCGGCGCGCCGTTCGCGGACACCACCAGCCCGGTGGGCCGTACCCGGACCGCGCCGGCCCGGGACGCGGACACGCCGCTGCGCTTCGCGTTCGTCTCCTGCCAGCGCTACGAGCACGGGTACTACACCGTCTACCGGCACATCGCCCAGCAGCGGCCGGACCTCGTCGTCCACCTCGGCGACTACATCTACGAGTACGGCAAGCCCGCCAATCCCGCCCCCGGGCGGTACGTGCGCAAGCTGGAGCCGCCGGAGGCCGAGTGCAAGACGCTGCCCGCCTACCGCAACCGGTACGCGCGCATCAAGTCCGACCCCGACCTGCAGGCCGCGCACGCCGCCGCGCCGTGGGTGACGATCTGGGACGACCACGAGGTGAAGAACGACTACGCCGGGAAGCTGCCCGGCGACGGCTCGGACCCGGCCGCGTTCCTGCGCCGCCGTACCGCCGCGTACCAGGCCTACTGGGAGCACCTCCCGCTGCGGGTGCGCCCGTCCGGCGACGCGCTGCAGATGTACCGGTGGCGGCCGTACGGCAAGGTCGCCGACCTGCTGCTGCTCGACTCCCGGCAGTACCGCACCAAGACCTCGATGCTCGGCGCGGACCAGGAGCGGTGGCTGCTCACCCGGCTCGCCGAGTCGCAGGCCCGGTGGCGGGTGGTCGCCGAGCCGTTGTTCTTCTCCCGCCGCCTGTTCGCCGGCAACCGGACGAGCGCCGACGCCTGGGACGCCTTCGCGGCCGAGCGCACCCGCATCGTCGACGCGGTGCGCGCCTCCGGGAGGCCGAACCTCGTCGTGATCAGCGGGGACGTGCACAACCACTGGGCGGCCGAGGTGCTCACCGACTTCGCCGACCCGGCCTCGCCCTCGGTCGGGGTGGAGTTCGTCGGCAGCTCGGTGACGAGCGCGCCGCCGGAGACCGACGTCGACGCGGTGCTGCGGCTCAACCCGCACATCAAGTTCTTCGACGGGCACCGGGGGTACGTGTGGTGCGAGGCGGACGGGGAGAGCTTCACCGCCGAGTACCGGGTCGTCGACCACGTGGACCGGCCGGGGGCGCCGGTGCGCACGGTGGCCCGTTTCTCGGTGGTCGACGGCCGTCTCAAAAGGGCGGACGCCTGAGGGTGCGGGACTAGCAGTTAGGAAAGTTTCCTATTAGATTGGCGGCATGCCCAAGGATGCCACCAGCCGTGACCCCGCCCTGCTCCGACTCGCCGACGCGGTCATCCTGCCCGGGTTCCCGGGCCGGGAGCCGCCGGACTGGGTACGCCGCAGGCTCGCCGAGGGCCTCGCCGGCGTGGTGCTGTTCTCCCGCAACATCGGCGATCCCGAGCAGACGGCACGGCTGACCGCGGCGCTGCGCGCCGAGCGGCCGGACGTGATCATCGGGATCGACGAGGAGTCGGGCGAGGTCACCCGGCTGGAGGCGGCCACCGGCAGTTCCCGGCCGGGCAACTACGCCCTCGGCGTGGTCGACGACGTCGCGCTCACCGAGGAGCTCGCCCGCGACCTCGGCCGGGCGCTCGCCGAGATCGGGGTGACCATCGACTTCGCCCCGGCCGCCGACGTCAACTCCAACCCGGACAACCCGGTGATCGGGCTGCGCTCGTTCGGCGCGGACGCGCGCCTGGTGGCCCGGCACACCGCCGCCTGGATCCGCGGCCTGCAGTCGGCCGGGGTGGCCGCGTGCGCCAAGCACTTCCCCGGCCACGGCGACACCAACGTCGACTCCCACCTCGGCGTGCCGCTGGTGAGCGGCAGCCGCGAGGAGCTCGCCGAGGTGGAGCTGCTGCCGTTCCGCGCCGCGATCGAGGAGGGGGTGGCCGCGATCATGACCGGCCACCTCGTGGTGACCGCGTACGACGAGGCGTACCCGGCCACGCTCAGCCCGAAGATCCTCGGCGACCTGCTCCGGCACGAGCTGCGCTTCGACGGGCCGGTGATCACCGACGGCATCGAGATGGCGGCCGTCGCCGACCGGTACGGCATCCCCGGCGCGGCGATGCGGGCGATCGCCGCGGGCGCGGACGGGATCTGCGTCGGCGGCGAGCACGACGACGAGCGGATCGTCGAGGAGATCCGGCAGACGATCGCCGGGGCGGTCGCCGAGGGGGTGCTGCCCGAGCAGCGGCTCGCCGAGGCCGCCGAGCGCATGCGGCGGCTCGCCGCCTGGCCCGCGACCGCGCGGCCCGCCGCGGATGCGGGGAAGCCGGCCGTGGAGCTGCCGGAGGGCGTGCCGATCGGCCTGCACGTGGCCCGGCGCGCGATCCGGATCACCCGGCGCGACCCGGCCGCCCTGCCGCTCGCCGCGCCGCCGCACGTGATCGAGATGACGCCGCAGCTCTCGCTCGCCAGCGACCGGCACACCCCGTGGGGGGTGGGCGAGCCGCTCGGCAGGCTGCTGCCCGGCACCACGGTGGCGCGGTTCGCCGAGCGCGACGGCCAGGTGCCCGGCGCGGCCGAGCTCGACGCCGCGCTGGCCGAGGCGGCCGGGCGCCCGCTGGTGATCGTCGCCCGGTACGCCGACCGGCACCGCTGGCTGGCGGAGGCGATCGACCGGCTGCTCGCGGCCCGGCCCGACGCGATCGTGGTCGAGATGGGGCTGCCCGGCCGTACCGACCGGGGGGCGGTGCACATCGCCACCCACGGCTCGGCGCGGGTCTGCGGCCAGGCCGCCGCCGAGGTGCTCGCCGGGCTGGCGCCGTAGGCCGGACGGGCCCGCGCCCGCGTCTCGGGGGTACGCGGGCGCGGGCCCCGCCCTGGCCCGAGCGGCGGGTCAGGCCTTGGCGGTGATGCCGCCGTCCACCGGGATCACGGCCCCGGTGAGGTAGGCGCCCGCCCGGGAGGAGAGGTAGATGGCGGCCCCGGCCACGTCCTCGGGCCGGCCGATCCGGCCGAGCGGGATCGCCGCCTCGATCTCGGCGCGCATCTTCGGGTCGTTCAGGGCGAAGGCCATCATCTTCGACTCGAACGGGCCGGGCGCGATCGCGTTCACGGTGATGCGCTCGGGGGCGAGCCGGCCCGCCAGGTGGCGGGTGAGCTGGTGCACCGCCGCCTTCGCCGCGGAGTAGGCGTAGTTCTCCATCTCCGGCACCCGGATGCCGTCCACCGAGCCGATGTTGATCACACGGGCCGGGTCGTCCGGGCTCGCCGCCGCGCGCAGCAGCGGGAGGAACCGGACGGTCAGGTAGAACACGGCCTTGACGTTGAGCGCGTAGACCTTGTCGAACCCGGACTCGGGGTAGTCCTCGAGCGGCGCGCCCCAGACCGCGCCCGCGTTGTTCACCAGCACGTCCAGGCGGTCCTCCTGCGCCGAGACCGCCGACACCAGCGTCTCGATGCCCTCGCGGGTGGACAGGTCCGCGGTGATCGCGGTGCAGCCGAGTTCGGCCGCGGTCTTCTCCAGCTCGGCGGTCTTGCGGGAGGCGATGTAGACGCGGGCGCCGGCCGTGACGAACCCCTGGGCGATCATCCTGCCGATGCCGCGGGATCCGCCCGTGACGACGACCGTCTTTCCTTCGACCGAGAACAGGCTCATGACGGCCAGCATGCCCGATCCGGGTCTTCGGTACAAACCGACCGGTCGGTATCGACACAGGGTCAATATCCACGGATCGGCCGAATTTGGGCCTTGACGGAAGGTGACCGGAGATGAAGAACGGATGTGATCAACGTCTCGTGATCGGAGAGACGGGTGCGCATCGGCGTGACCCGGGGCCGGCCCGAAAAAAAGTGGAGCGTGTCCTGGCGGGCGTGGGGGACCCGCCAGGACACGCTCCGCCCCGGCGCGTGGCGCCCAGGACCCCGGCGAGGGATGGGGTCCTGAACCGCCGACGCGCGGGGAGCCCTTGGGGTGACGGCCCGTCGCGCGACCGCTACCGAGCGCCCACGGTCGGTCAGGCCGTCCGGCCGGCGCTCACCCGCTGGCCGACCTTTCGATGGATTTGTACCAACGATTGGATGATGCGCCCCCGGGCTCTCCGAGGTCAAGGGGTTGTTCCAAGTTGCAACGAGATCGTCTAAATTTGTTGGAACAAAAGGGCATGCAGAGGGTCGGAGTGGCACGGTCAACGCTGTATCAACAGGTGGCGTCGGAGCTGCGGCGCGCCATCTACTCGGGGGAACTCCGTCCGGGGGACCCGCTGCCAACCGAGGCCGATCTCATGCGCAAGTCGAACGTCAGCCGCAACACGGTACGGCTGGCGCTCGGTGAGCTCGTCAACGAGGGCCTGATCAGCCGCACCCCGCGCCGTGGCAGCGTGGTCCGCGAGCGGCGGCCCCTGCTCCTGTACCCGCAGAAGGAACTCGAGCCGCAGCCCGAGGGCGGGCGGCAGGAGGCGTTCGCGCGCGCGGTCGCCGAGGTGGGACGGAAGCCGAGCCAGGACATCGAGGTGGCGATCGTGGAGCCGCCCGAGGACATCGCCACCCGGCTCGCGCTGCCCGACGGCGAGCTCGCCGTGGTCCGTCGCCGGCTCCGTTACGTCGACGACCAGCCGTTCAACACCAACGACTCCTACTTCCCCCTCTCGCTCGTCCAGAATTCGGAGATCGCCCGTCCGGCCGACATCACCCGGGGCGCGAACCGCGTGCTGGAGGAACTCGGACACCCGCAGGTTCGCATGGTCGACGACATTTCGGCACGTATGCCGACTTCTGAGGAAGTGTCGCGCCTAAAGCTCGAACCTGGTACTCCTGTTGTCGTTCACGTCCGGGTTGGTTACGACCCCGAAGATATGCCGGTGCGGGTCGCGGTGTCGGTGCTGCCCGCCGACAAACATCTGATCAGATACGAGCTGGAACGTCATTGACGCAGCGCCGGCCGGCTCATCCTCGGATGGGGCGGCCGTTGTCGTGTCCGACGGGTGGAACCCGGCCGGTCCCGGAGCGGGTCGCGTCGCCGCTCCGGTACGGCCGGCTCTGATGCTCGACGCGCCCGCCCTGTGGGCGGGGCCGGTCGCCGTCCGTGCGGACGGCGGTGCGAGGCGGCCCCTGCCCGTCGCACGGGCCTGCCCTCGCGCATGGGGGGTGGTTCCGCCCGCCGCCGCCGTGGCCTGATCCGCCACGGGCCGTGATCCCTAGCGGCTTGTCGTCTCCGGCGGCCCCCCTTCTCTGAATCCCTTCCTTACGACCTCACGCCGTCCATTGGTCACTCTGCGTACTCACCGCAGTACCACCAGCACCGAAAGGATGCATCATGCACACGAACACCGTCCTTCACGCCGTCCGCGAGCCGCTCACGCTCACTCTCCGTCGCGCCGGATCCGCCGATCTGCCGGGCGTGCTCGCCCTGTTCGCCGAGGCGGCCGAGTGGCTCAACGGGCGCGGCGTGCGCCAGTGGCCGGTCGGCGGCTTCCCCGCCCACCGCATCGAGCCGCTGATCGCCGCGGGCACGCTCTACGTCGTCGAGGGTGAGCCGGACGGCGTCTGCGAGGACGGGCACGCCCGGGGGCCGCTCGCCACGATCGCCCTCGACACCTTCGCCGACCCCGAGTTCTGGACGCCCGAGGACCGGCCCGAGGACGCCTACTACGTGCACAAGCTGTGCACCGCGCGGGCGTGCTCCGGGCTCGGCATCGGCCGCGCCCTGCTCGACTGGGCGGGCCGGCGCACGCTCGCCGACGGCCTGCGCTGGCTGCGGCTCGACTGCGCCAAGGCGAACACCGGGCTGCAGGGCTACTACCGGTCCCTCGGCTTCCGTCACGTGCGCACCGTCGACCTGCCGCACCGCGCGTCCGGCGCGCTCTTCCAGCGCCCGGCGGGCGGCTTCGCCGGGTACGGCGGGCCGCGCCTGGTCGACCTCACCGCCGACCTGGCCGCGGAGGTGTCCGCGACCGGGCTGCTGCCCGGCGAGGTGGACGGCCGCGCGCCCGCGTCCGCCGGGGTACCGGAGGGCGGTCTCGTGCTCACCCGGTAGGACAAGCCGGGCAAATCATCAGGTTGCGCCGCTTCACCTGCGGGAGCAGGCGGTAGCCGTACGATCCCGGACGGCTCCTCCGATAGCCTCCCAACATGACGCCTTCGCTGCTCGAAGTGGTCACGCTCGACGTGCGTGACGCCGTGGCCGCCGAGGAGGGCGGCGCCGATCGCGTGGAGGTGGTCGCGCATCCCTCCGGCGACGGCACCCCGGAGGCGGCCACGGTGGCGGCGATCGCGCGGGAGTGCTCGCTGCCGCAGATGGTCCGGCTGGGGTGCGGCTCCCGGCCCGGCGCCGGTTACACGGTCACCCCGGCGGAGCTGGAGGAGCTCAAGAGACGCGCCCGGGAGCTCGCCGACGCGGGCGCGGCCGGGTTCGTGTTCGGGTTCCTCACCGCCGAGGGCACGGTGGACCTGGCGGCGACCGAGGCGCTCGTCGGCGCGATCGCGCCGCTGCCGTGGACCTTCCACCGGGCGGTGGACCACGCCGTCGACGTGCAGGCCGCATGGCGCGCGGTACGGCTGCTGCCCAACCTCGCCACGATCCTCACGGCGGGCGCCGCCACCGGCGTGGAGGACGGGCTGCCGGTGCTGCGCGCCCGCGCCCACGCCGGGGACGCCGGGCTGATCATGGCGGGCGGCGGCCTGGAACGCCACCACGTGCCGCTGCTGCGCGCGCAGGGCATCGGCTCCTTCCACGTCGGCGGCGCGGTGCGCACCGGCTGGTCGGCGCCGGTGGAGGCCCGGCTCGTGCGGCAGTGGCGCGAGCTCGTCGGCGGCTGACCACCGCGCGCGCCGCGGCAGGCGGCACGGCCGCGCCGGGCAGGGCGGGTGCGCCGGGCTAGCCGTGATCCTCCGCGCGCCCGCAGGCTTCGAGCAGCGCCGCGCGGTCGGGGAGCTTCACCCGCTCGCCACGGCCGAGGCGGGCGGCGAGCGCCGCCTCGGCGGCCTCGATCGCCAGCCACTCGTCGTAGGTGATCGGCCTGATGCCGCGCCGGGCGAGCAGGTCGTCGAGGCGCGGGCGGTCCCCGGTGGGGCGGCCGGCCAGGTCGGCGAGCAGGGTGCGCACGGTCTCGGCGGCGTCCGACTTGTTCGTGCCGATCACGCCGGTCGGGCCGCGCTTGAGCCAGCCCGCGACGTACTCGGCCGCCGCGCCGTCGTCGGCCGTGCCGTACCGGTCCTCCGGGCCCTTGCGGACGACCCGGCCCGCCTCGTTCGGCACGGTGTTGGTCGCCGCGTCGAACGGCACGCCGGGCAGCGGCACGCTCCGGTAGCCCACCGAGCGCAGCACCAGCTGCACCGGGATCGTCTCGAACTCGCCGGTGCCGACGAGGCGGCCGTCGGCGAGGTGGGTGCGCTCCAGGCGGACGGCCTCGACGCGCCCGTCGCCGAGGATCTCCACCGGGCGCAGCCAGAACCGCAGCTCCAGCCGCCGCGGCCGGCCCTCCGGCACCCGGGAGGCCCACGCCTGCAGCACCTCGACGTTCCCGCGGGCCTGGCGGGACAGCGAGGTCACGTCGTCGACCTTCACCTCGCCCTGGTGGGTGAGCACGTCGGCGTTGCCGAGCTCGCCGAGCTCGCGCAGCTCCTTCGTGGTGAACTTGGCGTGCTCCGGCCCGCGCCTGCCGATCACGTGGATGGTGCGCACCCGGCTCGCCGCCAGCCGCTCGAGCACCGGCTCGGGGACGTCGGTACGGCGCAGCTCGTCGGCGGACCTGGCGAGGATGCGGGCCACGTCCACCGCGACGTTGCCCACCCCGATCACCGCCACCTCCTCGGCGTCGAGGGTGAAGGCGCCGGCGGGCACGTCGGGATGGCCGCAGTACCAGTTGACGAAGTCCGTGGCGGCCGCGCTGCCGGGCAGGTCCTCGCCGGGGATGCCGAGGCGGCGGTCGACCGTCGCCCCGGTGCAGTAGACGACCGCGTCGTAGTGCTCGCGCAGCTCGGCCGCGGAGACGTCGGCGCCGAGCTCCACCCCGCCGAGGAAGCGCACCGCAGGCCGCTCCAGCACCTGGCGCAGGTAGCGGGCGATCGACTTGATGGAGGTGTGGTCGGGGGCCACGCCGTACCGGACGAGGCCGTACGGGGTGGGGAGGCGTTCCAGCACGTCGACCTCGACGTCCGGGCCGGCCTGCTTGGTGAGCGCGTCCGCGGTGTAGATGCCCGCCGGCCCCGAGCCCACGATCGCCACGCGAAGAGTCATGCCGCGGTCTCCCTTTCCGAGTCTGTCGGGCGTCCATCGGGCGTCGGCCACGCGACCGACGCGTCGCCGCACCTGTGCCGCTCCGGACCCGCGTCCGGTGGGGCGTACCCGGCCGGGCCGGTCCGCCGCCCGGGCGGGACCGGTCCCGGCGCCCGCCGGGGCGTCACGGCGAGGACGCGGGCGTGCCCGCGCCCGGCCGCCTGCGATCGCGGAGTCACCGCCACCACCTCCCGCGGTCCGCCATACCGCGCCTGCGGAGGCGCACCCGTGCCGCCGCCGTCCGCCACGGCGCCGGGCCGACGGCGGCCCCGTTGCGGATCCGGCGGGCCGGGTCCCGCCTCCTTCCTGGGCTAACGGTCGCACACCGAGGGCCGGAAAGGCGCGCCCGACATGCGGAACGGCCGGGCGAGGACGGGCCGGGGGAGGGGCAAACGCCGCCGGGACGGACGATCGCCGCACCGCGTCCGGCCGCCGGTCCGGTCCGGCCGCGGCGCCGTACCGGCACGCGGCCGCGGCGGCCGGTGGACGCGGCCGGGTGGTCTCCGCGGCGGGTGGACGCGGCATCGGGTCCTTCCCACGAGACAGGCGCGGGAGAACTCCGCGGAAAAGTCGAAGCCTCCCAAACCAGGCTTATGACGGTTTACCCGGTGTAATACGTGCGTAAGCCCGGTCTTCGGGAAGGCCCGGCGGACGTCCGTGGCGTGGCGAAGCGCCCATTCGCCAGGTAAATGTGGCAAATGCTCAGCGTGGAGGGGTTGCACGCGGGCGGCAGGGCCAACCACAGTAGGGGACCGTGGGTGCTGGGGCGAAGAAGCGGCGGGACTCGGGCGCGAAGGCGCGGCGACGCTCGGTGAAGGATCCGTCCGCGACGTCCCCGCCGATGCCCGCGGGCGCCGGCCCCGAACCGGACGCGGGTGCGTACCGGTCCGGGGGCGCGCCGGAGGCGCGGCGCTTCGAGGCGTTCGGCCGGGTCATGGCGGCGCTCGCGACCGAGGCCGAGTTCATGCAGACCAGCCGGGATCTCACCTGGTGGCAGGGGACCGAACAGGACTGGAACATCGAGTGGCGCGAAGGCCCGTACGCCTCGGACGTGGCCGCGATGCTCGCCGCCCGGATCCCCGGGCCGGTGGGGCCCGCGGGCCGTACCGACCGGTCCAGCGCGGCGGTCACCGTGCTCGGTGTGCCGTTCACCCTGCGCGCCATCGACCCGCTGGGCCGGGAACGGCCGGCCGCCCGCGCCGGGCTGTGGCGCCTCGCCGCGGCACTCAACACCACCTACACCGACACCCCGCGCCAGGCGGTGGCGCGCCGCCACTGGGAGGAGCTGCTCGGCGGCTGACCCGCCCGCGGCGCGTCGTCCCCGCGACTCCCAGGTCCCCGATACCGAATCCCCCGCGGTCCATCCGTGACCACCTCCGGCGACCGGGTCGCGCCGGTGGTGGCCGCCCGAACTCCAGGGGGAGCCATGTCCGTGTTGTCGGATGACAACAGCCCATACACCCACTACGAGGCGATCGAGCGGCGCTGCCGCGGCATCATCCGGCATCTGGTGCTCTCGGTCACGGCCGGGGCGGTGGCCGGCACGATCGGCACGCTCATCCACGTGAGCGGGATCCGGCAGGTGGAGCTGGCCTACGACCCCTACGCCTACTTCGCGCTCGCGGTGCTCGTCGGCCGCACCGCGGCGGGCCTCGGCTGGGCGGCGCTGTCCGCCACGCTCGCGGCGCTCGCCCCGCTGATCCCGGCCCTCGCCGGCATCGGGCTCGCCGGGCACGCCCGGGACGCGCTCGGCGGCGATCCGGACAGCCTCAACATCCTGCTGCTCGTGCTCGTCGGCTTCGGCCTGGCCGGGTACGCGGCACGCGGCGCGGGGCTCGGCGCCGACGTCGCGGCCGGGGCGATCGCCGGGGTGCTCCTCGCCGACGTCGGCGGCCGGGCGCTGCCCGGCCTGCCCGGCGCCGTCCCGGGCTTCCTGCCCTGGCCCGCGCTCGCCGTGACGCTGCTGCTGCTCGGCCTCGTCCTCGCGCTGCGGCGCAGGCTCCGGTCCCGGCTGTGCGCGCTCGCCGTGGCCGCGGTGATCGCCGGAGGCTGTCTGCTCGCGCTCGGCGTGGCCGGGTGAGCCCGCCGTACCGGAGGGCGCGCATCGGCGCAGGGGGCCGATGACCGACCGGTGATCGTGTCGCGACCGCGCCGATGACCGGGCCGGTTAGGCTGCCGTGCAACGGAACGCCCGCCTCCGGCGGGATGCCGATGCCTGGCGCGAAATTCGCGGCGCGGACGTGGCCGCGGAGTCGATAGCCTTGAGACAGTCCGTCACGACCCACCGAGGAGTAGCCGTGCTGCTGCGTATGTCCACCCTGTTCCTGCGCACCCTGCGCGAGGATCCGGCGGACGCGGAGGTGCCGAGCCACAAGCTGCTGGTCCGCGCGGGGTACATCCGCCGCGTGGCCCCCGGCATCTACTCCTGGCTGCCCCTCGGCAAGCTCGTGCTGGACAACATCTCGCAGGTCGTCCGCGAGGAGATGAACCGCATCGGCGCCCAGGAGGTGCTCTTCCCGGCGCTGCTGCCGCGCGAGTACTACGAGGCCACCGGGCGCTGGACCGAGTACGGCGACACGCTGTTCCGGCTCAAGGACCGCAAGGGCGCCGACTACCTGCTCGGCCCGACGCACGAGGAGCTGTTCACCGACCTCGTCCAGCGGGAGTACTCGTCGTACAAGGACTATCCGGTCATCCTTTACCAGATCCAGACGAAGTACCGGGACGAGGCGCGTCCGCGGGCGGGCATCCTGCGCGGCCGCGAGTTCGTCATGAAGGACTCCTACTCCTTCGACCTCGACGACGACGGCCTCAAGCGCTCCTACGAGCTGCACCGCGAGGCGTACATCCGGATCTTCGACCGGCTCGGCCTCGAGTACCGCATCTGCTCGGCGATGTCCGGCGCGATGGGCGGCTCGGCCTCCGAGGAGTTCCTCGCGCCCGCCGAGAACGGCGAGGACACCTTCGTCTCCTGCCGCGAGTGCGGCTACGCGGCGAACGCCGAGGCGGTCGTCACCCCGGCGCCGCCGGAGGTCACCACCGAGCACCCGCCGCTGCAGGTGCTCGACACGCCGGACACGCCGACGATCGAGAGCCTGGTCACGTTCGTCAACGAGCGGTACGGCCTCGGCATCACCGCGGCCGACACGCTGAAGAACGTCGTGGTGAAGGTGCGCACGCCGGGCTCGGACGAGGTCGAGACCCTCGTCATCGGCGTGCCGGGCGACCGCGAGGTCGACTTCAAGCGCCTTGAGGCCGCGCTCTCGCCGGCCGTACCGGAGATCTTCGAGGCCGAGGACTTCGCCCGGCACCCGGGCCTGGTGCGCGGCTACATCGGCCCGCAGATCCTCAAGGACCTGGGCATCCGCTACCTGGTCGACCCGCGGGTGGTGCCGGGGTCGTCCTGGGTCACCGGCGCGAACGAGCCGGGCAGGCACGCCGCGAACGTGGTGGCCGGGCGCGACTTCGTCGCCGACGGCACGATCGAGGCGGCCGAGGTGCGCTCCGGCGACCCGTGCCCGCGCTGCGGCGGCGCGCTCTCGCTCGACCGCGGCATCGAGATCGGCCACATCTTCCAGCTCGGCCGCAAGTACTCCGACGCCGCCGGGCTCGACGCGCTCGGCCCGGACGGCAAGCCGATCCGCATCACCATGGGCTCGTACGGCATCGGCGTCTCCCGCCTGGTCGCGGTGCTCGCCGAGCAGGGGCACGACGAGCTCGGCCTGGTCTGGCCGCGCGAGGTCGCCCCGGCGGACGTGCACATCGTCGGCACCGGCAAGGACAACCAGGTCGAGGTCGCGGTCCGGCTCGCCGAGGAGCTCGAGGCGAAGGGCCTGCGGGTGCTCGTCGACGACCGCCCGGGCGTCTCGCCCGGCGTGAAGTTCAAGGACGCCGAGCTGCTCGGCATGCCGACCATCCTCATCGTCGGCCGCGGCCTCGCCTCCGGCGTGGTCGAGCTGCGCGACCGGGCCTCCGGCGAGCGGCAGGAGGTCCCGCTCGACGAGGCGGTCGACCGGGTCGTCGCGGCCTGCCGCGCCTGATCCGATACTGACCTGCGCCCGGGCGCCCGCGACATCGTGGGCGCCCGGCGTCGTGCCGGCGCCGCCCGCCACGACCCGCCGTGACGCAGGGCGGTGCCGCGTGAGGGGTGATCGTTGCGCGCGGCCGCGCGTCGGCCGGGCCTACTTCCAGCCGGGGAAGTCGGGGATCTGCGGGCGCCAGCGGTAGGCGCGCGTGGTGCTCTCCTGCATCGCCGTGGCGGCGAGGTCGCGGAGCGTGGCGTCGCCGACCGCGACGAGCTCCAGGTACGCGGCGGTGACCCGTTCCTCGACGAGCGCGGCGAGGCGCACGCAGTCCTCGGCGGTGCGCACCGGGAACGGCAGGTCGTAGCCCGCGGCCGGCTCGGCCGGGGTGCCGCCGCGGGCGACGATGAGCTCGCGCAGCCGGTCACGGCGCGCCCGGTGCGCGTCGAAGGCCGCGGTCGCCTCCCGGCGGTGCGTCCCGGCGGTGCGCGCGCCGACCACGCCGTAGGCGTACACCGCGGCGTGCTCGGCCTCGAGCGCCTTGCGCAGTCCTTCCAGGGCGTCCATCATCCGTCCGGCTTCGCTCGTCTCCCGGCTACTTCGACCTCGTGGCCGCCAGGGCGACCACGTGCGCGGCCTCGCACGCCCCGATGCACGCCACGAGCTGGGCCAGGGAGGGCGAGACGGTGGCGAGCTGGCGGGGCCGGGCGGCCGCCGCGGCACGCTCGGCGGCCCGCAGCCGGGCCACCGTGACCTTCGGTGCCGAGGGCGAGGGGGACGGCTCGGCGGAGCCGTCGCCGGGGTCGGCGGTGGCGACCGAGGACTGCGCGCGCGGGCTCGCCGCGGACGCGTCCGCGGACCCCGCGCCGCCCCGCCCGGCCGGCGTCGGCGACACGCCCGGCGGCAGCCGGCGCCGCAGCTCCTCCAGGTGGGCCCGGTGGCGCCGCTCGAACGGGCGCAGCGTCTCCGCGAGCTCCGGATCCGCCGCCGCGGCCTGCCGGTAGAGCGCGATGAACCGCTCCTTGCCGGCGATGAGCTCGCCGAGCAGCGCGACGTCCGGATCGGGCTGAGCGGGCCTGGCGGCGGGCGGCCGCCGCTCGGAGGAGCATCCCGCGCTCGCGAGCGCCGCGGCGGCGGCGGATCCCGCGGCCGCCCCGCGCAACAGCACCCGCCGGGTCAGGCCACGCTCGTGCACGGAATGGTCTCCTGGTGCGGTCGGTCGGTCCGGCCCACGGCGCCCCGCCGTACCTGGGCGGTGGCCCTGCGGCGGGCGTGGCGCGGGTGGGCGTGGTCATGTGCAAGACAGCATCGTACGGCGCATCACGACCCGGTCGTCCGACCCACGCTCGTTCGCCCCCCTGGTGTCGATAGGCTGGGGGCCATCGGGGCGAGGTCCGCCCTGATGGCCGTCCGCCGACGGCCGCGCGCGCATGGGAGGTCGGATGGGCAGCGAGGCTCGGCGCGACCGCCTGAGGAGGCTCATCGAGCCGGTGGTCGCTGCCGAAGGGCTCGACCTGGAGGATGTCACGATCACGCCCGCCGGGCGGCGGCGTCTGCTCCGGGTGGTCGTGGACAAGGACGGCGGTGTCGACCTGGAGCACATCGCCGAGGTGAGCCGGTTGGTGTCCAAGACGCTCGACGCCCATGACGACGCGCTGGGCTCCGGCCCGTACGTTCTCGAGGTCACCTCGCCGGGGGTCGACCGGCCGCTCACCCTGCCTCGGCACTGGCGACGGGCACGCGGCCGGCTGGTCAAGGTGGACACGGTGACCGGCGCCTCGTTCGAGGGGCGCGTGCTGGCCGCGGACGACACCGGCGCCGAGCTGAACGTCGCGGGCACCACGCGGCGGGTCGAGTACCAGGAGGTCACCCGCGCGCGGGTGCAGGTGGAGTTCCGCCGTCCCGACGACGTTGCCGAAGACGATGGCGTAGACGATGGCGACGAGGGCTAAGGGGGAGCCTTGTGGACATTGACATGAGCGTCCTGCGCGCCCTGGAGCGCGAAAAGGACATCTCCTTCGACCTGGTCGTCAAGGCGATCGAGGACGCCCTGCTGATCGCCTACTTCCGCACCGAGGGCGCGGCGCCCAAGGCACGGGCCGAGCTCGACCGGGAGACCGGCCACGTGACGATCTGGGCCGCCGAGCTCGACGAGGAGGGCCAGGTCGTCCGGGAGTACGATGACACGCCGAGCAACTTCAGCCGGATCGCGGCGACCACGGCGAAGCAGGTGATCCTCCAGCAGCTTCGCGACGCCGAGGACGAGATCAACTTCGGCGAGTTCGCCAGCCGCGAGGGCGAGCTGGTGTCCGGCGTGATCCAGCAGGGCAAGGACCCGCGCACGGTCCTGGTCGACCTCGGCAAGATCGAGGCGATCCTGCCGCACAACGAGCAGGTGCCGGGCGAGGAGTACAACCACGGCGACCGCATCCGCTGCTACGTCGTGCAGGTGAAGAAGGGCCCCAAGGGTCCCTCGGTGACCCTGTCGCGAACGCATCCCAATTTGGTCAAGAAACTGTTCGCGCTCGAGGTCCCGGAGATCGCCGAGGGCGTCGTGGAGATCGCCGCGATCGCCCGGGAGGCCGGCCACCGTACGAAGATCGCCGTACGCTCGCGCAAGCCCGGGGTGAACGCCAAGGGCGCCTGCATCGGCCCGATGGGCTCACGGGTGCGCAACGTGATGGGCGAGCTGAACGGCGAGAAGATCGACATCATAGACTGGTCGGACGACCCGGCGGAGTTCGTGGGGAATGCGCTGTCACCTGCGCGTGTTTCCCACGTTGAGGTCGTCGACGCAGGCGGCCGGGTCGCCCGGGTCACGGTGCCCGACTACCAGCTGTCGCTCGCGATCGGCAAGGAGGGGCAGAACGCCCGCCTCGCCGCGCGGCTCACCGGATGGCGCATCGACATCAGGTCCGACGCCGAGACCGCGGCGGATCAGGGTCAACCGGAGGATGCCGTCGGCCCCGCAGATGCGTCGACACGGTAAGCTGGAATATGGTGGTCAGGCAGCCCCGCTGAGAACTTGTGTGGGTTGCCGGATTCGCACGGTTAAGTCCGAGCTGCTCCGCCTGGTGGTTGTCGAGGGCAGGGTTGTCCCCGATCCACTGGGTCGGCTGCCGGGGCGGGGTGCCTCGCTGCATCCCACCCTGCGCTGTCTGGAGCTCGCCGAGCGCCGTCGGGCGTTCCCACGCGCGTTTCGCGTCACGGGTCCGCTCGACGCGACGCCCGTCAGGGCTCATCTTGAGGGGCTTGACGCCGATTAGGACCGGGTGAATGGTTACCAAGAGTGACGTAGGACGCCGAGTTGATGGGCGGGTCAGATTGTGATGAGCGCCTGATGAGTACGCGGCGATGAGTACGTGTAGGTAGAGACGGTCCGGCGCGGCGCTGCAAGCCTCCCGGACCGAGTAGGGAGTGCAGTGGCGAAGGTCCGGGTCTACGAGCTCGCCAAGGAGTTCGGAGTAGAGAGCAAGGTCGTGATGGCCAAGCTCCAGGAGATGGGCGAGTTCGTGCGTTCGGCGTCTTCGACGATCGAGGCGCCGGTGGTCCGTAAGCTTCAAGAGGCTTTCGCGGGCGGCAAGCGGCCGTCCGAAACCAAGGGCGGCGAGAAGCCGTCCCCGAAGGCGCCGCAGACGGCGGCGTCTCCCCGGCCCGGTGCGGGCGCGGGCAAGGCGGGCAACGGCGCCCCGGTGCCGACCCCGCCGCCGGCCCCCCGTCCGGGTCCCAAGCCGGGGCCGCGGCCCACGCCGCCGCGTCCCTCCGTTGCCATGCCCCAAACGCAGCAGGAACAGCCGCGTCCGGCGGCCGCGCGGCCGCAGCCCGGCGCACCCGCGGCCGGTCAGCAGGGCGGGGCCGCCACGCAGCAGCCGCGGCCGACTCCCGGCCCGCGGCCGGTGCCGCGTCCGCCGGTTCCGCGCCCGCCCGCGGCGGGCCCCGGCGGTGCCACGCCGACCGCGCCGACGCCGCGGCCTGCTCCGCCGCCGGTGCCGCGTCCGCCGGTGCCCAAGCCCGGCCCGCGCGGTCCGCGTCCGGGCAACAACCCCTTCACCTCGCAGGCCAGCGGCATGGGCCAGCCCCCGCGCCCGCGTCCGCCGCGGGACGCCGGGGGGCGTGACGCCCAGCGCCGCGACGGCGGCCAGGCGCCCATCCCGCGTCCGCCGGCCGCCCGTCCGGGCCCGGTTCCGCGTCCGGGTCCGGGTGTCGCCGGTCCGCGTCCGGCCGGTCCGCGGCCGAGCCCGTCGATGATGCCGCCGTCGCGGCCCACGCCGCCCGGCGGTCCCCGTCCCGGTGCCGCCGGTCGTCCCGGTGGCGGCGCCGGTCGTCCCGGCGGTGGTGCCGGTCGCGCCGGTGGCGGCTTCGGAGCGCCGCGCGCCGGTGGCGGCGGCCGTCCCGGTGGCGGCGGCTTCGGCGGCCGTCCGGGTGGCGGTCGCGGCCGTGGCGGTGCCGCGGGCGCGTTCGGCCGTCCCGGCGGCAAGCCGAGCAAGGGCCGCAAGTCGAAGCGGCAGCGCCGGCAGGAGTTCGACAACATGCAGGCGCCGACCATCGGCGGCGTGCAGGTACCCCGGGGCACCGGCCAGGTCCTGCGGCTGCCGCGCGGTGCCTCGCTGGCCGACTTCGCCGAGAAGATCGGCGCGAACCCGGCCTCGCTCGTGCAGATCATGCTGCACCTCGGCGAGATGGTGACCGCCACGCAGTCGGTGAGCGACGAGACCCTGCAGCTGCTGGGTGCGGAGCTCAACTACGACGTCCAGGTGGTCAGCCCCGAGGAGGAGGACCGGGAGCTGCTCGAGTCCTTCGACATCGAGTTCGGCGAGGACGAGGGCGACGAGGCCGACCTGGTGCCGCGGCCGCCGGTGGTGACCGTGATGGGTCACGTCGACCACGGTAAGACCAAGCTGCTCGACACCATCCGGAACACGAACGTCGCCGCCCGCGAGGCCGGTGGCATCACCCAGCACATCGGCGCCTACCAGGTGACCACCGAGCACGAGGGCGAGACCCGGAAGATCACCTTCATCGACACCCCGGGTCACGAGGCGTTCACCGCCATGCGTGCCCGTGGTGCCCAGGCCACCGACATCGCGGTGCTCGTGGTCGCCGCCGACGACGGTGTGAAGCCGCAGACCGTGGAGGCCCTCAACCACGCCCAGGCGGCCGAGGTGCCGATCGTGGTCGCGGTGAACAAGATCGACAAGCCGGACGCCGACCCGCACAAGGTGCGCGCCCAGCTCACCGAGTACGGGCTGGTGGCCGAGGAGTACGGTGGCTCCACGCTCTTCGTCGACATCTCGGCGAAGGAGAACATCGGCATCGACGACCTGCTCGAGGCGATCCTGCTCACCGCGGACGCCGAGCTCGACCTGCGGGCGAACCCGAACCAGGCCGCCCAGGGCCTGGCGATCGAGGCGCACCTGGACAAGGGCCGCGGCCCGGTCGCGACCGTCCTGGTGCAGCGCGGCACGCTCCGCGTCGGCGACTCGATCGTCTGCGGCGAGGCGTACGGCCGCGTCCGTGCCCTGCTCAACGACAAGGG
Source organism: Thermopolyspora flexuosa (assembly GCF_006716785.1). NCBI lineage: Bacteria > Bacillati > Actinomycetota > Actinomycetes > Streptosporangiales > Streptosporangiaceae > Thermopolyspora > Thermopolyspora flexuosa. The sequence continues at coordinate 3,714,170 of NZ_VFPQ01000001.1, read as the reverse complement.
CCAGCAGGTGCAGGAGGCCGAGCCGTCCTGCCCGGTGCAGGTCCTCGGTCTCACCTCGGTGCCGAGCGCCGGCGACAACTTCATCGTGGTGCCGGACGACCGGGTGGCCCGCCAGATCGCCCAGCAGCGGGCGGCGCGGCAGCGCAGCGCGGCCATGGCCAAGTCGAGCCGCCGCCGTACCCTCGAAGAGCTCTTCAAGGACATGGAGAAGGGCCAGCCCCGCGAGCTCAAGCTCATCATCAAGGGCGACGTCTCCGGTTCGGTCGAGGCCCTCGAGGACGCGCTGCTCAAGATCGACGTCGGCGAGGAGGTCAGCCTCCGCGTGCTGCACCGCGCGGTCGGCGCGATCACCGAGTACGACGTCAACCTCGCGATCGCCGACGAGAACGCGGTGATCATCGGCTTCAACGTGCGGCCCGAGGTGCGGGCGCGCGAGCTCGCCGAGCGCGAGGGCGTGGACATCCGGTACTACTCGATCATCTACCAGGCGATCGAGGACGTGGAGAACGCCCTCCGCGGCATGCTCAAGCCGGAGTTCGAGGAGGTCCAGCTCGGCGCCGCCGAGATCCGCGAGGTCTTCAAGGTGCCGCGCGTCGGCAACGTCGCGGGTTGTGTGGTCCGCACCGGGGTCATCACCCGGAACGCCAAGGCCCGCCTCATCCGCGACGGCGTCGTGGTCGCCGACAACCTCACGGTGCAGTCGCTGCGCCGGTTCAAGGACGACGCGACCGAGGTCCGCGAGGGCTTCGAGTGCGGTATCGGCCTCGGCTACAACGACATCAAGATCGGTGACACGATCGAGACCTTCGAGATGCGGGAGAAGCCGCGCACCTGACGCGCCGGCTCCCGCGTCCGCGGCCGACCGGACGTCACCGGACAACCGAACACCCATGGGCGGCGGTGCCGGGGATCCTCCCCGGCACCGCGGTCCATGCCGACACCGATCGTTCGTCGATCACCGACCCATGTACATAGGTGCCCTGACGTTGGACCTTCTGCTCGGGGACGTCCGGTCGCTGAAGCAGAAGCGCTCCGTGGTGCGTCCGATCATCGCGGAGGTCCGGCGCAAGTTCCCGGCCGTCGCGGTCGCCGAGACCGGCCACCTCGAGCTGCACCGGCGCGCGCAGATCGGCATCGCCGTGGTGAGCGCCACCGCGGCGAACTGCGGCGAGGTGATGGACGCGTGCGAGCGGCTGATCGCCTTTCATCCGGAGATCGAACTTCTGTCCGCGCGGCAGCGAATCTTCAATGAGCACGAGGAATCCGGGCATGAGGACGCCGACGATCCCTGGTCCGGCTCGTCGCTCGATTCGCGGCGATAGGGCGACTCACACTGATTGGGGGAGCGCGACCAGATGGACGCAGCACGTGCTCGCAGGCTCGCCGACCGCATCCGGCAGATCGTCGCCGAGATGCTGGAACGACGGATCAAGGACCCGCGGCTGGGATTCGTGACGGTCACCGACGCCCGGCTCACCGCCGACCTGCGGGACGCGACCGTCTACTACACGGTCTTCGGGTCCGACGCCGAGCGCGCCGACAGCGCCGCGGCCCTGGAGAGCGCCAAGGGCATCATCCGCTCCGAGGTGGGCAGGCGGCTCGGCCTGCGCCACACCCCGACCATCACCTTCGTGCACGACCCGCTGCCGGAGAACGCCCGGCACATCGACGAGCTGCTCGCCCAGGCGCGTGCCCGGGACGAGGAGATCGCCCGCAAGGCCCAGGGGGCCCGGCCCGCGGGCGACCCCGACCCGTACCGCAGGCCCGTCGTCTCCGACGACCTGGACGACGCCGACCAGGAGGAGGACGAGGAGGACGGCGTGGACGTGCCGGGCGGCGTGGGACGCCGGGCGAAGTGACCACGTCACCGCACACGTGGGCGGCCGCGCCCGGCGGGGCCGAGCCGGAGCAGCGGTACCGGCCCGGTACCGGCCCGGGCACCGGGTCGCGGGCCCGTCCGCAGGGGCGGCCCACGGCGGCGCGCCCCGCCCCGCCGTGGCGGCGCCCGGCCCGCGGCGGCGCGATCGACGAGCAGACCTGGCGGCGGGCCGTGGCGGCGATCGAGTCGGCCGAGGAGGTGGCGCTCGCCTGCCACGTCTCGCCCGACGGCGACGCGCTCGGCTCGATGCTCGCCCTCGGGCTCGCGCTGCGCGGCGCCGGCCGGCACGTGGTCGCCTCGTTCGGGGACCGCCACTTCGCCGTGCCCCGGCTGCTGCGCTTCCTGCCCGGGCAGGAGCTGCTCGTGGCGCCCGCCGAGTACCCTGCCGCGCCCGCCCTGATGATCACCTTCGACGTGGCCACGGTGGAGCGGCTCGGGCTGCTCGAGGACAACGCGCGCAACGCGGCCGAGCTGCTCGTCGTCGACCACCACGCGTCCAACGTGGCGGCCACCGGCTTCGGCACGCTGCGCCTGGTCGACCCGACCGCCGCCGCGACCGCGGTGCTCGCCGAGGAGCTCATCACCCGGCTCGGCCTGCCCGTCGACGAGCACATCGCCACCTGCCTGTACACCGGGCTGGTCACCGACACCGGATCGTTCCGGTACGGGGTCACCCCGGCCGTGCACGACATGGCCGGGCGGCTGGTCGCCACCGGGCTGGCCACCGACGCGATCACCCGCGCGCTGTGGGAGGGCAACCCGTTCGGCTACCTCAAGGTGCTCGCCACCGCGCTGGAGCGGGCCACCCTGGAGCCGCTCGCGGCCGAGGCGCACGGCCTGGTGTGGACCTACGTCACCCGGGACGACCGGGCCGCGGTCGCCCTGCCGTACGAGGAGGTCGAGGGGGTCATCGACGTGGTACGGCAGGCCGGCGAGGCCGACGTCGCCGTGGTGCTCAAGCAGGACGACGAGGGCCTGTGGCAGGTGTCGGCCCGGTCGAAGGGGGCGATCGACGTCGGCCGGGCCTGCGCCGCGCTCGGCGGCGGAGGCCACGCCCGGGCGGCCGGGTTCACCTCGCACCTGCCGCCCGACGACACGCTGGCCCTGCTGCGGCCGTTGCTCACCCGGATGTGACCGCCCCGCGCGGCATGCGTTCCGTCAGCGATCCGACGCCCGACCCGATCCGAAAGGTGCGATCCGTTCCGATGAAGGCGCCCACGCCCGCAAGCGGCCTGATCATCGTCGACAAGCCGGCCGGCTGGACGTCCCACGACGTGGTGAGCAAGCTGCGCCGGCTCGCCGGCACCCGCCGGGTGGGCCACGCCGGCACCCTCGACCCGATGGCGACCGGCGTGCTCGTCGTCGGCGTGGAGAAGGCGACCCGGCTGCTCGGCCACCTGGCGCTCACCGAGAAGGTGTACGACGGCACCATCCGGCTCGGGGTGTCCACCAACACCGACGACGCCGACGGCGAGGTGGTCGCGGTGACCTCGGCGGCGGGCGTCACGCCCGAGGCGGTGGCCGCGGGCGTGGCCGAGCTCACCGGCACGATCATGCAGATCCCGCCGCAGGTCAGCGCGATCAAGGTGAACGGGCAGCGGGCCTACCGGCGCGCCCGCGCCGGGGAGGAGGTCGAGCTGACCGCCCGCCCGGTGACCGTGCACTCCTTCGAGGTCACCGCCTTCCGGCCCGGCGAGGACGCCGCCACCGCGACGAAGATCGTGGACGTGGACGTGACGGTGCACTGCTCGAGCGGCACCTACATCCGCGCGCTCGCCCGCGACCTGGGGGAACGGCTCGGCGTGGGCGGCCACCTCACCTACCTGCGGCGCACCCGGGTCGGGCCGTACTCGCTGGCGCAGGCGCGCACGATCGAGCAGCTGTCCCGGTCGTGCGAGATCATGCCGATCGGCGAGGCGGTGGCCGCGGCGTTCCCGCGCCGGGAGGTGACCGCCGAGCAGGCCCGCGTGATCGCGCACGGCGGGCGGCTGCCCGCGGCCGGGCTCGGCCCCGGGCCGGTCGGGGTGTTCGCCCCGGACGGTACGCTTCTGGCATTGGTCGAGGAACGGGGCGGGCAGGCCCGGCCCCTGGCCGTCTTCGTTCCCTGACACCGCCGCGAGAAGGCCCCGGCGTCGGCCGGGGCGGGCGGTACGGCCCGCGGCAACACGAGGCCGGACGTACGCTTCCCGTGGGGAGCCCGGCCTCTGGGGGAAACGGCCCCGATGATGCGACCCTGGAGGGGAGTCGCGCGCACCCGGTGCGGGGCCGCCGACGGGAACGTGGCACGCTGGTGAGGGCCGACCGACAATCCGAAGGGAACGAGGTCAAGGTGGAGTTCTGGCACGGACTCGACGACGTGCCCGAGGGCTGGGGCAGATCCGTCGTCACGATCGGTGTGTTCGACGGAGTCCACCGCGGCCACCAGGGCATGGTGCGGCGCGCGGTCGAGATGGCGCGCAGGCTCAACCTGCCCGCGGTGGTCGTCACCTTCGACCCGCATCCGGACGAGGTGGTGCGCCCCGGCACCCAGACGCCCCGCCTCACCACCCCGCGGTACCGCGGCGAGCTGCTCGCCGAGCTCGGCGTCGACGCGGTGTGCACGCTCCCGTTCACGCTCGAGTTCTCCAAGATGTCCCCGGACGAGTTCGTGCAGTCGGTGCTCGTCGACCGGCTCAAGGTCGCGGGCCTGGTGGTGGGGGAGAATTTCCGGTTCGGCCACAAGGCGGCGGGCGACGTGGAGACGCTGCGGGAGCTGGGGGAGAAGTACGACTTCGTCGCCGAGGGTGTGCCGCTGGTGAGCAACGGTGAGACGATCTCGTCCACGCTGATCCGGGAACGGCTCGCGGCCGGGGACGTGGCGGGCGCCGCCGAGGCGCTCGGCCGCCCGCACCGGGTCGAGGGCGTGGTGGTGCGCGGCTTCCAGCGGGGCCGCGCCCTCGGCGTGCCGACCGCGAACGTCGAGCCGCCGGAGCGGACCGCGATCCCGGCCGACGGCGTCTACGCCGGGTGGCTGCAGTGCATCGAGGTGGCGGGCATCCCGCCCGCGTACCCGGGGGAGCGCTGGCCGGCGGCGATCTCGGTGGGCACCAACCCCACCTTCGCCGGGGTGGAGCGCACCGTCGAGGCGCACGCGCTCGACCGCGACGACCTCGACCTGTACGGCGCGCACGTCGCCGTCGACTTCGGCTACCGGCTGCGCGACAACCTCAGGTTCGACAGCGTGGAGGCGCTGATCGAGCAGATGCGGCGGGACATCGAGCGCACCCGCGAGCTCACCGCGCAGCCCGGCGCCCGGTCCGGCACTGAGTCCGGCACTGAGTCCGGCACGGCCGAGCGCTGACCCGCCGCCGGAACCGCAAGATCGGCGGTGTGGCGGGAGATCGACGGCAAGCTTCGCGGCGATCCCGGGGCGATCGGTAAGATGCTGCCGGGTGTGGCAGGATGGTAGCCTTGCATGTCGGCTGTGCAACGGCGCGTCCTGCGCCGTCCGCCGACTCCCGGTCGGCGACTGTAGGCACACACGGTCGTTCGACGGTCATCGTGTGTTCTGGTGTGCCCATAGAGGACTAAGGAGAGCCGTGTCGCTCGACACCGCCACGAAGAAGAAGATCATTGAGGAGTTCGGCACCGGGGAGAACGACACCGGGTCGCCGGAGGTCCAGGTCGCGCTGCTGACCCGGCGCATCCAGGAGCTCACCGAGCACCTCAAGGTGCACAAGCACGACCACCACAGCCGCCGCGGTCTGCTGCTGCTGGTCGGCCGGCGCCGCCGGCTGCTGAAGTACCTGCAGTCGCGGGACATCGAGCGGTATCGGTCGCTGATCGAGCGGCTTGGCCTGCGCCGATAGAGTGGCCAAGGGGGCGGCGGTCGGGTCGCCCCCTCACTCGTATCCGGTCAAATACCGGTCTGGTGTGGGTCCACGGCGCGTCGCGCCCGTTAAATGACCCACTTTTTGAGCAGACTGGGCCGTAGGGACAACACAACTGAACAGACAGTGCCCCGCGTCCGCGCTGGCGCGTTCCCGCGGAGTCGGAGGGCCGGTCCTCGGTAGTGGCCTCCGGATGGTCACGGCTACCGCCGTACAGACCGGGTGCTTCGATCGAAGACCGGCGCTGCACTTGACGGGGAGCAGGCGAGTGCGCCGGGCGCGGGGAGACCAACCCGAGAAGGAGGTCCCCCGTGGAGGGAGTCCACACCACAGAGGCCGTCATCGACAACGGCTCCTTCGGCACGCGCGTCGTCCGGTTCGAGACCGGACGGCTCGCCCGCCAGGCGGCGGGAAGCGCGGTCGCCTACCTCGACGACGAGACCATGGTGCTGTCCGCCACCACGGTCTCCAAGCAGCCCAAGGAGGCGCTCGACTTCTTCCCGCTCACCGTCGACGTCGAGGAGCGGATGTACGCCGCGGGCCGCATCCCCGGCTCGTTCTTCCGCCGTGAGGGCCGGCCGTCCGAGGACGCGATCCTCACCTGCCGGCTGATCGACCGGCCGCTGCGGCCGAGCTTCGCCAAGGGCCTGCGCAACGAGATCCAGATCATCGCGACGATCCTCGCGCTCCACCCCGACCACCTGTACGACGTGGTGGCGATCAACGCCGCGTCGATGTCGACCCAGCTCGCGGGCCTGCCGTTCTCCGGCCCGATCGGCGGGGTGCGCGTGGCGCTGATCGAGGGCCAGTGGGTGGCGTTCCCGACCCACAGCGAGCTGGAGCGGGCGACGTTCGACATGGTCGTCGCGGGCCGGGTGCTCGAGGACGGCGACGTCGCGATCATGATGGTGGAGGCGGAGTCCACCAAGAACACGCTGCAGCTCATCGAGGAGGGCGGGACCCCGCCGGACGAGCAGCGGGTCGCCGAGGGCCTCGAGGCCGCCAAGCCGTTCATCAAGGTGCTGTGCGACGCGCAGACCCGGCTCGCCGAGGTGGCCGGCAAGGAGCCGGTCGAGTACCCGCTGTTCATCGACTACCACGAGGACGCCTACGAGGCGGTCGTGAACGCGGTCCGCAGCGAGCTCGCCGCGGCGCTCACCATCCCCTCCAAGCAGGAGCGGGAGGCCGAGCTGGAGCGGGTCCGGGCGCTCGCCGCGGAGAAGCTGCTCGCCGACTTCGAGGGCCGGGAGAAGGAGATCGCCGCCGCGTTCCGGGCGCTCACCAAGAAGCTCATCCGCGAGCGGATCATCAACGAGGGCGTGCGCATCGACGGCCGCGGGCCCAAGGACATCCGGCAGCTCAACGCCGAGGTGCACGTGGTGCCGCGGGTGCACGGCTCGGCGCTGTTCGAGCGCGGTGAGACCCAGATCCTCGGCATCACCACGCTCAACATGCTCCGCATGGAGCAGATGATCGACTCGCTCAGCCCCGAGCGCACCAAGCGCTACATGCACAACTACAACATGCCGCCGTACTCGACCGGCGAGACCGGCCGGGTGGGCTCGCCGAAGCGGCGGGAGATCGGGCACGGCGCGCTCGCCGAGCGGGCGCTCATCCCCGTGCTGCCGTCGCGCGAGGAGTTCCCGTACGCGATCCGGCAGGTCTCCGAGGCGCTCGGGTCGAACGGCTCGACCTCGATGGGCTCGGTGTGCGCGTCCACGATGTCGCTGCTCGACGCCGGTGTGCCGCTGAAGGACATGGTCGCCGGCATCGCGATGGGCCTCATCTACGAGAACGGCCAGTACGTCACGCTCACCGACATCCTCGGCGCCGAGGACGCGTTCGGTGACATGGACTTCAAGGTCGCCGGCACCCGGGACATCATCACCGCGCTGCAGCTCGACACCAAGCTCGACGGCATCCCGGCCGAGGTGCTCGCGGGCGCGCTCAAGCAGGCGAAGGCGGCCCGGCTGGCGATCCTCGACGTGATGCGCGAGGCGATCGACGCCCCGGCCGAGATGAACCCGACCGCGCCGCGGATCATCACGATCAAGGTCCCGGTCGACAAGATCGGCGAGGTCATCGGCCCGAAGGGCAAGATGATCAACCAGATCCAGGACGAGACCGGCGCCGAGATCACCATCGAGGACGACGGCACCATCTACATCGGCGCCACCGACGGCCCGTCCGCCGAGGCCGCCCGGGCGGCGATCAACGCGATCGCCAACCCGCACATGCCCGAGGTCGGCGAGCGCTACCTCGGCACCGTCGTCAAGATCGCCGCGTTCGGCGCGTTCGTCTCGCTGCTGCCGGGCAAGGACGGCCTGCTGCACGTCTCGCAGATCCGCAAGCTGCACGGCGGCAAGCGCATCGACAACGTCGAGGACGTGATGAGCGTCGGCGAGAAGATCCAGGTGGAGATCGCCGAGATCGACCCGCGCGGCAAGCTCTCCCTCGTCCCGGTCGAGGTGATCGAGGCCGAGGCGAAGAAGGCCAAGGAGAAGGAAGCGGCGAAGGCCGGCGCGGCCGCGAAGGCGGGCGGCGGCGGTGCCGAGCAGGGCGAGTCGTCGTCCACCGGGCGGCGGCGCCGTACCCGCTCCCGTGGCGCGCGCAACGAGGGCAACTCCTGATTGCGTCCGGCACTGACGTGAAACGACCACTGAACACGATCACTCTCCACGACGGCGAGAACGGTGCCGGGGTGGTCCGCCGCACCGTTCTCCCCGGCGGGCTCCGGGTGGTGACCGAGACCATGCCGGCCGTGCGCAGCGTCTCGGTCGGCATGTGGGTCGGCATCGGGTCGCGGGACGAGGCCCCCGAGCACATGGGGGCCACCCACTTCCTGGAGCACCTGCTGTTCAAGGGCACGCCCCGGCGGAACGCACTGGAGATCTCCGCGGCGATCGAGGGCATCGGCGGCGAGATCAACGCCTTCACCGCCAAGGAGTACACCTGCTACTACGCCCGGGTGCTCGACGAGGACCTGCCGCTCGCCATCGACGTGCTCGCCGACCTGGTGACCTCCTCGCTGATCACCCCCGAGGACGTGGAGTCCGAGCGGGCGGTGATCCTCGAGGAGATCGCCATGCACGACGACGACCCGTCCGACGTCGTGCACGAGCAGTTCTCCGCCGAGCTGTACGGCGACACGCCGATCGGGCGGCCGATCCTCGGCACGGTCAAGTCGATCAACGCGCTCACCCGGGACCGCATCGCCGAGTACTACCACCGGTTCTACCGGCCGCCGCGGACCGTGGTCTCGGTGGCGGGCGGGGTCGACCACGACCGGGTGGTCGAGCTCGTCGCCGAGGCGTACGACCGGGTGGGCGCGCTCGAGGGCGACGCGCCGCCCGCGCCGCCGCGGCTGTCCGGGCCCGGCGTGCCGTTCCGGTCCGGGGTGCGGGTGCTCGACCGGCCCACCGAGCAGGCGAACCTCGTGCTCGGCACCACCGGCCTGGCCCGCACCGACGACCGGCGGTTCGCCCTCGGGGTGCTCAACGCGGCGCTCGGCGGCGGCATGTCGTCCCGGCTCTTCCAGGAGATCCGGGAGAAGCGCGGCCTGGCCTACTCGGCGTACAGCTACACCTCCCAGTACGCGGACACCGGCCAGTTCGGCATCTACGTGGGCTGCCTGCCCTCGAAGATCGACGAGGTGCTGAAGATCTGCCGGGACGAGCTGGCCCGGGTGGTCGCCGAGGGCCTCACCGAGGAGGAGATCGTCCGCGGCAAGGGCCAGATGCGCGGCGGCCTCGTGCTCGGCCTGGAGGACACCGGCTCGCGCATGTCCCGGATCGGCAAGAGCGAGCTGGTCTACGACGGGCTCATGCCGGTCGACGAGGTGCTGCGCCGCATCGACGCGGTCACCCCCGAGGACGTCGCGGCGGTGGCCCGGGAGGTGCTCAACCGGCCGCTCACCCTCGCGGTGATCGGCCCGTACGCCGGCCGGGACTTCTCCGACTACATCGCCTGACCGCCGTCTCCGCGCGCGTCCGGCCGCCCGGGCCGGTCCCGAGCGAGCGTCCGCGGGGAAAGCGGATACGCTTGGGGCTCGTGATTCGGGTAGGTGTGCTGGGCGCGCGTGGGCGCGTCGGTGTCGAGGTCTGTAAGGCGGTCGAGGCGGCCGAGGACATGGAGCTCGTGGCCGCCGTGGACAAGGGCGATCCGCGGGAGGCGCTGACCGCGGCCGAGGTGGTGGTGGACTTCACCCACCCGGACGTGGTCATGGACAACCTCCACTGGTGCATCTCGCACGGGCTGCACGCGGTGGTGGGCACCACCGGGTTCGACGCCGAGCGGCTGGAGACGGTCCGCGGGTGGCTCCGCGAGCACGAGGGCGTCAACGTGCTGATCGCCCCGAACTTCGGCATCGGGGCGGTGCTGATGATGCACTTCGCCCAGAAGGCGGCCCGCTACTTCGACTCGGTCGAGATCGTGGAGCTGCATCACCCGAACAAGGCCGACGCGCCGTCCGGTACGGCCCGCCGTACCGCGGAGCTCGTCGCCGAGGCGCGGCGCGCGGCGGGACGGGGACCGTCGCCGGACGCGACCACCTCGGCGCTGCCCGGGGCGCGGGGCGCGGAGGTCGAGGGCGTGCGGGTGCACGCGGTACGGCTCGCCGCCCTCATCGCCCACCAGGAGGTGCTGCTCGGCGGCGAGGGCGAGACGCTGACGATCCGGCACGACACGATGAGCCGGGCGTCGTTCACGCCGGGGGTGCTGCTCGGCGTGCGGCGCATCCGTGAGCTGCCCGGCCTCACCGTCGGGCTGGAGCACCTGCTCGACCTGTAGGAACTCGACCTGTAGGAAGCGGAAGGCGCGGCTCCGGGCCCGGCGGGCGGCCCGGAGCGCTCGCATCACAGGGCCAGGCCCGCGGTGAACAGGGCGCCGAAGGCGAGCTGGACGCGGCCGGTCTGCTGCAGCGTGGTGATGAGCGCGGGCCCGACCGCGCCGGTGCGGACGGCGCGCACCGGGGCGAGGGCGAGCGGGATCGCGAGCACGGCGAGCGCGGCGAACGGCCGCCACGGCACGAGCACGAGCGCGATCGCGAACGGCAGCAGCAGGCACGCGGTGTAGAGCGTGCGGGTGCGCACGTCGCCGAGCACGACGGCCATGGTGCGCTTGCCCGCGGCCGCGTCGGTGCGCAGGTCGCGCAGGTTGTTGACCACGAGCAGCGCGCAGGAGAGCAGGCCGCAGGGCACCGCCGCGGCCACCGCCGTCCAGGGCAGCCATTCCAGCTGCACGTACGTGGTGCCGGCCACGGCGACCAGGCCGAAGAACACGAACACCGACACCTCGCCGAGGGCGCGGTAGCCGTACGGCCGGGAGCCGCCGGTGTAGAACCAGGCCGCGGCGATCGCGGCCGCGCCGACGAGCAGCAGCCACCACGCGCCGGTGGCCACCACGAGGGCGAGCCCGGCGACCGCGGCGGCGAGGAAGCACAGCATCGCCGCGCCGAACACCTCACGCGGCCGGGCGACGCCGGAGCCGACGAGCCGCAGCGGGCCGACCCGCCGGTCGTCGGTGCCGCGGACACCGTCGCTGTAGTCGTTGGCGTAGTTCACCCCGACCTGGAGCGCCAAGGCCACGAACAGGGCCGTCAGCGCCCGCCACCAGACCACTCCGCCGTAGGCGGCGGCCACTCCGGTACCGACGGCGACCGGCACGATCGCGGCGGGGAGAGTGCGCGGCCGGGCCCCCGCGAGCCACTGAGCTGGTGTCGCCAACGTCTGCCTTTCCCTGGGGTTCTGACTGCTCCCTGCAGCGTAGAACATCGTTTCGGCCGCCACCGACGGCCCCTCGGCGACCACGCCCGGCGGCCCGGCGGCATCGCGAGGTACGGCGTGCGGGTACGGCCCGGCCGGTCACCGGCCGCCGGAGGCCGCCCTGGCCGTGGGCGTCAGCTGATGTCGGTGACGAGGCGGATCATGCGGACGGGGCGGCCCATGTCGAGGATGCGCTCGGCCTCGTCCGCGGCCCAGCCGGCCGACTCGAGGAAGGCGAGCATCGGCGTGTGCTCCTCGAACACCCAGGTCACCACGCCGGTGTAGCCGTCCTCGCGCAGGTGGTCGACGGTGGCGTTGAGCAGCCGGCTGCCGTGGCCGCGCCGTACGTGGCCGGGGTCGACGAGCAGGGTGAGCAGCTCGGCGAACTTGCCGGGATCGAGGTCGGGGTCCTCGGCGGGCGCGTGCGAGGCGAGGCCGACCACGCGTTCCCGCAGCCGCCGGTTGTCCGGGGCCGTGCCGTTCGGCTCGTCCTCGTCCTCGAGTCCACGCTCGACGGCGACGAGCACCCGGTGGCGCGGCGTGGGCGGGGCGACGATCGCCTCCTCCCACTGGCGGCGCCACAACCCGCGGGCGTCCTCACCGGCCATCTGGCGCAGCGGCTCCTCGGGCAGGAAGGCGTAGGCGCAGCGCCAAGCCCGGATCTGGGTGTCCGTCACGGCGTCCACGTCCCGCGGCAGCGCGGCACGTACCCCCACCTCGGCCATCGGCACCCCCTTTCAGGGGGTAAGGGTAGCCTGCGTCCGGCGGTCACGACGGGCGTCGCCCGCCCGTGGCCCGGTGGCGGGCCCGGTAGGCGCGGGTCTTGGTGCGGTTGCCGCAGATCCGCATCGAGCACCAGGAGCGGGAGCGGTTCTTCGAGGAGTCGATGAACGCCCACTGGCAGGTGGCCTCGACGCAGACCTTGAGCCGCGGCCAGGTTCCGGCGGCGTGCGCCGCGACGATCGCCGCGGCGATCCGGGCGAGCCCGCCGCGTACCCCGGTGGCGACCGGCTCGAGCGCGGGCGCCGGCCCGTCGAGGGTGACGCGCAGCGGGAGATCGGCGAGCAGGGCCGCCAGCCCATCCGACGGCGCCGAACCCGATGCCTGGGCGGCTGCCCGGGCCGCCCGCCGGGCGCCCGTGCGGATCTCGGCGGGGGTCGGTGTGGTGGCGGCGGGAAGGCCGTCGGGCGGGTCGTGGGTCGTCTGCGGGGAGGCCGGTGCCACCGCTTCGGCGGTGGCGGCCGCGGCGTGCGCGTCCCGGCCGTGCCGGGTCCGGGTGGCACGGTCGTGGTTGCGGCGCAGCGCGGCCCGCAGCCCTTCGCGGAGCGCGACGGCGGCCGCGAGGTCCTGGGCGGTGGCGCGGTCGTGGGCGGCGACGAGGCCGCGGGCGCACAGCCACGACGCCAGCTCCTCCGGCGAGCCCAGCTCGTCGGCGTCCTTCTCGACGTCGTAGGTGTTCACGAAGTCGCGGATCAGCTCCGCGGGGTCGGTCACTTACGCCCACCTCCCGCACCACTCTATGCCGACGGCACGCCCGCCCCCGATTCGGCCTCGCGCCGCGGTACGGCGGGCTGCTCGGCGAACGCGGCGGCGAGGCGGCGCACCCCCTCGGCGAGCTCGGGCGGGTGCGCGGCGGCGATGTGGGTGAGCCGGATGTGGGGGCCCGGCGGCTCGGACGGGTAGTAGATGCGCCCCGGGCTCACCAGCACCCCGTGCCGGAGCGCCGCCTCGACGAGCGCGGCCTCGTCGGTCTCCCGCGGCAGCCGTACCCACAGGTGCACCCCGCCGTGCGGGAGGAGGTGCAGCTGCGCGTCGGGGAGATGACGGGCGACCGCCCCGGCGAGCGCGTCGCGGCGGGCGGCGAGCTCGGCCGTGATCGCGGCGCGGTGCCGCCGCCAGGCGGGGGACTCGAGGAACTCCAGCGCGGTCTCCTGCAGCTGGCGGGCGACGAAGAACGACTCGACGAGCCGCGCGGCCCGCAGCCGGTGCGCGGCCGGGCCGCGGGCGACGAGCCCGGCCACCCGCAGGCTCGGAGAGGTGATCTTCGTCAGCGAGTGCACGTGCACCACGACGCCGTGCGTGTCGAGGGTGACGAGCGGCGGCGGGGTCGGGCCGAGCGCGAGGTACCGGGCGTAGTCGTCCTCGATCACGAACGCGCCCGCCGCGCGCGCCACCGCGAGCACCTGCTCCCGGCGCTCCCGCGGCAGGGTGGCCCCGGTGGGGTTGTGCAGCGTCGGCTGGCAGTAGAACAGCCGCGCCCCGGTCACCGCGAACGCCTCGGCGAGCAGGTCGGGACGCACCCCGTCGGCGTCGATCGGCACGGCCACCGGGCGCAGCCCGGCCGCCTTCGCCGCGGCGAGCGCGCCCGGGTACGTCGGCGTCTCCACCAGTACCGGCTGCCCGGGGGCGGCGAGCGCGCGGAACGCGTGGGCGAGCGCGGCCTGGCCGCCCGCGACCACCTGCACGTCCGAGGCGGTGACGTCGCCGCCGAGCTCGGTGGCGAACCAGCGGCGCAGCCCGGCCACCCCGGACAGCGGCGGCATCAGCCAGGTCTCCGGGCGGCGCGCGGCCCGCCCGGCCGCGGCGGCGAGCTCCCGGGCCGGCACCAGGTTCGGGTGGAGGTAGCCGCCGACGAGCGGGATCACCCCCTCCGGCGGCTGGGCGAGCAGGGCGGCGACGCCGGTGTCGTCGATCACCCGGTCGCCGAGCGCGACCGTCTGCCAGGAGAGGTCGGCGGCCTCGGCGCGGCCCGCCGGGCGCGGCGCGGCGAACGTGCCGCTGCCCGGCCGGGTGACCACCCGGCCCTCGGCCGCGAGCTGCGCCAGCGCCCGGGACACGGTGACCGGGCTCACCCCGAACCGGGCCACCAGCTCCCGGCTGGACGGCAGGCGGTCGCCGGGCCGCAGCCGGTCCACCTCGGCCCGCAGGATCGCCGCGAGCCGATCGATACTGCTATCCTTTTTCATGAGAAGCTACGATATCGCTACCGGGACCGATCGAGTAGCGGTCTCCCGCTCCTCCGCCGCCCGCGCCTGGCAGGGCACCGCCCTCGCGTTCCTCGGCGTCGTGACGTTCTCCGGCTCGTTTCCGGCCACGGCGCTCGCGCTGCGCGGTTTCGACCCCTACCTCGTCGCGCTCGGCCGGGCCTCGACGGCCGTTGTGATCGCCGCGGCGTGCCTCCTCGCGGTCGGAGCGCCCCTGCTGCCGCCCCGGGCCGAGTGGCGCTCGTACGGACTGATCGTGCTCGGCGTGGTGCTCGGCTTCCCGCTGTTCGGCAGCCTCGCTCTCGATCTGGGGGCAAGCTCCGCGCATGCGGCGGTGGTGACCGGGCTGCTGCCCGCCGCCACCGCGGCCGTCGCGGTGGCACGGGCCGGGGAGCGGCCGCGTGTGTCGTTCTGGGCCGCGGCAGCGGCCGGTGCGGTGGCGGTCACCGTGTTCACCCTCAGCCAGGGCGGCGGCCACTTCACCCTCTCCGACCTGCTGCTCGTCGGCGGGCTGGTGTCCGCCGGGATCGGCTACGCCGAGGGCGGGCGGCTCACCCGGAACCGGCCGGGCTGGCAGGTGATCTCCCACGCGCTCGTGCTCGCCGCGCCGGTCACCGTCCCGGCGACCGTGGTGCTCGCCCTGGTCACCGAGGTACGGCCGGCCCCGGACGCGCTCGCCGGGCTCGCCTACGCCGGCGTGGTGTCCTCGTTCCTCGGCTTCATCCCCTGGTACGCGGGCCTCGCCCGGGGCGGCATCGCGCGGGCCGGGCAGACCCAGCTCCTCCAGCCCCTGCTCACCCTGGTCTGGTCCTGGCTGCTCGTCGGCGAGCACGTCGGCCCGGTCACCGTGCTCGGCGCGGTCGCCGTGCTCGGTTGCGTGGCGCTCACCCAACGGCTCCGGTGAGGCCCGCCGGATCCTCCGCAATGTGACCCATTGCACTTTGTTACGCCAAAGCGCATGATAGACGTGAATGTGTCACATCACCGCGCGGGAGGGCGGCATGGCCGAGGTGACGGTTCCCGAGGGCGGTTTCCTGCCCGCACCCGAGATCCCCCAGCCGAACATCTTTCCGATCGAGTGGCGCGTCGAGACCGCCAAGCTCGCCGCGATCTACGAGAAGGCCAAGCGGGCCGTGTGGAACCCCGCCGACCTGCCCTGGGACGAGCTCGACCCCGCCGCGTTCACCCCCGAGCAGCGGCTCGGCGTCATGTACTGGTTCTCGGTGCTGGCGAACTTCGACGCGAGCGGGCCCGCGGTGTTCGCCCGGGCCACCGTGCACGCGTTCGAGAAGCACCAGGAGGACCCGGTCCGCAAGTGCTTCTTCTCGATCACGCGGGACGAGATGAACCACGAGGAGTGCTGCCAGCGGGCGATCACCCGGCTGTGGCCGGGCGGCCCGCTCGACTGGAAACCGGTCACCGACCTGGAGCGGGCCGCCCACAACAACATCGCCTGGCTGTACCACAACGGCGGGCGGTACTGGAACGGCTACAGCGCCGCCCTCGGCAGGTACACCCTGCCGGTGCTGTTCACCAGCTTCATGATGGGCGAGATGGCCGCCTCCACGCTGTTCCGCGGCATGGCGGCGGCCACCCGGCACCGGCTGTTCGCCGAGATGTTCCGGCGGATCGGCCGGGACGAGTCCCGCCACCTGCAGATCTGCATGACGATCCTCGAGAAGGAGTGGCCGGGGCTCACCGACGAGGTCAAGGGCGTCATCACCCGCCAGCTCCGCGCCGGCTTCGTGTTCCTCTCGATGATCCTGTGGGAGCCGCCGGACGAGTTCTGGGACCTGCCGCCGTACTTCCTCGCCAACCATCGGGTGCTGATCGACCACGCCCGCGACGCCGGGCTCGGCGTGCTCGACCACGACCGGCAGGCCGAGAACTGGCGTCAGGCGATGGCCAAGGTGCGGGCCATCGTCGAGCGCTGGGGCATCGAGTTCCCCGCGATCCCGGAGCTCGACATCGACGGCGTCAAGGTCGACGTCACCGATCCGGAGGACATCATCCCCGTGTTCTGACGCCGGGTACGGCCCGCGTTCGCCGGGCCGTACCGCGTCCGGGGCCCTCGCGGGATCGCGCCCGCGGGCGTGGCCGTGCGACGAGGCGGCTCGCGCGGTCAGGCGCCCGGTATCGGGTCGGATATCGGGATCGTGTAGGTGAGGCGGAACTTGTCGCCCGGCACCACGATGTCGCTCGTCTCGACCGGGCGGTCGCCGGACCAGTGGGTACGTTCGAGGTGCAGCACCTGGGTGCCGGCGGGAAGCTCGAGCCGGTCGCTCTCGTCCGGCCGGGGGACCCGGACGTAGACGTCCTCGCTCGCCGCGGTGATCGGCACCCCGGCGGCGGCCATGCGGGCGCTGAGCGCCGTGCGGGCGCCGGTGCCCTCCTGGGGCAGCGGCCTGCCCTCGCTGAACTCGGCCGGTTCGTAGGAGGTGACGAGCTGCAGCGGGCGGCCGTCCCCGCGCAGCACGCAGGTGGTGCGCAGCACCGGCGCGGAGGTGTCGAGCTTCAGCCGGCGCGCGATGTCGGGAGTGGCGTCCACCAGTTCGGACCGCCAGTCCCACGTGGCGCGGCGCCCGTGGGCCTGCATGTCCGTGGTGAACAGGTCGTGCGGGTCAGCGAACCGTGATCGGCGTAACGGTGACAGCACCGGGCGTTCCCGCACGTAGTGCCCGGCGCCCACCCGGCCGACGATGAGGCCTTCCTGGGCGAGCACCCGGAGCGCGTGCCGGGCCGCGGTCTCGCCGACGCCGTACCGCTGGGTGAGCTGCACCCGCGAGGGGATCGGAGCCCCCGGGGGTAACGTGCTGTCGATGATCTGCCGACGCAGGTCCTCGACGACCCGCAGGTAAACCGGATCGGAGCTGGCCACTGGTCCATCCCTGGGTTCCGCTCGGTCGCGACCGGGGCGGATGCCGCCGGTCCCGCGGCGCCACACACCCGCAGCGCCCGGCGCGGCGGGCCGCCTTGGCGAATGCCAATCCTGTCGAGTGCATTGGACGACACTGCGTAGTGGGGGTGGGTGGAGCGCCAACTTTGCCTAAAGCCTAGGGAAAGACCGTACGACCGTTCCAGAACGGCGTCGTGTGGTGGACCGGACGGATATGGCGGATGATCCCACGGGTGAAAGCGGGTAAGCCCGCCGCAGGAAAATTCTCTCCGGTTCCCGTGTAACACCGAGGTAAGCCCGGACGATTCACGGGTAGAGGCCGTCGATGTGTGTACCCCCGAGCACATATCGACGGTCTCTTTTCGTGCCCGGGCGCGCCACGCCGACGCCGGGGCGTGTCCGGCGGGGCGCGACGGGCGGGCGTTCCCGCAGGCGGCGGCCCTGCCGGGGGCCGCCGGCGCGTGCCGGGAACCCGGGTGGCGGGGTCCACCGTTTCGCCGGTTCCGGGTACCGTTCCCTTTATGGCATCGCCAACAGGAACTTCAGGCGCCCCCTTCGGCCGCATGCTGACCGCGATGGTCACCCCGTTCACCGCCGATGGAGCGGTCGACTACGACGCAGTGCAGCGGACCGCCGTCTACCTCGTGGACGAGCAGCGCAACGACGGCCTTATCGTGAGTGGTACGACCGGTGAGTCCCCGACCACCAGCGACGAGGAGAAGGACCGCATTCTGCGGGCCGTCCTCGAGGCTGTCGGCGACCGGGCCACCGTCGTCGCGGGTGCGGGCACCAACGACACCGCGCACAGCATCGAGCTGGCCCGGGCCGCGGAGCGCGCGGGCGCCCATGGGCTTCTGCTGGTCACGCCCTACTACAACAAGCCCCCGCAGGAGGGGATCTATCAGCACTTCACCGCGATCGCCGACGCGACCGGTCTCCCGGTGATGCTCTACGACATCCCCGGACGCACCGGCGTGCCCATCCAGACGAACACCCTGATCCGGCTCGCCGCGCACCCGCGCATCGTCGCGGTCAAGGACGCCAAGGGCGACCTGTTCGCGGCCTCGCAGGTGATGGCCGCCACCGACCTGGCGTTCTACTCCGGTGACGACATGATCAACCTGCCCTGGCTGTCCATCGGGGCGGCCGGGTTCGTCAGCGTCGTCGGGCACGTCGTGGGCGACCGGCTCGCCGCGATGATCGAGCACTACCGGGAGGGGCGGGTCGACGCCGCCGCCGAGATCCACCGGCAGCTGCTCCCCGCGGTCACCGCGATCATGACCCGCACCCAGGGGGCGATCATGGCGAAGGCGGCCCTCAACCTGGTGGGCCAGACCGGCGGGCACGTACGGCCTCCGCTGGTCGACGCCACGCCCCAGGAGATCGAGATGCTTCGCGCCGACCTCGTGGCAAGTGGAGTAAAGGTCATGGACACAAACTGATGGAGATGTATGAGTCATCCGCACCCTGAACTGGGTCCGCCTCCCGCGCTGCCGAAGGACGGCCTGCGCATCGTGGCCCTCGGCGGTCTGGGGGAGATCGGCCGCAACATGGCGGTCTTCGAGTTCGACGGCCGCCTGCTCATCGTCGACTGCGGCGTGCTCTTCCCCGACCCCGAGCAGCCGGGCGTCGACCTGATCCTGCCGGACTTCGACTACATCCGGGACCGGCTCGACGACGTCGTCGCCTGCGTGCTCACCCACGCGCACGAGGACCACATCGGCGCCGTGCCGTACCTGCTCCGGGAGCGGCCCGACATCCCGCTCGTCGGCTCGCGGCTCACCCTCGGGCTGGTGGAGAGCAAGCTCGCCGAGCACCGCATGAAGCCCGTGCGGGTCGAGGTGGCCGAGGGCCAGCGCGACCGGTTCGGACCCTTCGACCTCGAGTTCTTCGCGGTCAACCACTCGATCCCGGACGCGCTGGCGGTGGCGATCCGCACCCCGGCCGGGCTCGTGCTGCACACCGGCGACTTCAAGATGGACCAGCTCCCGATGGACGGGCGGCTGACCGACCTGGCGGGCTTCGCCCGGCTCGGTGCCGAGGGTGTGGACCTGCTGATGTCGGACTCGACCAACGCCGAGGTGCCCGGGTTCGTCACGTTCGAGCGGGACATCGCGCCGGTCATCGACGAGGTGTTCCGCGCCGCGTCCAAGCGCATCATCGTCGCCTGCTTCGCCTCGCACGTGCACCGCGTCCAGCAGGTGCTCGACGCCGCCGAGGCGCACGGGCGCAAGGTCGCGTTCATCGGGCGCTCGATGGTGCGCAACATGGGCGTCGCCCGCGACCTCGGCTACCTGCGCGTCCCGGCCGGCCTGCTGGTCGACTCGCGGGAGATCGAGGAGTGGCCGCCGGAGGAGGTGGTGCTCATCTGCACCGGCTCCCAGGGCGAGCCGATGGCCGCGCTGTCCCGGATGGCGAACCGCGACCACCCGATCCGGGTGACCGAGGGCGACACCGTGCTGCTCGCCTCGTCGCTCGTGCCGGGCAACGAGACCGCGGTCAACAAGGTCATCAACGGGCTCACCCGCTGGGGGGCGAAGGTCGTGCACAAGGGCAACGCCCTGGTGCACGTCTCCGGCCACGCCGCCGCCGGCGAGCTGCTGTACGTGCTCAACCTCACCCGCCCGTCGAACTTCATGCCGATCCACGGCGAGTGGCGGCACATGCGGGCGCACGCCAAGCTCGCCGCGCTCACCGGCGTGCCGGAGGAGAACATCGTCATCGCCGAGGACGGCGTCGTCGTCGACCTCGTCGACGGCCGCGCCCGGATCACCGGCGCGGTGCCGTGCGGCTACGTGTACGTGGACGGCACCTCGGTCGGCGACGTCACCGACGTGGCGCTCAAGGACCGGCGCATCCTCGGCGACGAGGGCTTCGTCTCGATCGTCATCGCGATCGACTCCACCACGGGCAAGCTGCTCGGCGGCCCCGAGATCCACGCCCGCGGCTCCGGCATCGCCGTCGAGGCGTTCGACGAGATCATCCCGCAGATCGAGCAGGCGCTGGAGGAGGCGGCGGCGAACGCCGTCACCGACTCGCAGCAGATCCGCCGGGTGGTCAAGCGCACCGTGGGCCGGTGGGTGAACGAGACCTTCCGCCGCCGGCCGATGATCATCCCCGTGGTGATCGAGGTCTGACACCGGCCGGGCTCCCCGGCCGATGCGCCCGCACCGGCCGGGGCGGGTCGGCCCGCCGTCGCGTCCGGGCCGTCAGACGTGGACGTAGCACCAGTTGGCCCGGCCCCGGTAGCGGTGGAACGCCTTCGGCTCGCCGTACCACCGGCGACACGCCTCGTCGCGCTGCTCCGGGCTGAGCGGCATCGTCTCACCCCGCCGCGTCACGCAGTAGGCGCCGGGCTGCGGCCAGGTGCGGTACTCCGCCCACTCCCAGCCGAGCGACCGGCAGTACCTCGTGAGACGTACCGGGCCGAGCTCGACGGGCCGGGGCGGCGAGGTCGTGGGCGGCGTCGTCTCGTCCGGGGTGGGGGCCGACGTGGGCGTCCCGGTGGGCGTCTCGGTGGGCCCGGCGGACGGCTTCGACGACGGTCCCGAGGTGGGCGTCGATCCGGGGCCCGTGGGCCGCGCGATGGGCCGCGAGGTGGCCACGCCCCTGGAGGCGGCCCGGGGGGATTCGACCGGTACGCCGGGGGCGGTGGCCCCGGCGCCGCGACCGGTGGAGCCGCCGGTGCCGGTCGGTGACGCGCCCGTGGGGGATGGCATCGCGGTGCCGGAGGACCGCGGGACGGCCGGTGCCGCGCGCTCCTGGCCGTCCGGCCACAGGCCGAACGCCGACGGGTTCGCCAGCACGATCGCCGCCCCCGCCGTCACCGCGGCCGCCGCCGCGGCGACCGGCAGCAGCCGACTGCGCCGCCGGGCGCCGGTGTCGTCCTTGGGGTCGGTGGCCCCGCCCGCCGAGGCCTTTCGGTCCGCCGCGTCGACCTCCGCCACTGGCGCGGCCGCCGGCGGGATGTCCGGCGCGCCGCTCTCCGCGGCCGCGTGCCCGTTGCGCCGTACCAGCCGGTCGAGGATCCGGTGCGCGGACGGCCGGTCCGCCGGGTTCTTGGCGAGGCACTCGGCGAGCAGGTCCCGCAGCGGGGGTTCCACGCCGCCGAGGTCCGGCGGCTCGTTCAGCACCCGGTTCATGATCGCGGCCGGCGAGTCCGCGCCGAACGGCGGGCGCCCCGTGGCCGCGAACGCGATCGTGGCCGCCCAGGAGAACACGTCCACGGCGAGGCCGAGTTCGCCCCCTTTGAACTGTTCTGGAGCCATGTAGGCGGGCGTGCCCACCACCGCGGTCGTCACGGTGCCGGTCGCGGCGAGCGCGCGGGCGATGCCGAAGTCGATCACGCGCGGCCCGTCCGGGCCGAGCAGCACGTTCTGCGGTTTGAAGTCCCGGTGCACCACACCGGCGTCGTGCAGCGCGACGAGCGCGGTCGCGGTGCCGATCGCGAGCCGGTCGAGCGCGCCGCCCGTGCGCGGCCCCTCCTCGGTCACCACCGCTTGCAGCGACGGGCCCGGCACGTACTCGCTCACGATGTACGGGCGGTCGCCGACCATGCCCGAGTCGAGCACCTGGGCGATGCAGAACCGGGCCACCCGCTTGGCGGCCTCCAGCTCGCGGGTGAACGCGTCGCGCAAGGTGTGGTCCGCGCCGATCGAGGCGTGGAACAACTTGATCGCGACGGCGGAACCGTCCTCGGCCTCGCCGAGATAGACGACCCCCTGGCCACCCGAGCCGATGCGTCCGGTCAACCGATACGGCCCGAGCCGGGCCGGATCAGTGGGTTCCAGGGGCTGGGCGTCCGGCATGAGAGCAGCGTAACCACGCCACCCCCGTCGGCCGGTGCTTTGCGCAACCGGCTGTGATAACTATTCGCACACAATCGGCCACGGATCGCTTCCGTCTCGGCGTCCTCTCCCTTCTCGGGCGCCCGTCGCCTCGGATCCGCCGGGAAGGCGTCGCGAGTAGGCTCGATGCGTGGTGAGGGAAGGCAGTTCGATCGACAAGGCGCTGGCCGTGCTGGAGGCCGTCGCCGAGCGTCACCGGCTCACCGACATCGCGGCCGCCGCCGGGGTGTCGAAGTCGACCGCGCACCGCATCCTGCAGTCGCTGGTCGAGTGGGGCTTCGCCCGGCCGGACGGCTCCGGCGGCTACGAGCCGGGGCCGCGCATCCTCACCCTCGCCGCGCGGGCGATGAACCGCTTCGACCCGGCCCGGCAGGCGGCCGCCGCGCTGCGCGCGCTGCACGACCGCACCGGCTACACCACGCACCTCGCGATCCGCAACGGCGACGAGGCCGTCTACGTGGAGAAGCTCGAGGGCCGCCGGCCGTACCAGATGACCTCCCGGGTCGGCATGAGCCTGTGCCTGCACTCCACCGCCATCGGGAAGGCGATCCTCGCCCAGCTCGGCGACGAGGAGGTGCTGGGGATCGCGGCCCGCACCCGCCTGGAGCCGCGCACCCCCAACACCATCACCAGCGACGAGGACCTGCTCGCTCATCTGGCCGGCGTCCGCGCCCGCGGCTACGCCGTCGACGACGAGGAGAACGAGCCCGGCGTGCGCTGCGTGGCCGCCCCCGTGTTCGACCACACCGGCCGCGTCATCGGCGGCATCTCCGTCTCCGCCCTCGCCCTCGACGCCTCCCGCGAGGACCTGGAGGCCCTCGGCCCGGAGGTCGTCGCCGCGGCCCGCGAGGCCTCCCAGGCCCTCGGCGCCCCGCTCACCGTCCGCTCCTGACCCGGCCCCGGTGCGGTACGGCGCACCGGCCGGTGCGCGGCCGTGCCATCCGGCGTACCCGTTGGCGGGGCCGAGCGGGGAGCGCAGGTCGTCCCCGCCCGGCCTTGTCGTCAGGGATGCCCCGCCGGGAGCCTCACCGCCGTGACGCCGCAGGCCGTACCTCCTCCTTGGGCCGCGCAGGGCGGGCAGCGGGCCGGAGAAGGAGGAAGGTGAGGGCCGCCGCGAGCCCGAGTACGGCGACGGTGACGGCCATGGGCAGCGCGCTTTCGACGCCGTCGGCCCCGGCGAGCGGCGCGACGAGGCCGCCGACGACGAACTGGGCGAAGCCGACCAGCGCCGCGGCCGCCCCCGCGTTCCCGCCGTGGTCGTGCAGGGCGAGGGCCGGTGCGTTCGGCATCACCAGGCCCACGCTGGTGACCACGAGGAACAGGGCCGCGAGCAGCGGCCACAGGCCCGCGCCGGTGAGCACGACCACGAGGAGCGCGACGCCGCCTGCGGCCGCGATGGCGACTCCGGCCCCGAGCAGGGTGCGCGGGTGGAGGCGGCGCACCAGCCTGCCGTTCACCTGGGCCGCCGCGGCGAGCCCGAACGCGTTGACGGCGAAGACCACGCCGTACTGCTGCGGGGACATGCCGTGGATCCGCTGGAGCACGAACGGCGAGCCCGCGATGTAGGCGAACATCGCCGCGAACACCAGCGCGTTGACCGCCGCGTACCCGAGCAGCGCCCGGCTCCGCAGCAGGGCGGTGTACCGCGCCCGCTCGGCTCCGCGCCGTCCCGGAGGCAGGGTCTCGGGGAACGCGACGGCGCATCCGGCGAGCGTCAGGCCGCCGAGCAGCGCGAGCCCGAGGAACACGGTGCGCCAGTCCCCGAACCGCAGCACCTGGGCGCCCGCGAGCGGGGCGAGCACCGGCGCCAGCCCGCTCACCAGCATCAGCGACGAGAACACGCGGGCCGCCGCCGCGCCGGTGTACCGGTCGCGGACCGCCGCGGAGGCGATCACCAGCCCGAACGCGCCGCCCGCGCCCTGCAGCAGCCGGAACACGATCAGGCTCACCGGGTCCGGCGCGACGGCGCACAGCACCCCCGCCGCGGTGTATCCGCCGAGCCCGGCCAGCAGCGGCCGCCGCCTGCCGTACCTGTCGCTGAGCGGCCCGGCCACCAGCTGCCCGCAGGCGAGCCCGACCAGGCACGCGGTCACGGTGAGCTGCACCCCTGAGGGGGTGGCCTCCAGGTCCGTGGCGATGCGCGGCAGGGCGGGCAGGTAGGCGTCGATGGACAGGGGCGCCAGCGCGACCAGCGCGCCGAGCAGCACTACGGGGGCCCTGCCCCGGGCGTCGCCGGTCATGATGCCGGCGAGGCGTCCTTGAGCAGGTCCGCGAGCGGGGTCGCCGGGCGCCCGGTGAGGTCCGGGACGACCGAGGTGACCCGCGAGAGGTAGCCGAGGCGGGTCGCCGCGCCGAACGACACGATCGCCTGCGCCGCCGCCGGGGGCAGCCCGGCGGCCTGCAGCTGCGCCGTCAGCTCGTCGTCGTCGAGGATGGCCGTCTCCACCGGGCGGCCGCCGACCTTCTCCGCGAGCGCCGCGAGGTCGGCGGCGGTGAACGCCTCCGGGCCGGTCACGTCGTACGCACGGTCCTCGTGCCCGTCCTGCGTCAGCACCGCCGCCGCGACCGCGGCGCAGTCCTCACGGGTCACGTACGCGGTCGCGCCGTCGCCGGTGTTGGTCACGTACCGCCCGGTGGCGATCATCTGCTGGATGGCGGGGACCTGCATGTGCGCGTACAGGTTGTTGCGCAGCATCGTCCACTTCAGGCCGCTCTCGCGCAGCGCCTGCTCGGTGCCGGCGTGGTCGGGAACGACGAGCGCCGGGTTGCCGGGCACCGGCTCCGGCACCGAGGTGTACACGATGTGCCGCACCCCGGCCTCGGCCGCCCCCGCGATGGCCGCACGGTGCTGGTCAAGCCGGGCCCCGATGGCGTCGGTGGAGATCAGCAGCAGCCGTTCCACACCCGCGAACGCGGTGGCGAACGTGCCCGGCTCGTTGAAGTCGACCCGCCGCACCTGCGCGCCGCGCTCGGCGAGGTCGGCGAGCGCGTCCGGGTTGCGCGTGGTGAGCACCACGTCGCGCGGGTCGGTGAGCTGCAGCAGACGCTCGGCGGTGCTACGGCCGAGCCCGCCGGAGGCACCGGTGATCGCGATGGTCATGTCCGTCCCATTCGTAATCGTGACGGTTACGATTTACGCCCGAGAACTGTAGCCGCGACGGTTACGTATGGCAAGATGGGGCCATGGCCCGATCGACGAACACCCGGTTCGCGGTCGCCGTGCACGTGCTCACGTACCTCGCGGGCGTCGCCGGCGAGCGTCCCGTCAGCTCCGACGAGCTGGCGGCGAGCACGAACGTCAATCCGGTGCACGTGCGCCGGGTCCTCGGGCCGCTGCGTACGGCCGGCATGGTCCGCTCCCGCCCCGGCGTCAACGGCGGCTGGGAACTCGGCCGCCCCGCCACGGCCATCACCCTCGCCGAGGTCTGGCGTCTGCTCCAAGGCGACGACCCGGTACTCGGCCTCCACGGCCCCAACCCCGCCTGCGAGGTCGGCCGTCAGGTGCAACGCTCACTGACCGCCCTCGACCACGCGGTCGCCGACGCCGTCGCCGAGGAACTCGGCCGGTTCACCGTGCACGACCTGCTCACGGGCGAGGTGACGTCGCGCCTGGCAGCGCGAGCCGTTCGGAGTTGACCGTCGCTCTGGTCAGGTCGGCAAAACGCGTGGTCGGCTTTCGTTTGTTCGTCTATCCCGCCGCCGGACACCCTCACCAGGCCTCACCAGTGGCGTATGGGCCTCGGGCAAGCCGCCGAGGCCCATACGCCGGTCGAGTCCATCACGACGTGGACAGTCGTCCATCCCCCTCGAGCCAGATGAGTTCCGAGCGGAGTCGGCGGGCGGCGCTCTGGGCGCTGGTCCAGTAACCGAATGTCGGTCGCCGGACGCCGATGGTTGCTGCGTCGCCCCCGGGCAAGCTGAGTCCGTAGGCCACGACCTCGGCTCCGTCCTCGTCGTCGTCCCGTACCAGCGCGAACATGCGAGGCGTGCCGAGCAACGCCCGCACGTGCTCGCTCACCTGAGTCTCGACTGAGCCCGCAACAGGGAGAGGTGTCGCCGGGCTCCCGTTCTCACCAGAGCCGTGGTAGACAGTCGGGTGATCGGAACCAGAGAAGTGCTCCATGCCGAGTGCTTCCTTTCCGATTAGGGCTGGGGATGGCAGTGCCTCGCAAGCGGTCCATCCTCAGCCTTTCTGTGTGTATTTGGAGTCCTTTCGCCCCCTTTTTCCGGGCATCTAGGACATTCCGATTACTCTGCGTTGCACTCTCTTTACGATCGGTATGCTGGCGCGGGTAAGGCGGCTTAACAAGTGGGCTCCTGTGCAATCGCCTTCTTGTGCAAGTCGTCAGAGTGTGGGACAAACGGAGGGTGGAGCATGGCGTCCTTGAAGAGGGCGACGTTGCGGGCGCAGTGGCTCGGGCAGCAGCTTCGGGAGCTCCGGGAAGCAAACAACATGATGCTCAAGGAGGCCGCCGAGTACCTGCAGCGCAACCCCAGCACTGTGGCCCGATTCGAAACGGGCGAATACCCAATACGACGCCCCGATCTGATGGCGCTACTGGATCTCTATGGGGTCTCCGACAGCCGTCGACGCGATGCCCTGCTTCGTCTCAGTCAAGACGTCTGGCAGAAGGGCTGGTGGGAGGGCTACTCGAAGGATCTCGATGGCGCGTTCGTGGACTATGTGTGGTTGGAGTCCCGCGCAAAAGAGATTCGAGCGTTCGACAACACCCACCTGCCTGGTCTGTTGCAAACGCCCGACTACGCACGGGCGTTCATCTCGGCGGCTGAGTTCGACGCTGACGATGAGCAGATCGATGGATGGCTCGATCTCCGCATGGCTCGCCAGAGGATACTGAGCGGAGATGAACCACCACGACTAATGGTGATCATAGATGAAGGTGCCCTGCGTCGTGAGGTCGGTGGACGCGAATGCATGTCAGCCCAGATTCGCCACCTCTCAGAGCAGGCCAAGAAGCCCAATATCGAGGTCAGAGTACTCCCTTTCTCTGCTGGCGCACATGCCAGTCCTACCGGCGCCTTCCGTGTCTTCACGATGGAGGAACCACTCCCGTCGGTCGGGTACGTGGAGACACCAACAGGCGCGATATACGTTGAGTCGCCAGAAACAGAACGATTGACGCTTACGTACGACAAATTGCGCGAGGCTGCGCTTTCTCCAGACGAGTCGGCCCACCTAATATCGGAAATCGCGGAGGAGTTCGAATGAGTTCACAGCACCAGCCTCTCAGCCCTGACGAACTTGCCAAGGTCGCATGGCATATCAGTACGAAAAGCGACGGCGGCGGTGGCAACTGTGTTGAGGCTGGCCCCCTGGCCGACGGTTCTGGGCGTGTCGCGGTACGGCACAGCCGTCGTCCTGATGGTCCGGTGATCGTGTACTCCCGCGAGGAGTGGCAGGCCTTCATCGCGGGTGTCAAGGAAGGCGAGTTCGATTTCGCCGCCGAATGACCACGGGCTCGCTGTCTCGCGCAGCAGGGAGGCACGGCGACTTCTGGGGCTGAGGCGCGGGCCGGATACGGCCGTGACACCTACGACGACGAGCGCGCTCGGTCGCGTCCTGCGGCCGGAGGGAGTGGCATCCGCAGTAGTTCGTCCACCTCCGCCGGGGTGGCGATGCGGCCGGTGCCGCCTTGTCCGGACAGCGAGATGGCGGCGGCGGCCATGCCTGCGCGGATGGCGGCGGGGAGGGGTTCGCCGCGGGCGAGCCGGGCGGCGAGGGTGCCGGCGAAGGCGTCGCCTGCCCCGGTCTGGTCGACGATCTCGCGGGCGGGGAAGGCGGGGATCGTGACCGGCGGTTCGTCGGTGGTGCTGAGGAGGACGCCGTCGGGGCCCTGGGTGACGGCGACGGCGGGGGCGCCGAGACGGTGGCAGGCGCGGGCGGCCTCGGCCGGGTCGGCGGTGTCGAGGAGGGCGGTGCTGTCGCCGGGGCAGGACGGGGTGAGCAGGGTGGCCTGCGGGGCGACGGCGGCGAGGGTGGCGCGGGCCGCCTGGGCGGTGGTGAGGCGGGAGCGGAAGTTCGGGTCGTAGACGACCTGGCCGCCGGACTCGCGGACCCGGCGTACGGCCTGCCGTACCAGGTCGTCGCAGGTGGGGGAGATGGCGGCGGTGATGCCGCTGACGAGCAGGACGCGGGTCGCGTCCAAGGGCACGTCGTCGAGGACGGCCGGGGTCATGCGGGAGGCGGCGCTGGCGGCGCGCAGGTAGGCGAAGGCGCGTTCGCCGGTGGGGTCGGCGCCGACGGCGTAGGCGCCGGTGGGGCCGTCGCCGGGGCGCATCCAGCGGGTGTCGACGCCGTGCGCGGCGGCGAAGGCGACCAGGCGCTCGCCGAACTCGTCGCGGCCCACGCGGGTGACGAGGGCGACGTGCGCGCCCGCGGCCGCGGCGGCGACGGCGGCGTTCAACGCGTCGCCGGAGAAGGAGAGGCGGAAGTCGACGGCCTCGGTGAGCGGGCGGGCCGCGGAGAACTCCACGAGCGGCTCACCGATCACGACGACGTCCATGGCGTGCTCCCTTCGCCTCACGGCGTCCCGGTGGAGGCACCGCGGCATCGGGCCGCGCGGTGAGGCGCCCCTCGGGCAAGTGTTCCGTGTAATGGAATACGGATTTATGTGTTGAAACAGGCTAGCGAAAGGTGGGATTCAGGGGCAGTCGGGATGCTTCCCGCGTGCCTCCGTCACTTGCCGGGGATGCTTCGCTAGCCTCGGATCATGGCCACCCGTGCGTCCGACGGGAAGCCGAGGGGATCGGCGGCCCGTGCCAAGTCCTCCCGAGGGTCCGCCCCCGCGAGAGGCGGGGCGTCCGCACGTACGGCCAAGCGGGCGGGTGCCCGCACGTCGGGGCGCGCCCCGGCCCGCAGGCCGGTACACGCCCACTCCGACCCGATCGGCTGGCTGTTCACCGCGATCGGCAAGCTCATCGTCGGGCTGTGGCTGCTGCTCGCCAACACGATCGGCGGTGCCGTACGGGCCGTGGGGCAGGGGGCGCGGGAACTCGACCCCGAGCACCGGCGGGACGGCCTCGGGCTCGCGGTGCTCGCCGGCGCGATCACGCTCGCCGCGCTCATCTGGCGCACCCCCACCGGCGCGGTCTCGTCCACGGTGAACGCCGTGACCCGAGGGGTGTTCGGCTCGCTCGCCTGGGCGCTGCCGATCATGCTCGCCGCACTCGCCTGGCGGCTGCTGCGCCACCCGGACCAGAGCCAGGACACCGGCCGGATGAGCATCGGCTGGACCGCTCTCATGCTCGGCGTGCTGGGCATCGTGCACGTCGCGCACGGCACGCCGTACCCGTCGGGCGGGCCGAACGACGGCATGGACGCGGTGTCCGAGGCCGGCGGCCTGCTCGGGTTCCTCGTGTCCGCGCCGCCGGACAGCATCCTGCCGTCGTTCGTCACGATCGTGCTGCTGCTCATGCTGTCCGGGTTCGGCGTGCTCGTGATCACCGCCACCCCGGTGTACCGCATCCCGGAACGGCTCGCCGACATCCGGCACATGCTCTTCGAGCGGGGTACGGCCCGCACCCGCGGCCGGTCCCGGCAGCGCCGAGGCGGTGACGAGGAGGGGAGGCCCGCCGCCGAGCGGCGTGCCAAGCGGCCCCGGCGGGAGTCCGTGGTCCCCGAGCCGGGTGAGAGCGACCGCCCCTACGACAGCCCGGTGATCGCGGAGAAGGAGGCGGCGAGCGAGGCGCACGCGCCGGAGATCATCCCGGGGCTCGCGGACGAGGATCAGGCCCCGCCGCCCGAGCCCAAGCCGCGCAGCCAGCCGCCGCTGCCCACACCCGCCCCGCGCAAGGTCGAGCAGCTCGTGCTGTCGCCCCATGCGGGCTCGTACACGCTGCCGGACCTCGGCCTGCTGCGCCCCGGCACGCCGCCGAAGCCGCGTACCAAGGCGAACGACATGGTGGTCGAGGCGCTCACCAGCGTGCTCGAGCAGTTCGGCATCGACGCGCAGGTGGTCGGGTTCACCCGCGGGCCCACGGTCACCCGGTACGAGATCGAGCTCGGCCCGGCCGTGAAGGTGGAGAAGGTCACCGCGCTGACCAAGAACATCGCCTACGCGGTCAAGTCGGCCGACGTGCGCATCCTGTCCCCGATCCCGGGCAAGTCGGCGATCGGGGTGGAGATCCCCAACACCGACAAGGACCTGGTGTCCCTCGGCGACGTGCTGCGCTCGCCGGTGGCGGCGGCCGAGCACCACCCGATGATCGTCGGTCTGGGCAAGGACGTCGAGGGCCGCACGATCGTGGCGAACCTCGCGAAGATGCCGCACATCCTCATCGCGGGCGCCACCGGCGCGGGCAAGTCGACCTGCATCAACGGGCTGATCAGCTCGATCCTCATGCGCGCCACCCCGGACGAGGTGCGCATGGTGCTCGTCGACCCCAAGCGGGTGGAGCTGAGCGCGTACGACGGCATCCCGCACCTGATCACGCCGATCATCACCAACCCGAAGAAGGCCGCCGAGGCCCTCGAGTGGGTGGTCGGCGAGATGGACCGCCGGTACGACGACCTCGCCGCGACCGGGTTCCGCCACATCGACGACTTCAACAAGGCGGTGCGCGCGGGCAAGCTCACCCCGCCGCCCGGCAGCGAGCGCGTGTACCGGCCGTACCCGTACCTGCTGGTGATCATCGACGAGCTCGCCGACCTCATGATGGTGGCCCCGCGCGACGTGGAGGACTCCATCGTGCGGATCACCCAGCTCGCCCGGGCCGCCGGCATCCACCTGGTGATCGCCACCCAGCGGCCGTCGGTCGACGTGGTCACCGGCCTGATCAAGGCGAACGTGCCGTCCCGGCTCGCGTTCGCCACCTCCAGCCTCGCCGACTCGCGGGTCATCCTCGACCAGCCGGGCGCCGAGAAGCTCGTCGGCCAGGGTGACGCGCTCTTCCTGCCGATGGGCGCGAGCAAGCCGATGCGGCTGCAGAACGCCTACATCTCCGAGAAGGAGATCGCGGACATCGTCGCGCACTGCAAGGCGCAGATGCAGGTCGAGTACCGCGAGGACGTCTTCGGCGGGGCCAAGGCGAAGAAGGAGATCGACGAGGACATCGGCGACGACCTCGAGCTGCTGCTGCAGGCCGCCGAGCTCGTCGTCACCACCCAGTTCGGCTCGACCTCGATGCTCCAGCGCAAGCTGCGGGTCGGCTTCGCCAAGGCGGGCCGGCTCATGGACCTGCTGGAGAGCCGCGGCGTGGTGGGCCCCAGCGAGGGCTCCAAGGCCCGCGAGGTCCTCGTGAAGCCCGACGAGCTGCCCGGGCTGCTCGCCTCGCTGCGCGGCGAATAGCGCCGCGTACGGCGCCGCCTGCCGGCCGTACCCACCCTTTGCGCGGTGCACCGCGCCACGCGACCCGCCCTTCAATCACTGATTGAATGCGAATGACTACATTTCGTTGTGGCGGGTACCACAGAGACGACAGTGATCGAAAGTGCGCCGGGCGCGGGGGAACAGCGGGAGGCGCCCATGAGCGGCAACACCGAAGGCGTCACGGAGAGTGTCGGGGGGAGCGGCCACGGGAGCGGCGGCGCGAGCGGCGTCGCAGGCTCCGAGGTCAGAGCCGAGATGAGGGACATCGGAGCGGCCGACGGGCGGCGGCCCGGCGCGACGGCGGGCGACACCGCCCGGGGCGCCGCGGCGGACGTGAAGCCGGGCATGACGCGGCTCGGCGCCGTCGGCACGCCGGCGGCCGGCACGCGCGGCGGCGTCACCGGCAGGACCGGTACGGCCGGCACGCGCGGCGGCGCCACCGCCGTGCGGGACGGCGAGGCGCGGCCGCGCGGGATCGGGGCGAAGCTGGCGCGCGCCCGCGAGGAGGCCGGCCTGACCGTGGCCGAGCTGAGCCTCCGCACCCGCATCCGCGAGCCGGTGATCCGCGCCATCGAGCACGACGACTTCTCCATCAGCGGCGGCGACTTCTACACCCGCGGCCACATCCGCAACATCGCCCGGGCGATCGGGCTCGACCCGGGGCCGGTCCTGCAGGAGTACGACGAGCAGTGCGGCGGGGCGCCCAAGCCGGTCCGCGCGGCCGAGGTCTTCCTCGCCGAGATCCCGATCAAGCTGCGGGAACGCCGTACCTTCAACTGGACCACGGCGCTGGCCTTCCTGCTCATCCTCGTCGTGGCGTTCGGCATCGCGCGGCTGCTGAGCGGCACCGGCGGCGGGGTGGAGTCCGCAGACCTGCGCCGCGCCCCCGCCCAGCCGGCCGCCACCCCGAGCCGGGTCGCGGCGCCGTCCGCCGCGCCGTCCCGGCCGCCCGCGGCCGTGGTGCCCGAGGTCACGCTGCAGGTGACCGCGGACCGCACCACCCGGCTGGTGGTCCGGGACGCGGACGGCAAGCGCCTGTTCCGGGGCGACCTGATGGCCGGGAGCACCTCCGAGTGGCGGGCGAAGGGCAGGATCACGCTCACCGTGGACGACGCGGCCGCGGTGCGGCTGAAGGTCAACGGCAGGAACCTCGCCCCCCTTGGGGAACCGGGCGAGCGTGTCACCAGGACGTTCCGGCCGCCGCGGGCCCGCTGAGCAGGCCCTGCGCCCGGCCGCGGAGGCGACAAGGGCACATCCGGGCGGGGGAGGTGCGCCGCGTGGTGGGTAACTCCCGCTACCGTAGAGCACGCCATGTCTGCTCGCCGTACCCCGTCCCGGACCGCCTCGCTCGTCACCCTGGGCTGTGCCCGGAACGAGGTCGACTCCGAAGAACTCGCCGCCCGGCTCGAGGCCGCCGGGTGGCGTATCGCCGACGACGATGACACGCCCGACGTCGTCGTCGTGAACACCTGCGGCTTCATCGAGTCGGCGAAGCAGGACTCGATCGACACGCTGCTCGCCGCGGCCGACTCCGGGGCCAAGGTGGTCGCCGCCGGGTGCCTCGCCGAACGGTACGGCAAGCAGCTCGCCGAGGCGCTGCCCGAGGCGGCGGCCGTGATCTCGTTCGACCACTACGCGGACATCGGCGCGGTCCTCGACGACGTGGTCGCCGGGCGGCCGGTCAAGCCGCACACCCCGCGCGACCGCCGCCGGCTGCTCCCGATCACCCCGGTCGAGCGGCACCGCGAGGCCCGGCACGTGCCCGGCCACATCACCGCGTCACAGGCCGCCGAGGACGACGCCGCGGTGCCGACCCCGGCGAGCGGCCCCCGGCTCATGCGGCGGCGGCTCACCGGCGGCCCGGTCGCCTCGCTCAAGCTCGCCTCCGGCTGCGACCGCCGGTGCACGTTCTGCGCGATCCCGTCGTTCCGCGGCGCGCACGTGTCCCGCCCGCCGGAGCAGGTGCTCGCCGAGGCCCGCTGGCTCGCCGGGCAGGGCGTCAAGGAGATCGTCCTGGTCAGCGAGAACTCCACCTCGTACGGCAAGGACCTCGGCGACCTGCGCGCCCTGGAGAGGCTGCTGCCGCGGCTCGCCGCGGTCGACGGCGTGGAGCGGGTGCGGGTCAGCTACCTGCAGCCCGCCGAGCTGCGGCCCGGCCTCATCGACGTGATCGCGGGCACCGAGGGCGTGGCGCCGTACTTCGACCTGTCGTTCCAGCACGCCAGCCCCACCGTGCTGCGCCGCATGCGCCGGTTCGGCGACCCCGAGCGGTTCCTCGGGCTGCTCGAGCGCATCCGCGAGCGCGCCCCGCGGGCGGGCATCCGGTCGAACTTCATCGTCGGCTTCCCCGGCGAGACCGAGGAGGAGTTCGAGCAGCTCATAGGCTTCCTCCAGGAGGCGCGGCTGGATGTGATCGGCGTGTTCGGCTACTCGGACGAGGAGGGCACCGAGGCGGCCGGGTTCGACGGCAAGCTCGACCAGGACGTGATCGACGAGCGGGTCTCGGTGCTGGCGGAGCTGGCCGAGGAGCTGAACGCGCAGCGTGCCGAGGAGCGCATCGGTGAGGAGTTGCGGGTGCTGATCGAGGAGGATCTCGGCGACGGCGGTTTCGAGGGCCGCGCCGACCACCAGGGCCCCGAGGTGGACGGGTCGGTGACCGTCCAGGGCATCGGGCTCGCTCCCGGGCAGTTCGTCCGTGCCGTCGCGGTCGACGCCGAGGGCGTGGACCTCATCGCCAAGGTCAAGGCCGGGCCGTGACCGATCAGCCGGGCACCGGTGCCGAGCCGCTGCGTCCCGTGGTGGGCCGCAGGGTGAGCCTGTGGAACGTCGCCAACGCCGTCACCGTGGTCCGGCTGTTCCTCGTGCCGTTCTTCGCGGTGCTGCTGTTCCTGCCGGGCGACAGGTGGCGGTACGCGGCGCTCGCGGTGTTCGTGCTCGCCTCGCTCACCGACCGGCTCGACGGCGAGCTCGCCCGGCGCTACGGGCTGGTCACCGACTTCGGCAAGATCGCCGACCCGATCGCGGACAAGGCGCTCACCGGGTCCGCGCTCGTCGGCCTGTCCGTGCTCGGCGAGCTGCCCTGGTGGGTCACCGTGCTGATCATGGGCCGGGAGATCGGCGTCACGCTGCTGCGGTTCGCGGTGATCCGGCACGGCGTGATCCCGGCGAGCTGGGGCGGCAAGATCAAGACCGTGCTCCAGGTGTTGGCGATCTCGCTCTACCTGCTCCCCGGGGCGCCGGAGGCGCTGCGCTGGCTCACCATGGGCGCCGCGGTGCTCGTGACCACGGTCACCGGGGCCGACTACGTCGTCCGCGCGGTACGGCTGCGCCAGGTGGCGCGGCGGGCCCGCGCCGCGGAGGCACCCGCCGGACCGGCCGGAACGGCGGCCGCGGCGGAGACAGGTGATGATCAGGTCGGTCGGGGGAATGCCGGTGGCGATGGAAATGTTTGTGGATAAGGGGCTGCGGGACGCCTCCGCGCGGGCGCTGAAGCTGTTGGTGCAGGCCGGCAGGACGGTGGCCGTGGCGGAGTCGATCACCGCCGGCATGATCGGAGCCGCGCTGACCGTCCCGGCAGGGTCGTCGGCCGCGTTCCGCGGGGGCGTGATCGCCTACGCCACCGAGCTGAAGCACCGGCTGCTCGCCGTACCGGCCGATCTGCTGGAACGGGAGGGCGCGGTGCATCCCGGGGTGGCGGCGGCGATGGCGTCCGGGGTGCGCAGGCTCACCGGGGCCGACTACGGCCTGGCGGTGACGGGCGTGGCCGGGCCGGACCCGCAGGACGGCAAACCCGTCGGGACGGTGCACATCGCGGTGAGCGGCCCCGGCGACCGGCTGTGGCACCGCGACCCGGTGCTCTCCGGGGAGCGAGCCGAGATCCGGCTGCAGGTCGTGCGGGAATCCGTTGACCTGCTGTGTGACGTGCTTGAGTCGAGATCAGAGAACGAATTTGGCTGATTACCACGTTACGTCCCAAGCGAACATGTCCACCTTGGTCTGCCGTCACGTCGGTCGTTACAGGTACGGTGGGAGCTGTGAGTGAGGTCCGTGAGCCACCGGCGAGGAGTCAACCCGTAACGCCCCCGGCGAAGGGGCCGAACGAACCAAATCTGCGGCTGGGGAGTATGTACAAGAGGAGCGCAAAGAACGGTCGACAGGAGCCGGCCGCGCGGGGAGTGGCCAAGGCGCCGCCCGCGCTCGGGAGGGAGCGACAGATGGTCCTGCTGCGTCAGCTGCTCGGTGACGTCCTGCGGCGGCTGCGGGTGCGCCAGGGTCGCACCCTGCGCGAGGTCTCGACCTTGGCACGAGTCTCCCTCGGCTACCTGTCCGAGGTGGAGCGTGGGCAGAAGGAGGCGTCCTCCGAGCTGCTCGCGTCGATCTGCGGCGCCCTCGGCGTCCCGCTCTCGCAGGTGCTGCGTGAGGTGTCCGACCAGTTCGCCCTGGCCGAGCTCCAGCACGCGCCCGTGATGGCGGAGGTGCCCGAGCGCGAGCGCCTGCCGATCCCGGACGCCGTTCCCGGTCCGGAGTTCGACGGCTTCCCCGAGGTCAAGGACATGGTCGCCGCCTGACCGGCTCCTCCCCTCGACGCCGCGCGCCCCTGCGCGCGTTGCGCCGCCGGATCACACGGTCACGGCGGACACCTCCACCGGGCGTGCCCGCCCGGGACCGCACGGAGTGCTCTTCGGCTCGCCCTTCGCCACCCCGTGCTCCGGGACCTCATGCGACCTCACCATGGCTGGCAGACCGGGCAGTAGAAGACCAACCGTTCGTAGGGCCGTGAGCCCATCTCCCCACGCGCTATCGCAGTTCCGCACCGCCGGCACGGGCGGCGGTCGCGGCCGTACACCCACAGTTCCCGCCCGGGGCGCGGGTCGCCGGTGGTGACCGGACCGCGGCCCTGCTCAGCCGCACGTTTCATCAGCCGTGCCGTACGGGCCACCATCTCCGCAAGACCGGTGCACTCGCCCACCGGACGCCAGGGCGAGACCCCGGCGAGAAACAACGTCTCCGCCCGCCAGATCGTCCCGATGCCGGCCAGGTTGCGCTGGTCGAGCAGCGCCTCCCCGATCGTCTCCTCCGGCCGGCGGCGCATCCGGCGCGCCGCCTCCTCGGGATCCCAGTTCGGGCCGAGCAGGTCCGGGCCGAGGTGGCCGATGACGCGGTCCTCGTGCTCGGTGGGCAGCAGCTCGACCACGCCGAGCCGGACGCCGACCGCCTGACGCTCGGCGTTCGCCAGCACCAGGCGCACCACGTCGCCCGGCGGCAGACGGCGTCCGGCCGGCTGGATCCACCAGCTTCCGTCCATGCGCAGGTGCGTGTGCACGGTGAGGCCGCCGTCGATCCGGGTGAGCAGGTGCTTGCCGTACGACACCGTGGTGAGCACGGTCCGGCCGGACAGGTCGGTCGTGGCGTACCGGGGCACGCGGAAGTCGGACCGGACGAGCGGCCTGCCGTCGAGGGCGGCGCGGAGCCGTGCCGCGGTGCGGTAGACGGCGTCGCCCTCGGGCACCGGTCAGTCCCAGGCGGCGGGGTCGGCGGTGAGCTCGAGAACCTTCTTCGGCAGGTCGCCCGAGGCGATGTGCTCGAGTGTGACCTCCTCGAGGATGGCCCGCTCGGCCGCCCGCAACGCGATCCACACCTTCTGCAGCGACTGGGCCGCGCCGGTGTAGCCGACGTGCTCGGGACGTTCCCCGCGGACGTTGGCGAGCGGACCGTCCACGGCGCGGATCACGTCCGCGAGGCTGATCTCGCTCGCGGGGCGGGCGAGCACGTAGCCGCCCTCCGGGCCGCGCTGACCGCGGACGAGACCCGCCCGGCGCATCTGCAGCAGAATGTTCTCCAGGTACTTGGGCGGCATCTCCTGTTCTTTGGCGAGCTCACCGACGGTGATCGGGCTGCCGCCGCCCGCGGCGGCCAGCTCGGCCGCGGCTCGGAGGGCGTAGTCGACTCGGGCGGATAGACGCATGTTGTTGATTATCCCGCCTGCTAGAGGCGGGTTGGCCGGGCCTCCCCATGGGCGCCGGCTACGGACTGTGGTAAACCATCGGGGACGGCGAGTAAGAAAGCGGGCGAATGAAGCGACGTCCTGGCGTGCCCCGGCTGCTCAGGGAGATCAACGACCGGGCCGCCTTGGAGCTGCTGCTCACGTCCGGACCGCTGACCCGCGGGCAGATCGGTGAGGCGACCGGCCTGTCCAAGGTGACCGCCTCCCAGACGCTGGCCCGGCTGGAGGAACGCGGGCTGGTTGAGGTGGTCGGCGAGCAGGGCGGCAACCGCGGGCCGAACGCTGCGCTGTACGGCGTGGTGGCCTCCGCCGCGTTCGTGGGCGGGGTGAGCGTGGGCCCCGACGAGGTGACCGCGGCGATCGCCGACATCAAGGGCGACGTGCGGGGCAGGGCGCGGGTCACCCCGGACGCGTACGGCGCGGGCACGACACCGGACGGGCGTCCGGCGGCCGATCCGGTGGCGATGATCCGCGGCGCGCTGGCGAAGGCGTCCCGCGCCGCCAAGGTGCCGCTGGGCCGGCTCGACGCGGTGGGCATCGGCACCCCGGGCGTGGTGGATCCGCGCAGTGGCGACGTGCGGTTCTCCTTCGACCTGCCCGGCTGGCACGAGGGGGTGCACGACGCGCTCGCCCGGGAGCTGCGCACCCACGTCATCATCGAGAACGACGTCAACCTGGCGGCGATCGCGGAGCGGGCCGAGGGCGCGGCCCGCGGGCTCGACGACTTCGTGCTCGTGTGGGTGGCCCGGGGCATCGGCATGGCCGTGGTGCTCGGGGGCCGGCTGCACCGCGGGCACTCGGGCAGCGCCGGGGAGATCGGCTACCTGCCGGTGCCGGGCGTGCCGCTCGCCGAGGACGTGCGGTCCCGGCCGGGGCGGCCGCCGTCGCTCGGCGGGGGCCTGCAGACCCTGGTGAGCTCGGACGCGGTGTGCGAGCTCGCCGCCGAGCACGGGTTCGCCGCGCCGACCGCGGCCGAGTGCGTGGGCGCGGCGGTCGCGGCCGGGGAGGCGGGCGAGGCGCTGCTCGACGAGATCGCCCGGCGGCTCGCGCTCGGGGTTGCCTCGGTGTGCGTGGTGCTCGATCCCGAGCTGATCGTGCTCGCCGGCGAGGTGGGCCAGGCCGGGGGAGACGCGCTCACCGTCCGGGTCGCCGACGCGGTCGCCCGGATGTGCCCGATCCACCCCAAGGTGGTCACCACCACGGTGACCGAGGACCCGGTGCTGCGCGGCGCGGTCCTCGCCGCGCTCCAGCACGCGCGAGAGGCGATCTTCGCGGGCTCCTGAGGCACGCCGTACCGGGGAGTCTCCGTTCTCACGGGCCGGGAAGCGGCTAAACTAACAGGAAACTTTCTTAAAAAATGCGAACGCCGACCGTGACGACAGGGGGCCGATCTTGACCCGACGCCCGGGCACACCCCGGCTGCTGCGCCAGCTCAACGATCGCGCGGCCCTGGAGCTCCTCCTCACCCTCGGCCCGCTCACCCGGGCCGAGCTGGGCAGGCACACCGGCCTGTCCAAGGTGACCTCCGGGCAGCTGCTCAACCGGCTGCAGCGGAAGGGGCTCGTCAGGGTCAGCGGCGAACGCCCCGGCGGCCGGGGCCCGAACGCCGCGCTGTACTCGATCGTGCCCTCCAGCGCGTACGTGGCCGGGCTCGACGTGCTGCCCGACACCGTCACCGCGGGCATCGCCGACATCACCGGCACGACCGTCGCCGAGATCAGCATGGACCTCGGCGGCGACCCGGCCGCGGTCGTCCACGACGCGGTACGGCGCGCCTGCGAGCGCGCGGGCGTGGCGTTGTCCCGGCTGCGGGCCGTCGTCATCGGCACCCGCGGCGTGGTCGACCCCGCCACCGGGGAGGTGCGCTTCTCCTTCGACCTGCCCGCCTGGCACCTCGGCGCGCTGGCCCGGCTGCGCACCGCGCTCGGCAGGTCCGTGATGATCGAGAACGACGTGAACCTCGCCGCGGTCGCCGAGCGCGCGTACGGCGCGGCCCGCGGCGTCGACGACTTCGTGCTGCTGTGGACCGGCATCGGCCAGGGCCTCGGCGTGATGCTCGGCGGCAGGCTGCACCGGGGCGTCACCGGCGGCGCGGGCGAGGTCGGCTGGCTCCCGGTGCCCGGCGAGCCGCTCCCCACCGACGTGAGCGAGCCGCAGTCCGGATCGTTCCAGCGGCTGGTCGGCGGCGAGGCGGTGGCGAACCTCGCCGCCTCCTACGGCCTCGCCGAGGCGATACCCGACGAGATCACCGCGGACTGGATCGCCCACGTGGTGCGCACCGCCGTGGCGACCGGCGCCGCGGACTTCCTCGACGAACTGGCGATGCGCCTCGCCGTCGGGGTCGCGGCCACCGCCGTCGTGCTCGACCCCGGCCTCGTCGTGCTCGGCGGACACGTCGGCCGCGCCGGCGGCACCGCCCTCGCGGCCCGGGTCGAGGAGGCCGTCGCCCGGATCTGCCCCAGCCGTCCCCGGGTCGCGGTGACCGAGGTCGAGGGCAACCCGATCCTGCGCGGCGCCCTGCTCGTCGCGCTCGATCATGCGCGGGAGGAGCTGTTCGCCACCACGGTCGAGGCGTGAGCCGCCCGTGGGGTGGGGGACGTGGCACCCGGGTCCGGGGCGGCTGCGGCGGGGCTCGCCGGTCCCGGCCCTTTCGCCCGAACCGCTGTGTGAGAATGGCTTCCCGTGGCGGACATTGTTCTCATCTCTGACCCCCGGGTTACCTCGATTCCGGTCGACGACATCGGTGAGCCCCTGGTCGATCTGCGCGGGCGGTTCGCGGTGGACACCCGCCTCGCCGACGAGGCCGGCGCCTACGCCCACCTGCGGGAAGGGCTCGCCACGCGGCTGGAGGAGGCGCAGCGGCTGCTGCCCGCCGGGTACCGCCTGCTGATCGTGGAGGGCTACCGGCCGCCGGCCCTGCAGCGGCGGTACTTCGAGGAGTACAAGGAGGAGCTCCGCACCACCTACCCGGACATGACGCCCGACGAGCTGCACGTCGCGGCGAGCCGGTACGTCTCCCCGATCGAGGTGGCCCCGCACACCGCGGGTGCCGCCGTCGACCTCACCCTCTGCACCGAGGACGGGGTCGAGGTCGACATGGGCACCCCCGTCAACGCCACACCCGAGCAGAGCAACGGCGCCTGCTACACCGACGCCCCCGGCATCTCCGCCGAGGCCCGGCGCAACCGCGAGATCCTCGCCACCGCGCTGCGCGCGGCCGGGCTGATCAACTACCCCACCGAGTGGTGGCACTGGTCGTACGGCGACCGCTACTGGGCGATGAGCACCGGCACCCCGGCCGCCCTGTACGGCCCGGCCGAGTTCTGAGCCGTGCCGTGGCGCCGCGCGGCCTGGCGCGGCGCTTTCGGTGACAGGCCGGGCAGCCTTCCCAATCGGGATCCCCGGCGATGTGCCCCGGCATGGCGCAGGAAATTGGGCAAGCCGCGCCTTCAGGGCAGCGCAGGCGATCGGCCGCGCCGTTTCCGGCCCCCTGACATGCGGTCGCGGCGGCGCTGCGGAGCGGGGAGGCGTCCGGAACGGCCGCGGCGACGTACGTCGGCTTGGCCGTGCCCCCGCCCCGGCCGTCGTCCGGCGGCCGCTTGGTCGTCGCCCGCTCGTGCCCCGGCGGGATCGTGCCGGTTCGGACACGCCGCGCCACCCGGTTGTGCGGGCGCTCCGGGGGCCCGCGTGCACGCCCGCGAGCCCGGCGGCTCCGCCGTACCGGCGCTCTGCGGCGTCGCGTCCGGGCCCATCCCGCGGGGGAGGCCGCCGGGCATGCCCCGAGGCTTGCCGCCCGGCGCAGTGGGCCGTGGCCGTGTCTCGGGGCGGCTCACCAGGTGGGCCGGGGCCGAGCTCACGGTGATCGCCGCGCTCAGCACGAGGGCCATCATCGCGATCAGGCGGCGCAGCAGCCGGCCGTACCGGCGGGGCGTGTCCCGGTCGGCTGCGCGCGCGCTCGCCTGCAGGAACGCACGCTCCATGGCGCTCAGCTGGTGGCGGTGCCGCGGGTCGGCGGCCCACTCCAGCGCCACCGTGAGCGGCGTCCCCCGGTAGAGGTGGCAGGGGTCGCGGCCGTCCTGTTCCCACGCCTCCGCTGCCTCGGTGAGGCGCTGACGTATCCGCAGGCCCGTGCGGTCCGCGTCGATCCAGCCGCGCAGCCGGGGCCAGCCTTCCAGCAGCGCCTCGTGGGTGAGCTCGACGTGGTGCTCGTCGAGCGTGACCACGCGGGCCCGGGCGAACGCGTCGAGCACGCCGACGGCGTCCGGAACGTGGCGCAGCAGCCGTGCCCGCGTCACCCGGTGGCGGGTCAGCCGCCCGTCCTCGCCCACCTGCACGAGGCGCAGCAGCAGCCGCCGCGCCCGGTCGCGGTCCGCCGAGCGGAGGCTCGCGTACGCGCGCTCCGCAGCCGCCACCGCCGCACCGTGCACCCCGCCCGCGAGCTGGTATCCGGCGACCGTGAGCGTGCGGCCCGAGCGCTGCTGCCAGGTCGCGAGCAGGGCGTGCGCCAGCAGCGGCAGCGCCCCCGGGTCGTAGCCGTCCGCCGAGGCGCCGATGTCGCGCAGCAGCAGCTCGACCAGCCCCGGTTCCAGCTCCAGCCCGGCGGCGGTCGCGGGGCGCGTGATCGCATCGCGCAGCTCGTCGGGCCGCATCGCGCCGAGGTCGAGCCGCCCGTCCCGCAGCGCCGCGGCCAGGCCGGGGTAGGCCCGGCAGCGTTCCAGGTGGTCGGCCCGCACCCCCAGCACGACGAGTGCGGCCGGTGGCTCGCCGTTCCAGCTGGTCGACAGGTCACACAGCAGACGGACGAACCGCTCGCGTTCCGCCTCGTCGCGGCAGCGCGAGAAGACCTCCTCGAACTGGTCGACGATGAC
The DNA here is from genome assembly GCF_006716785.1 of Thermopolyspora flexuosa. Taxonomy (NCBI): domain Bacteria; kingdom Bacillati; phylum Actinomycetota; class Actinomycetes; order Streptosporangiales; family Streptosporangiaceae; genus Thermopolyspora; species Thermopolyspora flexuosa. The sequence continues at coordinate 3,671,732 of NZ_VFPQ01000001.1, read as the reverse complement.
GACCACCGGACCGCGCCGCGCCCGGCCGTCGGGGGAGGTGGCCGGGCCGGGTGACGGCGCGGCGGGCGGCCGCTCGGCCGCCTCGGCGAGCCGGTCGAGCAGCGTGCGGTACGGCGTCGCGGTCGGCGTGAACATGACCACGCCGGGCACGGCGGCGTCGGGCAGCGGCAGCACGCCCCGGGCCAGCGCCGGGACGAGACCGGCGGCGAGCAGCGAGGTGGTGCCCGCGCCCGACGGGGCGGCCAGCACGAGCGGGCCGCCGCCGCCGAGCCGGTCGGCCAGCAGGCCCACCAGCCGGGCCACGACGCGTTCCCGGCCGAAGAACCGGCCGGCGTCATCGGTGCCGAAGGCGGCGGTTCCCGGATACGGGCAGCGCACCTCCGTCCCGCTCGCCGTACCCTCGCCGGTCGTGCCTTGGCGGGCCGCCCTGCGCCGGCCGCGGTCCGGCACCCACGCCAGCAGCGCGCCACCGGCGTTGAGGACCCGGTCGCAGGCGCGGGCCACCTCGCGGGAGGCCGCCTGCCTGCCGTTCTCCAGCCTGCTCAGATAGCCACGGCTGTAGTGCACCAGCTCGGAGAGCTGGCTCAGCGACAGCCCGCGCAGCCGCCGCAGCCGGCGCAGCTCCGCGCCGAAGGAACCCGCCCCGGCGGCCTTTCCCCGGGTTTCCGCAGCCGTCCTGGCCGCGGTGTCGTCCCTGTTCGCAGCCGTTTCCTGGACCGTTTCCTTTTCCTCAGCCACCAGGAGACACCCATCCCGTCGACAACCTCCGTCAACGTCTCCCACACTCGGTTCCGTTACGCAATGCGTTCGCACGATTTCGTGGCGAAGTCAACATGCCGGTACGTCGGCGACGATCTCGCCGGCGGCCGCACGCCGAGGCACACGAGAAAGGGGAAAGATCATGACAATCCGCGCCCCTGAGCGGCCCCGCCACATGGCTCGACGCATGCTCGCTCTCGGCGCCGTCGCAGCGGCGGCGGCCCTTCTCGGTCCGACCACGCCCGTGGCCGCGGCCAAGGAGTCCGCGCACGCCCAGGCCCGCTGGCAGTGCTCGCCCGGCGCCTTCTGCATCTACTGGGGGACGAACGGCACCGGGGCCCGGCTCGAGCTCCGCCACGGCGTCCGCGATCTCGCCAACGTCGCCGGCGGCAAGCTCAACGACCACGTGTTGTCGGCGAGGAACAGGACCGGACGCAACTGGTGCCTCTACGAGCACGGCAGCCGCTGGAACAAGGGCCAGAAGCACATCATCACGAGTGGCTTCCAGAACAACGTTGGCAGCTTCGGCTACAAGGTCAGCCAGGTTCAGCCCTGCTAGCGGCGTTCGCGCCCGGTGGCGGCGCACGACCCGTCGAACCGCGCGGGTCGCGCCGCCACCGGCTAACCCCCGCCCCTGCATCGGAGCCTCGTCAGATGGCCCGCCGCTGCAGGGGCGGCCCTGTCCGTAACCCCGAGCCCGTTGAGCGGCCTGGGGGCCGCCCGATCGATCTTCGTGATTCGAGTTGCCGTCGGCGGGCGCTCACGGCAGCCGGCCCCGCGGTGATCGGCAGGCGGTCGGCATCCGCGCGCTCCCGCCCTGCGCCGGATGCGTTGTTTCATGGCACTCCGCTGCAGGGGCGACCAAGTCAGGGACCCCGAGTCTTTCGAACGGTCGGCCCGCCGATGAGGACGCTCCCGTCCGCAGGACGGGGCGGCCACGGGACCGGTGTCGCACCGGATGCGGCCGCACCTTCCCGTGCCGGCATCCGCTCTCGTGACTTCGGTCAGGCGGGGAGCGCCGTCGAGCGTGGACGGTCAGACGCGCAGCCGCAGCCCGCGCGGCGTGGGGTGGAACCCGGCCGCCTCGAGCGCGGCGGCGAGCGGGGACTCGGTGATCGGGACGCCGTCGGCGCGTTCCACGGTGAGCGCGCCGAGGGTGCCGCCGCGGACGGCGGCGGCGAGCGCGTCGACGGCGGCCCGCAGCTCGTCCTCCTCGGCGAAGGAGAGCACGCTCTTGCCCCCACGTTCCACGTAGAGGGCGAGGCGGCCGCCGACCAGGACGACCAGGGCGCCCGCCTTTCGGCCCGGCCGGTGGCCCGGGTCGCCGGGGCGGTCCGGCCAGGGGAGGGCCGCGCCGTACGGGTTGGCCGGGTCGGCGGCGGCGAGCACCACCGCCTGAGGGCTGCGCTCCGGGGCACCGCCGCCGGAGACGGTGGCCGAGGCGGACGGCGCCATGGCGCGCATCCGGTCGACCGCGCCGGGCAGCGCGAACTGGGCGCCGCCGAGCCCTTCCACGAAGTAGCCGCGGCGGCACCGGCCGCTCTCCTCGAAGGCCCGCAGCACCTGGTAGACCGCGGCGAAGCCGCCGGGCAGCCGCTCGGCCGCGACCGCGCCCCGGGTGAGCACGCCGTGCCGTTCCAGCAGGGTCTCGGCCTGCGCGTGCGCCCGCTGCGTCGGATCGGCCGCGGGCGACGGCAGCGCCCACCACCGGCCCGCGACCGTGGGCGGCCCGCTCCGCGTCGGCAGTACGGCCCGCCGCCTGCGCGTCGTGCGCGGCCGGTGCGCGGGCCTGCCGGTGCCGAGGGCGGCCCGCAGCGGGGCGAGCGTGTCGCCGGACACCCGGCCCGCCCACACCAGATCCCACAGGGCGGCGACGAGCGCGGAGTCGTCGAGCGATCCGACCCGGTCGGACAGGTCGCGGAAGAACAGCGCGCCCCCGCCGGACAGCGCCTCCAGCACCGCCTCGTGCAGCGGCGTCATGGTGATCTCGGCCGGCTCGGGCAGCAGCAGCGGCGCGGTGTCGGCGAAGTACAGCGCCACCCACCCGTCGCCGCCGGGCAGCGACCCCTGGCCCGCCCAGATCACCTCACCGGAGGAGGTGAGCTCGTCGAGCATCGCGGGCGTGTACCCGGGCACCCGGGCGGGCAGCACGAGCGTCTCCAGGGCCGAGGCGGGCACCGCCGCCCCCTGCAGCCGCTCGATCGCCGTCACCAGCGCGTCTATCCCGTGCGGGCCCCGCGTGGGGGCGGGGATGCCGTGCCAGGCCGGGGAGAACGCGGCGAGCACCTCGGGTGCCACCGGCTCGATCTCGCGCCGCAGCCGGGCGAGCGACCGGCGGCGCAGCAGCCGCAGCACCCCGGCGTCGCACCACTCCTCGCCGCGCCCGCCGGGCCGGAACTCGCCGGACACCACCCGGCCCTCCGCGGCGAGCCGGCGCAGCGCGTCGGTCACCACGGCGACGCCGAGGCCGAAGCGGGTGCTCGCGGTGGCCGCCGCGAACGGCCCGCGGGTGCGGGCGTGCCGCGCGACCAGGTCGCCGAGCGGGTCGGGCACCGGCTCGAGGAACGCCTGCGGCACCCCCACCGGCGGCGGCACGCCGAGCGCGTCGCGCAGCCGTGCCGTGTCCTCGATCGCCGCCCACTGCTCGATCCCGGCGACCCGCACCCGGATCGCCCGCCGGGCGGCCTCCAGCTCGGTCAGCCAGGCGGGATCGCCGCCGCGGATCGTGACGTCCTCGGTGAGCAGCGGGCCGTGCGACCGCAGCAGGTCGGCGAGGTCCTCGGCGTCGCGCAGCGGCCGGTCGAGCCGGGCCAGCTCCCGCTCGGTCTCGGCGATCACGTCCGGGTCGAGCAGTTCCCGCAGGTCCGCCTGGCCGAGCAGCTCGGCGAGCAGCGAGGTGTCGAGGGCGAGCGCCTGCGCCCGCCGCTCGGCGAGCGGCGCGTCGCCCTCGTACATGAACGCCTCGACGTAGCGGAACAGCAGCGACGCCGCGAACGGCGAGGCCTGCGAGGTCTCCACCTCCACCACCCGCACCCGCCGCGCGGCGATGTCCCGCATGAGCGCGACGAGCCCGGGCACGTCGAACACGTCCTGCAGGCACTCGCGCATCGTCTCCAGCACCACCGGGAACGAGCCGTACTTGCTCGCCACCCCCAGCAGGTGCGCGGCCCGCTGCCGCTGCTGCCACAGCGGCGTACGACGGCCCGGATGGCGGCGGGGCAGCAGCAGCGCCCGCGCCGCGCACTCCCGGAACCGGGAGGCGAACAGCGCCGACCCGCCGAGCTCCTCGACGACGATCCGCTCGATCTCCTCGGGATCGAACACCGCCACGTCCGAGGGGGCGCCCTCGAGCGTGTCCGGCACCCGCAGCACGATCCCGTCGTCGGAGTGCACGGCCTGCACGTCCACGCCGTACCGCTCGCGCAGCCGCCGGCCGATCGCCAGCGCCCACGGGGCGTGCACCGGCGCGCCGTACGGCGAGTGCACCACCACCCGCCAGTCGCCCAGCTCGTCGTGGAACCGCTCGATCACCAGCGTGCGGTCGTCCGGCACGTACCCGGTCGCCTCGCGCTGCTCGCGCAGGTAGGCGAGAAGGTTGCCGACCGCGTAATCGTCGAGACCGGCCGCGCGGGCCCGCGCCACCGCCTGCTCGGCCTTCGCCCCGGACAGCTCGCGCAGGAACGCGCCGATCGCCCGCCCCAGCTCGACCGGGCGGCCGGGCGCGTCGCCGTGCCAGAACGGCAGCTTTCCCGGCTGTCCGGGGGCGGGGGAGACGAGCACCCGGTCGGGGCCGATGTCCTCGATCCGCCACGAGGTGGCGCCGAGCACGAACACGTCGCCGACCCGCGACTCGTACACCATCTCCTCGTCGAGCTCGCCCACCCGGGCGGGCTTGTCCCCGCCGGCGAGGTACACGCCGAACAGGCCGCGGTCGGGGATGGTGCCGCCGCTGGTGACCGCGAGCCGCTGCGCGCCCGGCCGCGCCCGCAACGTGCCGGTCACCCGGTCCCACACGATGCGGGGGCGCAGCTCGGCGAACTCCTCGCTCGGGTACCGCCCGGCGAGCATGTCGAGCGTCGCCTCCAGCGCGGACCGCGGCAGCGTCGCGTACGGCGCGGCCCGCCGTACCACCGTCTCCAGCTCGTCGACGGTCCACTCGTCCATCGCGCACATCGCGACGATCTGCTGGGCGAGCACGTCGAGCGGGTTGCGCGGGTAGCGCAGCTCCTCGATCTCGCCGCGCCGCATGCGCTCGGCGACCACCGCGGTCTGCACCAGGTCGCCGCGGTACTTGGGGAAGATGACGCCCTTGGACACCGCGCCCACCCGGTGCCCGGCGCGGCCGATGCGCTGCAGGCCGCTCGCCACGCTCGGCGGCGCCTCCACGCACGCGACCAGGTCGACCGCGCCCATGTCGATGCCGAGCTCGAGGCTGGAGGTGGCGACCACCGCGGGCAGCCGCCCGGACTTCAGCTCCTCCTCGATGTGCGCCCGCTCCTGTTTCGACACCGAGCCGTGGTGCGCCCGCGCCACCTCACCGGCCGGTCCGGCGGGCAGGCCGCGGCCGGCTCCGGCCTGCGCCATCATCTCGGCCGGGGCGAGGCGGGCCGGCGGCGTACCCGGGGGCGGGGCGGTGTTCCCCGCGCCGTCGCCGCCCGCGCCGCCGCCCGCAGCCGGGGCGGTCCCGGGCGTGCCGGGGCCTCCGGCCGCGGAGCCGTTCGCGGCGCCGTTGTGGCCGGTGCGGCGTTCGAAGGCCAGCTCGTTGAGCCGGGTGCACAGCCGCTCGGCGAGACGGCGCGAGTTGGCGAAGACGATCGTCGACCGGTGCGCGGCGATCAGGTCGAGCAGGCGCTCCTCCACGTGCGGCCAGATGCCGCGTCCCCGCTCGGCGGGCGGCGCGCCGTACTCCGCCTCCGGCCCGCCCCGGTCCGGAGGCGGCGGCTCGGCCATGTCCTCCACCGGGACGACCACCTCGATCTCCAGCCGCTTCTCGTGGGGCGGCTGGACGACCACCGCCGGGCGCACGCCACCGAGGAACGTGGCGACCTCGCCGACCGGGCGCACGGTGGCGGACAGGCCGATGCGCTGGGCGGGCCGCTCCAGCAGCACGTCCAGCCGCTCCAGGGTGAGCGCGAGATGGGCGCCCCGCTTGGTCCCGGCGACCGCGTGCACCTCGTCCACGATCACCGTCTCCACGCCCCGCAGCGCCTCCCTCGCCCGGCTGGTGAGGATCAGGTAGAGCGACTCGGGCGTGGTGATGAGGATGTCGGCGGGCTTGGCGGCGAACCGGCGGCGGTCCTCGGCGGGGGTGTCACCGGAGCGCACCGCCACCGAGATGTCCGGAACCGGCAGGCCGAGCCGGCGCGCCGTCTGCCGCAGCCCCGCGAGCGGGGCCCGGAGGTTGCGCTCCACGTCCACGGCGAGCGCCTTCAGCGGCGACACGTACACCACGCGGCAGCGCCGCATGGGGTCGGTGACGCCGGGCGAGGTGGCGAGCCGGTCGAGCGACCACAGGAAGGCGGCGAGGGTCTTGCCCGAACCGGTGGGGGCCACCACGAGGGTGTTCTCCCCACGCGCGATCGAGGCCCACGCCCCGGCCTGCGCCGCCGTCGGCTGTGCGAACGCATCGGCGAACCACTGCCGGGTCACCGCGCTGAAGTGGTCGAGCGCCATGCGTCCATCCTGCCCCCCGCCACCGACGTTTCCGGTCGGCCGGAAGCCGCTCGCCGCGGGCCGGGACTAGCCTCCCTTGCGTTCCCGCCGCTCTCGGCGGGCCTGCTGCACGGCCTGCAGTTGCCGGGAACGCAGCAGTCGGCGCTTGGCGCGGTGGGCGCGCCGCTGGGCGCGGGTGAGCCTCTTCATAGGGCCTCCAATCCGTGAGCCGTGCGGCCCACTGATGGAAGCGTCTCATACTGGAGGCGTGCGCTTAACAGACTTCTGGGATCGCATGCACCGGCAGTTCGGCGAGACGTACGCCGAGTCCTGGGCGCGGGACTTCGTCATCGCCGAGCTGGGGCACCGTACCGTGGTGCAGGCCCTCGCCGACGGGGAGTCGGCGAAGGACGTCTGGCGTGCGGTCTGCGCGACCGTCGACGTCGACCCCAAGCTGCGCTGAACGCCACGCCGGTGTGAGCCGGCGCCTCCGGCCCGGTACGGCGCGGCGGCGGTGCCGTGGCGCGGCCGGGCGGCGGCGCCCGTGAGGGCCGGGTGCGGGAGCCGGCCGCGGGCGGGACGGCGCCGGGGACGGGATCCGCCGGTACGGCGCCGACCTGCGCGTTCGATTCGTCCCGGTATCTGCGTGCGAAGCCACGCGGAGGGCCGATTGGCCGCGCGATCGAACAGCAGTTCGGCTATGCTGAGGTGGCCGCCGCCGGTAAAGGTGCCACCACGCGGAAGGCGAGTGTCGCCGGGAAATTGTCGGCGGCACCCCATAGCTTGCTGGTGACCGACAGGACCCACAACCCTCACAGGGGGCATCCATGGCAGCCAACGACCGCGAGAAGGCCCTGGAAACGGCGCTCGCCCAGATCGAGCGCCAGTTCGGCAAGGGCTCCGTCATGCGTCTCGGCGACGAGGCGCGTGCCCCTGTCGAGGTGATCCCGACCGGGTCGATCGCGCTGGACATCGCGCTCGGCATCGGCGGCCTGCCCCGCGGGCGGATCGTGGAGATCTTCGGTCCGGAGTCGTCCGGTAAGACCACGGTCGCCCTGCACGCGGTGGCGAACGCGCAGAAGGCGGGCGGCATCGCCGCCTTCATCGACGCCGAGCACGCCCTCGACCCGGAGTACGCCAAGAAGCTCGGCGTGGACACCGACGCGCTCCTCGTCGCGCAGCCGGACACCGGTGAGCAGGCTCTCGAGATCGCCGACATGCTGATCCGCTCCGGTGCGATCGACGTGGTCGTCATCGACTCGGTGGCGGCCCTCGTGCCGAAGGCGGAGATCGAGGGCGAGATGGGCGACAGCCACGTCGGCCTCCAGGCCCGGCTGATGTCCCAGGCCCTGCGCAAGCTGACCGGCGCCATCAGCCAGACCCGTACCACCGCGATCTTCATCAACCAGCTGCGCGAGAAGGTCGGCGTGATGTTCGGCAGCCCGGAGACCACCACCGGTGGTAAGGCGCTGAAGTTCTACGCCTCGGTTCGCCTCGACATCCGCCGCATCGAGACCCTGAAGGACGGCACCGAGCCGGTCGGCAGCCGGACCCGGGTGAAGGTCGTCAAGAACAAGATGGCCCCGCCGTTCCGGCAGTGCGACTTCGACATCCTCTACGGCGTCGGCATCTCCCGCGAGGGCGGGATCATCGACATGGGCGTGGAGCACGGCTTCATCCGCAAGTCCGGCGCCTGGTACACGTACGAGGGCGAGCAGCTCGGGCAGGGCAAGGAGAACGCCCGCAACTTCCTGAAGAACAACCCGGACATCGCGAACGAGATCGAGAAGAAGATCAAGGAGAAGCTGGGGGTCGGGCCGCGCATCGACGCCCCCGCCCAGCCTCCGGCCGGTGCCCCCGCGGCCGGCCCGGGCGCGGCGCCCGCGGCGTCCGCCGGCCGTACCGCCGGGACCACCGGCCGTGCCGCGGCCGCCGCGTCCGCCCGGGCCGCCAAGGCCGCGGCGGCGCCCCGGCCGGGTGACGTCTGATCGACGGGACCATGCCGCCGTCCGGTTCACCCGGCCCGCGACGCCGCACCCGCGGGCGCGGGGGCGGGGGATGGCCGCCCGACGGGCCGGCCGAGGGCACCCTGGCGAGCCAGGGGCCCGACGCCGACCCGGAGGCGGTCGCGCGGGCCATCTGCCTGCGCCTGCTCACGGCCGCGCCGCGCACCCGGGCACAGCTCGCCGACGCCCTCCGCCGCCGGGGCGTGCCCGAGGACGCGGCGCAGGCGGTGCTGGCCCGCTTCCAGGAGGTGGGCCTCATCGACGACAAGGCGTTCGCCGAGGCGTGGGTGGACTCGCGGCACGCCGGGCGCGGCCTGGGCCGCAAGGCCCTCGCCGCGGAGCTGCGCCACCGGGGCGTCGCCGACGAGACCGTCCGTGACGCCGTCGCCCGCCTCGACCCGGAGGAGGAGCTGGAGACCGCGCGCCGCCTCGTCGCCCGCCGCCTGCCCGCCACCCGCGGCCTGCCCACCGCCACCCGGGCCCGCCGCCTGGGCGGCATGCTCGCCCGCAAGGGCTACTCACCCGGCCTCGCCTACCGCGTCGTCCGGGAGGCGCTGGAGGCGGAGGTCGAGGCCGAGGGCCGCCCGCTCGACGACCTGGAGGGCTGGGAGCCGGAGGAGACCACCGGCGACGACGTGCCCTGAGGCGCCGCCCGGAGCCCGGCCACGGGCCGCCGAGCGGCGCCGCCGAGCGCCCCGGGTGCCGCGGGCGCCGCGGCGGCGTGGTCGCCGAGGGGTGCGAGCGGGCTAATACAGGTCCTTATCGGGTCGAAAGGAACGCCGTGACCGGGGCGTGGTGACCGGCGGAATCACGGCCGCCCGTTCGGTGTTCGGTATCGATGCACGGTGCCGGATCGCCGGCGCCGTGGCCGCACGGTGCCACCGGCCGTGTTCGGGACGGCGGCATCAGGCGGATCCGATTGGGTCGGTTTGGGTTGGGGAAAATGCGGCCGTAGCAGGCACTTTGGTTGCGGGGCGGCGCCCGTGCCTCGGTTTTCGGCGATGCCTTTGCCCGCTCGTGGCTTGCTCGTTGCCGCATTGACACCTAATCTCGACCATAGTGAGGAGTTACTCCGCGCAGTGCGGATTGACATAACGGTGAGTAACGGACGTAGAAGATTGTTTTCGCCTGGTGACCGGATCCAGGTGGTCGATAGACCAGTGCTGAGAGCCGTATTGTCCGTCTAGCGTCACCGTAATCCGTCACTGTGCGTATGTGACCCCTCGCGCGGCGGAATCGAGACGCGAGGAGTGGGTGGGCGCATGGGCGACATCGCGCTGACGGTTGCCGTTTTCGTACTCGCCGTCGTCGCGGCTGCCGCACTCATCTCACTCATCGTCTTGATCCGCCGTACGGGCGCCGAACGCCGATCAGCGCCGTCCGGCCCGACACCCGAACAGATAGCCGAGGCCCAGAACGAGCTGGAGGAGGCCCGCCGCGAGGCGGCCCAGATCCGGGACAAGGCGAACAGCGACGCGGCGGAGATCCTCCGCAAGTCCGAGGAGGCCGCGCGAACCGTCGCGCAGATGCGCAAAGAGGTCGAGGAGGAGACGCGGATCCTCAAGTCCGAGCTCAAGGAGCTGCGGGCGGGCCTCGAGCGCCGGGAGCGGCGGCTCGCCGAGCGGGAGCAGCGGCTCGACGAGGAGGCGCGACGGCAGGCCGAGCGGGCCAAGAAGCTCGCCGAGACCGAGACCCGGCTCGCCGACCGGCGCGCCGAGCTGGAGCAGATGGAGGAAGAGCGCCGGGTGATGCTGGAACGCATCGCCGGGCTCACCGCCGAGCAGGCCAAGAACGAGCTCATCCAGTCGATCGAGAACCAGGCCAAGCGCGAGGCGGCGCTGCTCGTCCGGGACATCGAGGCCGAGGCCCGCAGGGAGGCCGACAAGCGCGCCACCAAGATCATAACGCTCGCCGTACAGCGCCTCGCCACCGAGCAGACGGCCGAGTCCGTGGTCTCGGTGCTGCACCTGCCCGGCGACGAGATGAAGGGCCGCATCATCGGCCGCGAGGGCCGGAACATCCGCGCCTTCGAGTCGATCACCGGCGTCAACCTGATCATCGACGACACGCCCGAGGCCGTACTGCTCTCGTGTTTCGACCCGGTACGCCGGGAGACCGCCCGGCTCACCCTGGAGAAGCTCATCCTCGACGGCCGCATCCACCCGCAGCGCATCGAGGAGGCGTACGAGCGCAGCAAGGCCGAGGTGCACGAGCTGTGCGTGCGCGCCGGTGAGGACGCGCTCGTCGAGCTCGGCCTCACCGACATGCACCCGGAGCTGGTCACGCTGCTCGGCCAGCTCCGGTACCGCACCTCCTACGGCCAGAACGTGCTCAAGCACCTGATCGAGTCGGCGCACCTCGCCGGCATCATGGCCGCCGAGCTGGGCCTCGACCCGACGCTGCTGAAGCGCTGCGCGCTGCTGCACGACATCGGCAAGGCCCTCACCCACGAGGTCGAGGGCAGTCACGCCATGATCGGCGCCGAGATCGCCCGCCGGTACGGCGAGTGTGAGGACGTGGTGCACGCCATCGAGGCCCACCACAACGAGGTCGAGGTGCGCACGGTCGAGGCCGTGCTCACCCAGGCCGCCGACGCGATCAGCGGGGGCCGCCCCGGCGCCCGCCGCGAGTCGCTGGAGGCGTACGTCAAGCGCCTGGAGCGGCTGGAACAGATCGCCCAGTCCTACGAGGGCGTGGAGAAGGTCTTCGCGATGCAGGCGGGCCGCGAGATCAGGGTCATGGTCAAGCCGGACGCGGTCGACGACATCCAGGCCCAGGTCATCGCCCGCGACGTGGCGAAGCAGGTCGAGGAGGAGCTCACCTACCCCGGCCAGATCCGCATCACCGTCGTCCGCGAGTCCCGCGCCACCGAGTACGCCCGCTAGGCGACACGGCCACCGGGCGGCCGATGCACGGCTCGTCGAGCCGTATTCCGGCCCGTGTGCCGCCTCCGACGACCGTGGACGGCGGATCCGTCGGTGCGGCGTACGCGCCGAGATCGGGCGGGAGCCGCCCGGATCGACCGGCCGCTACGCGACACCGGAGATGCGGCGGTGACCTCACCTGCCGGTCGTCCCGCTCGTCTCGCGGGCCGGCGTCGGCCCCTCACCGAGACGCCGGAGCGCAATGACAAGGCGTCATCAACGGCACCGGGCGGGACGACCCCGGGGCACTCATGTGCCCGCAGGCGTCCGTCCCGCCCGATGAAAGGCCGTGGGCGTTCCGCCGCGTACGGCGCGGCCGTCAGATGCCGGGGGTGCCACCCGCGACGCCGGCGCCGGGGGCGCCGACACCGGTGGCGGAGGGCGGGGCGACCGGCTTCGCGCTCGTCTTGCTGCTGCGGCGGCTGCGCTTCTCCAGCCAGGTGGCGAGGGCGCTGAGCGCCATGTTCAGCCCGATGTAGACGACGGCGATGACGATCGCGCTCGACACCCGGGTGCCGAAGTAGTTCGCCGGCAGGATCACGAAGCCCATGTTGAGCAGGTCCTGGTAGGCGATGATGTACCCGAGCGCGGTGTCCTTGAGCAGCACCACGAGCTGGCTGACGATCGCGGGCATCATCGCGGTGACCGCCTGCGGGATCAGGATCAGCCACAGCACCCCGCTCTTGCGCAGCCCGATCGCGTACGCCGCCTCCGACTGCCCCTTCGGCACGGCGAGCACCCCGGCCCGCACCACCTCGGCGAGCACCGACCCGTTGTACAGGGTGAGCCCGGTCACCAGCGCGAGCAGCGTGTAGTCGCCGCCGCCGAACACGCTCGGCGCGAGGAAGAACAGGAAGAAGATGAGCAGCAGCAGCGGGATCGCCCGGAAGAACTCCACCACGGCGCCCGCGGGGACGCGGATCCACCAGTGGTCGGACAGCCGGGCGAGGCCGAACACCGCGCCGAACACGAGCGCGCACACCGACCCGAGGGCGGCGGCCTTCAGCGTCCCGATCAGCCCGGGGATGATGAAGTCCGTCCAGGTCTTGGCCTCGAGGAAGTGCCGCCAGAGGATCGCGCTCCACTGGCCCTTCTCGTCGAACTTGACGTACACGAAGTACGCCACCGCGAGGATCCCCACGACGGTGAGCAGCGTGAGGATGTTGTTGCGCAGCCGGGCGCGCGGCCCGGGCACGTCGAAGAGGACGCTCGCCTGCGAGCTCATCGCGCCACCGCCATCCGCTTGGCCAGCCAGCCGGTGAAGAACCCGATCGGCAGCGTCACCGCCATGAACGCGGCCGCCAGCCCGAGGAAGATCGGGATCGACACGCCGGTGTCGTCGAAGGTGTCACGCATGACGAAGGCCGACTCGGCGAGGTACCCGGCCGCGATCGCCACCGTGGTGTTCTTCGTCATCGCGATCATCACGCTGCCGAGCGGCGCGATGACCGACCGGGCCGCCTGCGGCAGGATGATCAGCCGCAGCGACTGGGAGAAGGTGAGCCCGATCGCCCGGGCCGCCTCCGCCTGACCCAGCGGCACCGTGTTGATGCCGGAGCGCAGCGCCTCGCAGACGAAGGTCGCCGTGTACGCCGACAGGCCGAGCACGACGAGCCAGAAGCTGTTGGTGATCGGCGTGTCGGAGAAGATCAGCCCCAGGGTGTCGCTGAGGCCGAGCGCGCAGAACGCCAGCACCAGCGTGAGCGGGGTGTTGCGCACCACGTTCACGTACACGGTGCCGACCGCGCGCAGCACCGGCGTCGGCGCCACCCGCATGACGACCAGGATCGTGCCGAGGATCAGGGAGAAGACCGCGCAGAGGGCCGCGATCTGCAGGTTGTGCAGGAAGCCCACGGCGAGGTCCGGAGCGTACTTGATCAGTTCGTCCATCGAGCTCCACCCGGTGGGTACGGCGACGGCCGGGGACCCGGAGTCGGGCCCCGGCCGCCACACGTGAGTCGGTCAGCGGTCGATCAGGAGCAGCCCTCCGCGGGCGGTGCCTCGGTGGGCAGCTTCAGGCCCTGCGTCTTGCCGAACCACTTGTCGAGCAGCTGCTTGGCGGTGCCGTCGCTGTACATCTTCTGGATGGCCTGGTTGACCGCCTCGCAGGTCTTGACGTCGCCCTTCTTCAGGCCGACGCCGTACTTCTCGTCGGTGAACGGGTCACCGAGGATCTTGAAGTTGCCGCCGCCCTGCTGGGCGAACCCGGCGAGGATGAGGTCGTCGGTGGTGACCGCGTCGAGGTTGTTGCCCGCGAGCTTGGCCACGCACTCGGAGTAGTTCGCCGCGCCGACGAGCTGGGCGTCGAGGTCGAGCTGGCCGTCCGGCGGCGGGTCGGTGATGCGCTTGTAGGAGTTGGACCCGGCGGCCTGGCAGATGCGCTTGCCCGCGAGGTCGGTGGCCTTCTGGATCCGGTTGTCGTCCGCGCGGACCATCGTGTCCTGGTGGGCGATGATGTACGGCCCGCCGAAGGTCACCTTGCTCTTGCGCTCCTCGGTGATCGAGTACGAGGCGAAGATGATGTCCACGGTGCCGTTGGCGAGGAACGCCTCACGGTTCGAGGACGCCGACTCCTTCCACTCGATCTGCACGTCCTCGCCGCCCGCGAGCTCCTTGATCACGTACTTGGCGACGTCGACGTCGAACCCCTCCGGCTCGCCGGCGCCGGACTTCAGGCCGAGACCGGGCTGGTCCCACTTGGTGCCGACGACGACCCGCTTGGTGTTCTTGATCTTGTCCACGACCGAGCCGTCACCGGCCGCCGTGGCGCCGTCCGAGCCCTCGCCACCGCCGCCGCAGGCGGCCAGGCCGAGGGTGAGCGCGCCGGCGGCGGTGAGCGCCATCGCCAAACGTCGTATCCGCATTTTCGTTACCTCGTTTTCTCCGGGGAGGCCGGTCGCCCCGACAATCAGTGCGTCAAGATCTTTGACAGGAAATCCTTCGCCCGCTCCGTTGTGGGATCGGTGAAGAACCGCTCCGGCTCGCCTTCCTCGACGATCTGGCCGTCGGCCATGAACACCACGCGGTTCGCGGCGCGACGCGCGAATCCCATCTCGTGGGTGACGACCATCATCGTCATGCCGTCCCGGGCGAGCCCGATCATCACGTCGAGCACCTCCTGGACCATCTCGGGGTCGAGGGCGGAGGTGGGCTCGTCGAAGAGGATCATTTTGGGATCCATCGCGAGGGCGCGGGCGATGGCGCAGCGCTGCTGCTGACCGCCCGAGAGCTGCGCGGGGTACTTCGACGCGTGGGCGGCGATCCCGACACGTTCCAACAGCTCCATGGCCCGCCGCTCGGCCTGTTCCCGGGGGATCTTCCGCACCTTGATCGGGCCGAGCGTGACGTTCTCCAGGATCGTCTTGTGCGCGAAGAGGTTGAACGACTGAAAGACCATGCCCACGTCGGCGCGCAGCCTGGCGAGCGCTTTCCCTTCGGCCGGCAACGGCTTGCCCTCGAAGGTGATCGTTCCAGAGTCGATCGGCTCCAGCCGGTTGATCGTACGGCACAGCGTGGATTTGCCGCCGCCGGACGGGCCGATGACCACGACAACCTCGCCGCGGGAAACGGTCAGATTGATATCACGCAGGACATGATGGTCCCCGAAATACTTGTTGACACCCTCAAGCCTGACAAGAGGAGTGGACCCCCCGGTCTCCGTCATGGTCAACAACGTAGGTGGGTGAGGGCCAAACGTCACTAACCAGCTGGTACCGATCAGGTCACGGCACGTTTACGTGCTGCGTTCGATCTACGGGAAGTCCTCTTGACAGGCGGCGTCACCTGCTCTTTCGCCCAGCGCGAAGCGCCGGGCGGGCGGAGAATTCCGCCGCGGACCGGCGCCGGGCCGCTCCCGGCCGCCCGCGCACGGCCCTCGTCGGTCCGGCCACGGCCGGTCCGCCGAACGCCTACCCTTGTGAGTGCGATGACTGTCTCCGAGCAGGGCGCCCGCACGTACCAGGTACGGACCTTCGGGTGCCAGATGAACGTGCACGATTCCGAGCGGCTCGCCGGGCTGCTCGAGGAGGCCGGCTACCTGCCCGCCGCCGAGGGTGAGACGCCCGACGTGGTGGTGTTCAACACCTGCGCGGTGCGGGAGAACGCCGACAACCGCCTGTACGGCAACCTCGGCCACCTGCGGCCGATCAAGGCGAAGCACCCCGGCATGCAGATCGCCGTCGGCGGCTGCCTGGCGCAGAAGGACCAGGGCGAGATCATCCGGCGGGCCCCGTGGGTGGACGTGGTCTTCGGCACCCACAACCTCGGCTCGCTGCCCGTCCTGCTCGAGCGCGCCCGCGTGCTGCGCGAGGCGCAGGTGGAGATCAAGGAGTCGCTGGAGGTCTTCCCCTCGACGCTGCCGACCCGGCGCGAGTCCGTCTACGCCGCGTGGGTGGCGATCTCGGTCGGGTGCAACAACACGTGCACGTTCTGCATCGTGCCGTCGCTGCGCGGCAAGGAGCGCGACCGGCGTCCCGGCGAGGTGCTCGCCGAGGTGCGCGCCCTCGTCGAGCAGGGCGTGCTCGAGGTCACCCTGCTCGGGCAGAACGTCAACACCTACGGCGTGGAGTTCGGCGACCGTCAGGCGTTCAGCAAGCTGCTGCGCGCGTGCGGCGGCATCGAGGGCCTGGAGCGGGTGCGGTTCACCTCGCCGCACCCGGCCGCGTTCACCGACGACGTGATCGAGGCGATGGCCGAGACGCCGAACGTCATGCCGTCGCTGCACATGCCGCTGCAGTCCGGCTCGGACCGCATCCTGCGGGCGATGCGCCGCTCCTACCGCGCCGCGCGCTTCCTCGGCATCCTCGAGCGGGTGCGCGCCGCGATCCCGGACGCGGCGATCACCACCGACATCATCGTCGGCTTCCCCGGCGAGACCGAGGAGGACTTCCAGGCCACGCTCGACGTGGTGCGGGAGGCCCGGTTCGCCGGCGCGTACACCTTCCAGTACTCGATCCGGCCCGGCACGCCCGCGGCGACCATGCCGGACCAGGTACCGCGCGAGGTGGTCCAGGAGCGGTACGAGCGGCTGGTCGCGCTGCAGAACGACATCTCCTGGGCGGAGAACAAGGCACAGGTGGGCCGGGTGCTCGAGGTGCTGGTCGCCGAGGGCGAGGGCCGCAAGGACGACGCGACGCACCGCATGACCGGCCGCGCGCCGGACAACCGGCTGGTGCACTTCACCCCCGCGGGCGGGCACGGCCGTCCCCGCCCCGGGGACATGGTCACCGTCGAGGTCACCCAGGCCGCGCCGCACCATCTCATCGCCGACGGGCCCATCCTGGCGCTGCGCCGTACCCGGGCGGGCGACGCCTGGGAGGCACGGCAGAGCGCGGCGTGCGGCGCCGGGGCGTCCGGCGCGGGCGGGCGGAGCCCGGTGCTGCTCGGCATGCCCGCGATCCGGCGGGGCTGACCGCGCGGCCGGCACGGCCGGCCGGGTCGGCGTACCAGGCGTGATTCGCGGCCTTTGTGGCGCGGTGTCCGAGAAGGAGATTTCGCCGCGAATGCCGTGATCATTTTGTGATTCTTGGGGCGTCGTGCCGTGATTGTCGTTAATGTGGGCGACCGACTGCGGAAGCCTGCCCGGTTTCCGGACGATCGCCCGCAGGGAGAGTTCACACATGCGACGGCACGACGGCGCCCACACGGGCGGCCCGGTTCCGCCTGCCACGCCACCTCACACGCAGTCCGGCCCACCGTCCGGCCCGTACGAATACCTGTCCGGCCCCGGCGGCGCCCCCGCCGGATACGGCCCGTACGGCCCGGGTACGGCGCAGCGGCCCGGTGAGCCGCCCCGCGCGGACGGCGGCAAACCCTCGCGCGGCCGCACGATCCTGATCGGCGCGGCCATCGCGGTCGCCGCCGCCTCGGCCTCGGGCGGCGCGGTGTACCTGCTCTCCTCGCGGGAGGCGCCCGCGGGCGGATCGAACCCCGCCGCCACCGCCCCGGCCGAGCCGGGGGCCGGCGCCGGGAACGGCGCGCAGCGGGAGCAGCAGGCCGGATCCGGCGACGAGCAGGGCGCGACCGGACCCGAACAGGCGCCGGAGGGCGACCGCGGCGCGGACGTGCCGGTCGACGGCGAGCCGATCGGCGGCGGCTCCGGAGGCGGGGGAGCGGGCGGCGGCTCCGGAGGCGCGGGCGGCGAGACCGGTACCGGCGGCCGGTCGTCGTCGAAGACCGACTCGGGCGGCGGATCGTCCGGAGGCGGCGGCAAGGGCGGCTCGGGCGGCGGCGGCGCCGAGGAGGACGACGGCCCGCCGTACCCGGACGGGCCGCCGGGCCAGATCCCGGGCACGTCGGCCGACACCCCGCCGATCGCCGACGTCCCCTACCTCAACTCCGTGGAGAACCCGGTTTAGCGGGCGGCCCCGCGCTCTGGCATGCTGAACCGGCCGGTCCGGTCCGCCCGCCTTCCCGCGGAGCGTCCGTGCCGTTCCGCCTCGTTGCACGGGCGCTCCGGCGCGACCGGACCGGCGTCCACCGTGCCCGGACGCCGCCGGACGGCAGGCCGTACCGGTCCGGTCCGGCGCGAGCAGTCCCCGGCTCCTGACAGACTCGTCTCATGTCCGAACCGCCGATGGCGCGCGTCCCCGTGCTGGCCGTGGTCGGCCCGACCGCGGCGGGCAAGTCCGACCTGGGCGTCGAGCTGGCGCTCCGGCTCGACGGTGAGGTCATCAACGCCGACTCGATGCAGCTCTACGAGGGCATGGACATCGGTACGGCGAAGCTCACCGTGGCCGAGCGGCGCGGCGTGCCGCACCACCTGCTCGACATCTGGCCGGTCACCAAGACCGCGAGCGTCGCCGAGTACCAGCGCGCCGCCCGGCGCATCGTCGACGAGCTGCGCGCCGCGGGCAGGGTGCCGATCCTGGTCGGCGGCTCCGGCCTGTACGTGCGGGCCGTGCTCGACGACCTCGACTTCCCCGGCACCGACCCGGCGATCCGGGCGCGCCTGGAGGCGGAGCTGGAGCGCGTCGGCCCGGCCGTGCTCCACCGCCGCCTCGCCGAGCTCGACCCGGACGCCGCCGCGGCGATCCTGCCGAGCAACGGCCGCCGCATCGTGCGGGCCCTTGAGGTGATCGAGCTGTCCGGGGGGCCGTTCACCGCCCGCATGCCGTCCTACGAGTCGATCTACCCGAGCGTGCAGATCGGCCTTGAGGTGCCGCGCCCCGAGCTGGACGAGCGCATCGCGCGCCGGGTGGAGCGCATGTGGCGGGACGGGTTCGTCGACGAGGTGCGCCGCCTCGCCGCGGCCGGGCTCGCCGACGGCCGCACCGCCGGCCGCGCCCTCGGCTACGCGCAGGTGCTGCGCATGCTCGCCGGGGAGTGGACCGAGGAGCAGGCCAAGGCGGAGACGATCCGGGCGACCCGCCGGTTCGCCCGCCGCCAGGAGTCGTGGTTCCGCCGCGACCCCCGCGTGCACTGGCTGCCGTACGACGCCCCCGACCTGGTCGACCGCGCCCTCGCGCTCGTCACCGGCCACCACGCCGCGCTCGGCTGAGCCCGCCGCGCCTCGGCCGCCCGCGGCGGGCCGGTACG
Organism: Thermopolyspora flexuosa; assembly: GCF_006716785.1. Lineage (NCBI taxonomy): Bacteria > Bacillati > Actinomycetota > Actinomycetes > Streptosporangiales > Streptosporangiaceae > Thermopolyspora > Thermopolyspora flexuosa. The sequence continues at coordinate 3,652,855 of NZ_VFPQ01000001.1, read as the reverse complement.
GCGCGCCGCGGGCCCGGCCGGTTGGCACGGGCGGGTCCGGGCCGGCCGTACCATTCGTGACATGCACTCGCCGGAGACGCTGCGGTTCGTCAAGGGCCACGGCACGCAGAACGATTTCGTGATCCTTCCCGACCCCGACGGGCGGCTCGACCTGTCGCCGGAGCTGGTGGCCGCGATCTGCGACCGGCGCGCCGGGGTCGGCGCGGACGGCGTGCTGCGCGTGGTGCCCGCCAAGCTCTGCCCCGAGGTCGCCGGTCAGGCGGGGGAGGCGGAGTGGTTCATGGACTACCGCAACGCCGACGGCAGCGTCGCCGAGATGTGCGGCAACGGGGTGCGGGTGTTCGCCCGCTACCTGGTCGAGGCGGGGCTGGCCGCCCCGGGCGAGCTCGGCGTCGCCACCCGCGCGGGCGTCCGGCGGGTACGGCTCGGCGCCACCGGCGACGTCACCGTGGACATGGGCCTGCCCCGCGTCTTCGGCACCAGCCGCGCCGTGGTGGCCGGGCGTGAGTACCCCGGCGTGTGCGTGGACGTGGGCAACCCCCACCTCGCCTGCCTGACCGACGAGCCGGTGGGCGGCATCGACCTCACCCGGCCCCCGTCCTTCGACCCGGCCGTGTTCCCGCAGGGCGTCAACGTGGAGCTGCTCAACCGGGCGGGCGGGCGCCGCGTCGCGATGCGCGTGTACGAGCGCGGCTCGGGTGAGACCCGCTCCTGCGGCACCGGAACGGTCGCCGCCGCGGTCGCCGCGGCCCGGGCGGCGGGCGAGACCACCGGCGCCTGGACCGTCGAGGTTCCCGGCGGCGAGGTGCGGGTGACGCTGGAGGAGCACACCGCCTTCCTCACCGGCCCCGCCGTCCTGGTCGCCGAGGGCGAGATCCACGCCGCCGCGCTCGTCGCCTGACGCCTCGCGAAAGCCGTACCCGCGGGCCGGCGGTCCGCGCCGAGGCCCGCGCGGCACCCGGCCGGGCGGTGTGCCCTCGCGCACACATTCCGCTCACCCGAGAGTGAACACTCGCACGTCGCCGGGGAAAGCGCCGCAGGTCGGCGAGGTGAACACAGGTCCGCCGCGCGGGGAATCGTTTGGGGCATCCCCCGTGAACTGGCAGACTGGCCTGCCATGGACGTGGACATCTGGGCGTGGGTCGGCGACACCCAGCGGCAGTTGTACGAGGCGGGGAACGCCGGGCTGGCCCTCGCACTGGGGGACCTTCCGGCCCAGGCGCTGGAAGGACGATATGCGCAGCTGGACGTGATGGCGCCCGCGGTGGCCCAGCAGGCGGGCGTGGCGGGGCAGCCGTGGCTCGAGTTCTTCGCCAGGTACTGGCATCTCATCGGCCGGATCGGTGACCGTGCGCAGGGCGAGGTCGCGCTGGAGGACGCCAGGGCGCTGGTCGAGTTCGCCCGGCGGGACGAGGTCCGCGACTGCCCCGCGGCCCCGGCGGCCGTGGAGGCGCTGGCGATCGCGCTCGCGAACACCGACGGCCCCAGGTACGCGGCCGAGCGGCTCGCCGTGCTCGGCACCGCGCTCGACGGCATGGGGCCGGACTCGCCGGCCTACACCGGCCTGACCACGCAGTACATCCTGGCGCTGCTCGACGCGGGCACCGCGCAGGAGGCGGTCGCCTACTCCCGGTCGGTGACCGAGCGGCTGCGCGCGGCCGAGAAGGCGGCGAGCTGGGAGCTCGCGGCCGCGGGCGTGCGGGCGCTGCTCGCGGTGGGCGCCGCGGAGGACGCGCTCGCCCTGCTCGACGAGGCGACCGCCTTCAAGCCGGACGACCCGGTGGCGAAGGAGCGCCGCGAGAGGCTGCTGCGCGCCCGGGTGCTCACCGCGCTCAACCGGCTCGACGAGGCCGTCGAGGCGCTGCCCGACCTCGACGTGATCGACGGGCACCCGCGCGACTGGGTCGAGTGGGCGCAGGTGGTGGACCGGCTCGGCTTCCACGGCAAGATCACCAACAGCTGGCAGCTCGGCCGGGTGCTGCGCCAGTGGGCGGACTACTTCGCCACCATGGGCGGCCACCGCGCCCGGGTGGAGGTGCTGGTCGCGGCCGCCGCGCTCGCCATCGGCCGGCAGGGCGTGTGGCAGGCCCGCCTGCTCGTCGAGGACGCCGCCGAGGGCCTGCGCCGCCTGGAGAAGGCGGAGTCCCTCGCCGAGGAGGTCGAGGTGCTGCGGCAGCGGGCCGAGCAGGCGACCCCGCCGAAGGCGCCCGCGCCCCGCAACGAGCTGGTGGGGGCGTTCGACGCGGCGGACGGCATCACCGCCGACCCGGAGCGCTGGGTGGAGTGGCTGTGGCCGCTGTCCGGCGAGGACCTCGCGGCGACCCGCCGCCACACCACCACGCTCGGCTTCCTCGGCTACCCGGCGGTGGGCGCGGACATCTACTGGCGGATGATCGTCGAGAACGGCGACCCCGCGACCGCGGACGCCGAGGACATCGGCTACCTCACCAGCCTGCTGCTCGACGCCGGGCAGGACGAGAAGGTGGAGCGACTCGCCGAGCGGCTCCCGGCCGGCCCGGCCCACCTCGCCCGCGCCCGGCTGCACCGGCGGCGCGAGCGCTGGGAGGAGACGGCGCGGGAGGCCGAGGCCGCGGTCGAGGCCGGCATCGGCATGGACGCCCGCAGGCTGTGGGCGGGCGCGGTGCAGCAGCTCGGCGACAACGCCAAGGCCGCGGGGATCATCAAGGACGTGCTCGACTCGCCGGAGATCGAGGACGAGGACGTCTGGCGCATGATCGTCATGGCGACGATCGCCGAGGACTGGGCGACCGTGCGGACGGGCGCCGCCAAGCTCGGCATGCCGCTGCAGAGCACCGAGGGGCCGATCGAGGAGGAGTGGCACCTCATCCGGGCGGTGCTGCCCGCCCCCGACGGCAGCCGCCGCGAGGTGCTCGCGCTGCGCACCGGCCCGGCGACCGCGCGCCTGCTCGTCGCGCAGCCGCGGGGCGTCGACTACAACGTCAACGACATCGTGGTGATCGACCCGACGCCGCTGGAGCCGGTGCCGGAGGACGAGCAGGAGCGGGAGCGGTTCATCATCCCGTTCGCCGCGGTCGCGATGCTGCGCTCGGCCGGGTACACGAGCTGGTTCTTCGACGGCGCCGCCCCGAGCGAGCAGGAGTGGGTCGAGTTCAACCAGGTGCTCGACGAGCGCGGCTGGGCGATCTGGGTGTACAGCGACGACGACTACACCGTCACGCACCCCGGCACGGGGGAGCGGCTGCCCGGCGTGTACGGCTGGGTCGCGGTGCCGCCGAACGTCACCCCGCGCGAGGTCGACGCGCTGCTCGACGACGCCACCGAGCGGTGGACGCACCCGCTCGCCTGGCTCGACCTCGCCCGCGAGGTCGGAATCGAGGTCGAACGGCACGAACGTATTGTCAAGGAGTACGGGCTTTAATAGTTTCCGTGCGTCCGAAAATCCCTCTGTCCGCTTTATGGCATAGTTCCCGGCGGCCCGTTCCTGAAAATGCGTTTATCCGATTTTTGCCTTTATGTCAGGTTCGGGACGCCGGGTGCTGGGGGAACCGGGCCCCACGCCGGTAGGCTTCTGCCTGCCGATCGCCCATCGGGTAACGACGACCGCGCGACGGTGCGCGGTGAGCAGATAGGAGGGGCACGTGCTGGAGATCGACCGGCTCGGCGCCGTGGTACGTGACGAGCGGCCGTGGGGCGCGTTCGAGCGCTTCACCCTCAACGAGCCCTCGACGGTCAAAATCATCACGGTACGGCCCGGCCAGAAGCTGAGCCTGCAGCGGCACGAGCATCGCGACGAGCTGTGGGTGGCGCTCGATCCCGGCCTCGTGTTCGAGATCGACGGCGAGGTGACCAGGCCCGACGTGGGGGATCGGGTGCTGATCCGCGCCCGGCAGCTGCACCGGCTGAGCTGTGAGGGCGAGGCTCCGGCGCGAATTCTGGAGATCGCCTTCGGGCACTTCGACGAGGAGGACATCGAGCGCCTGGAGGACGCCTACGGGCGCGCCTGAATGCGCACCGGCGCGGCGCGCCCATTCCATAGATATATGGCATATCTCCAGTTGGTCACAATCAGGGGGTGCTCTTTCGGGTTACGCCCGTATTGACGCGTCGACGTTTTAGCTTCGATCCTGTTGCAGGACACTGTGGTGCTCGCTGGGGACGGCGAAACACCCGGCTGGGTCTGAAAGCGCGTCGATGTCGGACCGGGCGCGGGATCGGGCTGTGGCCCACCTCGCGGGCGCCAGACTCCCGAACCCCCGAATTAGGAGCACCATGCCGGAACAGACAGCGGCGATCGAGGTGCGCTCGCTGTGGAAGATTTTCGGACCGAAGGCGGATCGCATCGTCGGGACCCCGGACGCCCAGCTGGAGCCCGCCGAGCTCCGCGCCAGGACCGGATGTACCGCCGCTGTCCGGGATGTCAGCTTCTCCGTCGCTCCCGGAGAGGTCTTCGTCGTCATGGGCCTCTCCGGCAGCGGCAAGTCGACCCTGGTCCGGTGCCTGACCCGGCTCATCGAGCCGACCGCGGGTGAGATCCGCATCGACGGCGAGGACGTCCGCGCCGCCTCCCCGTCCCGGCTGCGCGAGCTGCGCCGGCACCGGGTCAGCATGGTCTTCCAGCACTTCGGCCTGCTGCCGCACCGCAAGGTGATCGACAACGTCGCCTACGGCCTGGAGATCCAGGGCGTGGGCAAGGCGGTACGGCACCGCCGCGCCGCCGAGATGCTCGAGCTGGTCGGCCTCGCCGGCCACGCCGACTCCTACCCCGACCAGCTCTCCGGCGGCATGCAGCAGCGCGTCGGCCTCGCCCGCGCGCTCGCCGTCGACCCGGCGGTGCTGCTGTTCGACGAGCCGTTCAGCGCCCTCGACCCGCTGATCCGGCGCGACATGCAGGCCGAGGTGATGCGCCTGCACCGCGAGGTCGGCAAGACCATGGTGTTCATCACGCACGACCTCGCCGAGGCGCTCAAGCTGGGCGAGCGCATCGCCATCATGCGGGCCGGCAAGATCGTCCAGATCGGCACGCCGGAGGAGCTGGTGGCCGCCCCGGCCGACGACTACGTCGCCGACTTCGTCCGCGACGTGCCCCGGGACGGCGTGCTGTCGCTGCGCTGGATCTGCCGCAAGCCGGAGGCGGGCGAGCCGCTCGACGGGCCGCCGCTGCCGGTGGACACGCTGATCCGCGACGCCGTACCGGCCGTGCTCGCCAGCGCCCGGCCGATCCGGGTGGTGTCGGGCGACGAGGTGGTCGGCGTGGTCGACCGGGTCGACATCCTCCAGGCGCTCGCCCGCAACGGGACGAACGGCGTGCGCGGCCCGGTCGCCGGGAAGGTCGGGGGCGGCGCGTCATGACCAGCCCCGCACCGGTCGTCTCACCCCCGCCGGTGACCGCGAAGGCCCCGGCCGCGCAACCCGCCCGCCGCGTCCGGGTGCCGGGCTGGGTGCCCTGGGCCGGGGGCGTCACCCTCGCCGTCGTGCTCTACCTGCTGTTCGCGGGCGAGGCGGTGCTCCCGCACGACGAGGACGCCCGGGCCTTCGCCATCCTGCGCGACGCCCGGGACTGGGTGGACGCGAACCGCAACAGCAGCCCGATCTTCCTGTTCTTCATCAACTACATCCGGCTGTTCATCGACGTGCTGGTGACCGCGCTGCAGACCGGCCTGCACGCGATGGGCTGGCCGGGTCTGATCGTCGCCGCCGGGGCGCTGGGCTGGGCGCTCGGCGGCCCGCGGCTCGCCCTGCTGGCGCTCGCCGGGTTCGCCTCGTTCGGCGTGCTCGGCGTGTGGGAGATGGCGGTCGACACCCTCGCCCTGGTGCTCGCCGCCGTGCTGCTGTCGCTGCTGATCGGGCTGCCGCTCGGCGTCTGGGCGGGGTACTCGGAGCGGGTCCGGCGGTTCCTCACGCCGATCCTCGACGTGATGCAGATCATGCCGACCTTCGCCTACCTCGCGCCGATGACGCTGTTCTTCCTCATCGGCGCGCCCTCGGCGACGGTCGCCACCATGATCTACTCGATCCCGCCCGCGATCCGGATCGCCGCGCTCGGCATCCGCCAGGTCTCCCCGGCCGCGATCGAGGCGTCCCGGTCGATCGGGGCCACCTGGTGGCAGACCCTCATCAAGGTGCGGCTGCCGATGGCCCGCTCGACCATCCTGCTCGCCGTCAACCAGACGATCATGATGGCGATCTCGATGGTCGTGATCACCGCGCTGATCGACGCCCCGGGTCTCGGCGAGAAGATCATCAGCGCGCTGTCCCGGACCAACACCGGGGCGCTGTTCGACGGCGGCATCGCCATCGTGATCATGGCGGTCGTGCTCGACCGCCTGACCCGGGTGCGCGGCACGGGATCCGGCGGCGGTGGTGCCGCACCGCGGTGGCGCGGGCGCATCCCCGGGCGGGTGCGCTGGGCGGTCGCCGGCGTGGCCGCGGTCGCGGGCGTCGCGGTCTCCCGGGCGCTGCCCGAGGCGTTCCCGGCGCAGTGGCAGTACCCGCTCGCCCCGCACGTGAACGCCGCCACGCTGTGGATCGAGACCAACTGGTACGCCGCCACGAACTGGATCAAGGACACCGTCAGCGACTACCTGCTCAACCCGCTGCAGACGGTGCTCACCACCTCGCCGTGGTGGCTGCTCGCCGGGGCGGTGTTCGCCCTGGCGCTGAAGGTGAGCGGCATGCGGGCGGCGCTCACCGCGACGGGGTGCCTGCTCGCGACGGCCGTGCTCGGCCTGTGGCAGCACAGCATGGAGACGCTCACCATGGTGCTGGTGGCGACCGTGCTCACCGTGGTCTTCGGGCTCGCGCTCGGCATCGCCTCGGCGCGGCACGACCGGTTCTCCACGCTGCTGCGGCCGGTGCTCGACGCGGCGCAGACCATGCCGTCGTTCGTCTACCTGCTGCCCGCACTCGCCCTGTTCTCCCCCTCCCGGTTCACCGCGATCGCCGCCTCGGTGATCTACGCGGTGCCTCCGGTCGCCCGCCTAATCGAGGACGGCCTGCGGGCCGTACCCGCCACCGTGGTCGAGGCGGCGACGTCGGCCGGCTCCACCCCGCGCCAGCTGCTGTGGAAGGTCCAGCTTCCGATGGCGAAGCGCGCGCTGCTGCTCGCCGTGAACCAGGGGATCATCATGGTCCTCGCGGTCGTGGTGGTCGGCGGTCTTGTCGGCGCGGGCGCTCTGGGTTACGACGTGGTGGCGGGCTTCTCCCAGTACGAGGACTTCGGCAAGGGCTTCGCGGCCGGTATCGCCATCGTCCTCCTGGGGGTCATGCTCGACCGGATCACCCAGGGATCCGGGGCCGAACGGAGGAAGAAGAGGGTCGCCGCATGAGACTTCGACGCAGGCCGGCGGGCCGGACCGGCCCGGGTACGGCGCCGCCGTGGTGGACCGACGACGTGCCGGCCCACCGGACGCGGGTGGGCGAGACCCCGGGGAGGCGGGGTGAGGCCGCTCCCGGTGCCGGGAAGGGGCGGCTGCCGCGGTGAGCCGCGGGATGTACGACTTCGTCATCGTCGGCGCCGGATCCGCCGGATCGGCGCTGGCGGCGCGGCTGACCGAGAACCCGGAGGTCCGGGTCCTCGTGCTGGAGGCGGGCCGGCCCGACTACCGGTGGGACGTGTTCATCCACATGCCGGCCGCGCTGATGTTCCCGATCGGGAGCCGGTTCTACGACTGGCGGTACGAGACCGAGCCCGAGCCGTACATGCACGGCAGGCGCATCTACCACGCGCGTGGCAAGGTGCTCGGCGGGTCGAGCAGCATCAACGGCATGATCTTCCAGCGCGGCAACCCGCTCGACTACCAGAAGTGGGCGGCCGACGCCGGGATGGAGACCTGGGACTTCGCGCACTGCCTGCCGTACTTCAAGAAGATGGAGAACTGCACCGGCCCGGTGTCGGAGCGGGACGCGCCGTTCCGCGGGCACGGCGGGCCGCTCGTGCTCGAGCGCGGTCCGGCCAGGGGGCCGCTGTTCGAGGCGTTCTTCGCGGCGGTGCAGCAGGCCGGGTACGAGCTCACCGACGACGTCAACGGGTACCGGCAGGAGGGGTTCTCCACCTTCGACCGCAACATCCGGCACGGGCGGCGGTGGAGCGCGGCCCGCGCCTACCTCTATCCGGCCAAACGCCGGCCCAACCTCGAGGTGCGCACCCGGGCCTTCGTCAGCCGGATCGTGTTCGACGGGAACCGGGCGGTCGGGGTGGAGTGCGGCCGCGAGGTGATCCGCGCGGGCGAGGTGATCCTCTGCGCGGGCGCGATCGCGTCCCCGCAGCTGCTCCAGCTCTCCGGGGTGGGGGACGCGCGGGACCTGAAGGACCTGAACATCCCGATCGTGCAGCACCTGCCCGGGGTGGGGCAGAACCTGCAGGACCACCTGGAGGTGTACGTCCAGCACGCGTGCACCCAGCCGGTGTCGATGGCGCCGCACCTGGCGATGTGGCGGCGGCCGTTCGTCGGCGCGCGGTGGCTGTTCGGCCGTTCGGGGCCGGGGTCGACCAATCACTTTGAGGCGGGGGGATTTATCCGCTCAAATGATGATGTCCTCTACCCGAACATCATGTTCCACTTCCTGCCGATCGCCGTGCGCTACGACGGCACCCGGCCCGCCGAGGGCCACGGCTACCAGGTGCACGTCGGGCCGATGTACTCCGACGCGCGCGGCTGGGTGAAGATCAGGTCGGCCGATCCGCGGGTGAAGCCCGCGCTGCGGTTCAACTACCTGTCCACCGAGCAGGACCGGCGGGAGTGGGTGGAGGCGATCCGGCACACCCGCCACATCATGAGCCAACCCGCGTTCGCCGAGCTCGACGGCGGTGAGCTGTCCCCCGGGCCGGAGGTGGAGACCGACGAGGAGATCCTCGACTGGGTGGCCCGGGACGCGGAGACCGCCCTCCACCCCTCGTGCACCTGCCGCATGGGCGTGGACGACATGTCCGTGCTCGACCCGAGGTCGATGAAGGTGCACGGCGTGGAAGGACTGCGGGTGGTGGACGCGTCGGCGATACCGTACATCACCAACGGCAACATCTACGCGCCCACGATGATGATCGCGGAGAAGGCCGCCGACCTCATCCTCGGCAACACCCCGCTGCCGCCGGAGTACGTCGAGTTCTACCGGCACGATCCGAGCAAGAAGAGGGACGACGGGTGAGCGCGTCCGTGGCCGCCCGGGCTCCGGGCCGGGCGGCCACGGTCATCACCCGCGACAGGGCGGGCACGGCGGCGGTACGGTCGGGACATGGCGGAGCCTCTGCGCGGCGCGCTCGTGACCCTGCGCCCGACCGAGCCAGGTGACCTGCCGGAACTCGTGCGCATCCGGGCCACCCCCGAGGTGGCCGCGCGCTGGGGTACGGCGAGCGACATGGCGGCCCAGGTCGCCGACGAGATCTCCGACCCGGGCACGGAGACGCTGGTGATCGAGTACGCGGGCCGGGTGGTCGGCGCGATCCAGTGGTGGGAGCAGACCGAGCCGACCTACCGGCACGCGGGCATCGACATCTACCTCGACCCGGCGGTGCACGGGCGCGGCCTCGGCACCGACGCGGTCCGCACCCTCGCCCGCCACCTCATCCACGACCGCGGCCACCACCGGCTCGCCATCGACCCGGCCGCGGACAACCACGCCGCGATCCGCTGCTACACCAAGGTCGGCTTCCGCCCGGTCGGCATCATGCGCCGCTACGAGCGCGGCCCCGACGGCACCTGGCACGACGGCCTGCTGATGGACCTGCTCGCCGAGGAGCTCGTCGACTGAGCCCCGCGGCCCCGCTTCCGGCCGGCCGTACCGCTCGGGGTGGCGGTCAGAACCAGCCGCGGCGGCGGGCCATGGCGCGCAGGCCCTCGCGCAGCGCCTGCTCCACGGCGCCGGGGTGCTCGCCGTACCGCACGCGGAACCGGTTGTACACGTCGCGGCTCGAGGTGAGGAAGCCGCCGCGGGTGTCCGCCTCGAGCAGCACGTCCATCGAGGACGGCCCGGCGATGAAGGTGAGCTCGAGCTCGTTGAAGTGGCGCCGCCACTCCGGGCCCGCGTGGTACTCGATCTCCTGGTAGAAGGGCATCGTCGAGCCGCGCAGCGTGCCCGCCTCCAGGTCGGCGCCCTTGAACCGGAAGCCCATGCGGTCCAGTGCGGCGAGCACGTACTCCTGCTCGGGCAGCGGGTTGACGAAGAGCGGGTCGAGGTCGCCCTTGTCGAGCGCGCCCGCGAGCGCCAGCTCGGTCGCCACGCCGAGCCGCATGCCGGGCAGCGGATGACCGGCGATCGCGCTCAGCGGCGTCTCCCACGGCACCGGGATCGCGAACGGCAGGGCGTGGGCCTGGCCCGCCCTCAGCTCGAACGGCCCGGCCACCTGGGCGCGCAGAAAGCTGAAGGTGTGGCGGCTCTCGTGGTCGCCGAGCTCGACCTCGACCACCGCGGTGAAGTCGATGGTGATCGCGTCCACCCGGTGATCGGAGGAACCGCCACGGAACCGCACCTCACCGTGGAGGGTCTCGCCCGGTCGTACCTGGGGGTTGTGCAGCACGGTATCGACCTCGACCCCCGCGCCGAACGCGGCCAGCAGCTTGCGAAACACGGCCTCTCCTCGCGTTGACCTCACTCAGCGAACGCGCGGTGCCACACCCGGGTTCCCGCCGCCGTGTGACGGCGCGATCACGCAGGCACGCTAGCAAGGGCGTCCGCCGGTCGCCGCACCGGGATGCCCGGTCCGGCCGGCCGTGCTCCGACGGTGAGAAGGCCCACCAATTTCCATGATTTGACAACATCGGTCATGGATAGTCATTGATCATGTAGAGGTCGGGCGACAGGACGGAGGAAGAGTGATGGGCAAGCCCACGGCCAAGGAGCTGATCGCGGCCGCCGCCAAGGAGATCGTCGTCGGGCCGAACACGTTCCTCGACCTGCTCGAGGAGGGGCGGGTGCCGAACGACCGGCTGCGGGCGTTCGCCGGTGAGCAGTACTGGATCCTGCGCAGCGACCAGCGCAGCTTCGCCGCGCTCGCGGCCCGCTTCCCCGAGGCGCCCGCGGGCGAGATGTTCCTGTCCCTCAGCGGCGGCGAGATCCAGGCCCAGCGGCTGCTCGTCACCTTCGCCGACGCGGTCGGTGCCGACGAGGCGTTCCTGCGGCGCTACGAGCCGGACCCGTTGGCCCAGACCTATCCGGCGTACCTCGCGTGGAGCGCGATCAACGGCACGCTGAGCGGCATCACACTGGCCATGCTCACGAACTTCGGCGTCTGGGGCGCCTACTGTGCCCGCACCGCCGGCGCCCTCGCCTCCCGCTACGACCTCGCCGAGAACGCCGTGGCCTTCTTCCACTTCTTCAGCAAGATGCCGCCCGGCTTCGAGGAACAGGCAACCACCGTGATCCAGGCCGGCCTCGACGCGGGCGAGGACTCGGCGATGGCCCTCCGCATGGCCCGCGCCCTGTACCGCTACGAGATCGCCTTCTGGGACGCCCTGGCCGAGGGCCTGTGACCTTCTGCGGCCGGCCTGCCGGGGCGGCGAGGGCTCCGGCAGGCATTGCCGTATGGCCGCGCGGATCCCCGGCGGCGGCGCACACCGCCGCCGGAACCTCCCTGCGTTGCCGAGCCCTTGCCTGTTCGACGGCGGCGTGCACGCTCGCCCTTCTGCCCGCCGGCCTTGAGGTTCGCCCGCCTGGGCGGTCTCATCCGGCTGCCTGGAGCGACGTCAGGCCTGCCAGCCCAGGAAGACCTCTCCGGCCGTGATGGCGCACCACCACAGGGCGACGGCAACGATGGGAACGGCCAGCCCCCAGGCCGACCGGGCGCGTACGGCGAGCACGGCGAGCGCCAGCAGACCGAGCCACGCGAGCAGCAGCACGATGATCGCCCACAGGGGCGCCACGAGGCCGCTGGCCAGGTAGTAGGGCAGGGTGCACAGGTGCCCGGCAAGCCCCAGCCATGCGACGACTCGGCCTGCCCACGCCCACCTTGAGATCACATCTGCTCCAGTCCTGATCGGACGGCGGTGCCGCAGTCGTGCTCGCCTCGTTCGCCAACGACGGCGCCCGTTGCCCGCGCCGATCATCCAGCACCTGCTCCTCACGGGATGGACGAAAAGCTATGACAATTATGTCATGATTTGCGATCAATGTCCTCTTTTCTCTATTGGGAGGCGAGTGAGAATCCGGTGCCCCAAGGTGAATGACGGGACGCGGCTCCGGTCATGTCGAGGGTGGCCCTCTGTCGTGTCCAGGGCGCCCGAGCCCCGTTCGGGCTGCGCCTGTGAGGTCGGTACGTATATTCGTGACCCATTTTTTCTATATCGGCGTGTCCGATATCGGGTGCCCTCTCCTGTCATGCCTGACCTGTCGGCACCATTCGATAACGTGGCGGCGGGTGAGCTCGGTGAGCAAAGATTGGTGAGACCGTTCAGGCGATCACGTTCGGAGGTGGGAGTGCGCGCCGTCCGATCGCTGGCTATCCTTTTGCCGCTGGCATTGGCGGTGAGCTGTTCCTCCGGCGAGCCGTCGTTTGAGGATGCGGCGGCAGAGCTGCAGAAGGATGTGCAGCGTCTGGAGTCACACGAGTTCTTCAAGAATCCGCTGCTCGAGCTGCGTATCCTGCAACGAGGCGACAAGGACATACCCTGCGGAGAGGGAGGGTTCCGGCGTGTGATGAGAGCCACCGCGAACGAGGATCGCGATGATGACGCGGTGGATTCCCATCTGGATCGCGCCCAGCGTCTCATGGAGAACGTTCTCGCCCAGGATTTTGGATATGAGCTGGCCTTGGATCCTGGGCAGCAGGACGCGCAGGAAGGACGCTTCATTCAGGGGGAGAAGAAGGATGCGGGCCTCCAAGTGAGCGCCTACGTCTCACCAGAAAAACCGACATGGAGGCTGCAAATAATGACTGCCTGTCTCTCGGGATAGCCGCCGCTTAATCCCAGATTCCGATCTGTTCCTTCGCATACTCACTGGACTGCATCCGCGAGGAGTACTCGCTCTTCTTGTCGAGCTCGTGGTTACCGTCCAGCCACCGTTCGTAGGGCGTGAGTTTCTCCTTCAATACCTGTTCCCACGGTCGGCCGCCGTCCTTGGCCTCGCGCTTGGCCTCCTGAAGGAGTTCATCGTAGGTCTTGAGTTCTCCGGTGGTCTTGCTGATGAGTTCAGGCGGAGGCTCGCTTGATGGAAACCCAGCGCGGTGCAGGATCTGGGCCAGATCGTATTTCTGTCGTTTGACGAAGTCCGCTCGTGCGCCGGTCACCCGCTCCACGTGAGTTTTGAAGCTCTCGCCCCAAGCATCCAGACCACTGCTGACGATGTAGGCCTTCGTCACATCCCAAGCGGCCTTGAGAGCTCCCGCGACCGGAATCTGGTCAATGCCGAGAGATACCGAGTTCTTCGTGAGATCACGGACCAGATCACCGGTCGCGTCCTGCTCTCCTCGTACGTCCAGCGTGGCCTTGAACTGTAGGCCTGCCAGGTCGCCGAGCATCGCGGCCGCATCCTCGAAATGATGTGTGCCGCGTCGGGCATCCGACTTGGCCGTGGTGATCAAAATCTCGTTCCGGAATCGCCCGGCCGCGATGTCGAAGTCGTCGGCGAGGCCGTTGTCGCCCACGAAGGTCTGTAAGAAGCGGTAGGTGTCGCCGGGACTCAGGTAGAAGGAGGGAGTTACCCCCGGGATGTGCGTCCAGTCGTCTGGGACGCTCATGCCGGAGGTCCGGTCAATGGCCTTATCGAAGCGGGCGCCTGAGGCCAGTTCGTGGATGTAGGACTTGGCGAGGGTGGCCATGGAGTCGCGGGCGCGTTCGGGGATGGCGTCGCCGAAGGAGCCTGCGGCCTTGATGGCGTCCAGGGCGAAGGCGGCGGCGGGTGGGCTGTGCCTGCCGGGCTTTTCGGTGTGCACCTCGGCGCCGGCCTCGATCACGCGGCCGAAGGCGTCGGCGATGTCGTCCCCGTGGCCGCTCCACCGTGCGTAGGCGAGGAACCGCCGCATCTTGTCGACCTGGGTGAGCCTGACGTCGTCCCCGCCCACCCGGGAGAAGGCGTCCCGGGCCGCAGCGCCGTCCCCGGCGAGGACCTCGAGGCCGAGGCTGACGAGGTCGGCGGGCAGGCCGAGCGCCTTCGCCTCGCCGGTCCCGGCCGCACGCCACTCCTGGTACGGCGTGCGCACGAAGTCGTCGAGCACCAGCGCACGGGCCGCCGCGCTGCGCACGTCCGAGGGCGCGTCGGCGTGCCGGAGCAGGGCGAGCCGGTTCCACGCGACGGGCCGGTTCGGGGCCGGGCGCAGCAGGTCGCTCCTGACCTTGCCGAACGCGGGCACCAGGACCGGCGCCCGCAGGGCCGCGCCGAGGGCCTTGCCGAAGGCCGCGACGTCCTCCTTCGCGGTCGGGCTGCCGGTGCTCGCGATCAGCGTGGGCAGGTTGTCGCGGATCTTCGGCGGGAGCAGCGCGAAGAAGGCGGCGGCCGCGTGCGGGTTCTCCGCGAGGCGTTCGATCTCCTTGATGTGGGCGTGGATGAGTTTGCCCTGGAACTCGCCGCTGAAGTTGACGAAGATGTCCTGCCCGTACATGCGGGCGAGGCTCTGCGCGCGCTCGTAGTCCGCCAGCCGGTCCGGCAGCCGCAGCATGCCCGGAGCCGCGCTCGTCCCCAGGCCGGGGTCGGCGTTCAGCGCCCGGATGAGCCGCGCCCGCTCCCGGAGCATCGGCACCTGTCCGCGGCCCCACCCGGCGATGTCGGCGATCTCCCGGAGCGCGGGGACGTGGATGCCGTGCTCGCGCAGCCTGCGGCCGACCTCCTGGTGGAACGCCGCCAGCCGGTCCGAGCCCGTGGCGAGCACCCCGGCGAGGCGGCCCATCTCGTCGGGGTCGATGCCGCAGAACTCACTCGTGGCTCCCATGGAGCGTCCCTCCCGGACAGGTCGGCGCCGGGCACCGCTTCCCGCGCGGGCGAGGCGACGGCCCGGCCGTACCGCACGTCACAGCCTGCCGCTGCGCTGCCTCCGGATGGCGTCCGCCTCGCTCTCGGTGACGAGCTCGGGGTGGCGCCGCAGCTCCGCCTCGATCGCGGCCGTCACCTGCCGGGTCGCGGCCGCCAGCCGGCGGTGCCGGTCCTCCAGCTCGTCCCGCCACCGCCGGGCGGTGGGCCCGGTCCACACCTTGCCCGATCCCATCGCCTCCGCGGCGGGCCGGTAGGCGTCGCGGGCCTCGCGCGCCCGCTCCGCCACCTCGGCCAGCAGCGCCTTCAGCTCCACATGCCGAGGGTTGGGCACCATTCGCTCGGCCATGCCGTCCCTTCCCGCCACGGATTTACCGCTCGCCTGGCAAACGAATTATCCCCGCCCGCCGGTTCAGGTCCGCCGACGAATCACCACCCGGCATACGGCCGCACCATATGAGAAATCCTCCACAGAAACCACCGCGCTTTTCGGGCAGAAATTTCCGCCATTTCGGGCCGACGTCCCGCCGTACCGGAACCCGCGGCGTCACGGGCACTGGCCGCGGGGCGGGGTCCAGCCCGCGCACGCGGTGAGCAGGCGCTCAAGCTCCTGCTTCGACACCGTCTCGCTGCCCACGATCGCGTTGTGCAGGTAGCGGTGGAACGCGCGGCTGAACGCCGGATAGTCGGGTACGGCAGGGCGCGGCCGGGCGTTCCGCAGCGCCCGGTCGAGCACACCGGCGAGCTCGCGCAGATCCCTGGCGTCGGCCGTGTCGGCCTTCTCCACGCCGTCCTCCGCCCGCTCGCCCGGCTCGCCCCACAGCTCGGTGCACGCCGTGGCCGAGGTGTTGTTCCGGTCGTACACCTCGGTCCGCACCGGCACGTACCCACTGCGGGTGAACAGCAGGCACTGCCGCCGCGGATCGGTGAGGAACCGCACGAACTCCCGTGCCTCCTCCTTGTGCAGCGCGTTCCTGGGGATCACCAGGTTCTGCCCGCCCAGCACGGCCGCGCCGCCGGACCCGCCGGGAGGCGCGAACAGCTCGGTGACCCCGACCTTGTCCCGCAGCACCGGGTCGGCCTTGAGCACCGCGTAGGCGTACGGCCAGTTCCGCATGGTGAGGACGCGGCTCTGCATGAACGCCTTCAGGCTCTCGGTCTCCTGGTACTCGGTGGACGCCGGGTGGATCACCGTCCGGGTGGTCTCGTCGACGAGCCGCTGCAGCCCGGCGACCGCGGCGTCGTCGAGCACCACCTTCCGGCCCTCCACCCGCAGCGTGCCGCCCGCGGCCCAGATCGCCTCCATGCCGTTGACGGTCAGGCCCTCGTAGTCGGCGAGCTGGGTCACCATGCCCGCCGTGACCTTGGTCTTCGCGCTCGGCAGCAGGTTCTCGATCGTGCGGTCGCGCAGCTCGTCCCAGTTCCGCGGCGGCTCGGGCATCAGGTCCCTGCGGTAGAACAGCAGCCCGACGTCGCTCTTGAACGGGATGCCGTACTGCCGGCCGTCGGAGCCGGTGCCGGTCCACCACGGCCCGGGCAGGAAGTTGTCCGGCCGGAACTCGCCGTCCGGGAACGGCTCGAGGTAGCCGCCGTCGATGAACGTGCGCATCCACACCACGTCGAGCAGGAGGATGTCGTACCGGCAGCTCCCGAGCTGCTGCGAGGCGAGGGCCTCGCCGTACTCGCTGTTCGACCCGCCCGAGATCTCGATCAGCGTGACCGACGGCCCGCCGGGGTTGCGCCGCTCCCACTCCTTGATCAGCTCGTGCCGGTGCCGCCCGGGATTGATGTCCTCGCCGCTGAGCATCACGATCCGGTTGTCCGCCGGGTCGCGCTCGCAGGCGTGGCCGTACCGCTGGTGGTACGGCACGAGCGCGGACACCGTGCCGGCGAGCGCGCCGGCCGTGGCGAGCGCGGCCAGCCAGCGCAACCGGCGGCGGCCCCCGGCGCTCATCGGGCCTCACCCTCGGCGCGCAGGTCGGCGAAGAGCCAGCCGATGAGCTGGTCGGTGGTGGATTCGCTCGCCGCGTAGCAGCGGGACATGACGTCGTGCTCCTCCAGCCGGGTGATGTCCGGCTCGTCGCATTCGCGTTCGCCGATCGCGACCACGAACACGCGCGGCCGGTCGGCGGACGCGGCGAGGCGCCGGGCGAGCTCGGCGGCGTCGATGCCGCCGCGGGTGCTCCGCTCGCCGTCGGTGAACACGACCACGGCCTGGTTGACGCCCCGGCCGCGCAGCCCGCGCGCCGCCTCCTCGATCGCGTCGTACAGCGGCATGTGGCCCGAGCCCCGGCCGTCGAAGGCGGCGAGCCGCTTGGCCGCCTCCTCCCGGTTCTCCCCGCTGAACGGCACGACCGGCTGGATCTGGTGGAGGCGCGGGCCGCCGGGCTCGCCCTCGGCGGGGAACGCCGCCACGCCCGCCGAGTCGGCGGCGCCGAGCAGCCGCAGCGAGGCGTCGATGAGCTCGCGGGCCCGGTCGAGCCGGGAGACGTTCTCCGCGGTCGGCTTGTTCATCGATCCGGAGCGGTCGACGATGAACGCGAGGGTGACGGCCTGCCGCGCGCTGGGGAACTCCTCGAGCGTGCGGGCGAGCTCCTGGCCGCGGAACCGGCGCACCGGGACCTCGGGCTCGATGATCGGCGGCAGGTCGCCCACGGCCTGCCCGGCGGTGCTGCGGTAGCCACCCGCCGAGGCGAGCCGCTCCGCCAGCCACCGCCGCCACCGGTCGATCGCCTCGTCGCGCCGCGGGTCCGCCTCCTTCCCCCAGGTGACGCGGACGAAGGGGTGGTCGGCCCCGTGCGCGTCCGCCGGGTGGAAGGCGTGGTAGGAGACCGGGGGACGGCCGCCGGGCCGCGGGCAGCCGTCGCCGAGCGGCTCGCCCCGCTCGTAGTCGAGCCACGCCTGCTCGGTGACGATCACGGCGGTGGTCGAGGCGCCGGAGGTGCGGATCGTGCACAGCAGGTCGCGCAGGCCGCTCACCGGGGTGCCGAGCGAGGTGATCCGCCGTTCCAGGTCGCGCAGCGCCTGGGTGTTCCCGCGCGGGATCCCCCGGTAGAGGTCGACCGTGGCGAGCAGCCCGGCGACGGAGAGGCCGGGGTCGGGCCGGGCCACGGTGAGGCCGGACCGGACCGCCGCGTCGATGAGGTCGCGCCAGGACGGCGAGCCCGCCTGCGGCAGCTGGCTCTCGATGCGCTGCCGGTACCGCTTCGGCGCGGCGAACACCATCGGCGTGTAGGCGAGCGAGCCCATCACCTCCAGCTCGGCGTCCCTGGGCCGCAGCGCGAGCACGTGCTCCACCTCGGCCGTGGATGCGGGGAGCCACACGTCGGGGCGGGCGCCGAGCAGCGTGGCGACGGGGGAGTCGGTGCCCACGCTCGACGGGCCGGACCACTCGCGCAGGAACGCCTGCCGTACCACCTCGGCGGAGGACTGCGTGGAGAGGGTGATGTGCGCGAGCCGGCAGCCCCGGTTGTTCTCCGGCGAGACCGCGAACTCGTCGGCGAGCCGCCGGATGATGTCGCGGTTCTCGGCGGAGGTGAGCACGCGCAGCTCGAGCGGGCGGCCGCACGGCTCGCCCCAGCCCGGCGCCACCCGGGTGGTCACCCAGGTGGTGGCGAGCCAGGCGGACGCGGCGAACCCGGCGATGACCACCACGTGGGCGACGAGGACGCGCAGGCGGCGCAGCACGGCCGCGGCCGGGATCCACCGCCTGGCCTGCCTGGGGGCCCGCCGCGGCCGGGTGCGCAGGCGCAGCCGCCGGGCCACGGCGGACAGGAGCGACGCCAGCGGCTCGATCGCCTCCGGCTGCAGCCGGAGCAGCTCCGCGACCGCGACCAGCACGACGAGCAGGCCCACGAGGGAGAGGAACGGGGCCGCGTCGCCGCTGTCGATGAGCAGCGGGGCGAAAATCTCGATGACGAACAGCGTCACACCGCCGATCAGGGGCAGGACGATACGCCGCGCATTTTTGTGGCGCTTTCCGCCCCCCGGCCCGCTCATCGTCACGTAACTCTTGGCGTTCTGTCCCCGTCGACAGCCTTCACCGTTCACGAAATTGAACGGTTATGCCCCACAGTATGTCACCGATACAAAATGTACGACTTGATAAACGAGTGGTAACGTCTCGATTTCGCCGCGGCCGATATGGGCTCGGCCGAAAACATGACTTTCAGTCAGCCCGAATTCGAAGGTCGCTGGGTACGCCCGCGACCTGGGCGGCGGGGCGAGCCGCGGGCTCACAGGGCGAGGAGATAGACCCCGAGCGGGACGAGGGAGCCGACCAGGCCCCCGGCGATCACCTGCGCGACGGTGTGCGCGCCCAGCGCGACGCGGGCCGCGGCCACGAGGACGGTGAGCGGCCAGGCGAGCGCGGCGGCGAGGCCGCCGAAGGTGAAGGTGAGCACGATGGCCGTCCCGGCCGCCACGGCCGCGTGCAGGCTGATCTTCCAGAACGCGGTGATCGGCACGATCACGGCGAGCGCCACCAGCATGCCGAGCACCAGCACCACCACGGCCGGGATCGCCCCGAGCAGCAGCAGCGCGCCGAGCCCGGCCACCACCGAGCCGAGCGCGAGCACGAGCGGCCGAACCCGCTGGTCGCGCCGCGCGATGTGCTTGTCGGTGAGCCGCCCCGCGCGCACCCCGGCGAGGATCACCGCGTACGGCACGGCCCCGCAGAACAGCGACGCGACCAGTCCCCACAGCGCGCCGGAGAACTCCGGCCAGGTGGCGTGCCACCCGATGGCGAGCGGCAGCGCCATCACCAGGTGCGCGGGGGAGAGGATCTCGCTCACCGCCCGCGCCCACAGCGGCGCGGGCCGCGTGGCGGGCGGCATCCGGTCGGGCTGCCGGGCACCCGGTGGCCGGGGGATGGTCACGGTTCGTCCGTCTCCTCACGTGCCGTTCCACTAAGTCGGCCGTGGCCGGGTCCTCACCGGTACGGCCAGCAGGCGACGATTGTCGCACCTGCCCACCGTCCGCCGGGGCATTTCGCCTCGCGTGCCGTCATATGCCCAGGAAAAGAAGGGGCCTCACCTCTCGCGCCCGCGGCCTTTTACGTTCGCCGCGTGCCGCCCGCACCTCCGGGCGGCCGTCCCGGCTTCCGTCGCGAAAGCGACCCGCCACCCGTGTGGCCTGGCCAGGAGAAATGCGACATAAGCCCACGAAACATGGCACGCCGAGCGACCTAGCCGCCGCCCGGCCGCCGCGCCGCGCACCGCGCCACGCCCGCGCCGGCCCCGCCGTACCGCGCGCCGGACGGCGGGCGGAAATGTTCAAACGGACCGTTGTTCGATTCAGGACCAGGCCTTAATGTCGTTTTGTATTCCGGAATGTCGCCCTGCCCAGGGCGACCTGGCGGTGCCCGGAGGATGCATGACGGTCCGCGCTCGAGTGGTGATCATCGGGGCCGGCATCGTGGGATGCGCCCTCGCCGACGAGCTCACCGCCCGTGGATGGACCGACGTCACCGTGCTCGAGCAGGGCCCGCTGTTCGCCACCGGGGGTTCCAGCTCGCACGCGCCCGGCCTGGTGTTCCAGACCAACCCGTCGAAGACGATGACCGCGTTCGCCGAGTACACGGTGCACAAGTACCTCGGCCTCACCCTCGACGGCCGGCCCTGCTTCAACCAGGTGGGCGGCCTGGAGGTGGCGACCACCCCGGAACGCTGGCAGGACCTGCACCGCAAGCACGGCTGGGCCGAGGCGTGGGGCGTGCCCGCCGAGCTGGTCGGCCCGGAACGCTGCGCCGAGCTGTGGCCGCTGCTCGACCCGTCGAGGATCCTCGGCGGCCTGCACACCCCGACCGACGGCCTCGCCTGGGCGCTGCGCTGCGCCGAGGCCCAGGCCCGCCGCGCCATCGACCGCGGCGCCCGGTTCCTCGCCCGCCACCGCGTCACCGGCATCGAGCAGCGCGGCGGCCGGGTCACCGGGGTGCGCGCGGCCACCGGCGACGGCACGACCGAGACGTTCCCCGCGGACGTCGTGGTGTGCGCGGCCGGGTTCTGGGGGCCGGCGATCGGCGCGCTCGCCGGGGTCACCGTGCCGCTGCTGCCGCTCGCCCACCAGTACGTCAGGACCGGCCCCGTCCCGGCGCTCGCCGGCGACTGCGACGAGGAGGTCCAGGCGGTCCGCCCGATCCTCCGCCACCAGGACCGCGACCTCTACTTCCGCCAGTACGCCGACCGCGTCGGCATCGGCTCGTACGCGCACCGCCCGATGCCGGTCCGCCAGGACGAGATCGACGCCAAGGCGACCGTCATGCCGTCGATGCAGGCGTTCACCCCCGAGGACTTCGAGCCGTCCTGGCGCGACGCGGTCGAGCTCATGCCCGCGCTCGCCGAGACCAAGGTGGAGGAGGGCTTCAACGGGATCTTCTCCTTCACCCCGGACGGCTTCCCGCTGATCGGCGAGGCCCCGGACCTCTCCGGCTTCTGGCTTGCTGAGGCGGTCTGGGTCACCCACTCGGCCGGGGTCGCCCGCGCCGTCGCCGAGCTCCTCGTCGACGGCCACTCGGCCGTCGACCTGCACGAGTGCGAGCTCGCCCGGTTCGAGCCGGTCCAGCTCTCGCCCGCCTACATCGAGGAGCGCGGCCGCCAGAACTTCGTCGAGGTGTACGACGTCGTGCACCCGCTCCAGCCGATGGAGTCGCCCCGCCCGCTGCGCACCGCCCCCTTCTACCTGCGCCAGCGGGAGCTGGGCGCCTTCTTCCTCGAAGGCGGCGGCTGGGAGCGCCCGCACTGGTTCGCGGCGAACGCCGCCGCCCTCGACGCCCTGGTACGGCGCGGCCGCGAGGAGGCCGGGCCGTCCGGCGAGGACCGGTACGTCGGCCGGAACCTGCGCGACGAGTGGGCCTCGCGGTACTGGTCACCGATCGCCGCCGCCGAGGCGATCGCCACCCGCGAGCGCGTCGCCCTCCACGACATGACCCCGCTCAAGCGCATCGAGGTCACCGGCCCCGGCGCGCTCGGCCTGCTCCAGCACCTGTCCACCAACGACGTCGACCGCCCGCCCGGCCGGGTGACGTACACCCTCCTGCTCGACCCCGGCGGCGGGGTGCGCTCCGACCTCACCGTGGCCCGGCTCGGCGAGGACCGCTTCCAGGTCGGCGCGAACGGCAACCCCGACCTGGAGTGGCTCGCCCGGCACGCCCGCGACTGGCCCGAGCCGGTGCAGGTGCGCGACGTCACCGCGGGCACCTGCTGCGTCGGCGTGTGGGGCCCGCTCGCCCGCGACCTGCTGCAGCCGCTCACCGACCTCGACCTGTCGAACGACGCCTTCCCGTACTTCGCCGCCCGGACCGGGTATGTCGCCCAGGTGCCGGTGACCGCGCTGCGCGTGTCGTACGTCGGCGAGCTCGGCTGGGAGCTGTACACCACCGCCGACCTGGGGCTGAAGCTGTGGGACGTGCTGTGGCGGGCGGGCGAGCACCTCGGCGTGGCCGCCGCGGGCCGGGCCGCGTTCGAGAGCCTGCGCATCGAGAAGGGCTACCGGCGGTACGGCGTGGACGTGACGACCGAGCACAACCCGTACGAGGCCGGGTTGGGCTTCGCGGTGCGCCGGGACAAGGACTTCGTCGGCCGCGCGGCCCTGGAGGGCGTGACCGCCGAGACGGTGCGCCGCCGCCTCGTGCCGCTGCTCACCAAGCGGGTGGTGATGGGCCGCGAGCCGGTGTACGCCGACGGCCACGAGGGTGCGGCCGGGTACGTCACCAGCGCGGCCTTCGGGCACACGATCGGCCGCCCGATCGCCTACGCCTGGCTGCCCGCCGAGCTCGCCGTACCCGGCACGAGCGTGACCGTGGCGTACTTCGGGCGGCGGGTGCCCGCGCAGGTCGCCGCCGAGCCGCTGTACGACCCGGAGATGGCGAAGATCAGATGCTAGGGGCCCGCGCGTGAACGAGTCTCCCCACCCGGACTTCCTGTGGCGCACCCCGGAGCCGCGGCGCGCCTACGACGTGGTGATCGTCGGCGGCGGCGGGCACGGCCTCGCCACCGCCTACTACCTGGCGAGGAACCACGGCATCACCGACGTCGCGGTGCTCGAGCGGGGCTGGCTCGCGGGCGGCAACATGGCCCGCAACACCACGATCATCCGCTCCAACTACCTGTGGGACGAGAGCGCCGCGATCTACGAGCACGCGCTCAAGCTGTGGGAGGGCCTCGCCGAGGAGCTCGACTACGACCTGCTGTTCAGCCAGCGCGGCGTGCTCAACCTCGCCCACAGCCCGTCCGAGGTGCGCGAGGGCATGCGCCGGGTGAACGCGAACCTGCTCAACGGCATCGACGCCGAGTGGCTCGACGTCGACGAGGTGAGGAAGTTCTGCCCGATCGTCAACACCTCGCCGGACGTGCGCCACCCGGTGCTCGGCGCCACCCTGCAGCGCCGCGCGGGCATCGCCAAGCACGACCGGGTCGCCTGGGCGTACGCGCGGGCCGCCGACCGGCTCGGCGTCGACCTCATCCAGGGCTGCGAGGTCACCGGGTTCGACATCGCCGGCGGCCGGGTCCGCGGGGTGCGCACCAACCTCGGCCGGATCGGCGCCCACCGGGTCGCGCTCGCCGCCGCCGGGCACACCTCGGTGCTCGCCGCCCGCGCCGGCATCCGGCTGCCGCTGCAGTCCCACCCGCTGCAGGCGCTCGTCTCCGAGCTGCTGGAGCCGGTGCTCGACTGCGTGGTGATGTCGAACGCGGTGCACGTCTACGTCAGCCAGGCGCACAAGGGCGAGCTCGTCATGGGCGCGGGCATCGACGCCTACAACTCGTACGGCCAGCGCGGGTCCTTCCACATCATCGAGAGGCAGATGAGCGCCGCACTGGAACTCTTCCCGATCTTCGCGCGGGCGCGGGTGCTGCGCACCTGGGCCGGGATCGTGGACGTCTCCCCGGACGCCTCCCCGATCATCGGCCTCACCCCGGTGGAGAACCTGTTCATCAACGCCGGGTGGGGGACCGGCGGCTTCAAGGCCACCCCCGGCAGCGGCTGGGTGTACGCGGACACGATCGCGAACGGCCGCCCGCACCCGCTCGCCGAGCCGTTCACGCTCGACCGCTTCACCACCGGGGCGCTCATCGACGAGCACGGCGCGGCGGCGGTGGCGCACTGATGCTGCACATCGACTGCCCCTGGTGCGGGCCCCGCGACGAGATCGAGTTCCGCTACGGCGGCCAGGCCGGGGTCGCCTGCCCGGAGGACCCGGCGGCGCTCACCGACGAGGAGTGGGCCGAGTACCTGTTCATGCGCGACAACCCCAAGGGGTGGTTCCACGAGCGCTGGTTCCACGCCGCCGGGTGCCGCACCTGGTTCACGGTACGGCGGCACACGGTCACCCACGAGATCAAGCCGGGCGGCCCGGACGGCGCCACCGACCCGGGCGGCGGCCGCGGCCGGGACGCGCCGGAGCGGCGGTCCCGGTTCCGGCGCGGCCGGGCGTGACCGGGCACGGCGAGCGAGCACCGAGCAGGTCAGAGGGTGGGGATGACACGTGGGCGGACATGACGGCGGGGCGGCGCAGCCGTACCGGCGCGCGGCGGGCGGGCGGATCGACCGCGGCCGGACGCTCCGCTTCACCTTCGACGGGCGCACCCTGACCGGGCACCCCGGCGACACGGTCGCCTCGGCGCTGCTCGCGAACGGCGTGCGCGTGGTCGGCCACAGCGTGGATCTCGGCCGCCCCCGCGGCGTGTACACCTGCGGGGTGGAGGAGCCGAACGCGCTGCTGCGCATCGACCATGAGCCGATGGTCGCCGCGACCACGGTCCCCTTGCGCGACGGGCTCGCCGCATTCTCGCTGCGCGGCAAGGGCAGGCTCGACGACGCGAACGGCGCGGCGGGCCGCCACGACAAGGCGTACCTGCACTGCGACGTGCTCGTGGTCGGCGCCGGCCCGGCCGGGCTCGCCGCCGCGCTCGCCGCCGGGATCACCGGCGCCCGCGTCGTGCTCGTCGACGAGCAGGAGGAGGCGGGCGGCGACCTGCTCGGCTCCCGGGTGCGCATCGACGGCGCCCCGGCCGCGGAGTGGGTCGCGGCCGTGCTCGACCGGCTCGCCGCCCTGCCCGAGACGCGGGTGCTGTGCCGTACCACCGTGCTCGGCTACTACGACCACAACTTCCTGGTCGCGGTGGAGCGCCGCGGCGCGGACGCCACCCGGCTGTGGCGCATCCGGGCCGCCCGGGTGGTGCTCGCCACCGGCGCGCACGAGCGGCTCATCCCGTTCCCCGGCAACGACCGGCCCGGGGTCATGCTCGCCAACGCGGCCCGCACCTACGCCAACCGGTACGGCGTGCTGCCCGGGCGGCGCGCGGTCGTGTTCACTTGCGCCGACTCCGGCTACCAGGCGGCGGCCGACCTGCTCGCCGCGGGCGTGGAGGTCGCCGCGATCGCCGACCCGCGGTCCGGCGAGGGGCCTGCCGCGGCGGCCGTCGCCGGCCTCGGCGTCGAGGTGCTGCGCGGCGCGGCCGTCACCGGCACCGGCGGCGACGGGCAGGGCGTGCTCGCCTCGGTCACCGTGCGCGCGGGCGGCGCCGACCGGGAGATCGAGGCCGACCTGCTCGCGGTGTGCGGCGGCTGGAACCCGGTCGTGCACCTGTTCGGCCAGTCGCAGGGCAGGCTGCGGTTCGACGAGGAGCTCCAGGCGTACGTGCCGCACCTGTCCGCGCAGGCCGAGCGCTCCGCCGGGGCCTGCCGCGGCGTGTACGGCACGGCCGCCGCGATCGCGGACGGCTTCGCCGCGGGCGCCCAGGCGGCCGAGCTGTGCGGGTACGCGCGCGGCGGGCGATGGGACCCGCCGGTCACCGACGAGCCGGACGGCCCGGCCGAGCCGACCGCCCCGCTGCGCGACCTGGTGGAACACGAGCCCGCCCCCGGCGCGCACCGCGAGGCGTTCGTCGACCTGCACCGCGACGTGACCGTCGCCGACGTGCGCCGCGCGCTCGGCGCCGGGCTGCGCTCGCCCGAGCACGTCAAGCGGTACACCACCGCCGGGACCGGGGCGGAGCAGGGCAAGACCGCGGTCACCTCGCCCGTGGTGTCGGCGCTGCTCGGCGACCCGGTCGGCCCGACCACGTTCCGCCCGCCGTACACGCCGGTGTCGTTCGCCGCCCTCGCCGGGCGGGACCGCGGCATGCTGTCGGACCCGGCCCGGGTGACCGCGCTGCACGACCGGCACGTGGCGCGCGGCGCGGTCTTCGAGGACGCGGGCGGCTGGCTGCGGCCCCGCTACTACCCGCTGCCCGGCGAGGACATGGCGGCGGCCGTGCTGCGCGAGTGCACCGCGGTGCGCACCGCGTGCGGCGCGCTCGACGCCTCCACCCTCGGCAAGATCGACATCCAGGGGCCGGACGCGGGCGAGTTCCTCGACCGCGTCTACACGAACACGATGTCCACGCTGCCGGTCGGCTCGTGCCGGTACGGGCTGATGTGCCGCGCCGACGGCATGGTGTTCGACGACGGTGTGGTCGCCCGGCTCGGCGAGGACCACTTCCTGGCCACCACGACCACCGGCAACGCCGCCGCCGTGCTCGACTGGCTGGAGGAGTGGCTCCAGACCGAGTGGCCCGACCTGCGGGTCTGGCTCACCCCGGTCACCGACCACTGGGCCACCATCACCGTGTCCGGCCCGCACTCCCGCCGCATCGTCGCCGCCCTCGCCCCCGGCCTCGACCTTTCCGGCTTCCCGTTCATGACCTGGCGCGAGGCCACCGTGCTCGGCGTCGCGGGGGCGCGCATCCTCCGCGTCGGCTTCTCCGGCGAGCTCTCCTACGAGATCAACGTGCCGTCCTGGTACGGCGCGGCCGTGTGGGACGCGGTGCTCGAGCTCGGGGCCGTGCCGTACGGGACCGAGGCGATGCACGTGCTGCGGGCCGAGAAGGGCTACATCCTCGTCGGCCACGAGACCGACGGCACGGTCACCCCGCACGACCTCGGCCTGTCCCGGCTCGTCTCCACCCGCAAGCGCGACTTCATCGGCAAGCGCTCGTTCGCCCGCCCCGACACCCGCCGCCCCGGCCGCAGGCGGCTGGTCGGCCTGCTGCCCGAGGACCCGTCCGTGCTCGTCGACGAGGGCGCCCAGCTCATCGCGCCGAACGGGGACGGCCCGCCGCGCCCGCCGGTGCCGATGCTCGGCCACGTCACCTCGTCGTACCGCAGCGCCGCGCTGGGCCGTACCTTCGCGCTCGCGCTGGCGACGGCGTCGCCCGGGGACCGGCTGGTCGCCTGGTCGCGCGGCCGTGCCGTACCGGTGACCGTGGTCGACCCGGTCTTCTACGACCCGGACAACACGCGCCGCGACGGCGACCCCGCGGAGCGGGAGTGGCTGCCCGAGCCGCCGCGCCCGTTCCCCCGCGCCACCGCGCGCAGCCCGCTCGCCGGGTACGCGGAGCGCTTCGCCGCGGCCGGGACGGGCAGCACGACCATCCGGGAGATCCCGTTCCTCCAGATGTGGGAGGTACGCGCCCGCGCCGTGCCGTCGGCGCCCACGAGCGACGTGCTCGAGCTCGGCCCGGGCTGGTGGCTCATCGTCGGCGACGAGGAGCCGGTGGTGCACGCCGGCTGCTGCGTGGACGTCTCCGCCCAGCGCACGATCATCGAGCTGTCCGGCCCGGACGCCCGCGAGCTGCTGCTCACCGGCTGCCCGATCGACCTCCACCCGAACGTGTTCGAGGTCGGCCAGCACGCCCAGACCCTGCTCGGCCAGGCCCCGGTCATCGTGCAGCGCACCGCCGACGACACCTACCGCCTGTACGTGCGCGCCTCGTACGCCACCTACCTCGCCGACCGGCTCCTCGACGCCTGCCGGGCGGACGCGGCGGCCACGTCCTGACCCTGCCGCGCGTCAGGCCGGGGCGGTCACCCGCCGAGCAGCAGGTCGGCCCAGACCGCGTGGCCGTATTCGGGGGTGCCGCGCACCCCGGTGCGGGCGGCGAGCTGTGCGATGGCGCGCAGGCCGTAGCCGTGCTCGGCGTACGGCAGGCCGGGCGCGGCGGGCGTGAACGTCGGCCTGCCCCCGCCGCCGAGGTCGCACACGGTGAGCCGGGCGAGGTGCCGGGTTCGGCGCAGCTCGAGCACGTACTCGCCACCGGCCTCGCCGGATCTGGTGTGGCGCACGGCGTTGGCGGCGAGCTCGCCCACGATCCAGGCGGCGTCGTCGGCGAGCGGGGTGTCGTCGAGGAACAGCCCGGTCAGGCGGCGCGCCTCGGCCACGCGCTCGGTGGTGCCGGGGAAGATCTTCCGCCAGGTCACGGCCTCGCCGGGCCGGCAGGCGGCGGCCCAGATCAGCTCGGGGCACGGCTCGGGAAGCTCCGCCCGGGCCATGCCGATGCCACGGTCGGGGAGAGAGGACATGTGGCGGCTCCTTGCGTCGATCGCGATGTTGGCCGCCACAACGGTGGCGTGGGCCCGCCGCCGCGCGGAGATCCACATCCGGGCGGTGACCACCCGGCCCGGCGGCGTCGGTGACGTGCGAAGACGCCCGCCTGCCCGGATGCGCCACTCCGCGGCGGCCGACCGGATCGCCATACCGGCTGCACGTAACGTGACGTTCGCTATACGATCCGTGCGTTCATGCAGGTGAAGGCGGGCTCGCGGAAGGAGCGGCCGATGTCCGGTGAGGGCTACGCGATCGTGCTGCGCTGCCGCTCGTGGAGCGAGGCGCTGCGCGCGAAACGCTTCACCTGGGACCAGATCGCCGACGTCATCGCGCTCGTCCACGAGGTCGGCCCGCTGCGCTGCTACCGGCTCGCCCACGGCCGTACCGCCGTCGACGTGGTCGACGAGCTCAACGCCCTCGACCCGGCCGGTACGGCGACGCTGCGCGAGGGCCGCCTCTACGACTTCGAGGCCTGGCCCGCCGCGGGCCGCCGCCCCACGGCGCGGGTGCTCGCCCTGCTGGCGCAGGTCTACCAGACCCGGGCACGCAACCTCCTCACCGGCGAGGTCTTCGCCACCTACAGCGCCCACGACCGGGATGTGATCGATCGGGCAGACTTCCGTCACCTCGACCCGTTTCAACCTTTCTCGTCCTGCCCGGTTCAACAGCAACGTGTCAGCATGGACGACGAGGCACACCCGGGAGGACCGCGCCGGGTCACCGCCCGCAGTGCCGCCGAGGCCGCTGCCCTGAGCGTGGAGAGCTGCACGGCGCTGTTCCGCGCCGTCAGCGCCGAGGAGGCCGACATGAAACGACGGGAGCTGCTGCTGGAGCTGTCCCTCGCCCTGGGCGGTGCGCCCGCCCTGGCGCTGCTCCGCCAGCTGGATCCGGACGAGGAGGCCCGGCTCGCCCGCGTCGTCCGAGCCCAGGGACGCGTCGACGCCGAAACCGTGGCGACGATCGAGAAGCTCATCGCCCGGTGCCGCCGCCTCGACGACACCTACGGCCCGGCCAAGGTCCTCTCCGTCGTCGAAGCCCAGCGCAAGCTGGTCGCCCGCCTGCTCGGCACCCAGTCCCTGCTCCCCGGCCTGCGGGCCCGCCTCGTCCACGCCTACGCCGAACTCGCCCAGCTCGCCGGATACCTGCACTACGACCGCCTGGACTACCCGGCCGCCGAGCGTGCGTTCGACGCCGGGCTCGAGGCCGCGCACGAGACCGGCGACGCCGTTCTCGTCGCCTACATCCACCACTGGCACAGCTGGATGGCCGCCTTCCGCGGCGACGCCGGGACCGCCCTGGACCACGCGTTCGCCACGCAGGGATGGACCCGACGCGGCGGCAGCGACCTGGTCCGGGCGTGCAACGCCGTCTCCTCGGCCTGGGCCCACGGCCTCGCCGGCCAGGCCACCGAGGCGCTGCGCGGCCTGGAAGCCGCCAAGAGCTGGGCGGACAGGCCGACGTCGATCGAACCTCCCTACCTCTACTGGGTCAGGGAATCACGAGGCATGGAAGGCGCCTCCTGCTTCGTCTACACCGCCCTCGGCAACGCCCGGAAGGCCGCCGACACCGCCGCCTCCCAGCTCAAGGCCCTCGGCTCCGGCTACACCAGGGAACGGGCGTTCGGCCTGATCCACCACGGCATGGCCTTGATCCAGAGCAAGGAGATCCCGGCGGCCACGGCCAAGCTCTCCGAGGCGGTGACCATCATGCGCACCCACAGCTCGGCCCGCCTCGCCCACATGCTCACCCAGGCCCGCCAACGCCTGGAGCCCTGGTCGGACAACGCGCACGTGCGAAGCCTGGACGAGAGGCTGCGGTCCGTCGCAGTGGCGTGAGCGTCGGCCTCGGCGTGGCGGTGGGTTGGGCTTACGAGTGGACCGTTGTCGCTGTGGCGTCCTGCTGGATCCTTCTGATGACGCATTGCAGGATGACAAGCCGCATTTGATCATCTTTCAGGAGTTGCGGCAGGTTGCGGAGTTCGCCACGGCCAGGGACGAGGCGAGGAGGTCCCGGTCGAGTGCGGCGAGGACGGCTTCGTTGGCGTGTATCACGACGGCTTCGGCATGACCATCGTGTTCGAGCCCCGCAACGGCCGTTGATCAGCGCGTCGCGGAGCCGTCGCAGCCGGGACAGCGGCTCGACGCGGTGCTCGGGCGTACCACCGCCACTGATTACCGTCCTGTCCGCATCACTCTGGGGAACTCATCGCGGCGAGTTCTTCTCCTCTCGGCTCCGCAGTAAATCGGTGACGGACCAGAGGAAGTTCGCGTACGTCTGGTGGTTGGTGATCACCGTGTTCCATTCGTATGCGTACCGGCGGGCCGCACGATTCGCTGTGTGAGGCCGTCCGAGATAAGTCGGATCAGATCCTCGCCCATGGCCGCCGCGTGGCGCAGGTCGCGGCCGAAATCCGTCAGGCGCCGGAAGGCTTCGCCGTACGCGCGCTGCTCCTCGATGGGCAGCAGCGGGATCTCGGCGCGGCGGATGTCGGTGAACAGCCTGCTGCCGGTTCCGGTGTAGTGGCGGACGTTCGTCGAGCCGCTGACGAAGCCGGCGAGGAAATGGGGGTCGAGCCGTTCGGGGTCCGGTCGCAGCAGGGTCACGCGAGGGCCGGGGACGACGCAGCGATTCGCCACCACTAGGGCGATCAGCCGGGTTGCGTGCTGCGTGACCAGCACGTCTCCAGGCTCGACCGCGATCACGTGCTGGGCCAAGACAGAGGGCGGCGCGACATCGTCCGGTCTCTTCTCGCCGAGCAGTTCCTCGAGCGTGAAAAAGGGGAGATCGCTGAGGAGAAGTGAAAAGTTGGCCGCGGACATGCTCTGGTGGATGGTGAGCATGCCGCGCCGTTCGAGCTCGGCGAGCGGGACCGTGGGTAGGTTGCCCGATTCGCCAAGGGCCTCGACGGCTGGGATCAGGTCGGCGGTTGCGCGGAGCAAGGTGGCGATCTTCTCGCCTTCGGCGGTGATCCGCTCGGGAGTCAGGTCCTCGGCGGGTGGGACGAGGTAGCGGGCGGGGGTGAGGTCGACGGCGTCGTCGAGCAGCTCGACGACCGGTACGGCGGTGCTGACTCCCGGCTCGTCGGCGTGCTCGCCTCGGTCGAAGCGGGCCCAGGCGTCGGCCGCGACGCGGGCGAAGTCGACCGGGCGGGTCGCGGTGTCGACCATCAGGACGTGCTCGGGGGCGCGGGCGTCGGCAGGGCGGCGCAGCACCCACAGCATGAGGGCGACCGCCATGTTCGGCACCGCGCCCTGCGGCAGGGCGATCACCGCCCGGAGCGCGCCGCGGCGGATGAGCTGGCTCCGGATACGGCGGCCCGACCTGCGATTGGCGGCGGCCGGTGGCATGACCAGTACGGCGGTGCCGCCAGGTTTGAGGTGGGCGAGGGCGTGCTGCACCCAGGCGAGCTCGGACTCCATGCGCGGCGGCAGGCCGTAGTCCCAGCGAGGGTCGGCGGCCAGCTCCTCATATCCCCAGGCGCGGTCGTTGAACGGCGGGTAGCACACGACCGTGTCGACGAGCACGTCCGGGAAGGCGTCGTTCCGCAGCGAGTCGCCGGGAGCGATCTTCACCCGCGCGGAGCCGAACGCGAGGTGCACGGCGGTGAGGCGGGCGGTCGCGGCGTCGAGCTCCTGGCCGAGGAGCAGGCCGGGCGGGCCGTTCGGGCGGGAGCGGAAAGGCTCCAGCAGGGCCCCCGTGCCGCAGGCCGGGTCGAGCACCGCCTCGGCGGCGAGCCCGGCGAGCTCGGCCATGAGTTTCGCCACGGGTTCGGGGGTGGCGTACGTGCGCCTGCTGTGCAGTTCGAACCAGCGGTCGCGGAGGAAGCCGAAGGTCGTGGCAGGACCGTCGGCGTCGGCGAGATCGGCGAGGCGGCGCAGCAGCGGTACCTCGACCTTCGCCAGGGAGTGCGGTGTCGGCGGGTCGTCGAGGATCTCGGCGCACACGGCGTGGACCCGGCGGGGGAGTTCGGTGGCGACGGTGGCGTCGTCCGCCGCGGACAGTTCGGCCCAGTCCGCCCGGTTCCGGTGCAGGTAGACGAGGAAGGCGCCGAGGTCGGCGATCAGTTCCGCGGGATCGTCCGACGCCGTGCACGCTCGCAGGTCCTGCCAGAGCCACTCGCGTTCGGGCAGCTTCTTGCCCTCGGAATGGGCGAGCAGCCACCGCCGTACCTCGGCCAGTGAGAAGACGGGGTTGACCGAGGTGCCGCCCACGGGCTGCGGGAAGTCGTCGTGCCGGCGGCGCCAGTTGCTCACCGCGGCGCGTCCGACACCGCCCAGCCGGGCGATATCGGCCACCGTCACCTCGACGTCCTTGGCCACGTCACTCCTCCGCTTCGGTGTTCGGCGCGACCATACAGCAACCCGTCACTTCATGCCAACGTCTCGAAATCTGTTGGTCGATTGCATCAACACGTGTTTCAATGGTTGGCGTCGGCACGCCGTACCCTGCTGGAAAGGGAAGCCCGCTCATGCCCCCTACCGTCTGCCCTGCGGCATCCCACCGGTCCCGCACCCGCACGCGGCGGCGCAGGCGCCTGCTGCGGCGCGGGCGTGGCATCCACCTGCTCGACATCGAGAACCTGACCGGCTCGCCCAGCCCCACCGCCGCGCAGGTCACCGCGTTCATGAGCCGCTACCGCGGGCTCGTGCCGGTCGGCCCGGCCGACCAGTTCGTGGTCGCGGTCAACCCCCGCGCCGTGCTCTCCGTCGGGATTGCGCTGCGCGGCATCCAATTGCTGATCCGCTCGGGCCCGGACGGGGCCGACCGCGCGCTCACCGAGTGCGGCTACGCCGACCGCCTCCCGGAGCGGTTCGAGCGGGTGGTGATCGGCTCCGGCGACGGCCACTTCACCGACCTGGCCGCCTGGCTCGCCGGACACGGCATGCACGTCACCGTCGTCTCGAAGCGGGGCTCGCTCAATTGGCGCCTCTACCTGGCCGCCCCCGAGGTCGTCACCTTCGAGCCGCCCGTCGCCCAGGCCGCCTGACCGGCGGCGTACCCGGCAGCGGCCCTCCCGCGGGCCGCAACCGCCGAACACCCCGTCTGCCGGTCGCACGTTCCCGGCAGGCATCGACTTCCCTCTCCCTCGGCCCACCCGTGGAGGTAGCAATGGGTCAGGTCGACCGCGCCGACGTCATCGCCGAAGAGCAGCGCGAAGTGGACCGCATCTACGCCTGTGCGGACGAGGATCAGCGCTCCGTCGACGCCGTCCGCGCCAAGCTGCGCTCGGACTGCCCCGACGCCGGGCTCGCCCCCGTGCCCGACGTACCCGCCGAGTTCGGCCTCCGTGAGGATCTGGGCGGGCGGTCCCTCGTCATCTCCCGCGTCGACCTCACCGAGGATCCCGACGCTCGGCTCACCTGGTATCTCGGCCGCCGGACCGTACGCGACCGCAACGGCGACCTGGTGCTGGTCAAGTGGAGCAGCCCGCAGGCCGTACGGTGGCAGGCCGCCACGCCCGACGACCCCAGGGGCGTGTGGCGGCTGCGGAGGCTCCACTGCGAGGAGCGCAAGGTCCTCGACTACAGCGACCGGCTGATCCAGCCGCCCCCGGAGTCCGCGACCGCCGCATCCCCGCCGCAGGCGGACGCCGGGGCCGAGACCACCGCAGGCGTCGATCCCTTCCTGCTCGCCGAGCTCGACCGGGCGCGCGACGGGTCGATGCGGGACATCGTCGAGACCATCCAGCGCGACCAGCTGCTGCTCGTCTCCGACGACCGCAAGGGACTGCTGGTCATCCAGGGCGGCCCGGGTACCGGCAAGACCGCGGTCGGGCTGCACCGGGTCACCTGGCTGCTCGACAACGGGCGCTTCACCCCCGACGAGGTGCTCGTCGTCGGCCCGCACCGGGAGTTCCTGCGGTACGTCAAGGACGTGCTGCCCCGGCTCGGCAGCCGTGGCGTCTCCATCGTGGAGATCTCCCAGCTGTGGGACGGCGAGGTCCGCGGCACCGACACGCCGGAGGCCCGGCTGGTCAAGTCCGACGAGCGCATGGCCACGGTGCTGCGCAACGCCGTCGAGGCCTGGATCCGCCCCGACCGGATCACCGAGGACCTCGAGTTCGTCTTCCGCGGCGTGCTGCTGAGGATCGGCCGGGCGGAACTCGTCGACCTCGTCCGGGAGGCGCGGGACTCCGCAGGCCCCTACCTCGTGCGGCGCAGGCGCTTCATCGACCGCACCCTGGACCTGCTGCTCGAGCGGTGGCCCGCGAACCGGCGCAAGAGCATCGACCCCGGGTTCCGCTCCCAGGCGGAGCGGCAGCCGCGCCTCGCCGCCCTCCTCAACGCGGTCTGGCCGAGCCTCACCGCCGAGCGCGTGCTGCGTCACCTGTACGACTCGGCGGAAGCCGTACGGCAGGCGGCGTTCGGCGTGCTCACCGACGAGGAGCAGCGTGCCCTGCTGCGGCCGCAGGCCCGGCGGACGGCCGACGAGCCGTGGACGCCGGAGGACCTCGTGTGCCTCGAGGAGCTGCGGGTGCTGCTGTCGGGCGACGAGCCGCGGCGCTACCGGCACATCGTCGTGGACGAGGCCCAGGACCTCACCCCCATGCAGGCCCGCTCGCTCGCCCGCCGCTGCCCGAGCGGATCCATGACCGTGCTCGGGGACCTCGCCCAGAGCGTCGGGAGTCGTCAGTACGACGTGTGGGGCCGCCTCGTCGGCATCCTCGCGGGAGGCGACGGCTGGCGCATCGCCGAGCTCACCGCCGGCTACCGGGTGCCGCGGGAGGTCATGGAGTTCGCCAGGCCGCTCGCCACCGCCCTGTCGCCGTCCACCGCGTACCCGGGGCCGATCCGCCCGCCCGCCCCGGGCTCGCTGACCGTCACGCCGGTCCGGCGTGCCAAGCTCGTCGCGGAGACGGTTTCCCGCGCCCTCAACCTCGCCATGCGCAGCGAGGACCAGGTGCGGTCGGTCGCGATCATCACGCCGGACGACGGGGAGCTGCTGGACGGGATCCGCGGCGAGGTCGCGGCGGCCCAGGAGTCGGCCCTGCCCGGGCTCGGCCGGCAGATCACCGTCCTGCCGGCGAGCATGGCCAAAGGGCTGGAGTTCGACCACGTGATCGTGGTGGAGCCGCAGCTCCTCGCCGAGCAGGGCCCGGTGGGGCTGCGCAGGCTCTACGTCGCGATCACCCGGTGCACCCAGACGCTGACCGTCCTCCACTCCGCCCCGCTCCCCGCCGAACTCGGCGGCCCGGCAAAGGGCACCGGCCAGAAGGCCGCTGCGGCCGACGCCGCGCCCGAGGCACACACCTCGACGGACACCGGGACGTACGAGAGCCGCGACCGGCTCCTCGCGGGGCTGCGGGAGCAGGCCACCGCCGACCACAGGCAGCGCGGCCACGGCTACCTCCGCTACGCGCTCATGGCCGACCTGTGCAAGAACGATTTCGACCCGGTCGAGGCCGACCTCGGCTACGTCGCCCGCACGACCGATCGAGGAACCACGATCTACGTGGTGTCGGCTCGCGCGGCGCACACCTACACGGAACTGCGCGCGGCGGCGGTGCACGCCCGTGAGATCGGGTGGGCCGGCGGGGACCGGGTGGACGAGATCTTCCTTGTCCTGCCCGCGGAACCCTCCGACACCTGGGCGGTGGACGTGATCCGCGAGATCCTCGACGTGTCGATCATCTGGAAGACGGACACGGGTTGGGGAGGCCATCGCGTGGAAACCGCCCTCGGCGGCGATCCTGACCGGAGTCCTCCTGAGACGGAGTGACCAACACAGATATCGCCGGTGAGCTTCGGCGCCGGGTTCGGAACAGGACCCGATTGTGATCCCACCGGCCACGGACTCGACCGGACCCACCGGGATGCGGAACGATCCCGGTGCGTCCGGCCCGGGTGTCGCCCTCCCGCAGACGGGCGCCAACCGCCTCACCGATCGGGGTACGGCCTCGGCGTTCTTGCGGTGCCACACCGCTCATGGCTGCCCGATCGGCGACGAACATGTCCACGGTGGTGGCACAATCAACTGCCCTCGGGGTGGCATCAACCGGGACGTACGCCGAGTTGATGCGCCGGTCAGCCGCCCCGGATCGAGTTGGGTGGGATCTCCCGCCTGATGGATCCGAGCTGGGCTTCCAGGTCGGCGATGACGTCGTTGACCGCCGTCTTGAGCAGATTCCGGTAGTGGGCGAGCCCGTCGCGGAACGCTCTCGCGGCCGGCCCGACCCAGACCGCGCGGGAGGTGAAGGCATCGAACGCGGGATCCAAGGCGGCCTGCAACCTTTCACCCCGCGATCGCATCATGGCGAGAGCGCGTTCCAGCTCCTCGTAGCGAGGATTCGGAACGAGCTTTTCCATATCAGTTCCTGCCTATTCGTGCACTTCGTCAAGAGTCGCCGTGCCTCTCGGTCGAACAGTATGTGATTCGCGCAGTGATTGCCAGCGCTGGCCGCAAGAATGGCATGTCATGTCCGCATTGTGCTACGGGCGTTAAGTGAAGAGTGGCCGCCGGAAGATGGTGTTGGAACTCAAAGCATGACACGGCCTTGTCGGTGGATTAGACTGCGTGATGATCGTCATCAGCGCTACGCAGTGTCTGTGTTTCCGCTGGTGGTCGGGCTGGCCGCGACGTGATGAGGTGGGGAGGTCTCGACCCGTTGGAGGTGCAATCGAGGCCCCGTCGCTCGCCAAGGGATCAGGTCAGGCACGTTCTTCCCCGGGCCTCGTTCGCGTGATCAGCCGATCACACGGATCGGTCTTTCTCGCACGACGATCACATTCGGTATTCGGTCGTCGGCCACGGGAGCAGGTGATGGCACACTCATTACGCCGCACCGTTTCGCTCATCTTCATTGCTTTGCTCGCGCTGGCCGGATGCGGCGATGGGAACTCCGACGAACCCACCGCAGCCGAGGCGGGAGCGATCCTGAAACAGCACATCACCCAGCTGCTGGAAAGGGTGCGTGCCTCCGATATCAAGGTCACCGACCCGGGAGGGAAAAACATCCCCTGTGGGGAAAACCGGGCAATGCAGACCTATGGTGCGACCGGAGTGGACAACTTCGGGTCGGGTGACCCGGAAGGGCTGGTCACCAATATGGTCGGTGGCCTGACCGCGCTCGGTGACTACACGCTTACCGACGCCAAACTCGGCGATACTAAACGTGAGCTCGTCAGCACCACCGCCCGTACGCGGATCACCATAGAATCTCCGGGCGAGAAACGCTATGTGGTAAACGGCCGGACCGAGTGCCTCCCGATCGAGTGATAACAGGCGAGATCAGTGGGGTGCTGGATCTTGGGCTGAGGTCGCGCGTGCCCCGTTGAAGACGATCTCGTCCAGCCATTTCGCCGCCTCGCCGAGTTTGGTCTTTGAGGTGCCGCCCGAGCCGTTGGCGATGAGCCAGTTGTTGAGGTTGCGGAGGGCCTGCTTGTCCTTGGCGATCTGGTCGAAGGGGAGCAGGCGGCCGTCCGGGCCGGTGATCGGCGGGTGGGCGAAGCGCGGGTCGGTGGCGGGCACGGTCGGTCTGAAGCCGCTGTCAATGAGGGCGTTGACCAGCCAGTGGCCGCGGGCCAGGGCGGCGAGCCGTACCTTGTCGTCGAGTGCCTGCAGCCGCGTCTTGTCGACCTCGGTGAGTTTGTCGAAGGCGAGCGGGGCGCCGGTGCTCAGGGCCAGCCACAGTGCCTGGCCCTCGAGCGGTACGACGATCCCGGCCACACCGAGGGCGAGGCCCAGTAGGAAGGATTGCCCTTTGCGTCTCGCCTCGTCCTCGGCGTCGAGGGCGCCCTGAACCAGCCGCTCGGCGGCGTACTGCATGCCGGAGACGTGGCCCAGGGCGCGCATGACCCGCTCCAGAGGTTCGATGCCGCGGGCGCCGTCGGCCGCGGCCCGGACGAGCCGGTCGGCGAGGTCACCCATGCCCTTCTCGAAGGGCTTGATCGTTGCAGGTGAGGTGGCGAACGTCTTCACGAACGCGAACGTGTCGGCCGGGCTCAGCCGGAAGGCCGGTTTGAGCCCGGGGACCACGGTCTTCACCGCGCCGAAGGCGCTGGGCAGGGTGCGGTTGGCGTCGCTGAGGTTCGCCCCCTCGGTGATCTCCGTGGCGTACGCCCCGGCGATCTCGGCGAGGTGCACCCTGGTGGGCTCGGCGATGTCCAGCTTCGGCAACGTCCTGATGAGATCGAACGCGAGCCTGGCGGCCTCGGCGCTGTGCGCGCCGTCCCGCTCGTCGTACGCGCCCGCCGCGGCGGCGAGCATCCGGCCGAAGGCGTCCGCCCGCGAGTTCTCCTTGGCCTGAAGGTGGTCCTGATGGGCGAAGCTGGACCGCACCGCGACCCGGTCGTTGAGCCGCCGGAGGAAGGTCTCCAGGGGGACGTCGCGGGTCGCCGCGGCGATCGCCGCGCGAGCCGCGGCAGGGTTGTTGCCGAGGGCGTTGAGGAAGCCGGCGAGGTCCTCGCCGCTGACGTTGCTGTCGGGGGCGAGGGCATGCCGGTTGACCACGCCGGCGAGCCAACCCGCGGGGAACTCGCCCGCGCGCAGCAGATCGCCGAGGCCGTGTTTGCGTACCGTCACGCCTCCGGCCTTGGTGAGAACGGGCCCGGCGGCGAGCCGTTCCCGCATCTGGGCGAACGCGCGCGAGCCGCCGCCGGAGCGGATCGCCGTGCCGAACGCGCGGCTGACCGTGTCGATCGCCTTATCGGCGTCATCGCCCAGCGCGCCGCGCAGCCGCCGCCCGAGGTCGAGCGTGCTCTCCAGGCCGAGTTCCGCGAAGAACGCCGCGGTGAAATCGGGGTCGTCCTCGTGCTCGGCGAGCGTCTTGACGAACGTCGCGTACCTGTCGCGGGCGCCGATGGTGAAGGGGGAGACGTCGCCGATCGAGCGGGCGAGGGCGGCGCCCCGCAGCCGGGCCTCGGTCACGCTGACGAAGGCGCTCTCGTCGAACGGACGCAGCCCTTGCCCGCCGCCGGGCGTCCAGGACGGCAGCGCGCCGGTCTTGCGGGCCAGCTCCTCGCGACGCCGCAGATCCGGAAGCTGCCGCTCCACCCAGTTCGCCACGTCCTGGACGCGCAGCATACGGGTACGGTCGCCGCCGACCCGCGCCAGCTCGGCGAGTATCGCCCCCGTCTCCTCCCGCAGAACGGCCTGCGCCTTCTCCAGCAGCGCGACGAACTCGGCCATCAGGGCCGGATTCATCCCGGAGAAATCGGGCGACAGCGGCCCTGTTCCCGGGGGTACCGGGGGCGGTCGCTCCATTCTTCGCGCCTTTCAGACTCGCTACCTGGGACCGGCCGGCGGTCGGTTCCGCCGTGGGCTCGATATGGCAGAGGCCGGCCTCGTGACCATCTTGGAGGAACATGGCGGGCGCGGCAGGAAGTCGACCGTCTCGGCCTTTCCGTTTCGATCTCGCTGCGCTGACGGGAACAGTGAAGTGTTCCCGCCCGTACGAGGCGGCGAGGGCAGCCGTATGTGGACGAATTGCCGGTAACCCCCTATCGCATCGGGAGCGAACGGGCCGATGATCATTTGCGGTCACCGAGAGGGAGATCGTGGAGGCCGAGGGCGCGGAAGTAGCCCTGGCTGAAGAATTGCACGACGGTGGTGGCCATCTGTTCCGGGGTGTGGTGGCGGCCGTCCTCCAGCCACCAGCTCAGGGTGGCGACGATGTGGTTGGCGGCGAGGAAGAGGACCAGGTCCTCGGGGATGCCGGACGGCGTGCGCCCGGCGAGGGGGCAGGTCCGCCTGGCCGTGCCGAGCCGCCGGCGGGCCACCTGGACGCAGAGTTCGCGCAGGTGGGCGGTGAAGGCGGGGTCGCCGCGGCGGCCGAGGAGCGGGCGGAACAGTTTGGCGTGCGTGGCGAAACGCTCGAAGAACCGGGTCCATGACCGTACGCGGTCGGTCGGATCCTGGGCGGCGGGGTCCGCGTCGAGGGGGATCTCGGCGGCGATCTCGGCGAAAATCTGCTCGGCCACGTGGTACTTGTCCCGGAAGTGGCGGTAGAACGTGGCCCGATTGACCATCGCGCGGGCCGCGATGTCCGAAACGGTCACCTCGGTGAAGCCCTTTTCGTCGACCAGCTCCACGAACGCCTGGCGGATCAGCCGTCGCGTGCGGGCGGCCTGAAGGCTATGCGACATCTGTCCCCCCATGTCGCACGGCGCGACACTCCGAGACGGTTGCCGATGGTACGACACAGCCCATTTCACAACCCTTGGGGGTGACATTTCACCAGCAAGGGGAGAATTCGCGATGGCCAGGGTGATGACGGTCAACCGGCTCGGGCTCGCCGCCGGTGAACTTCAGGATTTCGCCTTCATCCGCACCCTCGCCTACGCCGGGTACGGCGCGGCGTCCGCCGGCGAGGTGGCGTACGTGGCCCGCAGGATCGCGGAGGCGGGCGGCGGCCGGGAGGCGTACGTGCGCGCCTGGGGCCGAGCAGGGCTGGCCGAACGCGGCCCGGGCGCGGGAGGCCCTCGCCGCGGGGCGGACGGCGACCGCCCGCACGCATTTCCACCGTGCCTACAACTACCTGCGCGCCGCCGAGTTCTTCGTCGACCGGAGCCGCCCGGCCGAGGCCGCGGCGCTGTACGACGAGGGGGTGTCCTGTTTCGACCGGGCGCTGCCGCTGCTCGGCACGCCGGCCGAGCGGCTGCGCGTGCCGTACCGCGACGGCCCGAACCTGCCCGGCTACTTCTTCGCCGCGGCAGGCGACGGCGCGCCCCGGCCCACCGTGGTGATCTGGGGCGGCGGCGGTGGGCACGGCGAGGAGCTGTACTTCCTCGCCGGGGTGCCCGAGGCGCTCGCCCGCGGGCTCAACGTCGTGCTGTTCCACGGGCCGGGGCAGCGCGGGCTGCTGCACCACCATCCCGGCCAGGTGATGCGCGCCGACGCCGAGGTGCCGCTCGGGGCGGTACTCGACCACGTGGCCGCGCGCCCCGAGGTACGGCCGGACCGGATCGCCCTGTACGGGCTGAGCTTCGGCGGCTATCTCGCGCCCCGCGCGGCGGCGTTCGACCGGCGCGTCGCGGCGCTCGTCGCCAACGCCCCGATCCTCGACATCCACGAGGCGATCATGGACGCGATCACCACGGCGCTGCCCACACCGCCACCGCCGGACGCGCCCGACGCGTTCTGGGACGAGGTCCACCGGCAGGCCGCGGCGCTGGACTGGACGCTCGCCGCGACGATCGAGAACTCCATGCTGTGGACCACAGGTGCCGCGTCGCTGGGCGAGTTCCTGCGCCTCACCCGGGCCTTCCGCCTGACCGACCTGGTCGAGAGGATCACCGTGCCCGTGCTGTCGCTGTCCGCGGACGGGGAGAGCGCGGTGCAGCGGGCCCAGGCCGCGTCCTTCCACGAGCGCCTCGACGTCCCGCACAAGCGGTTCCACCGGCTGACCGTGGCCGACGGCGCCGACGCGCACTGCGGCATCGGCAACATCGCCCTGACCTCGTCGATCGTCTACGACTGGCTGGCCGGGGTGCTCGCGGGCTGAAACCTGTCGCAGCCGGAACGACCTGCCCCACGCCGCGGCGGTGTGCTGCTCACCGGTACGGCTATCGCCGGGAAATCGGCTGTTTGCTATACCTGGGGCTTGCATGTTCATTAACCGGTTTTGAGGTGGGGGATGCGCGTAATTCGGACGGCTGTGGCGATGCTGGCGGCGGCGGCCGCGCTGACCGGCTGTGGCCTGGTGGACGCGGTCGGTCTGGAGACGGACGCAGGGTCCGCCAGATCGAACGGCGGGTCGTCCGAACCGGGCACCAACCCCCTCGACAACCCGGACGGCACCAAGCCCGGGCTCGCGCCGATCATCTCGGCCAAGGACAAGGAGGAGGCCCGGGCCCTCATCGAGAAGCTCGCCACCAGGGGGCGCGGCCCCAAGACCGGCTACTCCCGCGAGGAGTACGGCTACGCCTGGGCGGACACGGCCACCGGCGTACCGCTCGCCCGCAACGGGTGCGACACCCGCAACGACGTGCTCGCCCGGGACGGCACGAACCTGAAGTACCGGTCCGGCTCCGACTGCGTGCTGGAGTCGATGACCATCTACGACCCCTACACGGGCACCACGATCGAGTGGCGCAAGGCCGAGGCGGCCAAGGTGCAGATCGACCACGTGGTGCCGCTGTCGTACAGCTGGCAGATGGGCGCCTCGCGCTGGCCGAAGGCGAAGCGGGTCCAGATCGCGAACGACCCGCTCAACCTGCTCGGCGTGGACGGCTCCACCAACTCCAGCAAGGGCGACGCCAGCCCTGCCTCCTGGCTTCCGCCGAACCGCAGGATTCGCTGCGCCTACGTGACGCGGTTCGCCCAGGTCGCGCTCAAGTACGACCTTCCGGTCACCACGGCCGACAAGAGCGCGATGCTGGAGCAGTGCCGCTGACCTTCGCCTCCGGCGCCAACGGCGCGGCGCCGCCCTCTCGGCCCCGGCTCTGGTCGCGTCGGGTCCATGATGACCGGGGCCGCCGACGGCGCGGGATCGATCATGCCGGCCACCGGAGACCGGCTATTGGCACCACCGCGAGCAACCTGCCGCCGCAGACGGCCGCCCCGGCGGACGA
Source organism: Thermopolyspora flexuosa (assembly GCF_006716785.1). Classification (NCBI taxonomy): domain Bacteria; kingdom Bacillati; phylum Actinomycetota; class Actinomycetes; order Streptosporangiales; family Streptosporangiaceae; genus Thermopolyspora; species Thermopolyspora flexuosa. The sequence goes on along the minus strand of NZ_VFPQ01000001.1, from coordinate 3,610,105 downwards.
GCCGAAGCCGGACCGGCCGAACGAGGAACAGCCCAACCGGTTGTAGCCGCCACCGAGGCTCGACCGGTCCGCAACAAGAACACCGGCGGCCCGCGGTCACGTCTCGCGGGACCGGCCCCGGCCAGGCGGCGTCGGTGATCCTCCCGGTGCTCGCCATACGCGACGAGTCAGAAGGACTGTGCGGAAGCCGCTGTCGCGCCCGCCCGTCAACATCCACCCGGCGGCCGTCGCCGCCCGGGCCGCCACGCGCAGGCTCCCGCCCACAAGGTGGACGGCAGACAGGCCGAGCGCTGTCTGACCCTTGCGGCCCCTTCGGCCGACCAGCGCGTATCCGCCGCAGCGCCAGGTCATGCCCGCCCGCACTTGCGCGGTCCGCGCCTGGCCCGCCGCAGGCGCCTGGACGTAACGCCGCAGTGAGGTCCGCCTGTCGCCCGAGCCTTATCCGGCCTTATACCTTGCCGCACCAAGTATCTGGTCGTACCGTGAAAGAGTGACGGACATCGATGAGGAGGGCGCCCCGACGCTGCACCGGCTCCGGCGCGAGCTGGCCAGGGGCACCGCCGAGCTGGCCGTGTTGTCGATCCTCAGCTCGGGTCGGCGCTACGGGTACGAGCTGCTGAAACTGCTGCAGAGCGCCGGTGCGGGCGTGCTGGAGATCAAGGAGGGCACGCTCTACCCGCTGCTGCACCGCCTGGAGGACGCGGGACTCATCGTGTCCTCCTGGGAGGTGGAGGGCGGCCGGGGCAGGCCGCGGAAGTACTACTCGATCACGGGCGACGGCCGGGTTCACCTGGCCCTGCTGCGGGCGGAGTGGAGCGAGCTCGTCGAGGCGATGCGCGCCCTGCTCGACACATTGGACGGAGTGCACCGATGAGTTACGACCAGCGCACCGGCGAGCGCGACCGCAAGGTCATCGAGACGTACACGCGCGAGGTGGCCGCCCTGCTGCCGGGCCCCGTCCGGGAACGGCGGGCGATCGTCGCCGAACTCACCGATCACCTGACCGAGGCCGCCGAGGCGGGCGAACTGGACGAGGCGCTGCGCCGTCTCGGCGATCCCGAGGCGGCGGCGAAGTCCTTCGCCCGGGTACGGCTCGCCGACCCGGCCCCAGCCACGCGGCGCCTCGTGGCGGCCGCCGTCGACAACCTGCCGCTGATCGTGCTGACGGTCACCCTCGTGCTGCGGGACCTGGCCACGCGCGACCAGGTGGCCTGGGCGTTCCCGCCGGCGTGGTACATCCGCCTCGGCGACACCTTCTGCGTCTCCTCGCCGTTCGGCTGCGGCGGGTACGACCACGCCGGGGCGCTGTTCACGGTCGGCATCCCCCTCGCGCTGGCCTGGTCGGTGCTCGGGCTCGGCCTCATCGAGAGCCGTACCGGCACCACGCCCGGCAAGTATCTGCTGGGCCTGCGCGTGGTCACCGGCACCGGCCTGCGGATCAGCGGCATCTCCGGGATCGTCCGCCGCCTCGGCTTCCTCCTCGGCCCGGCGGCCTGGCTGGACTGGGTGCCGTTCCTGGTCGGCGACCGCCGGCGTGTGCTGGACCGGCTCGCCGGGACGAGGGTGGTCCTGGCCGCGCCCCGCGAGATCGCCGAACCGGCCCGGGCGGAGCCCGTGACGTGACCGGGTGTGGCGCACGGTGGAGGCATGCGTTCCGCTCGGCGAGCCGGTACGGCAGGGCCGAGGGACCGCCGAGGCCGCACCCCGGTGAGTCGCAGCCTCGGGAACGCCTCCGGCCGGCCATGCCGGGCCGGCGGGCCGCCGAAAAACGGCCCGGCCCATTCGCCGTGGTCGTCCATGCCACGGCGAATGGGCCGATGAGCGCGTCACCGCCGATCGAAGGCGGGTTCGCGTGCCGGTGTCGCCCGGCCGCGCGTTCGCCTAGCGGGCCGCGGTGAGCTCGGGCCGCTCCTGCTTGGCCTCCTCGGCGGGCGGGAGCGACTCGTAGGGCTTGTAGGGGATCTCGATGTTCTCCTCGCGGTAGCGCCGGTGCAGGCGCTTGATGAACTCGTGCACGATGAGGTACTGCGCCGACGGCTCGCTCGCGCGCAGGATCACCGAGAAGTCGATCCGGAGCTCGCCGAAGGTGTTGAAGCGGATCAGCGGCTCGAAGTCGGGCACCGCGCCTGGAACGGTCCGCTGCACGTCACGCGCCACCTCGAGCGTGATGCGCTCGACCTCGTCGAGGTCGCTGTCGTAGCTCACCCCGACCTTCACGGTGACGGACGTCTCCTCCACCGGCTGGTGGTAGTTCGTCATCACCGTGTCGGCGAGGTGCGCGTTCGGCACGATCACGATGTTCCCGGACAGCTGGCGCACGGTGGTGTTCCGCCAGTTGATGTCGTCGACGTACCCCTCCTCACCGGTGTCGAGGCGCACGAAGTCGCCGGGCTGGACCTTCTTCGAGGCCAGGATCTGGATGCCGGCGAAGAGGTTGCGCAGCGTCTCCTGCAGGGCGAGGGCGACGGCGAGACCGCCCACGCCCAGCGCGGTGAGCAGCGGCGCGACCGATATGCCGATGCTCTGCAGCAGCACCATGACGCCGACGCCGACGATGGTGCCGCGGGTGAGCAGGACGAAGATGCTCGCCGACCTCGCCACCCCCGATCGGGAGAGGGCGACCGAGCGCACCATGTTGGCGGCGAACTGCGCGATCGTGAACGAGACCGTGAGCACGATCGCGGCGAGGAGCACCCGCTCGACGAACCCGCGTACCGGCTCCTCCAGCCGCAGGATGTTCGTCGCCCACCACGCCCCGGTGATGGCCGTCGCGGGCAGGGCGATCTGCCGCAACATGTTCCACCACAGGTCGTCCCACTGGCTGGTGGTGGAGGCGGCCCGCTGCGCGAGCCGGCCGAACAGCGCGCGCAGGAGGATGCCGAGCACCACCCCGCACACCAGGCAGGCGCTCGCGAAGGTGAAGGACATGATGTCCGCGGGCCGGGTCATGGACGCCCCCCGCGGCGCACCGGAGTCCCCTCACAAACCGGGACGTCCGGCGCGACGTGAACCACACTGGTACTCACGTGAAGATCATGTTAGCGACGCCCACGTCGGCTTTGATCACTTTTGCGCCATCACGGTGACCGCCGATCCGGCACCCCGCCACACCGGCCGGTCGCCCGTCGACCTGCGCGTTTCACCCGTCCCCGGGGGCGGGGGAGGGCAGCAGGAGGGTGACCTGGGCACCGCCGCCCGGCGCCGCGGCGAGGCGGAGGGCGCCGCCCGCGGACTCGGCGGTACGGCGGGCGATGTCGAGGCCGAGCCCGGTGGAGCCCGCCCCGCTGTGGCCGCGCCGCAGCGCGCCGTGCACAAGGTCCGGCGGGAAGCCGGGCCCGGCGTCGGCGATGGTGAGCTCGACGCCCGACGGGGTGGGCGCGAGCCGTACCGTGAACGGCGTGCCCTCGGCGGTGTGCGCGAACACGTTGCCGAGCAGCGCGTCCACGCAGGCGGCGAGGTCGTCGGCGCCCACCGCGACCGGCTGCGGGGCGGGGGCGAGGTCCACGGTGACGGCCCGGCCCTGGTCCTCGGCGAGGACCGACCAGAACGCGACCCGGTCGGCCACCACCGTGGCGGCGTCGCAGGACCCCCGCTCCCGCCTGCGGCGGCGCACGTCGGTGATGACCGCGGAGACCGCGCGTTCCAGCGCGTCGACCCGGGCCTCGACCCGGGCCGCCTCCTCGGGATCGCGCAGCGACTCGGCCTCCAGGCGCAGCGCGGTGAGCGGGGTGCGCAGCCGGTGGGAGATGTCGGCGACGGTCTCGCGTTCCTCGGCGAGCAGCTCGTCGATGCGGTCGGCCAGGTGGTTGAGGGCCGTCGCGACCGAGCGCACCTCGGGCGGGCCGCCCGGCTCGGCCCGCGCGGACAGGTCGCCCGCGGCCAGCCGGTGCGACACCTGGGCGAGGGCGGTGACCGGGCGGATCACGGCGCGGGCCAGCCGGTCGGCGACGAGGATGCCGAGGCCGACCAGGGCGAGGCCGAGCAGGAGCATGCCGAGCCACGCCTCGGCGACGCCGCGGGTGAGCGCCGCGTCGCTCAGGAACACGCGGACCACGGCCGTGCCCTCGGGCAGGCCCTGCACGGCGACGAGGATCTCCCGGCCGCCCGGCGCCTCGGCGGTGACGCTGCGGCCGCGCGCGGCGAGCCGTACCGCGGCGGAACGCGGCGCGGGGACGCCGAGGGTACGGCCGCCCGGGAGGAAGACCGTGATCGGGTACCCGGTGGCCGAGGCCCGCTCCACGGTGAGCTCCAGGGCCTGCTCGTCCTCGACGGCCACGGCGACGGCCACCGACTCGGCGGTGCGGGTCGCCTCGCCGGTCGCGGCGTTCTCCGCGGCGGTGCGGATCAGCAGCGCGAGCGGGACGAGCAGCGCGACCAGCACGAGCGAGGTCGTCGCCGCCACCAGCAGCGCCAGCCAGCGCCTCATCGCGGTCCGGCCGGGCCGGGGCGGCGGTCACGGCCGCCGGGCGTGCGGGGCGCGTCCGGCAGGGGCGGGCGGATCATGACGGGGCGACCAGCTTCACGCCGACGCCGCGCACCGTCTGCAGGTAGCGCGGCTCCTGGGCGGTCTCGCCGAGCTTGCGGCGCAGCCAGGACAGGTGCACGTCCACGGTCTTGTCGGCCCCGCCGTACGGCACGTGCCACACCTCGACGAGCAGCTCGCGCTTGGTCACCACCTCGCCCTGCCGTACCGCGAGGTAGTGCAGCAGGTCGAACTCGCGCGGGCTCAGGTCGAGCGGGGCGCCCGCGAGGGTCGCCTCCCGGGCGCGCGGGTCGAGCCGCAGCTCGCCCACGACGATCACGTCGTCGGTACGGCTCTCGCCGAGGCGGCGCAGCACGGCCCGGATGCGGGCGTCGAGCTGGGCCGCGCTGAACGGCTTGACCACGTAGTCGTCGGCGCCGGCGTCGAGCAGCCGCACGATGTCGGACTCCTGGTCGCGCGCGGTGGCCACGATCACCGGCGTGCGGCTCACCGCGCGGAGCATGCGGAGCACCTCGGCGCCGTCGAGGTCGGGCAGCCCCAGGTCGAGCACGATCAGGTCGGGGCGTTCGGCGAGGGCCTGGCGCAGCCCGTCCATCGCCGTGCCGGAGGAGGACACGGCGTGGCCGCGTTCGCGCAGTCCGCGGGTGAGCGCGGTGCGGATCGCGACGTCGTCCTCGATGAGCAGAACCCCGGCCATCCCTGCCACCGTAACCCGTCGCCTCGCCTGCCGCACCACGCGTTAGCGCCGCCTTAACCCCCGCTTAGCGTTGCCACTGGAAGGGTGGAGGAGCCCGGGGAACGGCACGGCGACCAGAGAGGACGGTGACGCGGTGAACCGGCGGCTGCTGCTCGTGGTGGCGGGCTGGGTGCTCACCGCCCTGGTCGCGACCGGCGCGGGGATCGCCGTCATCGGCCTGGTGGGCCGCACCTTCGCGGGCGGCCCCGGCGACGTGCTGTCCGCCGAGGAGGCGCGCGACGCGCTCGCCCGCGCCGAGGCCTCGCCGCGGCCCACGCGGCCGTCGCCCGGCCCGTCCTCGTCTCCGGCGGTGCCGGAGCCCACCCCCACCGCCTCCGCCGAGGCGAGCCCGCGGCCCACGCCCGAGGCCACGCCCGCGCCGACGCCGACGGCGGTGAGCAGGGTGATCACCACGCGCGGCGGCAGCGTGGTCGCCCGCTGCCAGGGCGGCCTGGTGACGCTGCGGTCGTGGAGCCCGGCCCAGGGGTACGAGGTCGACGACGTGGATCCCGGGCCGGACGAGTCGGCCAAGGTGACGTTCGAGAGCGACCGGGGCGAGGTGGAGATCGAGGTCCGCTGCTCCGCGTCCGGGCCGGTGCACACCGTCGAGACCGACACCGAGACCGACTAGGCACCGCCTCCGGCCGGGCCTCGTCGCCTGATCGTCCGGTACGTCCGCCGCGTGCCGGCCGTACCGGCTCCCGGACCCGAGACAGGGCCCTCTCCGCACGGCCGATGCCGAGGAGAAGGGCCCCTTTGCGGTGCGACGGTGCCGTAGGTGGGTGCGATCGTCCCGGTCGTGCGGCGGGCACCTCGCCCGCGCGGGTCCCCGCCGCTCAACCGGCCGGGTACGGCGAGCCGGCCTCAGTCGTCGTAATCGTCGTCGTCCCGGTCGTCGTCATCGTCGTAGCGGTCGTCATCGTCCCAGTCGTCGTCGTGCTCCTGGTGGAACTTGACGATCTCCCCGCTGTCGGTGGCGACGTGCACGTCGTACTCCTGGTCGCCCTTGTGCAGCTCGATCTCCCAGACGCGCCGCCCGTGCTCCCGGTCGCGCTCGACGTCGGTGACCTGTGCGCCCGGGACCTTGTTCGTGGCGATCTCGATCGCCTGCTCCCGGGTGACCGTGTCCTCCACGGCCGCCTTCGGCTCGGCGGTCGACGGGGACGGTGTCGGCTCGGCGCGGAAGCCCTGCGCCGCCGTGGGCACCTGCGCCGGGGCGTTGGCCGCCAGCGCGACCGCGCTCCCGCCGCCGAGCACCGCGGCGATCCCGACACCTGCCATGACCAGCTTCGTCCTGTTTCTCATGGCACTCAGTCAAGCCGTGACCGCGATAGGCGCACGCTGTGCCGTTCCTAAGGGCGGGTTAAGACACGAACGACAGGAGGATCTCGTTCACCTCTGCGGCGTGGGTCCACAGCAGGCCGTGCGGGGCGCCCTCGATCTCGATGTAGTTCGCGCTCGGCAGCGCGGCGTGGAACGGGCGGCCCGTCGCGTCGATCGGCAGGATGCGGTCGGCGGTGCCCTGCATGATCATCGTGGGCAGGCCCATCTCGGCGATCTTGGCGACGTCCTGGCGGAAGTCGGTGAACCAGGTCGGCACGCAGGCCGCCGCGGCGTACGGCGCGGACGACACCGCGACGTTCCAGCTCGCGCGCACCGTGGCCTCGCTCAGCCGCGGCGTGCCGAGGAACCGGTCGGTGTCGTAGAAGTTCGCGAAGAACGCGTCGTACCAGGCGTACCGGTCCTTTCTGGCGGCCGCCATGTTCGCGTCGAGGACCGACCGGTCCAGGCCGGTGGGGTTGTCCTCGGTCTTGAGCAGGAACGGCTCGAGCGGGGCGATGAACGCGGCCTTGGCGACCCGGCCCGCCCCCTGCGTGGCGAGGTACCGGGCCACCTCGCCGGTCCCCATCGAGAACCCGACGAGGATCGCGTCCCGCAGGTCGAGCACGCCCATCAATCCGTTGAGGTCCGAGGTGAAGGTGTCGTAGTCGTAGCCGCTGGTGGGCCTGCTCGACCGGCCGAAGCCCCGCCGGTCGTAGGTGATGACCCGGAATCCGGCGTCGAGCAGCGCGACGGTCTGCTTCTCCCAGGAGTCCCCGGTCAGCGGGTAGCCGTGGATGAGCACGACCGGCTGCCCTGTTCCGTGGTCCTCGTAGTAGATCTCGACCGGTACGTTGTTCTCCCTGCCCACGGTGGCGTACGGCATGGCGGGCGATCCCTTCGTACTCGTTGACGGCGGCCCGGGTGGACCGATGGCTGACGCGGCCTGCCGCGGGCCACGTGCCCGCCGCATGACCGCCGCCGTCCCCTACCCCCGATTTCCGCGATAACCCTTCGTGGGCGGCTGTGCCGGAGGGAATTCGGGAGCCGGGAGCGCCGCCGGGGAGGGCGGTGGCACGTGCCCGCCACCCTCCCCGGGGATGCCACCGCGGGTGGCGACGCCCGGGGGCGTCGAGTGCCCTCCACCTGACGCCGCCGATCTCCCGGCTCTCGTCAAGCCGTGGGTACGGCGGGCGCGTGCCCACCCCTTCCCGGATCAGGGCCGGGGTGCCGCGCCGGCGGGGTGCCGATGGGTCACCGGGCGGCGAGCAGGGCCGCCAGCTCCCGCTCCAGCCCGGCGTCGCCGACCCCCAGCACGGTGAGCGGCAGGCCGAGCAGCCCGGCCGCCCGCTCGGCCTGGGCGCGCAGCTCGGCGGTGGGGGACTGGGCGAGCCAGACGATGCGGCGGTAGTGGCCGAAGTACGCGTCCCGGAGCTCGGGGTACCGGTCGAGGCCGAGCTCGGCGACGACCGAGCGGTCGAAGGTGCGCACCAGGTAGTCGGTGAGCAGGTAGGTGCCCGGCTCCTCGGCGATCAGGTCGTGCGCGAGCCGCCCGGCGAACACCTCGTAGCAGTGCGCGCCGCGCAGCCGGGCCAGGCCGTACCGGGCGCACACCTCGTCGAGCGCGCCGTACGTGCCGCAGTCGGCGTACGCGACCGCGAGCCGCCGGTGGCGCGGGCGCAGTTCGGCCACGAGCGCCTCGACCGCGGCGGCGATGCGCTGTGGCCGGTTGTGCAGCAGCGGCGGCAGCGGGTGCACGGTCACCGGCCAGCCGCGCCGGTCGGCGATCTCGCGCAGGTGCCGGGCGAGCGCCCCGCAGGCGATCACCCCGATCGTGCGCTCCGGCGGCCGGTCAGCCGGGGAAGGCGAGCTCGCCGACGAAACGGTCGTTGAAGTCGGGCCGGTCGGAGAGCTCGACATAGCGCACCTCCTCCAGCAGCGCGAGCGCCCCGGCCCGCTCCTGCGCCGACAGCAGCGCGAGCTTCGCGCCCTCGCCCGCCACGTTGCCCGCGCTCACGATCCGGGTCGGCGCGAGCCGGGGCACCAGGCCGATGCGGATCGCCGAGGCGGGGGAGAGGTACGAGCCGAACGAGCCCGCGAGCAGCACCTGCCGGATGTCCGGCTCGGCCGCGCCGTACTCCTCGAGCAGCAGCCGCCACCCGGTGGCGATCGCGCCCTTGGCGAACTGCAGCTCCCGGATGTCGCGCTGCGACAGGTACACCGGCTCGGCCGCGTCCGGGCCGGTGAGCAGGAAGGCGCGCTCGCCGTCGACCGTGGCGAGCCGTTCGGCGAGCGCCGGGGAGATCCGCCGCGCCGCGTCCGGGTCGGCGAGCCGCCCGGATGCGTCGAGCAGCCCGGTACGGCGCAGCTCGGCGACCGCGTCCACCAGCCCGGACCCGCACAGCCCGGCCGGGGCGGCGTCGCCGATCACCCCGAGCGCCACCCGCCCGGCGGCCGGGTCGATGCGCACGGTCTCGATCGCGCCGGGCGCGGCCCGCATGCCGCACCGGATCTGCGCGCCCTCGAACGCGGGCCCGGCCGGGGCGGCGGTGGCGAGCAGCCGGTCGGCGTCGCCGAGCACGATCTCGCAGTTGGTGCCGACGTCGATGAGCAGCCGCAGCCGCCGGTCCCGGTCCATCCCGGCGGCGAGCGCCCCGGCCACGATGTCGCCGCCGACGTACGCGCCGAGCGCGGGCAGCACCACCGCGCGCGCCCGCGGGTGCACCGGCACGCCGAGGTCGCCGGCGAGCAGCTCCGGGAAGGAACGGGCCGCCATCACGAACGGGGCCACGCCGAGCGGCTCGGGGTCGATGCCGAGCGCCAGGTGCACCATGGTCGCGTTGCCCGCCAGCGCGATCTCGTACACCTCCTCCCGGGCCACCCCGGCCCGGGCGCACACCTCGCCGGTGAGCCGGGCGAGCGTGTCCCGGGCCGCGTCGCGCAGCCGGTCGAGCGCGGCCGGGTCGAGCATCGCCGCGCTGATCCGGGAGATCACGTCCGCGCCGTACGGCTGCTGCAGGTTGAGCATCGAGGCGACCGCGGCCGGGGCGCCGGTGGCGAGGTCGAGCAGGGTGGCCACCACGGTGGTGGTGCCGAGGTCGAAGGCGATGCCGTACCGGCGGGCGGTGGTGTCCCCCGGCTCGACGTCGATCAGCGCGGTGCCCACCACCACCGCGGTCACCTTGAAGTCGGCGGCGCGCAGCACCCGCCCGGCCCGCCGGTACACGTGCAGGTCGGGTATGACCTCGAGGTCGTCGAGCGCGCGCACGATCCGCTCCACGTCCGGGGTCTGGTCGGCGAGCGACGGCTCGGCCAGCTCGAGGTACCGCTTCTGCACGGCCGGGCGCAGGATCACCTGCCGCCCCACCCCGACCGTGGCCGCCTTCGGCCGGGTGGTCAGCGGCGGCACCTCCACGGTGAGGTCGCCGGTGGCCTGGGCGAGGCAGGCGAGCCGCCAGCCCTGCCGCAGCCGCTCGGCGTCGAACGCCCGCGGGTCGTGCCGGGAGACCGGGACCTCGCCCGCGGCGATCCGCACCTTGCACTTGCGGCAGGTGCCGTGCCCGCCGCAGGTCGAGTCGATCGCGACGCCGTTCCAGCTCGCCGCCTCGAACACGGTCACCCCGGGCGGCACGCTCACCTGCACCCCGGACGGCTCGAAGCGCAGCCGTACCCGGGCGGTCGGCTCCGGCGGCGGGGCGGGGCGGCCGTCCTCGCGCACCGGCACGGAGTCGGCCGTCATGACGCGGCCTTGGCGCGGTAGGCGGCGATCCAGTTCGCGCCCCACGGGTCGTTGCCGAGCAGCAGGTCGCCCGCGCGCACCGCGGCGACGCACTCGGGGGCGAGCGCGTTCATGATCGCGCTGGTGAGGCCGGCGGACATCGCCATGGCGAGGAACGCGGCGTTGATCGTCGCCCGGTCGGGCAGGCCGAACGACACGTTCGAGGCGCCCAGGCACATGTTCAGCCCGTACCGGCGGCGGATCTCGCGGATCGTCTCCAGCGTGACGGTCACCGCGTCGGCGTCCGCGCCGACCGTCATCGCGAGCGGGTCGATGACGATGTCCTCGAGCGGGATGCCGTACTCCCGCGTCGCCACCCGGACGATCTTGTCGGTGATCTCCAGCCGCTTCTCGACCGTCTCCGGGATGCCGGTCTCGTCGTTGGCGAGCGCGATCACCGCCGCGCCGTACCGCTTCACCAGCGGCAGCACCTCGGCGAGCCGGTCGTCCTCGCCGGTCACCGAGTTCACCAGGGCCTTGCCCCGGTAGACGGCGAGGCCCGCCTCGAGCGCCTCGACCACCGAGGAGTCGAGGCACAGCGGCAGGTCGGTGTGCTCCTGAACCAGCCGGACCATGCGGGCGAGCAGGCCGGCCTCGTCGGCGAGCGGCACGCCCGCGTTCACATCGAGCATGTCGGCACCGGCGGCGACCTGGCGCTCGACGTCGACGACCACCTGGGAGAGGTCGCCCGCGCGCAGCGCCTCGGCGAACCTCTTGCGCCCGGTGGGGTTGATGCGCTCGCCGATCACGCAGAACGGCCGGTCGGGGCCGATGACCACCTCGCGGGCGTGGGAGCGGAGGACCGTGTGCATGTGCGACCGCCCTCCTCAGGAGACCAGGGCCCGGCGGCGTTCGAGCAGTTCCTTGGCGCGGCGCACCGCCGAGGAGGCGTCGGCCGCGTACCCGTCCGCGCCGACCGCGTCGGCGTACTCCTGGGTGACCGGCGCGCCGCCCACCATCACGATCACCTGGTCGCGCAGGCCCGCCTTGACCAGCGCGTTGATGTTCGCCTTGAACATCGGCATCGTCGTGGTGAGGAACGCGGAGAACCCGACGATGTCCGGCCTGTGCTCGCGGACCGCCTCGACGAACCGCTCCGGCGGCACCTGCACGCCGAGGTCGATCACGGTGAACCCGGCGCCCTCGAGCATGATGTTCACCAGGTTCTTGCCGATGTCGTGCACGTCGCCCTTGACGGTGCCCATCACGAACGTGCCGATCGAGGACGCGCCGGTCTGCGCGAGCAGCGGCCGCAGCACCTCCATCGCCCCGGCCATCGCCCTGCCCGCGATGAGCATCTCCGGCACGAAGAAGTCGCCCCGTTCGAACCGGGCGCCCACCTCCTCCAGCGCGGGGATGAGCGCGTCGAACAGCATCGTCTCGGGGGCGAGGCCGAGCTCAAGGCCCCGGTCGGTGAGGTCGAGTACGGCCGGGCCGTTGCCGGCCAGCGTCTCGTCGTACAGGCCGCGGAGGATGTCCTGCTCGTTCATGACCCGCCTTCCGGCTCGCCGGCCGTGCGGATGACGGCCGATCCCAGTGCCGCGGAGAGGCCATCCGTCTCGGCGACCAGCAGGGCGCCGATCTCGGCGATCCGGCCGGCGTCGAGCCGGAGGGCCGGCCCCGAGACCGAGATGGCGGCGATCACCCGGCCACCGCGGCCGCGCACCGGGGCGGCGATCGCGACCAGGCCGGGCTCCAGCTCCTCGACCGCCACGCCGTACCCGGTCCGGCGGATCTCGGCGAGCTGCGCGGCGAGCCGGGTGCGGTCGGTGACGGTGTGCGGCGTGCGCCGCTCCAGCGGGCCGCGGGGCAGCTCGGCCGCGCCGAACGCGACGAACACCTTGCCGAGCGCCGAGCAGTGCAGCGGCACCCGCAGGCCCACCCAGTTCGTGGCGCCGAGCAGGTAGCGGCTGTCCACCTGGGCCACCTGCTCCACCTCGGTCCCGGACGGCACGGCCAGGTTCACCGTCTCGCCGGTCTTCTCGCCGAGCCGTTCCAGCACCGGCTGCGCCGCCGCGATCAGCTCGGCGAGGCCGGAACGGCTCGCGTACCGGGTGAGCACCGGGCCGGGCACGAACGCGCCGCTCGCGTCGCGGCCGAGCAGGCCGTGCCGTTCCAGCGCGGACAGCAGCCGGGAGGCGGTGCTCTTCGACAGCCCGGACTCGGCGTGCAGCCGGGAGAACGGCAGCGGCTCGTCCGCCTCGATCACCCGGACGAGCAGGCCCGCGGCCCGGTCGATCGCCTGGGTCCCGGACCGGCGCTCGGCCGGGCCCGGGCGCGCGGTCGCCCGGGCTGCGCGGCTCGCGCCGCCCCCAGGCGGGAGTTCCACATTGTGGGACTCGAATTCCATAATTCGAGCGTAAAATTTTGATCACAGCGAGGTCAAGGGAGGCAGCGTGTTCGTCAATCGGATGCCCCGCTACGAGATCCTCTCCGCCGACGCCATGGCCACCCTCGACCGCGGCTGGCGGCGCATCGTCTCCGAGATCGGCGTCGAGTTCGACTCGCCCCGGGCGCTGGAGCTGTTCCGCAGGGCGGGCATGAAGGTCGAGGACAAGACCGTCTTCTTCGACCCCGAGTTCGTGCTCGAGCAGGTCGCCAAGGCCCCCCGCGAGTTCGACGTGCAGGCCCGCAACCCGGCCAACACCGTGCACATCGGCGGCGACCACATGGTCTTCGGCGCCGTGTACGGCTCGCCGTTCGTGCGCGAGGGCGACGTACGGCGGGACGCCACCCTCGACGACTTCCACCGGTTCTGCAAGCTCTCCCAGGTGTTTTCCGAACTCGACTCGGCCGGCGGGGTGGTGTGCGAGCCGAACGACGTGCCGCTCGACTCCCGGCACCTCGACATGACGTACGCGCTGCAGACCCTCACCGACAAGATCTACATGGGCAACGTGGTGTCCGGGCCGAACGCGGCGGACACCATCGCGATGACCTCGATCCTGTTCGGCGGGCGGGAGAACATCGAGCGCACCCCGGCCGTGATCGCCCTCATCAACTGCAACTCGCCGCTGCGCTGGGACGAGCGCATGCTCGACGCCCAGTTCGAGTACTCCGCGGCGAACCAGCCGGTGGTGATCACCCCGTTCCTGCTCATGGGCGCGATGTCCCCGGTGACGATCCCGGCCGCGCTCGCCCAGCAGATCGCCGAGGCGCTCACCGGCATCGCGCTGTCCCAGCTCATCCGCCCCGGCTGCCCGGTGATCTTCGGCTCGTTCCTGTCGAACATCGACATGCGCACCGGCTCGCCGTGCTTCGGCACCCCCGAGTCCGCGATCGGCCTGCTCGCCACCGGCCAGATCGCCCGGCACTTCGGCCTGCCGTGGCGGTCCGGCGGCGGCCTCACCTCCTCGCAGGTGGCCGACGCCCAGGCCGGGTACGAGGCGCTGATGACCATGCTGCCCACCTTCCTCGCCGGGGCGAACTGGGTGATGCACGCCGCGGGCTGGCTGGAGAGCGGGCTGGTCAGCGGCTACGAGAAGTTCATCGTCGACATCGAGATCCTGCGCATGCTGCAGGAGGAGTTCACCCCGCTGGAGATCGACGAGGCCTCGCTCGCCTTCGACGCCCACGCCGAGGTCGGCCACGGCGGCCACTTCCTCGGCGCGGCCCACACCATGGAACGCTTCCGCACCTGCTTCTACCGCCCGCTGCTGTCCTCCTCCGACAACTACGAGCGGTGGATGCGCAACGGCGGCAAGGACGCCGCCGCCCGCGCGGGCGAGATCTACCGGGCCAAGCTGGCGGAGTACGAGCAGCCGCCGCTCGACGACGCGATCCGCGAGGAGCTCGCCGACTACGTCGCCCGCCGCCGCGCCGAACTCGGCGACTGACCAGGCGTTTCGCCCACAAGCGCGCGGTGCGGACGCGCCGCCCCGGCCGTGCCGTACCGGTGGGGCTCGGCCTGACGGCCCCGCTCCGGCCGCGGTTTCGCCCTGCCGTCCGTTACGGAGGCGCCTGACCGCCCCTTTACCCGATCGTGTACGGTCGTCCAACGCACGTGCACATAAAGGGGGTTATGGCAGGGTGAATGCCAAAAAGTCATCCACCGCGAGCGCGGGGGGCGCGGTGAAGTGGATCAAGCGAGGATTCACTCTCGCCGTCGTCGCGGCCGTGTTGCTCGGTTTCGGGGCGACGGGCTGCACCAGGGTGAGCACCGCGCCCGACGAGGTCGTCCTGCACTACGCGGGTGGCCTCTTCGAACCGAAGAAGTTCGAGCGGTGCATTCTCCCGTCGAGCGGTGCCACCTACCTCGGTCCCGGTGACACCTACTACAGCTATCCCTTCGGCCAGCGCACCTTCGACTTCACCGGGTCCAAGGACGCGGAGTCGAAGCCGATCACGGTGGTGAGCAAGGACAACGTGCAGATGACCGTGGCGGGCTCGGCCACGCTCACGCTCAACACCGACTGTGAGACGCTGCGCCGCTTCCACGAGCGCATCGGCCTGAAGTACGCGGCCTACCAGGACAACGGCAAGACGTCCGACGGCTGGACCCGGATGCTGAACTTCTACCTCAAGCAGCCGTTGGACCGCGCCCTCGACGCGGCGAGCCAGGAGTTCGAGTGGCGCGCCCTGTTCAACGACCCCAACACCAAGCAGCGCTGGGAGGCCCGCGTCGGCGAGCTCGCCCGCCAGTTCATCAAGGAGACCGCCGGCGACGAGTACTTCTGCCAGCCCAACTACGCCGGCACCGGCGACTGCGGCGACATCGTCCTCACCATCCAGAAGCCCGAGCCGCCGGAGAGCCTGGTCGAGGCCCTCGCCGCCGAGCAGGCCGCCAAGCAGCAGAACCTCGCCCAGCAGCAGATCAACGCCAAGGTCAAGACCGAGCTGGAGTCGATTAAGGACCTGGTGAAGGTCCTCGGCCCGCAGGGCGCGGTCCTCTGGAAGGCCATCCAGGACGGCAAGGTCCAGGTCATCCCCGTCCCCCAGGGCGGCAACATCAACATCACCCCGTCCACCGGCGGCAACCGAACCAACCGCTGACCGGGGACCGGTGCCGGAACGGCCGCGGCGCGCCACCCGACCACGCGCCGCGGCCATGGCCGCTCAGGCCGAGCCGGAACGCCGTGTCCCCCTCGTCGGCCGAAGCCACCCCCGCCGTGGCGTGGCCCGCCGCCGGTCGGCCGAATCGTCACCGGATCGAAATCTGGGTGCCAGCACCCTTTTTCTGAGAAGAAGGCGGCGGACGGGCGTTTCCGGGGCGCACGTACGACCGGCGGTCGAATATCGGTCGGAGGCGAGCGGCCGAAACACACTTCCCGGGCCCCTGATCTCCGGGATGATTTAGGATGCGGCGCGAGGTGAAAAGGGGGCCATGGACATCGCCGCGCTGCCGAATCCCTATGACTATCGCAACCCGGTACGGGACGCGTCCCTCTTCGCGGGGCGTGACGACGAGCTCGCGAAGCTCCGATACGAGTTCGGCCAGGCGGCCCCGGACCGGCCGTCGATATATATCGCCATCCATGGCCGCCGGGCGGCCGGTAAGACCAGCCTGCTCAATCGTGCCGAGGCGATCGCGAAAGAGTGCCGGGTGCTTCCCGTCCGGGTCGACTTGGTGCCGGGCGATGCGACCCCCGTCGCGTTCTTCCGCAAGCTTTACGAGGAGCTGACGACCGCGCTCGCGCGGCAGGGCGGGCCGGACGCGCCGCCCGGAGCGGTCCCCGCCGTGGTGCGCCGGGTTCTCGCGGGCGGGACACCGCCGGACGACTTCCCTCTGGAGTTCCCCGAGTCCCTGGCCCTGAGCGCGCGCTCCCTAGGTGCGGTCTCCGAGCCCGCGCTCCGCGCCGACCTGGAGTATTTCGTACGGACCCTCGGGCGGCCGATCGCACTCCTCATCGACGAGGCGCAGCTCATAGCAGGGGACGAGAACATCCTGTCCATCCTGCGTGCGCTCGGCGGCCGGGTGCCGGGCTACGTCTTCGTGCTCGCCGGAACGAGTGACATGATCACTCGGATCACCGAGGTCTTCTCACCCCTCCTCCGGCAGTTCCGCGAGATCAAGGTGGAACCGTTCACCGAGACCGCGGACCTGCGTGCGTGCATGCTCCTTCCGCTGTGGAACATCGGGCTGGACGTCGACTGCTTCGACGATTTCGACCACGCGGCCTCGGAACTCACCGCGCTCACCGGCGGAAATCCGTACGAGATCCAGCTCTATTGCCATGAGATGTTCGCGCGATGGCAGCGGAACACAGCGCGGAAAATGGCGCTGACCCCCGAGATCCTCGAGAGCATCCGGTCCCGGATGGAGGATGGCAGGGATGTGCTCGACCGGCGGCTGATCAAACTGGTGCGCAGGATGTCGCCCGAGCGCCTGGAGGCGTTCAACATCCTCTGTTCCGCGCTGGGACACGCGACCCTCAATCAGGTGTGGTTCGCCTACAACCTGCTGGGTGATCCGCGGATCGACCGGGAGACGCTGGAGCGATGCCGGGCGGAGCTGCTCGACGCGGGCGTGCTGCGAGAGGATGCGGAGGGGATTCTCGACCTGGAGCTGGAGACCGAGCTGTTCGACGAGATCTACGTGCGTCTGTGGGCACACAAGAATCTCCCCAACCGCCGTCATCTGCTCCTCATGGGGCGCTTCTCATATAGGTTTTTGCTCTCCCTGAGGCTTTCCCGCCTGCTCCATGAGATGTCCCTCTCGCCCGCGCTGCTGCTGCCAACCTGTTGTCCGGTCATGGGTGCGGAGCATCTGCAAGCAGCGCTGTCGGCGCTCGAATGCCTGACTGGTGAGGAGGATGGGCCGTTCCCGTATGCGGTCAGCTACGTCCATAACGCCATCCTGCATGCCGGCATGCCCCGGGCACTCGACATCACTGAGGTGACCTGCATCTATGGTGCCGCCACTGCGGTCCGCTGGCTGTTTGCAGCCGATTCCGCCGACTTCGACATCTGCTCGCACCCCGAATTCACTGCGGCGGCCGCGAGGGTCTCGGAAATGGGAGGAACGCTGCGCGCCGAGCGGACCAGACTGCCGCTCAGGAATTGGTCAGAAGTCGTCGAATGGCTCGCCCGGTTCCCCGATGATATGCGTGAGGATTTCGCTCGCAATCATGAGCACGTCGCGTATCACGCCTATGAAGATGGCGACACCGTCGCCACACGTGACCATTTTGCGACGGCTCTGAGGTTCGCGCCGACCTTTTCTGCGGCGAACGGTCTGGCCTACGTCTCGCTCAAGCTGGGCGACGCTCGGGCCGCAGTGGAGTCGGCGGAGCGCGCGGTCACCCTCACGCAGAATCCGGCCGAGAAGGCCCTCGCCCACTACAACTGCGCGCTCGCGTGGCTGCGGCTTGGGGACCGCAGGGCCGCCGAGGAGCGACTCCTCCTCGCCGCCCAGATGATCAGGTCATCGAGCGATCCCGGGTTCACGGCCGGGTATCTCCTGTTGCCGCGCGACGGCGCCGACGTCGAGGGTGCCGACGTCGAGCTGGTGGAGCGGTCCGAGGTGCACCTGGGCCGTGCGATCGAGCAGGCGCTGAGCCTGCTCGGGCGCTCGGCCGAGGACACCGGTGAGGACGTCACGTCACGGGTGCGCAGGGCACCCAGGCCGATCGTTCTCGTGGTCGCCACCGAATGGGCCTCGGCGCACGGTGGCCTGAGCACGCTCAACCGCGACCTGTGCCGGGCGCTCGCCGCGGCAGGAGCACAGGTCTACTGCACCGTCCCGGCGGCGAGTGAGAAGGAGATCGCGGCGGCGAGCGAAGCGGGCGTGACGTTGCTGCGCGCGCCGGAGGTCCCCGGTCTGCCCGCGCTCTCCCGGCTCTACCGGCGCCCGCGCCTTCCCGACGGCGTGACCCCCGACCTCATCATCGGGCACGGCCGGATCACCGGGCCCGCCGCGGAGTGCCTGCAGAGCGACTTCTATCCGAACGCCATGCGCTTCCACTTCGTGCACATGGCACCGGATGAGATCGAATGGCACAAACCCGGGCAGGGCGTCGACGCCGGTACCCGTGCCGAGGAACGCACGGAGCTGGAACGCCGGCTCGGCGCCACCGCCGATCGGCTGGTCGCCGTGGGACCCCGGCTGCACAACCGGTTCCGCACCGAGCTGTCCGGAACCGGCGCCCCGCCTCCGCTGCGGCTTGACCCGGGCTTCGACATGGTCGATACGAGCCCGCGGACGCCTCCGCAGGGCCATCCGGCGAAGATCCTCTTCATCGGACGCATAGAGGACGCGGCGCTGAAAGGTGTGGACCTGGCGGCTCGTGCGTGCGGGCTGGTGTGCCGGAGGAGGGAACGCCACAAGCTGCCGCCGATCGAACTGGTGGTGCGAGGCGCGCCTGCGGGGACCGCGGACGAGCAGCGCGAACGGATCCGGGAATGGGCCGCGAACCCCAAGCTGGGCGTCGTCGTCCGCCCATACTCGGCGGACGAGGAGCGCTTGGATGCCGACCTGGAGCGGGCGAGTCTCGTCATCATGCCGTCCCGTTCCGAGGGATTCGGGCTCGTCGCCGCCGAGGCCATCGCGACGGGCGTCCCCACGTTGGTGAGCGAGAACAGTGGCCTGGCCGAGCTGCTGCAGGAGGTGCTCGACAACGAGTCCGCGGCACGGATGATCGTGCCGATGTCGGGCGTGGACGACGAGGACGCCGAGTCCTGGGCGTGGGCGATCGAGACGGTCATGTACGACGTGCCCGCCGCCTTCGCACGCGCGGAGCAGGTCAGGGCCACGCTGAGCGAGAAGGTCACGTGGGCCAATGCGGCCGCCACGCTGCTGAACGAGGTGGCCGGCGCCCGTGCCTCGCGACGGGGCAGGGCATGACCGAGGAACACCTGCTCGGCGACCTCGCCCTGACCGCGCCCGAGCAGCGGCTGGTCGACGCCTTCCGCCGCGGTGTCCAGGTGGACCTGCGGGAGGGGGACGCGGCCAAAGACGATCCCCGCCGAGGTAAGGAATGGGGGCCACGGCGAACCGTACGGGCGGAGGTGATCGAGCGGCTCGTGCTCGGCACCGGCGTCGCCCCGGAGGCGGGACGGGTTCCGGCCCTGCGGCTCAGGGGCGCTCGTATCACCGGGCGGCTCGACCTCGCGCACGGCACGATCGGCTGCCCGGTATGGCTGGAGGACTGCTCGTTCGCGGAGCCGGTCGTCTGCGACCGTGCCGACGTCCGGCACCTGTCGCTCGCCGGAAGCCGTCTCCCCGCCCTGCGCGCCGACTACCTGAGGTCGGCCACCGACCTCGACCTCACCCGGCTCACCGCCCGCGAGCTGCGCCTGTACGGGGCCGAGGTGAACGGCAACCTCGAACTCGACGAGGCCCGGCTGGTCAACGTGGGCGGCTGCGCCCTGTACGGCACGCACCTCAAGGTCAACGGCAGCCTCCACGCCAACGGGGCCTCGATCGAGGGCGAGGCCAGGCTGTACGGCGCCATCGTCCAGGACAGCGTGCTGATGATCGGCGCATGGCTGCTCAACCCCGGCGGCACCGCCCTCGCCGCCGGGCGCATGTCCGTCGGCGGCTCGCTCTACCTGCGCCGCGGCGACCGCGGCGGCCCCGTCCGGCGCGCGTACGTCGCGGACGGAAAGATACGCCTGGACGGCGTCACCATCGGCTCCACCCTCCGGATGGAGGGCGCCGTCATGCACAACCCCGGCCAGTGCGCCCTCGAGGCGACGAACCTCAACGTCGGCCACTTCGCCGACCTGCGCGGCGTCACCGTCCGCGGGTGGCTGACGCTCTCGGAGAGCAGGATCGGCTCGAGCCTCGATCTCACCGGCGGGCGCGTGATCTCCGACGCGCAAGTGAGCCTCGACCTGTCCGAGATCGAGGCCAAGACCGTCTCGCTGCCCGAGAGCTGCAGCGGCACCATCGACCTGACCGACACCCGGGTGGTGACCCTCGACCTGCACGGCGTGGCGACCACGGGAACCATGCGGCTGGGCGGCCTGCACTTC
Source organism: Thermopolyspora flexuosa (assembly GCF_006716785.1). Classification (NCBI taxonomy): domain Bacteria; kingdom Bacillati; phylum Actinomycetota; class Actinomycetes; order Streptosporangiales; family Streptosporangiaceae; genus Thermopolyspora; species Thermopolyspora flexuosa. Next base: position 3,589,873 of record NZ_VFPQ01000001.1, on the reverse strand, counting down.
GAGCGCCTCACCCCCGAGCTGCCCCCCAAACAGCTGCTCGACTGGCTCCGCCGATCCGTCGCCACCTACGAGCCGCACCCGTACGAGCAGCTGGTGGCGATGTTCCGCCGGATCGGCCACGACGAGGACGCGCGTACCGTCCTGCTCGCCAAGGAGCGCCGTCGCCGGGCGACGCTCCGCCTGCCCGGACGCCTGTGGGGGTACGTCCAGGACGTCATGATGGGCTACGGCTACCGCCCGCTGCGCGCCGGCGCGTGGCTGCTCCTGCCCTTGGCCCTCGCCACCTGGTACTACTCCATCCGCCCGCCCCGTCCGCTCGACGCGGACAACGGACTCGCCTTCAGCCCGCTCGCGTACGCGCTCGACCTGCTCCTCCCCGTGGTCGACCTCGGTCAGGAGAAGGCCTTCGGCCCCGCCACCCCCGTCGATCAGTGGTTCGGCTATGCCGTCGTCGCGATCGGCTGGATCCTCGCGACGTCATCGCGGCCGGAATAAGCCGCGTCCTCAAGCGCCAGTAGCCCACCACCCCGCCTCTGATCATCGCGGCGGTGCCGCTGTGGGCGTCCAGCGGAGCCTGACGATGAGCGCGTGCGGGGCAAGGGAGGCGACAGGGTGGACGGGCTGCACGTAGCCGGTCGTGGTCGAGGACGGCCACCGGTCCGACGAGCAGGCCCATGGCCGCGGTCCAGGGGCAGGGCGGTACGGCCGTGCAGCAGCGAGCCGGCGGTCCCCGCCGACGTGGGAGGTTTCGAGCCGAGGAGGACGACCCAGCCGGCACCGGCGGGTCCGCGCGGCCGGATGCGGCGCCCCCGTGGCCGTCGATGAGGGTGTGTAGCCGCAGGGACAGGCGTTGTGCTCGGTGGTCGTCCACGGCTTCCGTCGGCGACCAGGCAACGGGGCGGCGCCCCGGCTGTTCCATCCACTGTCGGCCGGACTCACGGGAGCCTGGTCCGGGCGATCCGCAGAGACGTGTCCGAGAGAGACGGACCGGGGCGGCCGGGCTCCGTCAGGAGTGCCGATGACGGCGGAAGCGGAACGACCCGCCCGGCCTGGTCGGTGGGCCGGGCGGGCCGTCTCACCTCGGCGGCGATACCTGTCACCGTGGCGAGTGCCGGGAGATCACGGCACTGAACCGGGCGGGGCCGTCGCAGATGGCCTCGGAGGGGTCAGGATTCGCCGCAGCCGAAGGCGGAATCCGGGTGCGGGGACGGGTCGGGTTCGGGACCGATCAGGAAGATCGCCGTCTTCGCGCCGCTCATGACGCCCTCGTGGACGTACCAGCCGGCGGGGGCCCGGTCCGGCCCGTGCATGGTGCCCGCGTGGGCGAAGGTCGGCTCGACGCCGCGCTCGCGGGCGATCCGGGTGACCTCGGCGACGGTCCGGTTGACGTACGGCACGCAGTGCAGCGGCTCGCCGGGGGAGCCGACGTCGGGTCTGATCAGGTAGTCCTCACCCGGGCGGGCCTCCCGGCCGATGGTGATCCGGGCCCGTTCGGTCAGGTCGACCGGTATCCGCACCCCGAGCGGGCAGCCGTGGGGCGTCTGGCAGGAGCCGGGCGGCCGGAGGGGGGAGACGGGATCGCCGGGGGAGGCCTCCTTGCCGAGCGGGAGCTCGTCGACGGTGGTGATCCTTCCGTCGGCCGGCACCCTGCCCTCGGCCTGGAGCCGGTCGAGGTCCTGGACGATGAAGACGGAACCCGCGCGGCCGCGGGACGTCGGCTTCACCTCGAGTGTGATGTCGAGCCCGCGGGCGCGCAGCTCCCGTTCGTACGTCTCCGGATCGGCGTACATGTCCAGCACCCGGATGACGTAGTGGTCGCCGTCGCGGCGGATGTCGAGCGCGGCGGCGGCCGGGGCGGAGCCGAGCCCCGGTAGGGCGGGGAGCACCCAGCCCAGCGCCAGCGCCGCGGCGGTGAGCCCGGCGGCCACCGGTACGGCGAGCCACCGGCGGCGTCGGCGGGCCGGCGCCGGGGACAGGGCGACCGGGGTCGTGGTGATCTCTTCCATCAGTTGGCGGCCCGATGGGGTCAGCCCGGGACCGGGGTCCGGGGCGATGGCGGCAACCAGCCGGTCGATGTCGTCGGTTCGTGGCATCACGCCTTCCCTTCGCTCAGCGCGACCGCCCGCGCCCCGTAGCGGGACACGTCGAGCCCGGCCGCGCGCAGTTCCTTGGCCAGCCGTTTGCGGGCGCGGTGCAGCCGGAGGCGGACCGTGGCGCGCGAGCAGCCCAGCACCACGGCGATCTCGTCGTGGCTCAGGCCCTCCCAGCTCACCAGGGCGAGCACCTCACGGTCGGCGGGCCGCAACCGCCGGAACGCGGCGCGCACCTCGGTGCGGTCCGCGGCCTCGGCGGGATCGGGCGAGCGCGCCGCCCACCCGGCCAGCTCCGCGCCGAGCCGTTCCACCAGCTCACTGCGGCGGGTCTCGGCCCGCCGCCCGTTGGCGAGCACCCGCCGGGCCACGCCGTACAGCCACAGCCGGGTCCGTGGCCCGTCCGGGATGTCGTCGAGGCGCCGCCAGGCGATGGTGAACGTCTCGGCGAGGGCGTCGGCCGCATCGTGTGGTGAGTCGGTGCGCCGCCGGATGTAGGCGAGCACGTCGGCGTAGTGCGCCAGGTACATCTCGGCGAAGCGCGCCTTACGGTTGGGGGGATCCACCCTGCTCCCTCCCGTTCTGAGGAGTCCGTCACCCATGGAGGTGTCCGCAGGGCCCGGTGCGTTTCACCCCTATCCGGCGGGTCCGGCGGGCGGCCGGGGTCAGGGCAGCCAGGACTCGTCGTCGGTGGCGTGCGCGAGCAGGCGGCGCAGCAGCGTGCGCAGGGTCTCGATCTCGTACGGGGTGAGGGCGTCGCCGAGGAACTCGGCCTCGGCCTCGAGCAGCGCGGCCTGGGCGTAGTAGACGGCGCGCTCGGTGCGGGAGGAGAGCTCGAGGCGGCAGGTACGGCCGGACATGCCGGGCCGCCTGCGCAGATGCCCGGCCCGTTCCAGCTCGGCGGTCATCTCCTGCAGCGACTGGCGGGTCACGCCGATCTGGCGGGCGAGCTCCGCCATGGTGAGCGCGGGTTCCTGGCGGAGCTGCATCAGCAGGCCGAACTGGCGCACGGTGAGCCCGTGCGGGCGAAGCTCCCGCTCGGCGTGCCGGGCCGCGATCGTGGCGGCGTAGGCGAGCAGACAGAAGATCGGGGGTGGCTGTGCCGGCTTCGTCTGCGGCGTGGATGTTGACGGCATTCCGCCAGGATAGTCAGGGTTCCTGACATTCGAGCGTGTTTTCGATCTAAGCTTTCTGGGTCCCGAACCGGGGGAGTGACCCGGAAACCACCCCAGAACCCACTAATGCGCCCACAAGGTGCTCTCTTGTCGTGCCCGAAACCCGTGGCGAGAGGAGAAACCCGTGAATCGCACTCGCGGTCTGACCCCGGGACCTCCCGGGGCCAAGGGCGAGACCGGCGAGGTCGTGGGCGGCATCGGCGTCGACGTCGCGGAAGGGAATCCGTCGCCTTCCGTGGCGCCGACGGCGCGGGGCGCATGCGTACCCCGCTGCCGACCCCGGCCGCCGGGACGGCGACCGTCGCCGGCCCGCTCGACATCCGGCACCACGCCGACCGGCTGCTCGCCGCCCTCGGCCACTCGCGGGGGATCGCGCCGCCCGGCGGGCACGCCCTCCGGCGGCCCTCGTCGCGGCCCGATACCGTCCTCGGCCCGATGCACCGGCCCGAGCCGATCTCCCTCGACGAACCTCACCGCCCGCTACCTCGACAAGGCCGACACAATGGCCGAGCGTGTGCTCGACTGTGGTCGGGCATTGCCGGCGACGCCCCGGACGGTTCAAGGCCGATCTCGCCGGGGGTCACATCACGTGACCATCGGCAAGGGTGAGGAGCCCGGCCGCAGAGATCGCCGCGCGTGCCCCACCGTCCGCGAGTGAACGGCCGGGGAAACGCCGGTGGCCGATCGTTCTGGTCTCGGCATTCGAATGGCCGGGTGAAGTTGCGCAGGTCCGTCCGGAGCTTCTGGTCATCCCGGCTCTGTGCTTGTCATCCTTGGTTGACACGCCTTCTGTGTCAACCTAGGCTGACACAGTGAATTGAGGCTTTATCGCGGCGTTCGCCCAGGTGGCGAGCGTTGAAAAGGGGGTCGGCCGGTGGGTGCGCCACCGGACGGGCCACCTGGTCATATCGTCCTGAGCTTTCGGGCTCCGATTCGGCGGATCGGCCCGGCAATAACCCCTGAATCCTCCTGACGCGCCCACGAGGTGCTTGTTTGTCATGCCCGAAAACCGTGGCGAAAGGGGAAATCCGATGATCCATGCTCGCGGCCTGACCCGGCACTTCCGGGTCAAGGGCGAGACCGTCGAGGCCGTGCGCGGCATCGACATCGACGTCGCGGAAGGAGAGCTCGTCGCCTTCCTCGGCCCCAACGGCGCGGGCAAGTCCACCAGCCTGCGCATGCTCACCACGCTGCTGCCCCCGACCGCCGGGACGGCGACCGTCGCCGGGTGCGACATCCGCACCGACCCGCTCGGCGCCCGGCGCCGCATCGGCTACATCGGCCAGGGGCGGGGCGCGGGGGATGCCTTCCGCGTCCGCGACGAGCTGCTCTTCCAGGGCCGCTTCCACGGCATGAGCCGGGCGGACGCGCGGCGCCGCGCCGACGAGCTGCTCGCCGGCCTCGAGCTCGACGGGGTCGCCAAGCGCGTGGCGAGCACGCTCTCCGGCGGCCAGCGGCGGCGGCTCGACATCGCCCTCGGCCTGATGCACCGGCCCGAGCTGCTCTTCCTCGACGAGCCCTCCACCGGGCTCGACCCGCACAGCCGCGCCAACCTGTGGCAGCACATCCTGCGGCTGCGCGAGGAGTACGGCACGACCATCTTCCTCACCACCCACTACCTCGACGAGGCCGACACCATGGCCGAGCGTGTGATGATCATCGATCACGGCCGGGTCATCGCCGACGACACCCCCGAGCGGCTCAAGGCCGACCTCGCCGGCGACCTGATCACGGTGACCGTCGGCAAGGGCGAGGCCGCGCGGGCCGCCGAGATCGCCGCCCGCATCCCCACCGCGCACGAGATCACCACCGGCCGGCAGGCTCCGGACGCGGCCGGTCCGTCCACCGCCCCGCAGGACGGGCCGGACGAGGGCGCCGACACCGTCACCTTCCGGGTCAAGAACGGCCCTGCCGTACTGCCCGAGCTCGTGCGTGCCCTCGACGCGGCCGGGCTGTGGACGGTCGCCACCGAGGTCCGCCGCCCCACCCTCGACGACGTGTTCCTCGCGCTCACCGGCCGCAGCCTGCGCGAGAGCGACCAGACCCAGGAAGGAGCCTGACCATGACCACCACCACCACCGCCACCGCCGTCGCCGCCCCGGGCCGCCTCGGCCGCGCCGCCAACCTCCTCCGCGAGGTGGGCCTGGTGTTCGCCCGGGAGATCAGCCCCGAGCTGCGGGTCCCGATCGGCCTCATCATCGGCATGCTGCAGCCGCTCATCTTCCTCGTGCTGTTCGGGCCGCTGCTCGGCGGCATGCCGGGGCTCGGCGACTCCCACTGGCAGTGGTTCGTGCCCGGCATCCTCGTGATGATCGGCCTGTTCGGCTCCGGAGCCGCCGGTTACAACGTGATCGTGGAGGCGGGCGGCGGCTCGCTGGAGCGCGTGCTCGTCACCCCGGTCAGCCGGGCCGCGATGCTGATCGGCCGCACCCTCAAGGAGGGGCTGATCCTCCTCACCCAGGGCGTGCTCATCACCCTGGTGATGGCGCCGTTCGGCCTGCGCCTCCACCCGGCCGGGGTGACCGCCGGGCTCGCCCTGCTCGTGGTGGTCGGCATCGGCATCGGGTCGCTGTCCTTCGCGCTCGCCCTCGCCGCCAAACGCACGCCGTCGTTGTTCTGGGCGGTGCAGCAGTTCGCGCAGTTCCCGCTGCTGCTCTCGTCGGGGGTGCTGCTACCCGTGGAGGCGGGCCCGTCCTGGCTCGCCGCCGTGTCGCGGGTCAACCCGATCACCTACGTGGTCGAGGCCGAGCGGGCGCTGTTCGCCGGAGACCTGACCGCCCCCGAGGTCGCCTACGGGGCGCTCGCCGCCGGCGCGATCGCCGCGGTCGGCCTCGCGCTCGGCATCCGGGGCATGCGCCGCGCCTCCCTCTGACCGCGGGATCCCCGGCGGCCGGCACGCGCGCCCGCACACCCCCGGTGCGCGGCCGCGTGCCGGTCAGCCGCGGCCCCGCACGGTCAGCGACGCGAGCAGCTCCTCGGTCGCCTTCGCGACCGCGGTCACCGCCCGCTCGAACGCCTCGGCGTTGTGCGCGGCCGGGGTACGGAACCCGGAGATCTTGCGGACGTACTGCAGCGCCGCGGCGCGCACGTCCTGTTCGGTCACCTCGTCGGTGTACGGCGGGCGGAGGGTCTTGATGCTCCTGCACATGCCCTCATTCAACCCGCCGCCACCGACGAACCGTACACGTCGGCCCCGAAGGCGTCGGCGATCTCGCGCATGCCGCGGGCCAGCTCGGCGAGGTCGAGCGCCTTCATCCGGTCCGCCGGGCCGGACACCGACATGCCCGCGACCACCCGCCGCCCGTCGCGCACCGGCACCGCCAGGCAGTGCACGCCCGTCTCCTCCTCGCCGAGGTCGAGCGCGTACCCGCGCTCACGCACCCGCTCCAGCTCGGCGAGCATCTCCGGCACCGAGGTGATCGTCTGGTCGGTACGGCGCGGCATCCCGGTGCGCTCGAGGATCGCGGCCGCGTCCGGCCGGTCGGCGAGCAGCACCTTGCCCACCGCCGTGCTGTGCGCCGGCACCCGCCGCCCCACCTCGGCGAACATGCGCAGCCGCCGCGGCGAGGGCACCTGGGCCACGTACACGACGAAGTCCCCCTCGAGCACCGCCAGGTTCGCGGTCTCCCCGGACAGGTCCACCATGCGCGTCAGGTACGGCCGCGCCCACGCCGCCACCATGTTCTCGGCCGCGCCGCCGAGCCGTACCAGCGCGCCGCCGAGCGCGTAGCGGCGGTCGGACTCCTGCCGCACGTAGCCGCGGGCGAGCAGGGTGCGCAGCAGCCGGTGGATCGTCCCGTACGGCAGGCCGGTGGTGGCCGCGATCTCCGACAGGGCGGCCGCGCCGCCGTGCCCGGCGAGCGCCTCGAGCACGTCGAGCGCCCGGTCGACCGACTGGACCCCGCTCACCGCACCGCCAGCAGGGTCGAGGCGGGCAGGCCGCGCAGCGAGGCGTCGAGCACCTGCGCGGTGTGCGCGACCGGGATCGGCCGGTCACCGCGCCGCCGCAGCCCCGCGGCGATCTGCATGGTGCAGCCGGGGTTCGCCGACACCAGCAGGTCGGCGCCGGTGGCCGCGACCCGCTCGGCCTTGCGGTCGCCGAGCTGTCGGGCCGCGTCCGGCCGGAACAGGTTGTAGGTGCCCGCCGAGCCGCAGCAGATCGCCGACTCGGCGACCTCGACCAGCCGCACCCCCGGCACGCCGGACAGCAGCGCCCGCGGCTGGGACCGAACGTTCTGGGCGTGGGCGAGGTGGCAGGCGTCGTGGTAGGCGATGGTGAGCGGCAGCGGGTGCCGCTCGGCGGCCGGGCCGAGCTCGGCGAGGTACTCGGCGAGGTCGGCGAACCGCAGCCCCTTGGCCCGGGCCTGCCAGGCCGGGTCGCCGGCGAGCAGCTCGGCGTACTCCTTGGTGGCCGAGCCGCACCCGGCCGCGTTCACCACGACCGTGTCCACGCCCGCCCGCTCGAACGTCTCGACGATGCGCCGGGCGAACCGCACCGCCTCCTCCCGCCGCCCCGAGTGCACCGACAGCGCGCCGCAGCAGCCCTGCTCCGGCGGGATCACCACGTCGCAGCCCTCCAGCGCGAGCACCCGCGCGGTCGCCGCGTTCACCCCGGGGAAGAACGCGTCCTGCACGCACCCGGTGAGCAGGCCCACCCGGGCCCGGCGCGGCCCGCGCGCCCGCACCAGACGCGGCAGCCGTACCCGGGGGGTGATCGGCGGGGCGATCGCGGCCATCGTGCCCAGCCGCGGGGCGAGCAGCTCGAGCACCGGGGCGAGGCGGCGGCGCAGGCCCTCGGTGAGCCGCAGCGGCGCCCGCAGCGCGCGCAGCCGCCGCGGATACGGGAACAGGTGGAACACCAGCTCGCGGAACGCCTGCTCGGCGAGCGGGCGGCGGTGCTCCTCCTCCACCACGGCCCGGGCCTGCTCGATCAGCCGGTCGTAGCGCACCCCGGACGGGCAGGCGGTGACGCACGCCATGCAGCCCAGGCAGGCGTCGAGGTGCCCGGCCATCTCGGGGGTGACCGGGGTGCCCGCGACGTGCTGCCCCATCAGGTGGATGCGCCCGCGCGGCGAGTCCATCTCCTCGCCCCACAGCACGTAGGTGGGGCAGGTGGGCAGGCAGAAGCCGCAGTGCACGCAGGTGTCGATCAGCTCGGGATCGATGCCCGGGGCCGCCGGCCCGGTCCGTTCCGCCGTCATCAGATCCCTCCCGGGAACCGCCCGGGCGCCATGATCCGCCCGGGGTCGAACCGCTCCTTCACCCGCCGCATGAGGCCGAGCGCGCCGACCTTCCCCCACCGGTCGAGCCGGCGGGCGATCTCCTCCGGCGCGGCCAGCACGATCACCCGGCCGCCCGCGTTCTCCACCCCGGCGCGCACGTCCGCGACGAAGTGCTCGGCGCGCTCGGGCGCGATGTCGGCGGGCAGCGCCACGTGCAGCACCGCGGAGGCGGCCGAGCCGCGCGCCCGGATGTCGCCGGTGGCCGCGCTGCTCACCTCGGCCATCGCGGTGCCGATCTCGCCCGGCGGCACCCGGATCTCCACGAGGAACTCGTCCCCGGGCAGCCGTCCCCACCACGGCGGCGGCTCGGCGGAGACGTCCGCGGCCGCGCCGTGCGCCTCGAGCAGCCCGCGCACGGCCTGCGCCCGGGCCTCGGCCGCCGCGCCCTCGACGAGCACGGCCACGGTGAACGGCCCGAACATCACCTCGGGCCAGTCGATCTCGATCGCGGACGGCTCGGCGACGCTGGTGGCGACCGGGCCGATCACCTGGAACGGGTCGACGGGGAAGTCGTTGACGAAGCGGCGCTCGCCGTGCCCGTCCACCTGCTCGCGGGCGATCGGGTACGTCGCGGTCACCCAGCGGCGGTCGGCCGGCAGCGGGTGGAGGCGGAACGCCGCCTCGGCGATCACGCCGAGCGTGCCGTACGAGCCGGTGAACAGCTTGCCGAGGTCGTACCCGGCCACGTTCTTGACCACCTTGCCGCCGGATTTCGCGATGGTGCCGTCGGCGAGCACCACGGTGGCGCCGATGAGCAGGTCGCGGGCGGTGCCGTAGCGCAGCCGGCGCGGCCCGGCGACCGCGGCGGCGAGCGTGCCGCCGACCGTCGCCTCCGGGTCGGGCACGTCGAGCGCGAGCTCCTGGCCCTCGCGCGCCAGGATCTCGGCGAGCTGCCCCATCGTCACCCCGGCCTGCACCCGCACCACCAGGTCGCCCGCGGCGTGCTCGAGCACCTGGTTGAGGCAGCAGGTGTCGAGCAGCACGTCGCAGCGCTCGGGCGGGCGGCCCCAGTGCAGCTTGGTGCCGCCGCCGACCGGCACCACGGCGAGGTCGTGCTCGCTCGCCACCCGCAGCACCGCGGCGACCTCCTCGGTGCTCTCCGGCAGCGCCACCCAGCGCGGCTTCACCCCGGCGACGTCGTCGTCCGGCCCGGCGTCCCGGATCGTGACGCCGGTCGCGGCGAGGGCCTCGGCGGGCTGCGCGGCCATCAGAACAGCTCCGCCTTTCCCGCCTCGACGAGCGGGTGCACGCCCTTGCGCACCCCCGGTGCCTCGCCGCACAGCCGCGGGGTGGGGAACACCTTGCCCGGGTTCGACAGGTTGCGCGGGTCGAACGCGCACCGCACCAGCTGCATGGTGTCAAGATCCTGGTCGCTGAACATCCTCGTCATGTACCGCGCCTTGTCCACGCCCACGCCGTGCTCCCCGGTGATCGAGCCGCCGTGCCGGATGCACAGGTCGAGGATGCGGCCGCTCACCTCGGCGGCGCGCTCCCCGGCGCCCTCCTCCTCGTCGTCGAACAACACCAGCGGGTGCAGGTTGCCGTCCCCGGCGTGGAACACGTTCGCCACGCGGATGCCGTACTCGCGGGACAGCTCGTCGATCGCGGCGAGCACGCCCGGCAGCGCGGTGCGCGGCACCACGCCGTCCTGCACGATGTACGCCGGGCTGATCCGGCCCACCGCGGCGAACGCGGACTTGCGGCCCTTCCAGATCGCGGCGCGCTCGTCGGCGTCCTTGGCCACCCGCAGCTCGAACGCGCCGTTCTCCCGGCACAGCCGCTCGACCTGCGCGTACTCCTGCTCCACCGCGGCGAGCGGGCCGTCGAGCTCGACCACGAGCACCGCGCCCGCGCCCGGCGGGTAGCCGCAGGCGACCGCGGCCTCGGCGGCCTCGATGGCGAGCGCGTCCATCATCTCGATCGCGGCCGGGACCACGCCCGCGCCGATGATCGCGGACACCGCGCGGCCGCCGGACTCGACGTCGGGGAACGCGGCGAGCAGCGTGCACACCGCCTCCGGCGTGACCGACAGCCGGACCGTGATCTTGGTGGCGATGCCGAGCGTGCCCTCCGAGCCGACGAACGCGCCGAGCAGGTCGTAGCCGGCGTCCATGCGGTCGAGCTCGACGATGTCCCCGTCCGGGGTGACGATCTCGCACGCCTCGACGTGGTTGACGGTGAAGCCGTACTTGAGGCAGTGCGCGCCGCCGGAGTTCTCCGCGACGTTGCCGCCGATCGAGCAGACCTGCTGGCTGGAGGGGTCGGGGGCGTAGTAGAAGCCCCGGTCGCGCACCGCCTCGGTGATCGCCAGGTTGGTCACGCCGGGCTCGACCACGGCGCGGCGGCTCGCCAGGTCGATGGAGAGGATGCGGCGCATCCGGGAGGTGACGATGAGCACCCCGTCGGACCGGGGCAGCGCCCCGCCGGACAGGCCGGTGCCCGAGCCGCGGGCGACGAACGGCACGCCGTACTCGTTGCAGGCGCGCACGATCGCCGCGATCTGCTCGGCCGACTCCGGGAGCACGACCAGGCCCGGAGTGGCGCGATGGTAGGTGAGGCCGTCGCATTCGTAGGTGCGCAGCCGTACCGGGTCGGTGATCACGGCATCGGGGCCGAGGATCTCCCGGCAGCGTGCCGTCAGCCGGGCGAGCGGGCCGGGACCGTCCGGCCCGCCGTCCGGAGCGGCGACGAAGGTCTCGCTCACGGCCGCCTCCCGTCGAGAATCGCCATCAGCGAGACCTTACGTCGTACAGCGGCACATGTCATGGCATGCGTTCGTACGCGGGCAGGGTGAGGAACTCCACGAAGTCGTCGTCGAGCGCGACCTCCTTGAACAGCTCGGTCGCCTTGCCGTACAGGTCCTCGTCGAAGCCGGGCTCGGAGCGGATGTTCGCCAGCTCCTCCTCGACGATCCGCTCCACCAGGTCCTTGGTGACGGTCGCGCCGGTGTCGTCGAGCTTGATGCCGTTGTGCACCCACTGCCACACCTGGGAGCGGCAGATCTCGGCGGTGGCCGCGTCCTCCATCAGGTTGTGGATCGCCGCCGCGCCGTTGCCGCCGAGCCACGCGGCGAGGTAGCGGATGCCCACGTCGACGTTGTTGCGCAGGCCCGCCTCGGTGATGTTCCCGGGGGTGGCGGAGACGTTGAGCAGGTCGGCGGCGGTGACGTTGACGTCCTCGCGCAGCCGGTCGAGCTGGTTCGGCTTGTCGCCGAGCACGCCGTCGAAGACCTCCATGCAGATCGGCACGAGGTCCGGGTGGGCGACCCAGGAGCCGTCGAAGCCGTCGTTGGACTCGCGGGTCTTGTCCTGGCGCACCTTCTCCAGCGCGACCGCGTTGACCTCGGGGTTGCGGCGCGACGGGATGAACGCGGCCATGCCGCCGATCGCGTGCGCGCCGCGCTTGTGGCAGGTGCGCACGAGCAGCTCGGTGTAGGCGCGCATGAACGGCGCGGTCATGGTGACCACGTTCCGCTCGGGCAGCAGGAACTCGCGGCCGCGGGTGCGGAACTTCTTGATCACGCTGAACAGGTAGTCCCAGCGCCCGGCGTTGAGCCCGGCCGAGTGCTCGCGCAGCTCGTAGAGGATCTCCTCCATCTCGAACGCGGCCGGGTAGGTCTCGATGAGCACGGTCGCCCGGATCGTGCCGCGCGAGATGCCGAGCAGCTCCTGGGCGCGGACGAACACGTCGTTCCACAGCCGGGCCTCGAGGTGGCTCTCCATCTTCGGCAGGTAGAAGTACGGGCCCTTGCCCTTGTCGAGCTGCCGCTTGGCGCAGTGGAACATGTAGAGCCCGAAGTCGAGCAGCGAGCCCGACATCTTGGCGCCGTCGACGAGGATGTGCTTCTCCTCCAGGTGCCAGCCGCGCGGGCGCACCACGATCGTGGCGAGCTCCTCGTCCGGGCGCAGCCGGTAGGACTTGCCGCCGGTCTCGAAGTCGATGGTGCGGTCGAGCGCGTCCTTGAGGTTGAGCTGGCCGCCGATCACGTTCTCCCACAGCGGGGAGAGCGCGTCCTCGAAGTCGGCGAGCCACACCTTGGCGCCGGAGTTGAGCGCGTTGATCGTCATCTTCCGGTCGGTCGGACCGGTGATCTCGACGCGGCGGTCGACCAGGCCGGGCGCCGGGTCGGCGACCCGCCAGGAGTCGTCCTCGCGGATGTGCTTGGTCTCCGGAAGGAAGTCGAGGTTGGCGCCGGCGGACAGCTCCCGCTGGCGGGCCTGCCGGGCCTCGAGCAGCTCGAGGCGGCGGCCGTTGAACTCGCGCTGGAGCGTGGCCACGAACGCCAGCGCCTCCGGCGTGAGGATCTCGTCGAATCGGGTAAGCAGCGGGCCGGTGATCTCAACGCCGTCCATGCCGTGATCCTTTCCGGGATGCGGAAAAGTGATTCTGAAGTATGGAAATCACGCTACTTGATGCCATCTTTCGGGGTCAACGAGGGTCCGGGTGGGTCGGGGACGGTACGGCGGGCACCGGAGGCGGCCCCCGGGACGGCCCCGGGACGGTTCAGGGGCGTGCCTGATGGGCTCGCGGGCCGCTTCCCGGCAGGCTGGTCGGTGTGCGGATCGGGCCCGGACGCACGCCAGGACCTTGACCAGGACGCGAGGACGGCTTGAGAACGACACGGCGAACGTTGCGGCAGGCGGCGGGGAGCGCGCCGGCACGGCGTGGATCGGCACAGCGTGGATCGGCACAGCGCGGATCGGCACGGAGCGGATCGGTACGGCGGGCGGCGGCCATCACGGGGGCGGCCGTCGTCGCGGCCGCCGTGCTCGGCGCCTGCAGCCCGGACGAGCTCGTCGCGAGCGTGGGCGGGCGGACCCACGAGGAGAGGAACCGCTACACGGTCGACACGGCGGTCACCGCGGTCGACGTCGTCAGCGTGGCGGGGGACATCACCGTCACCGAGTCCGGCCGGTCGGGCGTCGCGGTCACCGAGGCGCTGTTCTGGCGGGGCGGCGCGGACGCCCGGCCGCGGACCCGGCACGAGGTCAAAGACGGCGTGCTCGTCCTCCGGTACGAGCGCCCGGCGTCATCGCGGCCGCGCTGCTGGGTCGACTACCGGGTCGAGGTGCCCCGCGGGGTCCGCGTCCAGGCGAGCGGCACCGCCGGGAACGTCACGCTGCGCGGCCTGTCCGGGGACGTCACGGCGTCCACCGGCGCGGGGGAGATCACGGGGGAGGAGCTGACCGCCAGGCGGCTGGTCGGCCGGTCAGGCGCGGGCGACGTCGAGGTGCGCTTCGGCGCGGCGCCGGACGACGTGCGGATCGACGTCGGGGCCGGGAACGGCACGGTGTACCTGCCCGCCGGCCGGTACGCGGTGACCGCGGAGACCGCGGTGGGCGAGCGCGTGGTGGGGGTGGACCGGGACGACTCGGCGCCGCACCGGATCGTGGTGCGGTCCGGCGCGGGCGACGCCAAGGTGCTGCGCCTCCCGAGCCCCGCTCCGTGATCCCGTACGCCCCGGTCGCCCGGGAACGCGGCGGCGGACGCGGAACCGGAAAATGCGGCAGATAACCAGGTGATCCGCAGGCGTGGACGTGGCACCATCGGGGAAGACACCCCTCGGCCGGGATGTTGTAAATAACGACAAACGACAACGAGAGGGACGTGCAACGAGGCCGTCCCCACGAGCGCTGAGGAGCGCGACATAACCGCTGAGAACATTCACACCGACAACCGGTACGAAGGACGCCGCGCCCGCTTCGGCCGGAAGGGGCGCGACCGTGAGGAGTCGCTGCGGCTGCTGACCGCCCGTGAACGCGAACTCGACGAACTCGACCGCGATCTCGGCCGTGACGCCGACCGGGACGACGCGGACGCTCCCGCGACCGGCGAGCTCGACCTCGCCGACCGGTACGCGCTGCGCAGGGTTGTCGGTTTCTCGACCGAGCTCGAGGACGTCACCGAGGTCGAGTACCGGCGGCTCCGCCTGGAGCGCGTCGTGCTCGTCGGCGTGTGGACCACGGGCACCGTGGCCGACGCCGAGAACTCGCTGCAGGAGCTCAAGCAGCTCGCCGAGACCGCGGGCTCGGTCGTGCTGGAGGGACTGATCCAGCGTCGCCAGCGCCCGGACCCCGCGACCTACATCGGCTCGGGCAAGGCCGAGGAGCTGCGCGACGTGGTCGCCGCCACCGGCGCGGACACGGTGATCTGCGACGGCGAGCTCACCCCCGGCCAGCTGCGCCGGCTCGAGGAGATCGTCAAGGTGAAGGTCATCGACCGCACCGCGCTCATCCTCGACATCTTCGCCCAGCACGCCAAGAGCCGCGAGGGTAAGGCCCAGGTCGAGCTCGCCCAGCTCGAGTACCTGCTGCCGCGGCTGCGCGGTTGGGGTGGCAACCTCTCCCGCCAGGTCGGCGGCCGGGCCGCCGGCGGCGTGGGCATCGGCGGCCGCGGTCCCGGTGAGACCAAGCTCGAGCTGGACCGCCGCCGCATCCGCGAGCGCATGGCGAAGCTGCGCCGCGAGATCGCGTCGATGTCCACCACCCGGGAGACCAAGCGGGCGCGGCGGCAGCGCCGCGAGGTGCCCGCCGTGGCGATCGCCGGGTACACGAACGCCGGCAAGTCCTCGCTGCTCAACCGCCTCACCGGGGCGGGCGTGCTGGTGGAGGACGCGCTGTTCGCCACGCTCGACCCGACCGTGCGCCGGGCCCGCACCCCGGACGGGCGGCTGTTCACGCTCGCCGACACCGTCGGGTTCGTCCGGCACCTGCCGCACCAGCTCGTCGAGGCGTTCCGCTCGACGCTGGAGGAGGTCAGCGACGCCGACCTGATCCTCCACGTCGTGGACGGCTCGCACCCCGACCCCGAGTCGCAGATCAAGGCGGTGCGCGAGGTGCTCGCCGAGCTGAACGCCACCCACATCCCGGAGATCGTGGTCATCAACAAGGCGGACGTCGCCGACCCGGACACGATCACCCGGCTCACCCGCCGGGAGAAGCACAGCGTGGTCGTGTCCGCCCGGACCGGGCAGGGCATCGACGAGCTGCTCGCCGCGATCGAGCGGGACCTGCCGCGGATGGACCACGAGGTGCGCGTGCTCGTGCCGTACCGGCGCGGCGACCTGGTCGCCCGGGCGCACGAGGAGGGCGAGATCCTCGCCGAGGAGCACACCGCCGACGGCACCCTGCTGCACGCGCGCGTGCCCGCGGCGCTCGCCGCCGAGCTGCGC
The DNA here is from genome assembly GCF_006716785.1 of Thermopolyspora flexuosa. Lineage (NCBI taxonomy): Bacteria > Bacillati > Actinomycetota > Actinomycetes > Streptosporangiales > Streptosporangiaceae > Thermopolyspora > Thermopolyspora flexuosa. The sequence goes on along the minus strand of NZ_VFPQ01000001.1, from coordinate 3,574,155 downwards.
CGCTGTGCCGTACCGGAGAAGGTCGGCGCCGGGGCCGAAAGGCCCGCCTGACGACCTCGATCGGCCACCCGGGACCGTGTGCCCGGGTGGCCGCGCGCCGTCACCCGGTACGCCGTTTTCGCTGGTCAATGGCGTTTATGTGAGCCGTCGCGCGGCCGGAAACGGTCGCGCGGTGGCCCGCAAGGCCCGGGATTGCTAGGATTGCGAGAACCTTATAACCGATCCTGGCGCGGGTTCATCATGACGGCTTTACGTGCTGTTGACGGCGGGGGGCGTGCGTCGAGGACGGGTCCGATCGGCCTGAGCGGACCCCACTGTGACGGGGGCGGCTTTCCTGCGGCGGTGGTTACGGGTGTGACGTTTGCATGTCTTTCCCGATAACCCTGTACAGCAGGCCGATCTGTGAAATAACGTAACTGAACTGAAATCGCCGAACCATGCTTGCGGCGATACGGTCATCGCACCAAGAGTGCGGATGAGAGCAGGAGACCCCCCGATGACGTCCGGACACACGGCGGACCCCACGGGCGTGGTGCCCGGCAGGAGCCGGGCCGTGCGCGCGTGCCCGGACGATCCGGCGGTGATGCGATGACCGTCCGTCTGCTGACCAACATCGGCCGGTTGTGGACCGGCAACGATGTCCTCAGCAACGCCGCCATCCTCGTGCACAACGACCGCATCGCCTGGGTGGGCCGGGCCGCCGACCTGCCGCAGAGCGTGCCGGGCGTCGTCGACGACATCGTCGACGTCGACCACGTGGAGAACCTGGGCGGCGCGCTCGTCACGCCGGGTCTGATCGACGCCCACACCCACCCGGTCTACGCCGGGAACCGGTACGCCGAGCTGGCCATGCGGTCCGGCGGCTCCTCGCCGAGCGCGATCAACGCCGCGGGTGGCGGCATCAACTCGACGGTCACCGTGACCCGCGGCACCGACCCGTGGACCCTCTGCAACAACGTCCGCGAGCGGCTCCGCGACTGGCTGCTGTCCGGCACCACGACCGTGGAGGCGAAGACCGGCTTCCACCTCACCCGCGACGGCGAGCTCGCCGACGTCCGGCTCCTGCGCGAGCTGGAGAAGGAGCCGATGATGCCGCGGGTGCACGTGACGTTCCTCGCGGCGCACGTGGTCCCGCCGGAGTACTTCGGCCGCCAGCGCGACTACGTCGAGGCGGTGGGCGCCTGGTGCGCCGACGCCGCGGCGGCCGGCGCGGACAGCGTCGACGTCTACTGCGACGAAGGGCACTTCTCCACCGAGGAGGCCCGCTGGGTGCTCGCCTCCGGCCGCAACGTCGGCCTGATGCCGCGCATCCACGCGGGCGCGCACAGCAGCCGGCGCGGCGCGGTGCAGCTCGCCGCGGAGATGGGCTGCGCCTCGGCGGACCTGCTGAACCACTGCACCGACGAGGACATCGCCGCCCTCGCCCGGTACGGCGTGCCCGCCGTCGTCTGCCCCGGCAGCGCGCTGCAGAACGGCATCCCGCCGGTGCGCCGGATGCTCGCCCAGGGCGTCACCATCGCCCTCGGCAGCGACCACAACCCCGGCCACTGCGGCATCACCTCGATGTCGCTGGTGATCGCCCTCGCCGTCGCCGCCTTCGGGATCAGCGTCAACGACGCGCTGCGCGCGGCCACCCTCGGCGGTGCGCACGTGCTCGGCGCGCCCGACCGCGGCGTGCTCGCGCCCGGGCGGCTCGCCGACATCGTGCAGTGGGACGCCGACCACGAGGGCGCCTTCGCCTGGGCCTTCGGGCTCAAGCCGCGGCGGGTCTGGCGCGGCGGCACCCCGGTGCAGTAGGCCTCGAGGTTTCCCGGCCCGGTCTGACGCCGGGCCGTACCCGTCTCGGTCCGCGGACGACGAATCGCGCGCGATCGTGCGCCGCGCACTACGCTGCGAGCATGCCGCCTTCGGTCGCCGTCGTCACCGACTCCACCGCGTACCTCGACCCCAAGCTGGCCGCGCAGCACGACGTTGTGGTGATCCCGTTACAGGTGACGGCCGGAGGCCGGACGATGGACGACACCGTGGACCTCGGGCCGGACCCGGCGGCGCTGCTGCGCGCATGGTACCCGGTCACCACCTCCCGGCCCGCGCCCGAGCGGTTCGCCCGGGCGTACGCCGAGGCCGCCGAGCGCGGGGCCACCGGGGTGGTCTCCATTCACCTGTCCGGTGAGATGTCGGGCACCGTCGACGCCGCCCGCCTCGCCGCCGCCGACGCGCCCCTGCCCGTCGAGGTCATCGACAGCCGCTCGATCGGCATGGGCCTCGGCTTCCCGGTGCTCGCCGCCGCCCGCGCGGCCTGCGCCGGGCTCCCGCTCACCGAGGTGGCCGAGGCCGCCCGCCGCCACATGGCCGCCCTGCGCAGCCTCTTCTACGTCGACACCCTCGAATACCTGCGCCGCGGCGGCCGCATCGGCGCCGCCGCGAGCCTGCTGGGCTCCGCGCTGGCGATCAAACCCCTGCTGCACATCGCCGACGGCGTGGTCGCCCCGCTGGAGAAGGTACGCACCGCCACCCGCGCCCTCGCCCGCCTCGAGGACCTCGCCGTCCAGGCCGCCGCCGACCGCCCCGTCGACGTCGCCGTCCAGCACTTCGCCGCCCGCCCCCGTGCCGAGGACCTCGCCGCCCGCCTCACCCGCCGCATCCCCCACCTGAACCGCCTCCACATCGGCGAGGTCGGCCTGGTCATCGGTGCCCACGCCGGCCCCGGCATGCTCGGCGTCACCATCGCCCCCGCCTGACCCTCGCCCTGACCCTGGCGGTCGTACGGCGCGTCGAGTGCGAGTGCCCGATGCCCGGGCCGTCACCGGCGGCGCCGCCTGGTATTGCCCCGCGCACTCCGGCGGGGTCTCGCTGCCCTTTCTCCCGGATTTCCAGATCACGTCAGCCAGGGCCGGGCTGCTGCATTTCGACGTCACGGTGGCTCTCGCCCATCTCTCACCCTGACTCTGGCTTTCGTACGGCTCGCCGAGTGCGTGCACGACACCTGGCCTTCGTCATCGAATGGCGCCACCGATGTTTCGCCGCAGGCTTCAGGCGGGGCCGCCGCCCACTTCCCCCTCGAGTTCCTCGCCTGTATGCATCATGTGGGCGAAATAGGCATAGGGCTGAAGGCCTACACGGGCGCTGCCTGCCCTGCCTCCCACCGCGCTGGCCGATCCTCGCCCTGCCTCTGCCTTTCGAGCGGAACGCCGGCCTCGTTGGTGCACCGATCAGGCGCACTCTGTTGGCGTCGTGGTGTCGGTGCGTCGCCCACGCGTGTCCGGCCGATTTCGGGCACGAAGACACCGCCGACATCGGCCCCACAATGAGCCGTGGCTCACCGAGTCCTTACTCGGATGACCTGACGAGCCGGACTTGGCCGGTAATCGGACTCGCGCAGATTCAGCCGCAGCGATGGGCGCTGTCGCCCTTAGCCCGAGGCTCTGCCCTCGTCTATCGCGTGACCCCTGGTGGCCTGAGCTGCGAGCTGGCTGGCGGAGCGAGGGCTCCGCTATTCGGCGTGAGCCGGTGGCAGCTGATTTCCACTCGGTATTTCTCGGCCGAATGCTTCCAGTCGGCCGCGCATACGGGTGATCGGTGGGTTGAGGCCTGCTGACGTCGCTTTGCCGAACCTGCCCGTTCACGCCCGCTCGTCGTCGCAGAAGCGCCCGAAACCGGGCCATGCCGATCGGAATGCCCAGCATGCCGATGCGGCACCCGCGGTGGCGCGTCCGTTGGTTTGGCCCGGACGGTGTCGGTTATCCACAGAATGGCGTTCAGCGGGCGTCCGGTCGGTCGGGCGTACCTACCGTCACCCGCGTGGGAAGGACGACCGAACCTCTTGCAGCCGCTGCGGCCGAAACCCGCCTGCGTGCCCTTCTCGGGCGGGATGAGCCCGCTGTTCCGCGATCTGTCCCGCCTGGGACGATGCCGAGCCGTGGCCCCGTCGGTCATGGTGCCCCAGCCGGACCCGCCTGGCGTGAGGGCCCGGCCGCCGAGCGCGCCCGCGACGCGGGCGGAGCCGCGGCAGGGGAGCGGAGCACCCCTTCCACCGGGGCGGTGGCGGAACTCGGTGGCGCACGGGCCGTGTATCCGGAGCGGGGCGTCGTGGGCGAGGGCCGGCCGCGAGCGGTTCCGACGACACCTGCCCCCGATGAGGACGAGATCGGCGGTGGTGATCACACGTCACCGCGACGGTGGCCCGCTCTCGACCAGGTACGGGATACGCTCGCCGCCCACACCGCCGCTCTCGATCCTGGGCGTCCCGGACTGCGGGTTCTTCTCCTACTCGGAGTACTCGCCGCCGTCGTGGCGTCCGTCTACGTGTGGCGGTCGCGCCCCGAGGCCGAACCCCTCCCTCCGCCGATCCCGGCCGGTGCCCCGCAGGCGGCGGCGTCGCCCGCGCCCTCCCCGAGCGGGCCGGGTGTCGTCGTGTACGTCACCGGCCGGGTTCGCAAACCCGGCGTGCACACCCTGCCCGAGGGCTCGAGGATCGCCGACGCGATCGAGGCCGCCGGGGGCCTGCGGGCCGGCGCCAAGCCGGGAGCCCTCAACCTCGCCCGCCGCCTCGTCGACGGCGAGCACATCGTCGTGGGCGCCCCGGCCACCGCAGCCGGTGGTGCACCGCCCGCCGGCGGACCGGTGGGCGCGGCCTCCGGCGCGGCGGCGTCGGCCGTTGATCCCGGCACCGGCCTGATCGACCTTAACCAGGCCACCGCCGAGCAGCTCGACGAGCACCTACCCGGCGTGGGCGAGGTCCTCGCCCGCCGCATCGTGGAGTACCGCGAGGCCAACGGCGGTTTCCGCAGCGTGGAGCAGCTCCGCGACGTCACCGGCATCGGCGAGCGGAGGTTCGCCGAGCTGAAGGACAAGGTGCGGGTGTGATGGCCGACGATGCGCCCGGCCGCCGCGGGTACGCGTACCCGCTCGTCGCACCGGCGCTCGCCGCGTGGGCGACCGCGTTCGTCCTGGTCGGCCTGCCCGCACCCGTCGCATGGGCCGTGGCCGCCGTCGCCGTGATCGCGGCGGCCGGTCTCGCCCTGGCACCCCGGTTCCGGCGGCGGGCGCCGGCCCTGCCCATCACACAGGGCAGGGCCGGCGCCCGGCGGCCGGGCCGGCGCCACGGTGTGGGGGAGCGGCGAAGCCCGTGGCCTCCGCGGGGATGGCGGCGGGCGGGCATCGGTGTGCTGGGGAGCACGGCGGCCGTGGCGACGGGTGTGGGGTGCTGGGCCTACCTGGTCGGTACCGGGCCGGTGGCCGAGCTCGCCGAGGAGCGTGCCGTGGTGACGGCGGAGGTGGTGCTCACCGACGACCCGCGGGTGGTCACCCGGCGCGGCGGCGCCATGCCTCGCGATCGTGTCGTCGCGGATGGCCGGGTCGAGCTCATCGAGGCGCGCGGGCGGCGCATCCGGCTGCGGGCACCGGTGCTGATGCTCGCGAACGGGCCGCAGTGGCAAGGGCTGCTGCCGAGCGTGCGGGTGCGCGTGCGCGGGCGGCTGGCACCGGCCGACGACGGGGATCTGCGGGCCGCCGTGCTGCTCGTGCGCGGCCCGCCGACCGTGCTGGAGGGACCGTCGGCCGTGCAGCGGGTGGCCGGGCACGTGCGGCAAGGGCTGCGGGACGCCGCCGACGTGCTGCCGCCGGACCAGCGCGGGCTCCTGCCCGCTCTCGTGGTCGGCGACGTGTCGCGCATGGACCCGCAGGTCAGGAACGACCTGAACGCGGCAGGCCTGGGTCATCTGACGGCGGTGTCCGGCACCAACCTGGCGATCGTGGGCGGGGCGGCGCTCGTGCTCGCCCGGGCCGTGGGCGCGCCGCTCCCGGTGCGCGCCGCCGCGGCGGCGGCCGCGATGGTGGCCTTCGCCGTCGTCGCCCGTCCCTCGCCCAGCGTGCTGCGCGCACTGCTCATGGGTCTGATCGGCGCGGTCGCCCTCGGCACCGGGCGGGCCCGCGACGGGGTCGCCGCGCTCGCCGCCACCGTGCTCCTGCTGATGTTGTTCGAACCGTCGCTGGCCCGCTCGTACGGCTTCGCGCTCTCGGTGTCCGCCACCGCGGGAATCCTCGTGCTCGCCCCGCGCTGGCGCGACCGCCTCGCCGCCCGGCTGCCGCCGCGCACCCCGATCTGGGTCGCCGAGGCGGTGGCCGTGCCCGCCGCGGCCCAGGCCGCGGTCACGCCCGTGCTCGTGCTGATCAGCGGCCGGATCGAGATCGTCGCGGTACCGGCGAACCTGATCGCCGGGCCGGCCGTCGCTCCGGCCACCGTGCTCGGCTTCGTCACCGCGCTCGTCGCGCCGTTCAGCCTCGACGCCGCCCAGTGGATCGTCCGCCCGGCCGGGCTCGCCGTGGGCTGGATCATCCTGGTCGCCGAGCAGGCGGCGGCGCTGCCGCTCGCGGTCCTGCCCTGGGTCGGCGGCGTGCCCGGGCTGGTGCTGCTGTGCCTCGCCGCGGTCGCGGTCTTCCTGCTGCTGCGCCGCGCGGGCACGCGCCGGATCGCGCTCGCCGTCGCCGCCGGGGTCACCGTGGCGGCCGTCGTGGCGACCCCGGTCGCCGCGCCCTGGCCGCCGCCCGGCTGGCTCATGGTCGCCTGCGACGTGGGACAGGGCGACGCGCTCGTGGTGTCCGCGGGTGGCGACCGCGCGGTCGTGGTGGACGCCGGACCGGACCCGGTCCTCGTCGACGCCTGCCTGCGCGACCTCGGCGTGCGCCGCGTGCCGCTGCTGGTGCTCACCCATCCGCACCTCGACCACGTCGGCGGGCTCGAGGGCGTGCTACGCCGCCGGGCCGTCGGCGCGGCCCTCGTCGGTCACGCCCACATGCCCACGCCGGAGGGTGCCCGTCTGTCGGCGCGGCTCCGGGAACGCCGCATTCCCGAATGGACGGTCCCTCCCGGCACCCACTGGCGCTTCGGCCCCGCTGAGATCACCGTCCTCGCGCCCGATCCGCGACCCGGGGCCGCGCCCATCCCGGAGGGCGCAGGGGGAGGTTCGGCCGTGAACAACGCCAGCGTCGTGCTTCACCTGCGGTGGTCCGTCGGCTCGGCACTGCTCAGCGGCGACGTGGAGACCGAGGCGCAGGCCGCCCTGCTCCGCCGGGGCGTGCCCCCGGTCGACGTGCTCAAGGTCCCGCACCACGGGTCCGGTCGGGGTGATCCGGCCTTCCTCGCGGCCATCCGCCCCAGGGCGGCGCTGATCAGCGTCGGCGCGGACAACGACTACGGCCACCCTGCGCCGCAGACGATCGCTCGTCTCGGCGCCCTGTCGGCCCGCGTCTACCGCACCGACCGCCAAGGCGACCTCGCCGTGGTCGTCCAGGGGGACGGCCTCGCCGTGGTGCCCCGAGGCGAGCCGCGCAGCGGCCGGGTGCGTGGCCGCTGAGGGCGCGAAGGCCGGGAGGGCGTGGCATGCTGGCTCTCATGGCGGCGACGAGTCCAGCACCCGTGACGTTGGTGATCGGCGAGGAGGAGCTGCTCGTGGACCGGGCGGTGGGCGCGGTCGTCGCGGCCGTGCGGGCCGTCGATCCCGAGGCCGAGCGGCACGAGCTGATCGGGGGGAAGGTCGAGCCCGGAGAGCTGGCCGGGCTGACCTCGCCGTCGCTGTTCGGCGGGCGCTCGATCATCGTGGTGCGGTCCGCGCAGGATCTGTCCAAGGACGTCATCACGGAGATCGTCGGATACGCGAAGCAACCCGCCGAGGACGCCACGCTCGTGCTCACCCACCCGGGCGGAGCGAAGGGCAAGGCACTGGTCGACGGGCTCAAAAAGGCCGGGGCGGCGGTCGTCACCGTCCCGAAGATCACCAAACCCGGCGAGCGGCTGGACTTCATCAAGGCCGAGATCAAGCGGGCCGGGCGGTCGATCGCGCCCGACGCGGCCCAGGCACTGCTCGACGCGGTCGGCAACGACCTGCGGGAGCTCGCCGCCGCGTGCAGCCAGCTCGTCTTCGACACGCCCGCGGAGCACAAGACGATCACCGCCGCGGACGTGGCGCGCTACCACCGGGGCCAGGCGGCGGTGAGCGGCTTCACGGTCGCCGAGAGCGCGGCCGAGGGCAAGGCCGCCGAGGCGCTCGAGCAGCTCCGCTGGTCCCTGGCGACGGGCACACCCCCCGTGCTCATCGTGAGCGCGCTCGCCAAGGAGCTGCGCACCCTCGCCAAGGTCGCGGGCGCCCGCAACGCCCGCGGCGCCAACCTCGCCCAGGCCCTCGGCATGCCCCCGTGGCTCGCCAAGCGTTACCAGGACCGGCTGCGCGCCTGGGGCCCGGAAGGGCTGAGCACCGCCATCCAGGCGGTGGCCGACGCCGACGAGCAGGTCAAGGGCGCCGGCGTCGATCCCGCCTACGCGCTGGAGCGCGCGGTGCGCATCATCTGCGCCAGCCGCAACGGCCGCTGACCTGCCCGCCTCCCACGAACCGGGAGAGCGGCTCCCGCTGCACGCGCCTCAGACGGTCGATCGTGGCGTGTTCTGGTGTGGTCTCCGTTGGGAGACGCATCGGCTTTGCGTCGCGGCCGACGGGTGAAGGAGTGAGCTGGAAGGGCGCCGGGCGTTGATGTTGCCGACGTGGAGGGGTTCACCCCGCTGATCTCGCGGTCGCCCCGGGGGGGTTGTCGACGGATTGTGCTTGCCTTGCGGGGTGGGAGGGTGGTTCGCGCTGTGCACCGTCCGAACGGGTTGATCGTGGTGTGGTCTCCGCTCGGAAGGCTCACTGCCTTGCAGGTCGTAATCGGCGGATGGAGGGGTGAGCCGGAAGGGCAGGGTCGTTGACGTCGCCGAGGTGGAGGGGTTCACTCCGCTGATCTTGCGGCCACCCCGTGGGTGAGGACCGGACCGTGCCCACCGGGGTGCGCCGTCAGGAGCGCACCGGCGGATACGCCGGCGGTTACCCGGCGGCCGGATGGATCCGGGCGCGGGCGGCCTCCACCTCGTACTTGCGGCGAAATGCTTCGCCCAGTGCTCGCTGATGCGATGGGGTAGAGGTGTTTCCATTGGAACTTGCGATATAGGGTATTGAGGAAGTTCTGGTCGACGACGCCGCTGGGCTGCTCGGAGCCGTTCCCGGCATCGTCCGCCGATCAGTCGGGTGACCGGTCACGTGTGGGAGCTCTTTGTGTTCAGGCGTCTTTCCCGGTGGATGATCGCTGTGCCTGTCACGCTCGCGTTGGGGGCCTTGTCCGGATGCGGCTCCGGTGGATCGGCCGGCGGGGAGCGCGAGGTGACGGTCTTCGCGGCGGCGTCGCTGACCGAGACGTTCACCGAGCTCGGCAGGATGTTCGAGGCCGAGCACGCGGGCACCAGGGTGCGGTTCAACTTCGGCTCCAGCGCTACGTTGGCCCAGCAGATCGTCCAAGGGGCGCCCGCGGACGTGTTCGCCGCGGCGAACCCGGCCACCATGAAGACCGTCACCGACGCGTCCCTGGCCGAGCAACCGACCACGTTCGCGCGTAACCGGCTGCAGATCGCCGTGCCCGCGGACAACCCGGCGCAGGTCGACGAGCTGAAGGACCTCGCCGATCCCAACGTGAAGGTGGCGTTGTGCGCCGAGCAGGTGCCGTGCGGGGTCGCCACGGTCAAGGTCCTGGACGCGGCCGGGCTCAAGGTCACCCCGGTCACCCTGGAACAGGACGTCAAGGCCACGCTCACCAAGGTCGAACTGGGCGAGGTGGACGCGGCGCTCGTCTATCGGACCGACGTGATCGCCTCGGGCGGCAAGGCCAAGGGAATCTCCTTCCCCGAGGCCGGCCAGGCGGTCAACGACTATCCCATCGCCGTCCTGAGCAAGGCGTCGGCCGGTGATCTGGCCGAGCGCTTCGTCGACCTTGTGCTGTCCCGGCGGGGCAAGGACGTGTTGGCCAAGGCCGGCTTCGAGGTGACCTGATCGACTCGACCGGCCTCCGGCCGTCACGAGGCCTCTCGTGGCTCCGCCCAGGTCTGGCGTGGCGAGGAGAGGACGCCGTCGCGCAGGGTGAGGACGCGGTCGGCGTAGCCGACGAGGGCGGGGTCGGCGGTGGTGACGAGCGCGGTGACGTCCTCGGTCAGGGTGAGGGTGCGCAGCAGCTCCATGATCCGGCGGCTGCTGCGGGCCTCGAGGCGGCCGGTGGGCTCGTCGGCGATCAGCAGGCGGGGGCGGTTGGCGAGGGCACGGGCGATCGCGATGCGCTGGCGCTGGTCCTCGGACAGCTCGTACGGGCTGCGGTCCGCGTGGTCCGCGAGCCCGACGAGGGTGAGCAGCTCCTCGACGCGCTTGTCCCGCTCGTCGACCGGGGTGTTGGTAAGCCGCAGCGGCACCCCGACGTTCTCGGCCGCGGTCAGGACCGGGATGAGGCCGAACGACGGGAAGACGTACCCGATCTCCTTGCGCCGCAGCTGCAGCAGGTCGCCTTCGGAGAGGTCGGTGATCCGCCGCCCGGCGATGGTCACCTCGCCGGAGTCGGGACGGTCGAGCCCGCCCACCTGGTTGAGCAGGGTGGTCTTGCCCGCTCCGCGCCCTCCGCTGATCACGACCAGCTCCCCTGGGAGAGCCGCGAAGGAGACGTCGCGCAGCGCGACGACCTCCCTCGGTCCCTGCCGGTAGGCCTTGCGCAGGTTCGCGGCGATGACCATCGGCTCGATCATGACGGTCCTCCTCGGGCCGGTTGGGCCACACCCCCGATGTGGCCGTGCTCTGCCGTTGGGCGTAGGGGACGCCGGTGGCCGGTGGCGGTGCCGCGGCGCCCGCCACCGGCGACGTGTGCCGGGGCGGCCGGTCGCCCCATACGGGTACTGCTCGGGACGTTTCCGTCACGCCACACCCGGCCGCGCCACGCGCTCCGCTGCGCGAGGCATCCGGCGGGAGGATGCGGCCGGGGCGGGTGATGGCCGCGGTGGTGCGCAGTGGCCGGATCGCACAACGCGCCGTAGGACGAGAGCTCGGGGCGGTCGGCCCGCGGCCGTGGCCGGGCCGCCGGGCGCGGCTCGGCACCTGCGGCTTGGGCTGCGGTCGGCGCTGGGCTGCGTCCGTACGCGCTCTGGCCGGCACCCGGCCGGAGGGCGTCGACGCTTCGCGCCGCGGCGTTCCGGAGCGGCCGTACCCGCCGGTCCATGGGGTCGGCAAGGCGCGACATCGCAGTCGCGGCGGCGGTCGGGTGGCCGCACGTCGGCGCGGACGCGGGCCGGAGCCCGGCGCTGACGTCCGCGCACCGGGTACGGCCCGGCGCGGCCGTCCGGTACGGCGGTACGGCGACGGCGTGGCCCGTGCTCATCCGCCCTCCCCGGGGAGGCGATCGCCGATCCGGCGGCGGCCGGGGCCGGCGTGCAGGAGGCCGCCGCCGAGCGCCGCCGCCGCGATGAGCCCGGCGGCGAGCAGGATCGGCGCGACGAGGCCGAACGGCAGGCCGTAATCGCCCGGGGTGCCCGCGAACACGGCCAAGTCGACACCCGGGCCGAGCAGGACCGGCAGGGTGAGGCCGAGCAGCGTCCCGGCGAGGATCGGGCACGCCGCCACGGCGGCGACCTCGAACGCGGTCACCCGGCACGCCTGCCCGGCCGACAGGCCCAGCACGCGCAGGGTGGCCAGCGTGCGCGACCGGAGCCCGGCCCGCGCGGCCGGGGCGAGCAGCACGGCGAGGACCGCGCAGCCGGTGACCGCCGCGGCGGCCGTCCAGAGCACGGTGCGGAGCGCGGTGGCCATCGGCGCGGCGGCGAGGCGTTCGGCCTCCCCGTGCACGGTGACGACCGAGGCGTCCGGGCCGCCCGCCGCGGCGCGCAGCTCGGCCGGATCCGGATCGTCGCCGTCCACGAGCAGCACGTTCGCCAGGCCGCCGAGCCCTGCCCGGGGCAGCGCCTGGAACGGCACGACGACGAGGCTGCCCTCCTCGGGGGCGAGCCCCGGCAGCCCGCCGTCGATCACGCCGGTGGGGACCACCTCGATCCGCCGGTACCAGCCGACCTCGAAACGGGAGTAGACGGTCAGGTCGCGGGTGACCAGCGCGGGCAGCGCGGTGCCGGGCACGTCCGCGGGCGGGGCGGGCACGGTGAGCGGCGAGCCGGCGACCAGCCGCCGGTACGCGGCGAGGTCCACCGCGACCACGGTGACGCTCTGCCCGCGGGCCCCGAGCCGGCCGGTGCCCTTCAGCGCGGGCACCACGGCGCGTACGTCCGGCACCTCGCGCAGCCGGGAGAGCACCGGCTCGGCCGGGCCCGGCAGGCGCTCCACCCGGGCCGCCGCCCCGGTGGCCCGCCACGCGGCGACGGACTGCGCCGACTCGAGCGCGTCGGCGGCCACCACCCCGTACACGGCCACCGCGAGGGCGGGCAGCAGCACGAGCGCGGGCAGCCGGCACACGTCCCCCGCCCGCGTCGCCAGGGCGAGCCCCAGGAAGGGGACGGCGGACCGCCGCCGGGCGGCCAGCCACGCCGGCAGGCGCAACGCGAAGGGGGAGAGGCGGACGGTGACGAGCCCGGCCGCGACCGCGAGCGGCACGGGCGCGAGCACGAGGAACAGGCCGGCGTCGCCGTCCCGCGCGCCCGCCCCGGCGGCGGGCAGCCCGCGGACGCGCAGCAGGTAGGCGGCGGCGAGGGCGAGCACGACGACGGCGACCTCGGTGGCGAGGCGTCGCCGGGAAAGGCGCCGGGCGGGCGCGTCGCCGGACGGCCCGCGCGCCGGTGCCCGATGGGCGGCCGCGGTGAGCCCCGCCGCCGTCACGGCCGCGCCCAGGGCGAGCAGAGACGGCGCGAGGTGGGCCGGCGGTACGGCGGGGCCGGGCACGAGCGACCCCAGGCCGTACCCGAGCAGCGCCGCCGGCACGCACACGAGCGCGACCGCCGCGCCCGCCCCGGCGGCGACGCGGGCGACCGCCAGGCGCGATCCGCCCACCCGCTGGTCGGTCCCGGGCCGCTCCGCTCCCGGATGCTCGCCGTTCCTCTGGCCGTTCGGCGAGGACCGTGACCGGCGGACCGCCGAGCGGTGCCAGGCGGGCGCGGGAGCCGGCCGCAGCCGGTCGCACAGCAGCCGTACCGCGAGCGTGACGGCGCCGCAGGCGACGAGGCCGAGGCCGCCGATGACGAGCCATCCGAGCACCACCGCGACGCGCTGCCGCTCCAGGAACCGGCCGAGCCCGGTGTCCAGGCCCGTGTGCAGCTCGAACCGCGCCACCCCGTTCGGGAGCGCGGCCTGCCGCCGGAGCCGGTCCCGGTAGCGGTCGACCGCCTCGGCGATCGCGGCGGCGTCGCGTGCGGTGATCGCGCCGGAGTCGACCGGCAGGGTCCACTCGTAGCGCAGGTCCGTCGGGCCGCCGAGCCGCGCCAGTGCGGCGTGGTGCACGAGGCCGGTGAGGTGCTGCTCGTCCCCGGCCGTGGTGAGCCGGATCGAGGCGCGCAGCAGATCCCGATGGTGGCGCCAGAACGGGTCGGCGGGCCGTACCGGCTCGAACAGGCCGGTGACCCGGGCGAGCCGCGGTTCGACGTCGCCGAGCAGCAGCAGCGACCCCACCGAGAGGTTCATCGCCGCGGCCCCGGCGTGCGAGAGCGCGACCTCGATCAGCGGCACGTCGCCGAGCCCGCCGTACCCGGGGACGGGCTGTGCCGTCGTGGGCGGCCCGGGCGGCGACCCCGCGACGTAGCGCACCCGGCCCCCCGCACCCGCAACCCAGGCGAGGTTGAGGAACTGCAGTGCGTGGTCCTCCGCACCGATCCGGTCGGCGAGCGGCATGCGCCGCGTCCGCGCCGCGTACGACGCCCCCGCCGCCTGAGCCGCGGCGCCGGTGGCGACGATCGCGCGCAGCGGCCCGGGCAGCCCGGCGTGCAGCCGGTCGTGCTGCTCGGCGAGCCGGTCGGTGTCGGTGAGCAGGTCGGCGGAGCTTTCCGGCTCGAGCGCGACGGTCAGGTCGGCCGGTTCGGCGGGGTTCTCCTGTACGGCACGGCGCACCGCCCGGTCGAAGGAGTCCGCCACGATCCGCGGCAGCCCGGCGAGCAGCGTGGCGGCGGTGAGGGTGAGGAGCGCGAGCAGGCCGGCCACGCCGCGGTGGGCGCGGAGGATGCGCAGCGGGCTCATGCGGAGCGCCCCCACGGCGCGGGCGGGCCGATGCGGTCCGCGCTCCGGCGGAGAACGACGGCGGACGCGGCGGATGACGCGGGCCGGCTACCGCCGCGGGGCGTGTCCGAGTGATCGGGGACGGTGGCCGGAGGCGGGACGGCCGCGGACCGGGCGCGTGCCGTGGCCTCGGGCGGACACGGGTCGGCGCGCGATGCGCCAAGGGCGACGGCCGCCGGCACGATCCCCGGGCCGATGGGGGCGGGGGCACCGGAAGCACGCGGACCGGCCGGGCGGGTGCCGCGTGGTGCGCCGCGGTGGGCGGTGGCGTGCGGCCGGCCCGGTGTCACCGCCGTGCCGATAAGGCGGTACGGCGGGCCGGGACGCAGGCGGGGCGGGCCGTACGCGGGCGTGCCGGATAAGACGGTGGCAGGCCGCGCCGCGCCGCGGGTGACGAACAGCGGAAGCGGTCCGGCGGTTGCACGCCGCACCGCCGGCGGCGTCCGCCACCACATCCGGGCTCCTCCGCTCGTCGTATCGCAGCCACCTGCCACGACTGTAAGCGCGAACGTCGGCGAGGTCGGCGGCGCGGGCCGGATGGTGATGGAGGCGATGCGCTACGGAAATGGAGAAGTGATATCGATTCCGTGACAAATTATGACATTGTCACGAACTTGAGATATCCGGGCATGGCGAAAGCGCCGTGCTCCCACGGAGTCACGGCGCTCGCGACGGTGATGCGCGCCCTGCGCTCGGCCCGGGAAGGCCTACTTCGACGCCGCGGCCTGCAGCGCAGCGGCGCGCTTGGCGATGGCCGACTTCCGGTTGGCCGCCTGGTTCTTGTGGATCACACCCTTGGTGACCGCCTTGTCCAGCTGGCGGCACGCGGCGCGCATGAGCACGACCGCCTGCTCGACCTCGCCCCGGTCGGCGGCCTCGCGGAACTTGCGGATCGCCGTCTTCAGCGAAGACTTGACGGCCTTGTTACGCAGACGACGCTTTTCGTTCTGCCTGTTGCGCTTGATCTGGGACTTGATGTTAGCCACGAAGAAGCCTCGGTCAGAAAGTCGGTGGATTGGTTCGCGCGGGCAGAGAGGGCGCACCACACGCAGTGAGACAGGGTATCAACGCCCCTCACGCCGCTCAAATCAATGCAGGGCACATGGCCCCTGCGGCCGCCGGCCGCAACGGGGACCCGGTGGGGAATGTGCCGTGCGCAAGGCAGTGTAGGACACCCGGTCGAGGCCGCACCGAAGGTTATCGACCCGTCACCCGTCCGTGCCCTGCCCGCCCGCATCCCGCCGTGGCCGCCCCGCCGGCCCGCCGCCTTGTTTCAATGGCACACCCGCCGCCCCGGGTACGGCCCGGCCGCCGCCGTGCCGGCCGTACCGGCGCCCGGCCACCGGTACGGCCGGGCGAGCGTGGGCCCCGGGCGGCCGGATCTTCGCCCGTCTCGCGGCCCTGCCGGTAGACTCGCCAGGAGTGCCGCCGCGGTCACGCCCGCGATCGGGAGCACCGGGGCACAACAGCGGGACGGACGCGGGAACCGCCGGGAGGCGGGACCGCGCCGGTGACACCGTGGCGGTCCGGGCTGTCACCCGAACATGCCACCATGGAAGACGGGCCGGCGCTCCCGGCCCCTTGATCGTGATCGAACCTGCCGAAACGGACCACGGTGCGCACTGAGCCTGGCCTGACCGACCCCGCGGTGATCCGCAACTTCTGCATCATCGCGCACATCGACCATGGCAAGTCCACGCTCGCCGACCGCATGCTCCAGCTCACGGGCGTGGTCGACGAGCGGCAGATGCGCGCGCAGTACCTCGACCGCATGGACATCGAGCGGGAGCGCGGCATCACCATCAAGTCGCAGGCCGTACGGATGCCCTGGAAGGGCCCGGACGGCGTCGACTACGTCCTCAACATGATCGACACCCCGGGCCACGTGGACTTCACCTACGAGGTGTCCCGGTCGCTCGAGGCGTGTGAGGGCGCGATCCTGCTGGTCGACGCCGCGCAGGGGATCGAGGCGCAGACCCTCGCCAACCTCTACCTGGCGATGAACGCCGACCTCACCATCATCCCCGTCCTCAACAAGATCGATCTCCCGCAGGCCCAGCCGGACAAGTACGCCGAGGAGCTCGCCGGGCTCATCGGCTGCGAGCCCCAGGACGTGCTGCGCGTCTCCGGCAAGACCGGGGAGGGCGTCAAGGAGCTGCTCGACCACGTGGTCATGCAGGTGCCGCCGCCGGTCGGCGACGCCGACGCCCCGGCCCGGGCGCTCATCTTCGACTCGGTCTACGACATCTACCGGGGCGTCGTCACCTACGTGCGGGTCGTCCACGGCCACCTCGCCCCCCGCGAGCGCACGATGATGATGTCGACCGGGGCCACCCACGAGACCCTGGAGATCGGCGTCATCTCGCCCGAGCCGATCCCGTCCAAGCACGGCCTCGGCGTCGGCGAGGTGGGGTACCTGATCACCGGCGTGAAGGACGTGCGCCAGGCCCGGGTCGGCGACACGGTCACCTCGGCCGCGCGCCAGGCGACCGAGCCGCTGCCCGGCTACGAGCACCCCAAGCCGATGGTGTACTCGGGCCTCTACCCGATCGACGGCGACGACTACCCGGAGCTGCGCGAGGCCCTCGACAAGCTGCGCCTCAACGACGCCGCGCTCATCTACGAGCCGGAGACCTCGGCCGCGCTCGGCTTCGGCTTCCGCTGCGGCTTCCTCGGCCTGCTCCACATGGAGATCGTGCGCGAGCGGCTGGAGCGCGAGTTCGGCCTGTCGCTGATCTCCACCGCGCCGAACGTCCCCTACCGGGTGGTGCTCGACAGCGGCAAGGAGGTCACCGTCACCAACCCGTCGGAGTTCCCCGGCGGCAAGATCGCCGCGGTGTACGAGCCGGTGGTGCGCGCCACGGTGCTCAGCCCGGCCGAGCACATCGGCGCGATCATGGAGCTGTGCCAGGGCCGCCGCGGCACCCTGCTCGGCATGGACTACCTGTCCACCGACCGGGTGGAGATCCGCTACACCCTGCCGCTGGCCGAGATCATCTTCGACTTCTTCGACCAGCTCAAGTCCCGCACCCGCGGGTACGCGTCGCTCGACTACGAGCCCGCCGGCGAGCAGGAGGCCGACCTGGTCAAGGTGGACATCCTGCTGCAGGGCGAGCCGGTGGACGCGTTCAGCGCGATCGTGCACCGGGAGAAGGCGTACTCCTACGGCGTGGAGATGGCGCGCAAGCTCAAGGAGCTCATCCCGCGGCAGCAGTTCGAGGTGCCCATCCAGGCGGCGATCGGCTCCCGTGTGATCGCCCGGGAGAACATCCGGGCGCTGCGCAAGGACGTGCTCGCCAAGTGCTACGGCGGTGACATCACCCGGAAGCGCAAGCTGCTCGAGAAGCAGAAGGAAGGCAAGAAGCGCATGAAGATGGTCGGCCGGGTGGAGGTGCCGCAGGAGGCGTTCGTCGCCGCGCTCGCCACCGACACGTCGAGCGACAAGAAGAAGTAGCCCGCCGGGGCCGCCCATGCCTTCCGCCCTGCCCGACGGCGAGCCGGTGCCCCGCACCGGCGAGCTGCCCGAGTCCGCGCTGCGCGGACTCGGGGAGCGCCCGTTCGGCTTCTACGTGCACGTGCCGTTCTGCGTGACCCGCTGCGGCTACTGCGACTTCAACACCTACACCGCGGCCGAGCTGGGCCCGGGCGCGAGCCGCGCGGACTACGCCGAGACCGCCGCCGCCGAGGTACGGCTCGCGCGGCGGGTGCTCGGCGACGCCGCGCCGCGGGTGGCGACCGTGTTCTTCGGCGGCGGCACGCCCACCCTGCTGCCGCCCGCCGACCTGGTGCGGATCCTGCGCGTGATCGACGAGGAGTTCGGGCTCGCCCCCGGCGCCGAGGTCACCACCGAGGCGAACCCCGAGTCGGTCACCCCGGCCGCGCTCGCCGAGCTGCGCGCGGGCGGCTTCACCCGGATCAGCCTCGGCATGCAGAGCGTGCGGCCGCACGTGCTCGCCGTACTCGACCGGCGGCACACCCCCGGCCGGGCCGCCGCGGCCGCCCGGGAGGCGCGCGCAGCCGGGTTCGAACACGTCAACCTCGACCTCATCTACGGCACGCCGGGGGAGACCGACGACGACTGGCGGGCCACGCTCGCCGCCGCGATCGAGGCGGGGCCCGACCACATCTCGGCCTACGCGCTCATCGTCGAGGACGGCACCCGGCTCGCCGCCCGCATCCGCCGGGGCGAGCTGCCCGCGCCCGACGACGACGTCGCCGCCGACCGCTACCTCATCGCCGACGCCATGCTCGGCGAGGCCGGATACGCCTGGTACGAGATCTCCAACTGGGCCCGCTCGCCCGAGGCGCGGTGCCGCCACAACCTGCTCTACTGGACCGGCGGCGACTGGTGGGGCGTCGGCCCGGGCGCGCACAGCCACGTCGGCGGGGTGCGCTGGTGGAACGTGAAGCACCCGGCCGCGTACGCGAGCCGCATCGCCGCCGGGGAGTCGCCCGGG
The DNA here is from genome assembly GCF_006716785.1 of Thermopolyspora flexuosa. Taxonomy (NCBI): domain Bacteria; kingdom Bacillati; phylum Actinomycetota; class Actinomycetes; order Streptosporangiales; family Streptosporangiaceae; genus Thermopolyspora; species Thermopolyspora flexuosa. Next base: position 3,555,656 of record NZ_VFPQ01000001.1, on the reverse strand, counting down.
CACGCCCGCGAGGTGCTCACCGCCGAGGACCGCGCCGTCGAGCGGCTCATGCTCCAGCTCCGCCTCGCCACCGGCCACCCGCTCGACGAGATCCGCCCGCAGGCCCGCCCGGCCGTGGCCCGCGCGCTCGCCGACGGGCTGCTCGACCCCGGGCCGTTCCGCGCCGGCCGGGCCGTGCTCACGCTGCGCGGCAGGCTGCTCGCCGACGCGCTCATCCGCGACCTCGCCTGAGCGGGTCACTCGGCGGGCGGCGGGCTCACGAAGTCGATCAGCTCCTCCACCCGGCCGAGCAGCTCCGGCTCCAGGTCCGTGAAGTGGGTGACCCGCCCCAGGATGTGCCGCCACGCCTCGCCCGGGTCCATGCGCCAGCCGAGCGCCGCGAGCACCCCCTCCTTCCACGGCACCCCCTTCGGCACCTCCGGCCAGGCCGGGATGCCGAGCACCGACGGCTTCACCGCCTGCCAGATGTCCACGAACGGGTGCCCCACCACGAGCACGTACGGCGAGGCCACCTGCTCGGCGATGCGGCTCTCCTTCGAGCCGGGCACGAGGTGGTCGACGAGCACGCCGAGGCGGCGCCCCGGCCCCGGGCCGAACTCGGCCACGATCCGCGGCAGATCGTCGATGCCCTCGAGGTACTCGACGACGACCCCCTCGACCCGCAGATCGTGGCCCCAGATCTTCTCCACGAGCTCGGCGTCGTGCACGCCCTCCACGTAGATGCGGCTCTCCTTGGCGACCCGCGCCCGCAGGCCCTCCACCACGATCGAGCCCGACGCGCTGCGCCGCGGCCGCGCCGGGGCGCCCGCCGGCCGGGTGCCGGGCCGTACCAGGGTGACCGGTCTGCCCTCGAGGAGGAACGCCCCGCGCTCCAGCGGGAAGACCCGCCGCCGCCCGAAGCGGTCCTCCAGGGTGACCCCGTGCTTGTCGCAGGCGACCACCGCGCCGCAGAAGTCGCCCGCGGCGTCCTCCACCACCAGCCCGGGCTCGGCCGGCACCTCCGGGATGGGCTCCCGGGCGAAACGGCGCCGCCGGCCGGAGAGCACGTCCTCGTACATGGCAGGGCACGCTAGCAAATCACGGCGTCATCGCCGCCTTGCGACGGCCGGTGTCACCGCCCGCCGTACGGTGGCCACGGCCCGGCGAGCCGCCGCCGCGCCCGGCTGCGGCGCACCAGCACGAGCACCGTGACCACGACGGCCACCGCGAACGTGACGAACATCAGCGCGAACCACAGCAGGACGCCGCCCACGGTGCTCGCGGCCTGGTCGCTGGTGAACTGCTTGCCCACGCCGAAGACCACGTCGGAGGAGGCGGGGGCCTCGCAGACGATCCGGTAGGTGCCCGGCTGGGTGACGCCGATGTCGAAGACGTGCTCCCACACCCGGCCGCCCGCGGTGAACGTCATCGTGTAGCCGGGCTTGGTGAGCGGGACGCCCTGGCCGGAGGCGGTCGTCGCCTCGCAGACGAAGTTCACCGGCCGGCTGGTCGAGGCGTACAGCACCGGCCGGTCCTCGGGGGAGGCCTCGAAGGTGGCGGGCTCGCCGCTGCGGAAGTGCCGCGGCGGGGCCGCCTCCTCGCCGACCGACTCCACCGTGGAGAACACGCCCATGAACCCGAGGACCACGCTCGCCACGAAGGCGAGCCAGGCCAGCAGGATCCACACGCGCCGCGGCCCGACGGCGGCGGGCGGCGGGGGCGGCGCCCCGGGGCCGCCCGGCGGCGGACCGTAGCCGGGCGGGGGAGCGCCGGGGGACGGCGGCGGGTACGGCGGGGCGTGGTGCGCGCCGGGCGGCGGAACCTGCTGCGGCCCGGGGGCCGAGCCGTGCGGGGAACCGGGCTGCGACGGGAAGCCGGGCGGGGAACCGGGCGGCGGGCCGTACGGTGACCCGGGGGGCGGGCCCGGCTGCGGGGGCTGCGGGGCCGGGCCGGACGCGGGACCGGGCGGCGGGCCGCCGTACCCTTGAGGGCCGGGGGCCTGCCCCTCCGGCCGGGGGTCGTTCGACTGGCTCATAATCCGAGTGTGACGGTTTCCCTCCCCGGCCGCACCGGCCCTCGACCCGGTGTTTCGATACCGATTTGGTGCCCGTTCGGCCGCGGAACGGACCGTCGACACGACCGTCGCGGTACCGTCACGGCGGAATCGGGCGGGAGCCTTCCCACCCGCCAGAATGAGTTATCGCACCTGAGAGATGGGAGCCGTACACTTGGCACTCGGGAACACTGAGTGCCAAGCAAGGTGTTGTTACACGACACCGGGGCGGCCGGGAGGTGAACACGTTGCTCGATGACCGCAAGCTGGCGGTTCTGCGCGCCATAGTCGAAGATTACGTGTCCACCAACGAGCCAGTCGGATCCAAGGCGATCGCGGAGCGGCACAACCTCGGCGTCTCCCCCGCCACGATCCGTAACGACATGGCGGTGCTGGAGGAGCAGGGGTACATCACCCAGCCCCACACCAGCGCCGGGCGGGTGCCGACCGACAAGGGCTACCGGCTCTTCGTGGACCGGCTGTCGCAGATCAAGCCGCTGTCGGCGGCCGAGCGACGGGCGATCGAGACCTTCCTGGCCGGCGCGGTCGACCTCGACGACGTGCTGCGCCGTACGGTCCGGCTGCTGGCCCAGCTCACCCGGCAGGTGGCCGTGGTGCAGTACCCGTCGCTCACCAAGTCCACGGTGCGCCACGTGGAGATCGTCCCGCTCACCGACCGCCGCGTGATGCTCGTCCTCATCACCAACACCGGCCGCGTGGAGCAGCGCGTGATCGAGCTGCCCGACCCGGTGAAGGAGGACCGCATCGCGCACCTGCGGGCGATGCTCAACGCCTGCCTCGACGGCTGCGGTCTGAGCAACGTGCCCGACACCGTGCAGGACCTCCCCGAGCACCTGCCGCCGGAGGACCGTTCGGTCGCGGCCACGATTCTTTCGGCTCTCCTTGAGACCCTCGTGGACCGCAACGATGAGAAAATCGTGATGGCCGGCACCGCGAACCTCGCCGCGGCCGACTTCTCGGTCAGCCTGCGCGAGGTGCTGGAGGCGCTCGAGGAGCAGGTGGTCCTCATGCGCCTGCTCAGCGAGCCGTCGAACGACCCCTCCTCCCTGACGGTGCGGATAGGCTCGGAGAACCCGTACACGGGGTTGAAGGGCATGTCGTTCGTGGCCGCCGGGTACGGCTCCGGCGACAAGGAACTCGCCCGGCTCGGGGTGCTGGGCCCGACGCGAATGGATTATCCGGTGACGATGGGTGCGGTGCGCACGGTGGCGCGCTACGTCGGTCAGATTCTGGCGGGGTCTTAAGTGGCGAAGGATTACTACGCCATCCTCGGGGTGCGTCGCGACGCCAGCCAAGAGGAGATCAAGAAGGCGTACCGGAGGCTCGCGCGCGAGCTGCATCCCGACGTGAACCCGGATCCGGCGACCGCCGAGCGCTTCAAGGAGATCAACCAGGCGTACGAGGTGCTCTCGGACGCCAACAAGCGCAAGATGTACGACCTTGGCGCGGATCCGTTCGGCTCCGGCGCCACGGCGGGCGGCACGGCCACCGGGTTCGGTGCGGGCTTCCCGTTCAGCGACATCATGGACGCCTTCTTCGGCACCGGCACCGCCTCGCGGGGCCCGCGCACCCGGGCACGCCGCGGCCGGAACCACACCATCCGGGTGGAGCTGGACCTGACCGAGACGGCGTTCGGCACGACCCAGGAGCTCGTGGTCGACACCGCGGTCCTCTGCGACGTCTGCCAGGGCTCCGGCACGTCGCCGGGAACCCACCCCGACACCTGCGACATGTGCAACGGGCGGGGCGAGGTCTCCCAGGTCACCCGCTCGTTCCTGGGCCAGGTCATGACGACGCGGCCGTGCCCCCAGTGCGGCGGCTACGGCACCATCATCCGGCACCCCTGCCAGGAGTGCGCCGGCGACGGCCGGGTGCGCACCCGCCGTACGATCAAGGTGCGGATCCCGGCCGGCGTCGAGGACGGCACGCACATCCAGCTCGCCGGCGAGGGCGAGGTCGGGCCCGGCGGTGGCCCGCCCGGCGACCTGTTCCTGGAGATCGTCGAGCGGCCGCACCCGATCTTCGAGCGGCGCGGCGACGACCTGCACTGCACCGTGCACCTGCCGATGACCGCGGCCGCCCTCGGCACCACCCTGGTGATCGACACGCTCGACGGCCCCGAGGAGGTCGACATCCGCCCCGGCACCCAGTCCGGCCAGATCATCCCGCTGTACGGGCGCGGCGTGCCGCACCTCAACGAGACCGGCCGGGGCGACCTGCTCATCCACGTCAACGTCGAGACCCCCACCCGCCTCGACTCCCAGCAGGAGGAGCTGCTCCGGCAGCTCGCCAAGCTGCGCGGCGAGGAGCACCCGCCCGGCAAGTTCGCCCCCGGCCAGCAGGGCTTCTTCTCCCGCCTCCGGGACGCGTTCAACGGTCGTTGAAGAGATCTGTGGCGCGGCCGATGACGGCCTGAGCACGTCGCGACCACGCCCACGTCCCGGCCGGGTCCGCGCGGTGCGCGCCGGCGGCTCTGTCACGCCCGATCGGAGCGCGCCGCCCCGTCGTCACGGTCGAACCGTTCACCGCCGCCGGTAACGGCCCGGGGTACGGCGTGCCGTCGTGCCCGGCCGCGCGCCGGTGCGGCTCAGAGCGCCCGGACCCCGGCCCGGATACGTTCCAGGAGCTGCCGCGGCGGGCGTTTGCCGAGGACGACCTGGGCGTGGATGATCAGGAACCGCTCGGTCACCAGGTCGGCGATGAGCTCACGCGCCACCCCGACCGGAAGCCGCAGCCCGGCGGCGATCTCCGCGACTGACTGCGGGCTGCGGCACAGCTCGACGATGTGCGCGTGCTCGTAGGCGAGCGGGGCCTCGAGCGCGGCCGGGGTCGAGGACAGCAGGGTCTCCATGCGCAGCCGCTCCTCCAGCGGCCGGGTGCGCCGGGACGTGGTGACGAACGGGCGGGCGATCTCCCCGGACGCGCTCACCTTCATCGAGGGGCCGTCCATCGCCTCGTCGTCGAACGGGTACGGCTCGCCGCCGCGCGAGGGCGGCTCCTGGCCGTACCGCGGCCGGTGCGCGCCCGGGTCGTACCCCCAGCCGAACCCCTGGTCGGCCAGCCGCCGCAGGATGCGCTCGTCACCCCACCGCAGCGGGCGGTCCGTCATCTCCTCCGGCAACCGGCCCGGACCGGCGCCGAGCGGCGGGCGGGCGGCGTGGCGGCCCGGCACGGCGTCCGGCCGGTCGTGCCCGGCCCGGGTGGTCTGCGGGTGGAACCGCACGACGTGGTACCCGGTCTGCGGTACGGCGAGCCGGCCCGGCGGCGGCTCGGACACCTGGAGCGCCGGGCGCGTGGCGTGACGGTCCGCGGAGGCCGGATCCGCCTGGGCCGCCGGGGAGACGTGCGGGCCGAGCAGGTGACGGCCCGTCTCCGGCGGGGCGAACCGGGCCTGCGGCGGCACGGCCGCGTGGTCGCCGCCCTGGGCCTGCGGGCCGGGGAAGTGCGCGGAAGGGCCGGTCCCGCCGCTGCCCGGCCCGCCGTACGGGCCGTTCCCGGTCTGGGGCAGCGGGCACGCCGCGCCGACCTGGCCGGACCAGGCGGGAGGCGGCGCGGGCAGGGCCCCCTCCGGCGGCCGATGGCCGGCCAGGGCCTGCCCGGGCGCGATGCGGTGGCCCTGGGACGGGCCGCCGAGCAGGTCACCGTGCGGCGGCCGGGCCTGCGGGGGCACGGCCGGACGCGGATTACCGGCCGGTTCGGCGGCACCCGCGTGACCTGAGCCGGTCGTGCGCGGGTCGGGGACCCGCGGACCCCACTCGTTCCAGCCGTCGTTCATCGCAGTCGTCCACCCCGCCCCGCTCTGTGTCGGCAACCGCCCGGCCCACCTGGCACGGAAACGCCCGGCGAACGCGCACGAGCGTGCCCCCGTCAGGAACGGCCGGATCGGTAGGACCCCCGATGCGTTCGGCTCGTGACGAGCCCACCCCAACGTCACCGTACCGGTACGCGGCGCCGTGGGAGGGCCGATCGCCGTATTCCGCGGCCAATCGGCTGAAATGTGCAAGCCCATGCCCGCCCGCGCGTGCGGTGGAACGCCCGGATCCGGGCGAACGGGGAGGCGCGGAACCCCGCCGCGCCTCCCGTCGTGGTCACCGCTCCTTCCGGCACACGCCCACCTAGGCGCCCGGCGGGCGCGTCCCCGCCCGGTAGTCGTTGAGCATCGACCGGACCCGCTCGACCGGGCTCTCCGGCTCCCGGGCGTCGGCGCCGTGCCCGGGTTCGTCGCGCGGCGTCCGGCGCGCCGCCCCGTCCGGCACGCCGTTCCGCCCGGCCTCCCGGTCGGCGCCGTCCCCCGCCGCGTGCCCGTTGGACCTGGCCGCGCCCGCGGACGACTGCCCGGAGAGCAGGTAGGGCGGCTTCACGTGCAGCGGGATCGGGGTCGGCATCACCGGCGGGACGGGGGCAGGGCGGGAGCCGTTGTGCGCCGCCGCGTCCGCCCTCGGACGCGGCCCGGACGGTGGCGCCGCGGGCTCCGCGGACGGCGCCAGGGCCGGTTCCGCGGCGGCCGCGGCGGCCGCGGCGGCCGTGACCGGCGCCGTGGCCTCGGCGGCTCCGGCGGGCCGCGGGACGGCGGGCGCGGGAGTCGTGGGCAGCGTCGGCGGCAGCGCGCCCGGGGAGGGCGGTTCGGCCGGTTCGGGCACCGGCACCACCGCCACCATCTCGGCCGTGGCGCCGTTCGCGTGCGGCGCGACCGGTGCGGCCGCCTCGTCCGGCGCGGCGGCCGGGCCGGGTTCGGGCGCCGCCGCGGCCACGCCCGCGGGCGCGGTCTCCCGCTCCGTGGCCTCGGCGGCCGGGCGGGCGGCGTCCGTCGCGCGCGGGGTGGCGCCGGGCCCGGACGGGATCGGCACGTCCACCATCCGCCCGGCGCGGGCCGCCGCAGGCGCGGGCGCGCCCGCCGCGCCGTTGCGCACGAGCAGGTCGGCCGGGAGCACGACCCGGGCGGTGATGCCGGCCAGCGGCGAGTCGTGCAGCCACACCCGGATGCCGAGCCGTTCGGCGAGCCGCCCCACGATGTAGAGCCCGAGCCGCCGGGTGGGGGAGGAGAGGAAGCTCTGCTCGCCCCGCAGCCGCGCGTTGGCCGCCGCGAGCTCCTCGGGGCTCATGCCCACGCCCTGGTCGACGATCGCGATGTGGTACTCGGTCGCGTCGCACTTCGCCTGGATCTCCACGTCCTGGTCCTGCGGCGAGAAGACCAGGGCGTTCTCGATCAGTTCGGCGAGCAGGTGCGCCACCTCGGCGACCACCTCGCCGCGCACCACGTCGTGGTCCACGCGGCGCAGCACGACCCGCCGGTAGTCCTCCACCTCGGCCAGCGCCGAGCGCAGCACCTCGCTCATCGCCACCGGCTCGGCCGCCGGGCGGGGCAGCCGCTCGCCCACGAGGACGAGCAGGCTCTCGGCGTTGCGCCGCATCCGGGTGGCGAGATGGTCGAGCTCGAACAGGTTCGCCAGCACCGCCGGATCGGACTCGTCCCGTTCCAGGGCGCCGATGAAGTCGAGCTGGCGGCGCACCAGGGTCTGGCTGCGGCGGCCGAGGTGCGCCAGCGACTCGGCGGTGTTCCGGCGCAGCACCGCCTGCTCGGCCGCGAGCCGCAGCGCGGTCCGGTGCACCTTGGCGAGCGACCGGGCCACCGCGGCGAACTCGTCCTGCCGCCCGTCGGCGGCGGGCTCCTCGGCCGGGACCGCGTCCTCGGGGTTCGCGGTCGCCTGGACCCGCGCCACCGCCTCGGGGAGCCGGCGCTCGGCGATCTCGTCGGCCTCCTCGGTGAGCCGGCGCAGCGGGCGCAGGATCGAGCGCGCGGTCACCAGGCCGAGCAGCAGGGTGGCGAGCAGCAGCACGCCCCCGAGTACGGCGAGCACGACGAGCTCGCGACCGGCCCGCGCCTCGGCGCTCCGGGCGCGGGCGGCGGCCTGCTCGCCCACGGCCCGCCGTACCTCGCGCAGGTCGGCCACGAACGCGTCGGCCGCCTCCCACCACTCGCGGGGCGCGACGGTGAGGTTCCGGCCGCGCGGCGAGGCGGCCGCGCGCAGCCCGATCGCCCCCATCGTGGTCGCCGCCCGCGACTGCCGGGCCGCGCTCACCGCGCCCGCGTGCGCGGCCGAGGCGACGCGGCCGAACCGGGCGAGCCCGTCGGACTTGGCCGCGCGCACCTCGATGAACCGCACGTACTCCTCCGGCGTGAACCCGTGCGCGGCGAGCACGCCGGTGAGGGTGTCCCGCTCCTGCGCGGCGGCCTCCTGGGCGCGGCCGAGCGTCCACAGCGCCACCAGGTCGCGCCGGAGCGCCGGGTCGCCGCCGCCCGCGTCGGGGTCGTACAGGGCGTCGTCGATCGCCTCGATCGCGGTGGTGTAGAAGGCGTAGGCGTCCTGCCGGGTCGACTGCCGGGCGTCGGCGGTGGCGCGCACCGCGCCGAGGTCGCCGAGCCGGTCGAGCGCGTCCCGCAGCCGCGGCACCCCCCGCCGTGCCGGGTCGGCGAGCAGCGGCCCGAGGGCCGCGCGGCTCTCGTCCACCCGCCGCCGCTGCGCGGCGAGCTCCCCCCGGAAGCGGAACTCGCCGCCGAGCAGCCCCACGGTGAGCCCCCGTTCCCGCTGCAGCTCGTGCGCGAGCTCCTGTGCGGCGCGCACCAGCTCGACCTGGCGCGCCGCGGAATGCGCGCCGGAGCGCGCCTCGTACCGCGCCGCCACCTCGAGCCCGGTCACCCCCAGCAGCAGGGTCGACGGGATGGCGAGGATCCACGTGAGCCTCGCGCGGATGGTGCGCGGCATCCTGATCAGACGTGCCATTGACCTGCCCGTTCCTGGAGACGCTGCGGATGTGATAAGGCGGGCGGCCGCCCCCGAATGGCCACTGACTCAACCTCACTGTGTGTCGCGGTAAAGTGACGTTCGATCACGGGCCGTGGCAAGGCCCGGCCGGTGCCGCTCGCGGGTCACCCGGCTGGGACGCCGTCCCGCCCGGCCATGGCGCCGGGAAGACCCCCCTCGGTACCCGGTGGCCCCCGCCCGTGGAACTCGGGGATGGGAGGGCACCGGAGACCACGCTATTACCTATAGGATTCGGTTGACTACCGAAAGTGAGAACTTCGATTCGACTCCCAGGGCCGGGCGTGGCTAGGCTGCGGCCGTGATCGACGGCGTCATCGACGGGAGGCGGGGAGCGCGCCGCGGACGGGGGCGGCGGGGATGAGCGTGCCGGTCTTCCTGGCCGCCACCGAGGCGCTGGCGGACGACGAGATCCTGCTCGACGGGCCGGAGGGCAGGCACGCGGCGACCGTGCGGCGGCTGCGCCCGGGCGAGCGGGTGGACCTCACCGACGGCGCCGGAAGCGTGGCCGAGTGCGTGGTCCGCGAGGCGCGCAAGGACGCGCTCCTGCTCACCGTGCAGGCCCGGTACGGCGTGCCCGCGCCGCGTCCCCGCGTCATCGTGGCCCAGGGGCTGCCGAAGGGCGACCGGGGCGAGCTCGCGGTCGAGATGATGACCGAGGTCGGCGTCGACGTGATCATGCCGTGGACGGCCGCCCGCAGCGTGGTCCAGTGGAAGGGGGACCGGGCGGCCAAGGCGCTGGCCCGGTGGCGCACCACCGCCCGCGAGGCGGGCAAGCAGTCCCGGCGCTTCCACCTGCCCGAGGTCACCGAGCCGGTGGGCACGGCCGCGCTCGCCGAGCGGCTGCGCGCGGTCGCCGAGGACGGCCTCGCGGTCGTGCTGCACGAGGAGGCCGAGCGCCCGCTGTCCGGCCTGACCCCGCCGCCCGGCGGGGACATCATGCTCGTGGTGGGCCCGGAGGGCGGGGTCAGCGAGGAGGAGCTCGACCGGTTCCGCGAGGCGGGCGCCGTCCCGGCCGTGCTCGGCCCGACGATCCTGCGCACCTCGACGGCCGGGGTCGCGGCGGCGGCCGTCCTGCTGGCCCGCTGCGGCCGCTGGTGAGGCCCGCCCGGACGCCGCGGCCCCTGCCCGCCGCGCCGCCGGCCTGAGCACGCCGGTGGCCCACGCCGCGGCGGTGCCGTACGCCGGGAGCCGTACGGACGGCCGGCGTCCGTCGAGAAGCCCGGGTAGCCGCAGGAAAGGCCGGTGACAGCGTGCCGCCCGGCGAAAGATCGGAAGACGGCAGGCCACATGCGCCACCGCGGACCAGGCGGCACGATCAGGACGGCATCGGTACGCCCCGGGCCGGAAACGCGGGGAGCGGAACGCCGCACGGAGCACCCGGCGGAAGGTTCCGCACCCGGTCATCCGCCCTGCGGCGGGCATGCCGGGACGTCTGCGACGGGACGATCGGGATGGTCAGCGCGCCGGGGGAGCGCGTCACTCCTGGGCCTGCTCCTCGTCGTTGCTGAGGGTGGGCTCCCCACCGGGCTGCTCGCCGGGTGTCTCGGTGGGGAGCGGGTCGTCGGGGGCGGGGCACTCGTCCGCCGGGCAGGAGGGCTCCTGCGGCGCGGTCGTGCTCGGCGTGGGCGTCGGTGTGGGCGTCGGCTTGGCGGAGGTGGGGCACGACGTCCGTCCGGCCGACCCGTCCGTGCCGCCCGAGGGGCATCCGGACGGCTTGCTCGGCGTCGCCGACGGCGTCCGGCTGGGCGTGGGCGACGCGGAGGTGGCCGGCGGGGCGGTGGTGCGCGCCGGGGGCAGGGTCGGCACGGCGCTCGGCGGCGGCAGTACGGCCGCGGTCTCGGTGGACGACACCTCGGGCGGCCGGGTGTTCGGGGGACGGCTGGTGGAGGCCCCCTCGGGTGCGTCGGTCTCGGCGCCGATCTCGGTGATGCCCTGCCTCGGCGGCGTGGCCTGCTCGCGCAGCCCGGGGACGAGCATCATGATCGAGGCGGCCACCGCCACCGCTCCGGCCGCCGTGGCCGCGATCCGCCACCAGAAGACCCCGCGCATGCCGCGGCGCTGCGCGATGCGGCTGCGGATGATCTCCAGTCCGTCAGGAGAGGGCACGACCGAGTCCGCCTCCGCACGCAGGGCACGGCGCAGGATCTCGCCGTACTCGTCGGGGAACTCCGTCATGAAAACTTCTCCAGTACGTTCCGTAGTGCGGCCATGCCCCGGGCCGTGTGACTCTTCACCGCGCCCTTGCTGATGCCCATCGCGTCCGCGATCTCGGCCTCCGAGAGGTCGGCGTAGTAGCGCAGCACCAACGCCTCGCGCTGCCGGGCGGGCAGCGCGCGCAGCGCCTCGATCACCGCGGAACGCTCCAGCTCGCCGATGGCACCGTTCTCCGCGCTGGGCGCGTCCGGCAGCCCCTTGGGGGCGTACTTCTCCACGACGGCCCGGTGACGCAGCACTGAGCGCGATCGGTTGACGACCGACTGCCTGAGGTAGGCGAGCGCCTTGTCGGGGTCGCGCAGCCGCCGCCACGCCCCGTGGATGGCGACGAACGCGTCCTGCACGACCTCCTCGGCCGAGGCCAGATCGCGCACCAGCAACACCGCGAGACGGACGAGCGACCGATAGTGCGCGCTGTAGAGCGCCGTCACGGCCATGTCGGCATCCCACCCGACAGGCACCGCCCCCATCGACCGGTCGGCAACGATGGTCTCGGTGGTCACATCCGTTGGACGCGCGGCTTTTCCAGGAGGTTTACGCTCATCCGATTCTTTGGGGGGCATGGCCCGCTGGTTGTCCTCGCCCGACACTGGGAAGCTGCCTACGCCGTCGATGAAGTGTCGCACTCCAACCCTATCCGGACGGATCTTTCGGCGTGGCCTACTCGGTATTACCGATTGACAACGGCTGTCGCTACGATGCGGCGCGTGACCGACTGTCTCTTCTGCAAGATCGTCGCCAAGGAGATCCCGGCGGACATCGTCCTGGAGACCGACCGGGCGCTCGCCTTCCGCGATATCAACCCGCAGGCCCCGACGCACGTGCTCGTCGTGCCCAAGGAGCACTTCCGTGACGCGGCCGCGATGGCGCAGGCCGACGACGGCTGGGCCGACGAGGTGCTGAAGGCGGGGCACGCCGTCGCCGAGCAGGAGGGCATCGCCGAGAGCGGCTACCGGTTCGTGTTCAACACCGGCGCGGCCGCGGGGCAGGCCGTGTTCCACGTCCACCTGCACGTGCTCGGCGGCCGCGACCTCACCTGGCCTCCGGGCTGACCGGCACGCCGGAACGGTGCGGGCCAGGGTGCGGGCCGGGCCGCCGACCGGCGGGTTAAGCGCTGTCGTACGAAACCGACGGTGGATAACATGACGGTAGAAACCAGTGAGGCCCGCACCGGGAGGCGAGCTGGCCGATAGGCCGCCCATGTCCGAACACTCCGAATCCAACCGCGAACGCAACCCCGCGCCGCCGCGTACCAAGGGCCCGACCCGGACCCAGGCCAAGGTGGTCATCCCGGATGAGCAGTCCATGGTGGGGCTGCTCGGCTCGCGGGACGAGATCCTGCGCGTCATCGAGAAGGCGTACCGAGCCGACATCCACGTTCGCGGCAACGAGATCACCATCACCGGCTCTCCGGAGGAGAGCGGCGCCGTCGTGCGCCTGTTCGAGGAACTCGTCGAGCTGCTGCGCACCGGTGCCCAGCTCACACCCGACTCCGTGGAGAGGGTGATCACGATGCTGCGGATGAGCGGCGAGCGGCCCGCCGAGGTGCTCTCGCTCGACATCCTGTCGGCCCGGGGCCGTACCATCCGGCCGAAGACGGTCAACCAGAAGCGCTACGTCGACGCGATCGACAAGCACACGATCGTGTTCGGCATCGGCCCGGCCGGCACCGGCAAGACCTACCTCGCGATGGCGAAGGCGGTCCGCGCGCTGCAGGCCAAGGAGGTCACCCGGATCATCCTCACGCGGCCGGCGGTGGAGGCGGGGGAGCGGCTGGGCTTCCTGCCCGGCACGCTCTACGAGAAGATCGACCCGTACCTGCGCCCGCTGTACGACGCGCTGCACGACATGCTCGATCCCGAGACGATCCCGAAGCTCATGGCCGCGGGCACGATCGAGGTCGCGCCGCTCGCCTACATGCGGGGCCGTACGCTCAACGACGCCTTCATCATCCTCGACGAGGCGCAGAACACCTCGCCCGAGCAGATGAAGATGTTCCTGACGCGGCTCGGGTTCGGGTCGAAGATCGTCGTCACCGGTGACATCACGCAGGTCGACCTGCCCGAGGGGCAGGAGAGCGGGCTGAAGGTGGTCCGGGAGATCCTCGACGGCATCGACGACATCCACTTCGCCACGCTGACCAGCGTCGACGTGGTACGGCACCGCCTGGTGAGCGAGATCGTCGACGCGTACAACCGGTACGACGCCGACCTGCGGCAACGAGAACCACACGCGATCAAGGGCGCGAAGCGCCCACGGGGAAGATAGGCCTGGCATGAGCATCGAGGTGGCCAACGAGTCCGGCGTCGAGATCGACGAGTCCGCGCTCGTGGCGCTCGCGGGGCACGTGCTCGAGGAGATGGGCATCCACCCGCTGGCCGAGCTGTCCATCCTCATCGTGGACGAGCCGGCCATGGCGGCGCTGAACGAACAGTGGATGGGGGAGAGCGGGCCGACCGACGTGCTCGCCTTCCCGATGGACGAGCTGCGCCCCAACCCGGGCGGCGGCGCCCGCAAGGAGGGCGACGTGCCCGCGGATCCGGCGCTCCTCGGCGACGTGGTGCTGTGCCCCCAGGTGGCGGCCCGGCAGGCGGCCGAGGCCGGGCACAGCGCGCAGGAGGAGCTCGAGCTGCTGTGCACGCACGGCATCCTCCACCTGCTCGGCTATGACCACGCCGAGCCGGAGGAGCACGCGGAGATGTTCGGCCTCCAGGCCGAGCTGCTCGAATCGTGGCGGGGGGTGCGCCGGGAGCGGTGAACCCCGCCAACTGGTGGCTGTTGTCGGCGGTCCTCCTCGTCTTCGTCGGCGGTCTGCTGGCCGGGGCGGAGACGGCCCTCTCCCGGATCTCCCGGGTGCGGGCGGCGGAGTTCGTCCGGGAGGGACGGCGCGGCGCCGAACGGCTGAGCGCGATCGTGGCCGACCCGCCCCAGTACCTCAACCTGCTCATGCTGCTGCGGCTGAGCTGCGAGACGGTCGCGACGGTGATCGCCACGCTGCTCTTCATCGACCTGATCGGCGACGCCGGCCCGGCCTACCTGCTCGCCGCGGCGGTCATGATCGTGGTGAGCTACGTGATCATCGGGGTGTCGCCGCGCACCCTGGGCCGGCAGCACGCCGAGCCGATCGCGCTCGCCAGCGCCCCGATCGTCTACCGCCTCACCCGGATCCTCGGGCCGCTGCCCCGGCTGCTGATCCTGCTGGGCAACGCGCTCACCCCGGGCAAGGGCTTCCGCGAGGGCCCGTTCACCACCGAGGCCGAGCTGCGGGACCTGGTCGACCTCGCCGAGCAGCGGCGGCTGATCGAGCCGGGCGAGCGGCAGATGATCCACTCGGTGTTCGAGCTCGGCGACACCCTGGTGCGCGAGGTGATGGTGCCGCGCACCGACATGGTGTTCATCGAGCGCGGCAAGACGCTCAACCAGGCGCTGTCGCTCGCGCTGCGCAGCGGCTTCTCCCGCATCCCGGTGGTGGGCGAGAACGAGGACGACGTCATCGGCATCGCCTACCTCAAGGACGTGGTGCGCCGGCTGCACGAGGCGGGCCAGCGGGGCGAGGACGGCGGCCGCGAGACCGTCGAGACGCTGATGCGCCCGGCCACGTACGTGCCGGAGAGCAAGCCGATCGACGACCTGCTGCGGGAGATGCAGGCCCGGCAGATCCACCTGGCGATCGTGATCGACGAGTACGGCGGCACCGCCGGGCTGGTCACGATCGAGGACATCCTGGAGGAGATCGTCGGCGAGATCGCCGACGAGTACGACCAGGAGGCGCCCCGGGTGGAGTGGCTGGAGGAGGGCACCGCGGCCCGGGTCACCGCGCGGCTGCCGGTGGACGAGCTGGAGGAGCTGTTCGGCGCCGAGCTGAAGGTGGACGACGTCGACACGGTGGGCGGCCTGCTCGCCCACGCGCTCGGCCGGGTGCCGATCGCGGGCTCCGAGGCGACGATCGACGGCCTGGTGCTCACCGCGGAGAGCCTTGCGGGGCGGCGCAACCGGATCAGCACGGTGGTGGTGCGCCGGGTGCGCACCGAGCAGGACGAGCCGGTCGACGCGGCGGCGAACGGCTCCTGACGTGCGGTTTCCTCTTTGTCGGCATTTGCGCGGGATGCCGCAACCGTTCTTTAAGTGATCTGCAAGCGGGTTCGGCCAGTCTTATCCCAGGCGCTCACGGAAGGGGTGAGCGCCGTGAGGGGTGGGACCGGAGCGCCGGACGGGGGCTGCCGGCGCACCGGTTGCAAACGGGGGATACCAAGGGTGTTCCCGCCCGCGCGAGCGGGTGGGAACACCCTTACGGCGTTTCCCGGCGGCCTTGCGGTTCGGTGGTCCCGGTACGGCCGGCCGGGGACGGCGTACCCGGGCGGTGGATCGGCCGTCGCCGAGTTCTCTATAGGCTTGACGCGTGACTGAAGCGACACTGGATCCCGAGGACAACAAGCTCGTCGTGCTCGCCCGCGCCACCCGGGCCCGCAACGGCACCGCCGAGGGCGCGGCGGTCCGCGACGAGATCGGCCGTACCTACACCGCATCCGAGGTGAACCTTCCGTCGCTGACCCTGACCGCGGTGCAGGCCGCCGTGGTGATGGCGGCGTGCAGCGGCGCCCGGTCGCTCGAGGCCGCCGCGCTCGTCACCGAGGCCGACGCGCCCTCCGAGGCCGACCTCCGCGCGGTGCGCGACATGTCGGCCGGGGCCCTGTTCCTCGCCGCTCCCGACGGCACCGTCAAGGGGCGCCACGTATGACCGCAGGACGCGACGCCAGGGACGCCGGGACCTCGGCGAAGGATTCGGCGAGGGATCCGGTGCACGGCGCTGCGGGCGGCGCCCCGGGGAGGGCCGCGGGCGGGTCCCCCGGCGCGGGCGCGCCGCACCGTACCGGCTTCGCCTGCTTCGTCGGCCGCCCCAACGTGGGCAAGTCCACCCTGATGAACGCCCTCGTCGGGACGAAGGTCGCGATCACCTCCGAGAAGCCGCAGACCACCCGCCGGGTGATCCGGGGGATCGTGCACCGCCCCGACTCCCAGCTCATCATCGTCGACACCCCCGGCCTGCACCGCCCGCGCACCCTGCTCGGCGAGCGGCTCGACAGCCTCGTGCTGTCCACGCTCACCGAGGTCGACGTGATCGGGTTCTGCGTGCCCGCGAACGAGCGCATCGGCAAGGGCGACCGGTTCATCGCCGAGAAGGTGTCGGCGATCCGCGAGACGCCGGTGGTCGCCGTGGTCACCAAGTGCGACCTGGCGAGCAAAAAGGAGATCGCCGAGCAGCTCCTCGCCGTCTCCCGGCTCGCCGACTTCGAGGACATCGTCCCGGTCTCGGCGCAGACGAACGAGCAGCTCGACGTGCTCACCGACGTGCTCGTCAAGCACCTGCCCGAGGGGCCCCCGCTCTACCTCGACGGCGAGCTCACCGACGAGCCCGAGCAGGTGCTCGTGGGCGAGCTGATCCGCGAGGCCGCGCTCGAGGGCGTGCGCGACGAGCTGCCCCACTCCATCGCGGTCGTCGTCGACGAGATGCACCCCCGCCCCGGCCGGGAGGACCTGCTCGACATCTACGCGGTCATGTTCGTCGAGCGCCCGTCGCAGAAGGCGATCGTGATCGGCCAGAAGGGCGAGCGGCTCAAGCAGGTGGGGACCAAGGCGCGCAAGCAGATCGAGGCCCTGCTCGGCACCCGCGTCTACCTCGACCTGCACGTGAAGGTCGCCAAGGACTGGCAGCGCGACCCCAAGCAGCTGCGCCGCCTCGGCTTCTTCGACTGACGGTACGGCCCGGCGGCGCGGGCCGTACCGGCCGGACCCGGCGATGCGGCGCGCGGCGGGCGGACGTACGGTCCCCGGGCCACGCGGGCCGCGTCGCGGCCGCGTCTCACCGCCGCACCGCGGCCACCACCTCGACCTCGATCAGGTAGCCCGGGGCGTACAGCGCGGGCACGGGGATGAGGGTGCTGGCGGGCGGCCTGCGGCGGCCGTGGTTGAGCGCGGCGAAGACGGCCGGGGCGACCTCCGGGGAGTAGTCGGCGACGTAGATCGTCTGCTTGACGACGTCGTCCGGGGTGGCGCCGGCCGCGGCGAGGGCCGTCTCGATGTTCCTCGCCACCTGGGCCGCCTGGGCCGCGTGGTCGCCCTCGCCGACGAGCCCGCCCTCGGCGTCCCAGGCCACCTGCCCGGAGACGTACACGAGCTCGGCGTCGGTGACCGAGACCACGTGCGTGAACATCTCGGGCAGGGCGTACAGGCCCTCGGGATTGAGGTGCCGCACGGCCATGGTGCCGTCCCTTCCAGCCGGATGCGTTACGTCGCCCGCCCAGGGTAGCGGTGCGGGCACCCATCGGGCCGGGGCGGTGGCGGCACGGAGAGGACAGGGTGCCTGGAGGGATCCTCCGCAGGGCGGCCTATGGCACCGGTGCGTGCCGGGCGCGCTCGCGGCCGAGGGCGAGCGTCTCACCCCACAGCAGGCGGCGGCGCAGCTCGGCCGCGTCACCGGCCAGCGCGGAGACGAGCACGCCCGGCCCGGCGAGCGGGAGCACGGCCACCCCGTCGGCCACCGCCGCGTCCCCGCGACGGCCCTCCGGGGGCGTGAACGCCGGTCCGGCGAGCAGCGTGCCGCCGACGCAGCGGGCCGTGCCGTACACCGCGGGGCTGGTGTCGACGGCCGGGTCGCCGACGGCGAGCCGCTGGCGCAGCAGGGGCACCCCGTCGACCACGGCGTCGAACCCGGTCTCGCAGCGGCCCGGCGGCTCGCCGTGCCGGCCGAACACGATCTCCTCGCGCCACAGCACCGAGGCCGTGGCCGCGAGCGACAGCCGTACCTCCAGGCGGTGGTCGCAGCCCGCGGCGAGGATCGTCGGCTCGGGGGTGAAGCGGAGCACGCCGCCGGGGCCGACCCGCGCGGTGACGACCATGCGGGACGGGCCGCCCGCGCCGGGGAGCACCAGCGTGGCCGCGACCGAGTGCAGCTCGAGGGTGGTGCCCGCGGCCACCTCGATGTCGAGCTCCAGCACGTCGCCGCCGAGCGGCCCGGCGGCGGTCGACACCAGGTGCACCCGGCCGGGGCCGGTACGGCGCAGCGTGAGCGGCGGGTCGGAGCGCAGGGTGGCCAGCGTGGTGCCGCCCTGCGGGGTGGCCGCGGTGGCGATCGCCGCGCGCGCCCGCATGGCCCGCCGCGACGCGCGGCCGGACGGGCCCGGTGGCCGGGGAACCGCGGCGGCGGGCGGTGCCGTGGCGGTGGCGGTGCCGCTCGGGGACATCGCACCGCCCTCCTAGGACCGCGGCGCCGGTTCCGGCCGTCCCTCGTGGGGATGCTCGTGGGGATGCTCATGGGGATGGTCGTGCGGGTGGGAGTGCGCCGCGACCCAGGCGGCGTGCACGCCCATCACCCACTCGGCGACGGCGCCGGCGTGGGGGTCCTCGCGCAGCGAGGTGAACAGCACCGGCCTGCCGTCCCGGACCGCGTTGGCGTCGCGGGACATGACGGTGAGGTCCGCGCCGACCAGCGGCGCGAGATCGGTCTTGTTGATCACGAGCAGGTCGGCGCTGGTCACGCCCGGCCCGCCCTTGCGGGGCACCTTGTCGCCGCCCGAGACGTCGAGCACGAAGATCTGCCGGTCGGCGAGGCCGCGGCTGAACGTGGCGGTGAGGTTGTCGCCGCCGCTCTCCACGATCACCAGGTCGAGCGGGCCGAACCGCTCCTCGAGGGTCTCCACCGCGTCGATGTTCGCCGCGATGTCGTCCCGGATCGCGGTGTGCGGGCAGCAGCCGGTCTGCACGGCGAGGATGCGCTCGGGGTCGAGCACCCCCGCCCTGCGGAGGAAGTCGGCGTCCTCGGTGGTGTAGATGTCGTTGGTCACCACGCCGAGCCGCAGCACCTCGCCGAGGGACCGGCACAGCGCGGCGACGAGGGCGGTCTTGCCGCTGCCGACCGGTCCGCCGATGCCGAGGCGCAGCGCCCGCCCGTTGGGGTCCGGAACGTCGTGGTGGTCGCCGTGGTCAAGGCCCATGGGTGGCCGCCCTTCCGTGAGATGGTTTCGGCAGGTGTGCCAGGACGCGCCCGGCCCGGCGCCCGGGCCGGCGTCCGTCAGGAGACAAAGAGCCGCACCTCCCTGCGCAGATGGCCCTCGGCGAGCAGGTCGAGCGCCGGGGCGCCCCAGGACGGCAGCGCCGACCAGTCGTGCCGGGCGGTGCGGTCCTGCGGTGCGTCCGGATCCGGCGCCTCGGCCCCGGCCGGGCCCGCGGTACGGCAGGCGGCCACGGCGGCCACCGCCGCCTCGGCCGTGCGGTCGAGCTCGGGGGCGAGGTCGGCGAGGATCCGGTGCACGGTCACCGGGTCGAGGCCGAGCAGGCGCACCGCCGCCGTGGCCGGTCCGGTGACCGAGGTGTACGCCGCGACGAGCCCGGCCTGCCCGGGCGGGCATCCGGCGGCGGCGCACGCCGCGCCGAGCGCGATCGGGTGGTGCGCGCCGTCCGGGACCGCCGCGGCGAGCCCGTCGAGCACCGGCGACGGCCAGATCCGCCGCGCGGTGCGCACCAGCAGCCTCCCCTGGGTACGGCTCGCCGTCCGCTGGGCGGGCGAGGCGGTGCGCGCGTCGGCCTCCGCGTCGAGCTCCCGCCACCGTGCCGCGTGCCCGGCCGCGAGGTCCTCCGGCGGGCGGCGTGAGGACTCGCCCGCCGTACCGGAGGCGGCGGCGCCCCGGAGGGAGGCGGTGTCCGGGGAGGCGCCGTCGTCGTCCGTGGCGGTGGGCGGAGGATGCCCGCCGTTGACCCCGTTGGGAGCGGGGGCCACGGGCGTGCCCGGCCGCGTGGCCATCGTGCGCGCCAGGTGGCAGGCCGCCGCGGCGAGGGCGGCGGCGACGAGCCCGGCCGTGGCGAGCCGGCCGCGGAGGAACCGCGCCAGATCCTCGGGGCCGGCGATCGCCCCGGCGTGCACCGCCTCCTCGGCCCCGCCCGAGTGGGCGTGCCCGCCCGCGGGGAGCCGGGAGTCGGCGATGAGGAGAAGCGCGGCCGAGGCGCCCATCACGCCCGTCCCCGTGAGCGCCTCGGCCGCGGATCGCAACGTGCCCATGGCGGCCCGTCAGAACAGGAAGTAGCGCTGGGCCATGGGCAGCCGCTCGACGGGCTCGGGCTCGACGACCTCGCCGTCGATCCGCACCTCGAACGTGTCCGGATCCACGGTGATCTCCGGCAGCGCGTCGTTGTGCGGCATCGACTCCTTGCCCCGGCCCCGCACGTCCGCGACCGGCACCAGCCGCCGCCGTACCGCGAGCCGGTCGGCGAGGCCCGCCTCGATCGCCTGCGGCGCGACGAAGTGCACCGACGTCGCGGCGGCGGCCGCGGGCGCCGCGCCGAACATCGGGCGGGGGAGCACCGGCTGCGGGCTCGGGATGGAGGCGTTCGCGTCGCCCATCTGGGCGTAGGCGATCATGCCGCCCTTGAGCACGAGGTGCGGCTTGACCCCGAAGAACGCGAAGTCCCACAGCACGAGGTCGGCGAGCTTGCCCACCTCGACCGAGCCGACGTGCGCGTCGAGCCCGTGCGCGATCGCCGGGCAGATCGTGTACTTCGCGACGTACCGCTGGGCGCGGAAGTTGTCGGCCGGGTTGCCGCCCGCGCAGCCGAGCGCGCCCCGCCGGTGCTTCATCACGTGCGCGGTCTGCCAGGTCCGGATGATCGTCTCCCCGACCCGGCCCATCGCCTGCGAGTCCGAGCCGATCATCGAGATCGCGCCGATGTCGTGCAGCACGTCCTCGGCGGCCATCGTGGTCGGCCGGATGCGCGACTCGGCGAACGCCAGGTCCTCGGGCACCGCCGGGTTGAGGTGGTGGCACACCATGAGCATGTCGAGGTGCTCGTGGAGGGTGTTCACCGTGTACGGCCGGGTCGGGTTGGTGGACGACGGCAGCACGTTGGCGTACCCGGCCATGGTGATGATGTCGGGCGCGTGCCCGCCGCCCGCCCCCTCGGTGTGGTAGGCGTGGATCACCCGGTCGCCGATCGCGGCGAGCGTGGACTCCACGAACCCGGCCTCGTTGAGCGTGTCGGTGTGGATCGCCACCTGCACCCCGGCCGCGTCCGCCACCCGCAGGCAGGCGTCGATCGCGGCGGGCGTGGTGCCCCAGTCCTCGTGCAGCTTGAAGCCGCTCGCGCCGAGCCGCAGCTGCTCGAACAGGGCCTGTTCGTTCACCGTGTTGCCCTTGCCGAGCAGGGCGACGTTGACCGGCATGCCGTCCATCGCCTCGAGCATGCGCGGCAGGTACCAGCCGCCGGTGACCGTGGTCGCCTTGGTGCCCTCGGCCGGGCCGGTGCCGCCGCCGATCAGCGTGGTGACCCCGGCGGCGAGCGCCTCGTCCACGATCTGCGGGCAGATGAGGTGCACGTGCGAGTCGATCGCCCCGGCGGTGACGATCTTGCCGTTCCCGGCGATCACCTCGGTGGACGGCCCGATCACCAGGTCCGGGTGCACCCCGTCCATGGTGTCCGGGTTGCCGGCCTTGCCGATCGCGACGATCCGCCCGTCGCGCACCCCGATGTCGGCCTTCACCACGCCCCAGTAGTCGAGGATCACCGCGCCCGTGATCACCAGGTCGGGCGCGCCCTCGGCCCGGGTGGCGCGGGCCTGGCCCATCGACTCGCGGATCACCTTGCCGCCGCCGAACACCACCTCGTCCCCGGCCCCGGCCGGGCCCATGCTGAGATCCTCGGTGATCTCCACGTACAGGTCGGTGTCGGCGAGCCGTACCCGGTCGCCCCGGGTGGGGCCGTACAGCGCCGCGTAGCGGGCGCGGTCGATGGTGGGAAGGTCGGGCCGCTCAGCCATCGGACCCCCTGTCGAGCGGCCCGGCCCACTCCGGGCGCAGGCCCGGAACGACCCGCCGGCCGCTGATCGGTACCAGCGTGACGTCGCGCGCCACCCCCGGCTCGAACCGGACCGCGGTGCCGGCGGGCACGTCGAGGCGCATGCCCCAGGCGGCCTCGCGGTCGAACTCCAGCCCCGGGTTGGCGGCGGCGAAGTGGTAGTGCGAGCCGACCTGGATCGGCCGGTCCGCGGTGTTCACCACCCGGACGGTACGGCGCTCGCGGCCCGGGTTGAGCGGGATTCCGCCGCGGCCGAAGACGATCTCGCCGGGCGCGCCGCTGATGCCGGTGGCGCTCATGGGATCGGGTTGTGGACGGTGACCAGCTTCGTGCCGTCGGGGAAGGTCGCCTCGACCTGCACCGACTCGAGCATCTCGGGCACGCCTTCCATGACGTCCTCGCGGCGCAGCACCTTGCGCCCGCCCTCCATCAGGTCGGCCACGCTCTGCCCGTCCCGCGCGCCCTCCAGCAGGTAGGCGGCGATGATCGCGGTCGCCTCGGGATGGTTGAGGCGCAGCCCGCGGGCCCTGCGCTCCCGCGCCAGGCTCGCGGCGACGTGAATGAGCAGACGCTCCTGTTCATGTGGAGTGAGCCGCATGGCCGGACAGTAGGGAACGGCGGTTTCCACCGCGTTAATCCGCCATTTCGGCGATGTGTCACCTCTCGTGGGCGAGCTTTCGGTGAATAAACGTCACCTGTGAATCTCCCGCAAACAGCAATTAACTTTGCGGAACATGCCGGGAAATTTCGCAACGTCACCTTGTCGGCAGATGCAAGCGCGGGGGCCAAGCCGCAGGGAGGACAGTTGCGGAAAACAACCTGGCCGGTCGTGTTGAGAGTCGGCGCGCTCGTCGTCGCGTCGATCGTCGGTCTCGCCGCGTGCGGGAGTGGAACGAGCCAGACCGAGGGTGGGGCCGCCGGCGGCGGAGCCGGCGCCGGGGACACGATCAAGGTCGGCATCCTGCACTCGCTGAGCGGGACGATGGCGATCAGCGAGGTCACCGTGAAGGACGCGGAGATGCTCGCCATCGAGGAGATCAACGCGGCGGGCGGCGTGCTCGGCAAGAAGCTCGAGCCGATCGTCGAGGACGGCGCATCGGACTGGCCGACGTTCGCCGAGAAGGCCGACAAGCTCATCACCCAGGACAAGGTCGCCACCGTGTTCGGCGGCTGGACCTCGGCGAGCCGCAAGGCGATGCTGCCGGTCTTCGAACGGCGCAAGGCGCTGCTGTGGTACCCGGTCCAGTACGAGGGCCTGGAGAGCTCGCCGTACATCTTCTACACCGGCGCCACCACCAACCAGCAGATCGTCCCGGCGCTCGACTACCTGAAGGAGGAGGGGAAGAAGCGGATCTTCCTCGTCGGCAGCGACTACGTCTTCCCCCGCACCGCCAACAAGATCATCAAGGCGTACGCGGCGGCGAACGGCATGGAGATCCTCGGTGAGGAGTACACGCCGCTCGGCCACACCGAGTACAGCACCCTGGTGAACAAGATCGTCGACGCCAAGCCGGACGCGGTGTTCAACACCCTCAACGGCGACAGCAACGTGGCGTTCTTCAAGCAGCTCAAGAGCGCCGGGGTGACCGCCGAGGACACGCCGGTGATGTCGGTGAGCATCGCCGAGGAGGAGGTCAAGGGCATCGGCGTCGACAACATCGCCGGCCACCTGGTGGCGTGGAACTACTACCAGACCACCGACCTGCCGGAGAACGAGGCCTTCGTCAAGGCGTTCAAGGCCCGGTACGGCGAGGACCGGGTGACCTCCGACCCGATGGAGGCCGGCTACAACGCGGTCTACCTGTGGGCCGAGGCGGTCAAGAAGGCCGGCACCACCGAGGTGGAGGCGGTCAAGAAGGCCGCGGCCGGCATCTCCCTGAAGCGCCCCGAGGGCACGGTCACGATCGACGGTGAGAACCAGCACCTGTACAAGACGGCGCGCATCGGCGTCATCGAGAAGGACGGCCTGATCCGGGAGGTGTGGAACTCCGGCGAGCCGATCAAGCCCGACCCGTACCTGAAGACCTACTCCTGGGCGGGCGGCCTGAGCTGATCGCAGGGCACGCCCGGGCCGCGGGGCACGCGGCGGCCGGCCGGGATGCGCTCCCCCGGCCGGCCGTACCCGGGTCCGCGGCCGCCGGGCGGCCCCACAGGACCGACCTTCCGGACGTCGACCATCCAAGGAGCCGGAGTGCAGGCCTTTCTCAACCAGTTGCCCGTCGGCCTGTCGATCGCGGCCGTGCTGCTGCTCATCGCGCTCGGCCTCACGTTCACGTTCGGCCAGATGGGCGTGATCAACATGGCCCACGGCGAGTTCATCATGGCCGGGGCCTACACCGCCTACCTGCTGCAGGCCGTCGTCGGCACCGCGGCGGTGCCGGTGGCGCTGCCGGTCGCCTTCATCGTCGCGGGCGCGATGGGCTGGCTGCTGGAACGGCTGGCGATCCGCCGCTTCTACGGCCGCCCGCTCGACACGCTGCTGCTCACCTGGGGCGTGAGCCTGGTGCTGCAGCAGCTCGCGCGGGACCTGTTCGGCGCGCCGAACGTCCAGGTGGTGGCCCCGACCTGGCTCAGCGGCGGGCTGCCGCTGTTCGGCACGCAGATCCCGTACGCGCGGCTGTTCATCCTCGCCCTCGCCGTCGGCTGCGTGCTGGCGATCTGGGCCTACCTCGCCCGGTCCTCCCAGGGCCGCCGGATGCAGGCGGTGATGCAGAACCGGCAGCTCGCCGCGATCGGCGGCATCAACACCGGCCGGGTGGACCAGCTCACGTTCTTCATCGGCTCGGGCCTCGCCGGCATCGCCGGCGTCGCGCTCACCCTGATCGGGCCCGTCGGCCCGACCCTCGGCACGTACTACATCGTGGACGCGTTCCTCGTGGTCGTGTGCGGGGGCCTCGGCCGGCTCGGCGGCGCCGTACTCGCCGCGTTCGGGCTCGGGCTGCTCAACTCCTACGCCGAGTTCTGGACGAACGCGAGCCTCGCGAAGGTGATCGTCTTCGCGGTGATCATCGCGTTCCTGCAGATCCGGCCGCAGGGCCTGTTCGTTCTCCGATCGAGGGCGCTCACATGACCGTCACGTTGAAGACCGTTCCGGAGCGGCCCGTGCAGCGGCGGCGGCCCGCCGCGCTCGCCCGCGTCACCGAGGCGGCGCGGTCCGGGCCCGGGCTGTTCGTCGTGGTCGCGCTGCTCCTGCTCGCCGTGGCGCCGGTCGCGCTCGAGCCGTTCCGGCTGAACCTGCTCGCCAAGTACCTGTGCTACGCGATCGTCGCCCTCGGCATCGGCCTCGCCTGGGGCCGGGGCGGCATGCTCACCCTCGGGCAGGGGGTGTTCTTCGGCATCGGCGGCTACTCGATGGGCATGTACCTCAAGCTCAACGACGCCGGAGGCGAGCTGCCCGACTTCATGGTGTGGAGCGGGGTCGAGACGCTGCCCGCGCTGTGGGCGCCGTTCCGCAGCCCGGCCTTCGCGCTCGCCGCGGCCGTGGTGCTGCCGGTCGCGATCGCCACCGTGCTCGGCCTGCTCGTGTTCCGCCGCCGGGTGCGCGGCGCGTACTTCGCGATCCTCACCCAGGCGCTCGCCGCCGCCCTGGTGATCCTGCTCGTCGGCCAGCAGGGGCTCACCGGCGGCACCAACGGCCTGACGAACTTCTTCGAGCTGTTCGGCCAGGACCTCGCCGCCGACGGCACCCAGCGCGGGCTCTACTTCGTGGTCGCGATCACGCTCGGGGTGCTGTTCCTGTTCGCCTGGCAGCTCGCCCGCAGCCGCTTCGGCAGGCTGCTGGTGGCGGTGCGGGACGCCGAGGACCGGGTGCGGTTCCTCGGCTACGACCCGGCCGTGGTCAAGACGATCACCTTCGCGGTCGCGGCGGGCATGGCGGGCATCGCGGGCGCGCTGTTCGTCCCGGTGGTCGGCATCATCTCGCCCGCGCTGCTCGGCGTGGTGCCGTCGCTCGAGTTCGTCGTCATGGTCGCGGTCGGCGGCCGGTACGCGCTCGGCGGCGCGGTGCTCGGCGCGGTGCTGATGAACTACGCCAAGACCGCCTTCAGCGAGGAGTTCGCCGGCGGCTGGCTCTACCTGCAGGGCGCGCTGTTCATCCTCGTCATGACCCTCGCCCCCGGCGGCGTGGCCGGGCTGCTCGCCTCGGCCCGGGACGCGGTCGCCCGGTGGCGGCGGGCCCGGCCGGGATGGGCGGCGCGTGAGGCGAAGGAGGCGGCATGAGCGTCAACGGAGGCGGCCCGGCCGCGGAGCCGCTGCTGGAGATCCGCGACCTGTCGGTGGTCTTCGACGGCTTCCGCGCGCTCGACGGCGTCGACCTCACCGTCGCAAAGGGCGAGCTGCGCTTCCTGATCGGCCCGAACGGCGCGGGGAAGACCACCCTGGTCGACGTGATCACCGGCCTCACCCGGCCCGCCACCGGGTCGGTGCGGTTCGCCGGGGCCGAGCTGGTCGGCCGCAGGGAACACGAGATCGTCCGCATGGGCGTGGGCCGTACCTTCCAGACGTCGGTGGTGTTCGAGGAGCTCACCGTCGTGGAGAACCTCGACCTCGCCGCGTCGTTCCGCAGGCCGCTGTGGTCGCTGCTGCGGCGCAGAAAGGGTGTTTCGGACGCGGTGGCGCGGGCACTGGAGGTCACAGGACTCACCGATCTCGCCGACAGCGCCGCCGGCACGCTCTCTCACGGCCAGCGCCAATGGCTCGAGATCGGCATGTTGATCGCGCAGGAACCGCGGCTGCTGCTGCTCGACGAGCCGGTGGCCGGCATGTCGAAGGAGGAGCGTGCCCGCACCGGAGAGCTGCTCACCCGGATCGCCGAGGAGCACACGGTGATCGTGATCGAGCACGACATGGATTTCCTGCGCCGTCACGCCTCGGTCGTCACGGTGTTGCACGAGGGCAAGGTGCTGATGGAAGGCTCGGTGGACCAGGTGCGGAACGACCCGAAGGTGCGCGAGGTCTATCTCGGCCGGGCCGCCCAGCCGGTGCCCGGGGAGGTGGGATAGGTGCTGTCGGTCCGCGGTCTTGAGTCGGGGTACGGCCGCGCGCGGGTGCTGTTCGGGGTCTCGCTCGACGTCGAGCCCGGGCAGCTCGTGTGCGTCATGGGCCGGAACGGCGTCGGCAAGACCACGCTGCTGAACACGATCATGGGGGTGATCCCCGCCACCGCGGGCACGGTCACCTTCGAGGGGCGCGACGTCACCAAGCTCAAGCCGCACGAGCGGGTACGGCTCGGCATGGGCTACGTGCCCCAGGGCCACGAGACCTTCCCGCAGCTCAGCGTGCTCGGCAACCTGCTGGTGACGCTCGAGGCCTCGCCGCACCGGGACGAGAGCGCGATCGACGAGGCGCTGGAGATCTTCCCCCGGCTCAAGCCGCTGCTCAAGCGCCGCGCCGGGTTCCTCTCCGGCGGCCAGCAGCAGCAGCTCGCGATCGCCCGCGCCCTGGTCACCCGGCCCAAGCTGCTCATCCTCGACGAGCCGACCGAGGGCATCCAGCCGTCGATTATCCTCGAAATCGAGGAAGCGATCGAACGCCTGCACGCCTCTGGCCTGGCGGTGCTGCTGGTGGAGCAGTACGTGGACCTGGCCCTGCGCATGGCCGATCGCTTCCTCATTCTCGACGCGGGCCACGTGGTCCACTCCGGCTCGGCCGACGAGCTGCGCGGCGAGGAGGTCCACCGGCTGCTCGCGGTCTAGCCGTCCGATCCGTGCACCCTGATCCGCCGCGTGCGGCACGCCGATATGGGGTCGCGTGCGCGCCGGACGCGGTCTCGCGGGCGGATCGGGTCGGCGCCTGGTGGGCGACGCCACCGTCGCCGTCGCTCGCCACGCGCACCCGTGCCGGCCGGTCGTGCACGCGCTCGCGGCTGTCGTGTGCCGGTTGTCACGGCGGGCGGTCCGCTCCGGCATCCGCACGGTGGGTCCGCTTCCGCCGGCGTCATCGCCGCCACCCGCGATCCCCGGGCCGTGGCCCGGGCTTCCCGCCGGCGTGGCCTCGTGCGCACGGTACGGGTGCGGTGACGATGGTCCGGCCGCCCAGTGCTTTTCCCGGCAACGCGCAGCCCGTTCATTCGCGGGGAGGCGTAATCTCTCCGCTGTTGTATTTTTCTCCGCCTGCGGTGTCCGAAATGCCGGGTCAGCTCTGTCCGAAATGTCGGATATCGTCCCGTGAGTCTGGCTCTGCCGTGGAGAATGCGGCACGCCGTATCCGCCCGCTTCCGGAAATCGTTCTCTCCAACCGTCGCGGGGCGGTAAATCTGGGGTAAGGAGCCGGGAAGCGTGGGTGGACGGTGAGGGGGGACGATGCCGGAGGTCGCCGATGTCCCCGGCAGTATTCGGCGGATGCGGGTGGCGGAGTGTGCCGTCGGTGCGGACGGAGCCGGATGGCCCGGAGGTCTCGAACCGGTGCCGTGGTGGGCGGGGGTCGTGCCCGCCCGTGAGGCGCGCGGGCACCGGCCGGCCGGGGTGGTGCGTCACACCGGCGTGATGTCCGCCGACAAGATCGCCGTGCCCGCCCGTCCGCAGGTTCCGGGGGTGGGGCGATGAACGGCCGCGTCGACTGGCTGGTGTTCGGCCGGGCGCAGGGGGCGGCGATGCCGGGGCTGCGCCGTTCCTCGCTCGTGGACCGGGCCGAGCGGGAGCGGTGGGAGCGGCGGCTCATGCCGCTGGCCGAGCCGCGCCGCATCCCGGGGGTGGAACCCGGGCCGAGCGTGTGCCGCCTGGTGTGGGACGACCGGGTGGCCGCCCTGCACCGCGCACCCGCCCCGGACCCCGAAGCGGGCACCGTCACCTACGCCTACATCGGCGAGGGGCCGGTGTTCGAGCCGCGATCCGTGCTCGCCACGGTGGACACCTGGCACCACTGGATCCCCGCGCCGGGGCAGGGGGACGAGCCGATCGACGCCACCCGGATCGGCGGGCTCTCCCCGATCCTGCGGGACGAGCGCACCGACGAGGTCCGGCGAGGGCCGCACGACGCGCTGCGCCGTCTCGCGGCCGAGGTGCTGCGCGCCCCGGACCAGGGCTTCTCCTGCCGGCTGCCGCCCGGCGTGGAACCCGGGCGCCTGCTGTGGGGCCTGATCGATCTGCTCGGCGAGATCGTCGGTGACGGCACCGGGAGGTACTGGACGTTCTCCACCAGGGAGAACGACGACACCCGGCCCGGCCTGCCGCGGTTCGTCTTCCTCGACGACTGGCGGCACAGCGGCCTGCAACCCGGCCACTTCCGCCTCGACCTCGCCGCGCCACCGCCCGGCCGTGACCGCTACCTGGACGCCGCCGACACGCTCCTCGAGACCTACCGCGGCGGCTCGGCCGCGGGCGTGCGCCGCCTGCTGCGGCGGATCGGCATCCGCCACGAACGGCACGGCGAGGCCGAGCGCATCGCGATCGTGCTCAAGTACGCCGAGGTCAAGGGCGTGCGGGTGGCCGGTCCCGCCCCCCAGGCCACCACCGTGGGGGACGGCGACCCCACCGTGGAGCGGCGGGTCCCCGCCCACCGGCGGCAGCCGTACCCGTTCGCGCCGACCCCGTACGCGCCGGGATCCGCGGACGCGTCCGCGGCGCGGGACGCCCAGGCGAGTGGTGCGGCGGGCGGCCCGCGGAAGGAGAATCCGGAATCGCCGCAAACCGCAGGCACCCCTGCGGCGGCGGGCGGGCTTGCGCCCTCGCCGTCGCCCGGCACCGTCGGGCATGCCGGTTCGCCTCGGGCTGCAGGGGGTGCGCCGATCGATGCCGGAGTGCGGTTTGCCGGTTCCGCGATGCCACCGCCGCCGGCTGAGCGGAGGGACGCGGGCATCGGTCCTTCCCGGGATCGGGAGGATCGGCCGTCAGGGGTGGCGGCGAGCGCGGCCGGTCCTGCCCCCTCGCCCGACGCCGTTGAGCGCCCCGGTACGTCCCCCGCGGTGGGGGAGCCGGTGGCGGGCGCCGGGATGGGTTTCGCCGGTTCCGCGATGCCGCCGTCCGAGGCCCAGGCGGGCGGCGCCGAGACCGGTCTGCCGGAAGGGCCGAAGGATCCGTCGCCGACCGGGACCGTGGGTGCCGGAACCGGTGCGGCAGGTTCCGAGGTGTCGTCGCCCGTGGCCGCGGGGTGGGCTCGTCCGCATCCACGGATGGAGCATGCTCCGGCGAGTGCGGTGGCAGGTCCCGGTGTACCGCCGTCGCCTGAGATCGCGGGGCGGGACGGTGCGACGCCTGAGGCGGTGGGCTCGCCGGTGAGTGGGGCACCGGGATCCGGAGAAAGCGGGGTCGCTTTCCCGGTGTCGCCGACCGAGTCGAGCGGCCCGCGGCCGGCACAAGCGTTCGCGAATCCGCCGCTGAGCGAGGTGGCAGGTAGCGGGCGGGGGTCGGCCGGCGCGGCGGTCTCGCCGTCACCCGAGGAGCGGACCGATGCCACCGCCGAGGTGGGAGATCCGCCGTACGGTGGCTCGGCGCGTACCGAGGTGACTGCGCTCGGCTCCTTGGGCTCGCCATCGTCCGGCACTGAGGCAAGTGGCGCGGTGGCCGCTTCGGCTCAGGACATGGGGCGGCCGCCGTCAAGTGGCGTGACGGGTGCCGCCGTGAGCGCGGCCGGGGCCGCGGCGCCGCAGTGGCCGCGAGCCGTCGACCCGTTGGGGCCGGGTTCTGAAGGGCCGCCGAGCGGGCCGTCGGAGGCAGCCGCTGGTTCCGCTGGGGCCGCCGACCCGCAGTCGTTCGACGCCGAGACGAGTGGTGCCGGGGCCGGTTCGGCTCACGGCTCGGAGAGCGTGGCGGCGAGTGGTCCGGCGGATGCCGGTGCCGGTACGGCGGGTTCCGAGGCGTCGCCGTCGCCTATGGCCGGAAAACCCGTCGGTTCGCCATCAGCGGTGCCGGATTCGACCGCGGGTGCCGAGGCGGACGTGCCGTCGCCGAGGACCGTCGAGCGGCCCGGCCCGGTTCCTGTGGTGGGGGACGTCCTCCAGATCGAGGAACCGGATGCCGGAGCGGTGAGCACGGCTCGTTCGGCGGAGTCACCGTTGCCCGGACCCGAGACGGGTGGCGCGGGGACCGGCCCGTCTCATGGGGCGGAGCGTGTGGTGGCGAGTGGCCCGGCGGATTCCGGGACGGCCGCGTCAGGCCCCGAGGAGTCGCCGTCGTCCGGGGCCGGAGAGCGCACGGACTCGCCGCCTCGGGGTGAGGGTTCGCCCGCAGGCGCCGGGGTGAGTGCGTCCGGTTCTGCGGGATCGCCGTCGCCTGAGGCCGAAGAGCCTGCTGATTCGCCGTCGGCGGTGGAGGATTCGGCCGAAGGCGCCGGGGCGAGCGAGGCCGGTGCCGTACCGTCGCCGTCGGACGAGGTGGCGGAGGAGGCCGTTTCGACTCCGGTGGCGGAGTCCTCGCCGGGCGAGGCGGGGGATGCCGAGGGGAGCACGGCGGAGACGGCACCACTTCCGCCTGTCGGGCCTGAGGGGGAGGCGTCCGGCGGTGAGGGCGCGGCGGAGACCCGGCCGCTGCCGCCCGTGCCGGAGCGGCAGCCGCACGAGAACGTCCCCTTCCTGGTGCAGAAGCTGCGTACGGCGGAGATCCCGGAGGACGTACGGCGTGGCGTCGAGGGCCTTGCGCGGGTGGTCGAGGGGGACGGCAAGGCGCGGGCCCAGCTGCGGGACATCCTCATCGGCAACGGGTTCTTCCGCGAGCGGCTGGAGACGGTGCTCACCCCCGACGAGCTCGACCGAGCCCTGCGGGACCTGGTGGCCTGCGCGTTCGCGGACGGTGACGAGAGGTCGCTGCGCAAGGCGGTGGAGCTGGCCGGCCGGAAGGACACCACGCACGGGATGCGGGTGGCGCTGCTGGAGGCGGTGGCCGCCCACGGCGGTGCCGAGATCTGGCTCTCGCACTACGGTCCCACCGAGCTGTCGGCGACGGTGCCCCGCCCGCGCCGCGAGGTGGCCGAGCCGGTGGCGGGAGCCGGTCGTTCGGCTGGTTCCCCGCACCCCATCCGCCTCGCGCCGAACCGGTTCCACGAGTTCAAGGTGCCGGCGCTCGTCGTGTTCGGCATCTTCCTGCTCGGGACCGCGGTGATCCTCCTGTTCAGCCGGTTGTGACCCACCTCCCCGAGGAGCCGGGTCCGCCCGGACGGGGCGTCACTCGGTGAGCGGGGGTACGGCGTTGCGCGCCCGCTCCAGGGCGAGCTCGGGCCACCACCGGCCCGCGTCCGGGGTGACCACCCCGTACACCGGGTCCTCCGGGCCCGCCGTACCGCGGGTGCAGCGCATCGTGGAGCGGCCGGGGTCGTTGAGCCAGAGCAGGGCGTCGACCAGGGCGTGGCCGGTGTCGGTGGTGGTGGGCCGGGCGCCCGCGCCGCGGCCGGGCGGGTTGCACCACTCCTGCGGGTCGGCGAACCGCCCCGGCGGTGGCCGCCACTCGCCGGTGCCGTTCCGGCTCGTGTCGACCACGAAGCGGGGCAGCTCGGCCGTGTCGTCGGGCACGTGGCGCAGCGCGTCCTCGGGGCAGGCGGTCGCGCCCGCCGACAGGCGCAGGTGCACGCACTTGGCCAGGCGTACGCCCCAGGCCACGGAGTCCCGGGTCGGGCGGTGGCCGTTCACGTTGAGGTAGAAGCCGTCGGCGCCCGCCACGCCCGCGGCGGCGAGCCGTTCCGCCGACGCCTCCAGCGAGGGCCAGTCGGCGAGCCCGCCGTCGAGGTACACGGCAGTGCGGGGCAGCCCGCCCAGGCGGGTCACCGCGTAGCCGAGGTCGGCGTACCGCTGCCGCAGGGCCTGCGGCCCGCCCGCGGGGCACTCGGGGGTGCCCGGCGCCCGGGACAGCCCGGCCGGCTCCAGCGCGACCACCGCCCGGCCGTCCCCGATGCCCTGGGCCACGGCGTCGATCCACGCCCGGTACGCCTCCGGGCTCGCCGCGCCGCCGTTGTGGCAGTCGCGCTGCGGCACGAAGTCGGTGACGAACACCGGTACCGCGTCCTGCCGCGCGGCCTGTGCCATCGTGTCCTGCACGGTGCGCCGCACCTGCTCGGGGCCGCCGCCGGCCAGCCGGATCGCCTGCGGCACCCGGGCGAGCGCCCGCATCAGCGCGGCGTCCGCGGCCCGGCCCTGCGCCTCCCACACCTGCGCCTGCCGCGCCGCGTCGCCGTCCGGCGGCGCGAACAGCCGCGCGCCCTCCCGCAGCGGGTTCCCGCCCGCGACGCCCTGCCGCCGCATGGCCGGGGCGCCGTCGTCGTCCGTGCCCGACAGGGCGAGCAGTGCCCCGGTCGCGACGAGACAGGCCACCACCAGGCCCGCCGCCGCGGCACGCACCGGCCACCGCCTGCGCGCCGCGCCCGACGGCACCGTCGACGGCACGGTCGACGGCCCGGTGGACGGCGTCGCGTCCGGACGCGGGGACGGCAGGGGAGCGGTCAGGTTCCGGGTGTGCCCGGCGGCCAGCGCGTCGACGAGCTGCTCGGCCGTGGGGCGGGCGGCCGGGTCCTTCGCCAGCGCCCGTGCCACCAGCTCGCCCAGCACGCCGTCGATCCGCGGCAGCTGCGGCTCGTCGTGCACCACCCGGTAGAGCACGTCCTGCCCGGGGCCGCTGCCGAACGGCGGGGAGCCGGTCGCGGCGAACACCATCACCCCGCCCCAGGAGAAGATGTCGGACGCGGTCGTCACCTTCTCCCGCCGCGCCTGCTCCGGCGACATGTACGCCGGGGTGCCGAGCGCGAGCATCGACTGGGTGGACCCGTCCGCGAGCCGGGCCAGACCGAAGTCGATCACCTTCGGGCCGAGCGGCGACAGCAGCACGTTCGACGGCTTGAGGTCCCGGTGCACCACCCCGGCGGCGTGGATCGCGCGCAGCGCCGTCGCCGTGCTCACCGCGAGCCCTTCCAGGGCGGAGCCGCGCAGCGGCCCCCGCCTGCGCACCTCCTCCAGCAGCGTCGGCCCCGGCACGTACTCGGTGACGAGGTAGGCGGTGGGCCCGTCCACGTCCGCGTCGAGCACCGCCGCGGTGGAGAACCGGGCGACCCGCCGCGCCGTCTCCACCTCGCGCCGGAACCGCCGCCGGAACTCCGAGTCGGCGGCGAGATGCCGGTGGATCAGCTTGACCGCGACCTGCTCCCCCGACGGCGCCTCGGCCAGGTACACGACCCCCATGCCGCCCTCGCCCAGGCGGCGCACGATGCGGTAGGGGCCGACCCGGACCGGATCACCCTCGAGGAGGACACCGTCCATCGATACGCGATCGTAATCCTCGCCCCCCACCCCGACCACCGAAACGCCCGCACCCGCCCTTCTTGTCCGGTACGGCGGGCGGTGCCGGGTACGGCGAGGCGCGCCGGGCGCGGCCGTCCGCCGACGGGGCGGAGCACGGTGGCCGAGGCGCGGATCGGTGGTCGCCGCCGGCGCCCGGTGGCCGGGCGGCGCGGTGGCAGGCGTGGACCCGGCTGTGCCGTACCGGGGGAGCCCTCCGAAAAATTGGGATACGATACGCGCGGCGAGTACGATGCTCGCCGATCCGCGTCGAACGCGCGAAACGGCGGTTCGACCGTCGAGTGTGCGTCGCGGCGGTTCATCCCCGCCCGCGGTCGAGCGGCGGGATGGCCGCCCGAAGGTGGGGGTTCCTTGACATCGCACTCCCAGGTATCTGCTAACGTTCTTCCTATGCTGCGCGGGCTGCTCCTTAGCTGCCGCGGCGAGGGTCGGTGACAAAGGTCGGCTCCCTCGTCGCGGTGCCAGCCATGCGTGTCGGCCGCCCCGATCCGGTGGCGACTCTCCTCTGATTTCGCGGACTTGCGGTCTCGGTGTTCGTCGCCGCCGGTCCCAGGTTCGTCAGATCGCCTCGACAAGGAGCATGTGCATGTATCCGCAGCAGCAGCCCAGTCGTATGCCGTTCCACCGCTACCAGCCGTTCAAGCCGATCGACCTGCCCGACCGCACCTGGCCGAACAAGGTGATCACCAAGGCCCCCAAGTGGTGTGCGGTCGACCTCCGGGACGGCAACCAGGCGCTGATCGACCCCATGGACTCGACCCGCAAGCTGAAGATGTTCGAGCTGCTGGTACGCATGGGGTTCAAGGAGATCGAGGTCGGTTTCCCCGCGGCGTCCCAGACCGACTACGACTTCATCCGGCTGATCATCGAGGAGGACCGCATCCCCGATGACGTCGTCATCCAGGTCCTCACCCAGGCCCGGCCGGAGCTGATCGAGCGCACCTTCGAGTCGCTGCGCGGCGCCAAGCAGGCGATCGTCCACCTGTACAACTCGACCTCCACGCTGCAGCGCCGGGTCGTCTTCGGCAAGGACAAGGACGGCATCACCGCGATCGCGGTCGAGGGCGCCAAGCTGTGCAAGAAGCTCGCCGAGGACATGGGCGACACCGAGATCTTCCTGCAGTACTCGCCGGAGTCGTTCACCGGCACCGAGCTGGAGTACGCGGTCGAGGTGTGCAACGCGGTCACCGACGTCTGGGAGCCCACCCCGGAGAAGAAGGTGATCATCAACCTGCCGGCGACCGTCGAGATGGCGACGCCGAACGTGTACGCGGACCAGATCGAGTGGATGCACCGCAACCTGGCCCGCCGCGACTCGATCGTGCTGTCGCTGCACCCGCACAACGACCGCGGCACCGCCGTCGCCGCCGCCGAGCTCGGCTACATGGCCGGCGCCGACCGGATCGAGGGCTGCCTGTTCGGCAACGGCGAGCGCACCGGCAACGTCTGCCTGGTGACCCTCGGCATGAACCTGTTCTCCCAGGGCATCGACCCCGAGCTGGACTTCTCCGACATCGACGAGATCCGCCGGGTGGTCGAGTACTGCAACCAGCTCCCGGTGCACCCCCGCCACCCGTACGGCGGCGAGCTCGTCTACACCGCGTTCTCCGGCTCCCACCAGGACGCCATCAAGAAGGGCTTCGAGCACCTGGAGCGGGACGCGGCCGCCGCGGGCGTGCCGGTGCGCGAGTTCCGCTGGGAGGTGCCGTACCTGCCGATCGACCCCAAGGACGTGGGCCGCACCTACGAGGCGGTCATCCGGGTCAACAGCCAGTCCGGCAAGGGCGGCGTCGCCTACATCATGAAGACCGAGCACGGGCTCGACCTGCCGCGGCGCCTGCAGATCGAGTTCTCCCGGGTGATCCAGGCCCGCACCGACGCCGAGGGCGGCGAGGTCACCCCGGAGGAGATGTGGAAGATCTTCTCCGACGAGTACCTGCCGACCCCGGAGAAGCCGTGGGGCCGGTTCGGCCTGCTCGCCCACCGCAGCGAGGCGACCGTCGACGAGAAGGACAAGATCAGCGCCGACATCCGGATCGACGGCGAGATCCGCGAGATCCGGGGCATCGGCAACGGCCCGATCTCGGCGTTCGTGGACGCGCTGAGCACGATCGGCGTCGACGTCCGGGTCCTCGACTACACCGAGCACGCGATGAGCTCCGGCAGTGACGCCCGCGCCGCCGCCTACATCGAGTGCCAGGTTGGCGACAAGACGCTGTGGGGCGTGGGCATCGACCACAACACCGTCACCGCGTCGCTCAAGGCCGTGCTGTCGGCGGTCAACCGCGCGATGCGCTGAGCCCGTTCGACAGACCTGCGTACGTACGCGCCGAAGCCCTGCCGGTACGGCGGGGCTTCGGCCGTTTTCGCGTCATCGACGCCGGTTCCGAAACCTCGTTCGTCCGGCCGCCCTGGCGCGTCCGGGGCCTTGCCACCGCCGACCCCGCCGCGCAGGACCGTGAGGCCGAGCACGATGACGTGCTGTCCGCCCGGGCCGCTCGCGCTTGCGGTCCAGGACGTGCGGGCGCGAATGCCCGTGTGTATCGACGGGCGCTGCCGGCCTTCTCACTCGTGACGTCGGCGCGTCGCGGATGACGCGCCGCGGCAGCGGGTGTGGCCCGGCAGGAATACCGGCCGCGTCCGCGCGACAGGGATCAGGTCCGCCGCTCGGTCTCGTCCGCCCGTGTTCCGGCCGGTACGGACGGACTATCCATTCGCCGGCCGTTCGCCGTCGGGCAGGGGCAGGCCGACCATGCGGGCCATGCACAGCACGCCGTGGTCGAAGGCCGCCGCGCGATCGGTGATCACGTCGCGGTACATGCCGAACAGCTCGAAGCTGACCGCCCCGTACACCCAGGTCCAGGCGATCAACGCGCGCAGGATCACGTCGTCGGAGACCGGCGGGAAGATGTGTTCGCGCAGCCGGGCCGCGTCCTCCGCGAAGGAGGCGGGCGCGGGCGGCAGGTCGGTGGGCGGGGCGAGCACCCCGGCCGCCTCGGCGTCGCGCAGGATCCCGGCGAGCGCCCGGCCGTTCCGGGAGGCGGGGATCACCGTCTCCTCGGGGGCCGCGTAGCCGGGCACCGGCGTGCCGTGGATCAGCGCGTACTCGTGCGGGTGCGCCAGCGCCCAGTCGCGGATCGCCCGGCAGCAGGCGAGCCACCGCCCGATCAGGTCCTCGCGCGGGAGCGCCGCGTCGGTGCGCTCCACGGCCTCGCCGATGTCGTCGTACGCCTCGATGATCAGCGCGGTGAGCAGGTCGTCCCGGCTCGGGAAGTACCGGTAGACCGCCGAGGACACCATGCCCAGCTCGCGCGCCACGGCCCGCAGCGACAGCCCGGTGGCGCCTGCCTCGGCGAGCTGCCGCCGCGCCACCGCCTTGATCTCCCGGATCAGCTCGGCTCTGGCTCTCTCCCGTGCGGTACGGCTCGCGCTCATGGCGGCATCCTACTGCAATCGAGAGCGCCGAACACAAACGAGAGCAGTGCTCTTGACATCGGTGCTCACAAACGAGAGCATTGCTCTCGAGTGAGAGCGGCCGGACCTGTCCGATGTCCGCGAGAGTCCGCGCTCGACGACCGGCTTCCGGTCACCGTCGTCGGCCGGCCCACGGTACGGAACACCCGCTTCTTCACTCACACGCGGCACGGTAGTGTGAGCGCCGCGCCGTGCCTCATATCCCGATATGAGACATACGCACCCCCGAGGAGCCCTCCATGAGCAAGTACGTCGTCGCCGGAGCGGGCCAGGTCGGTTACCACCTGGCCGAGCGGCTCGCCGAGCAGGGCCACGAGGTCGTCGTCGTCACCAGGTCCGGCTCCGGGCCGCGGACGGAGGGCGTGCGCCGCGTCGCGGCCGACGTGGCCGACGCCGCGCGCCTCACCGAGCTCGCCCGCGGTGCCGAGGCCCTGTTCAACTGCGTGAACCCGCCCTACTGGCGCTGGCCGGCCGACTGGCCGCCGATGGCGGCCTCGTTCCTCACCGCCGCCGAGCGCACCGGCGCCGTCCTCGTCATCCTCGGCAACCTGTACGGCTACGGCCCGGTCGACGGGCCGATCACCGAGGACCTGCCGCTCGCGGCCACCGGGACCAAGGGCCGGGTGCGGGCACGGATGTGGGCCGACGCGCTCGCCGCCCACGAGGCGGGCCGGATCCGGGCCGTCGAGCTGCGCGGCTCCGACTTCTTCGGGCCGGGCGCCGTCGCCGGGTCGCACCTGGGTGAGCGCTTCGTGCCGCGGCTGCTCGCCGGCAAGCCCGCGTTCTACCTCGGCGACCCCGACCAGCCGCACAGCTGGACGTACGTCAAGGACGTGGCCCGCGCCCTGGAGATCGCGGCGACCGACGAGCGCGCCTGGGGCCGCCCGTGGCACGTTCCAACCGCCCCGGCCGTCAGCGCCCGGGAGGTCGCGAAGCGGGTGTGCGAGCTGGCCGGCGTGTCGCAGCCGCCGCGGATCAGCGTGATGCCCCGGTTGCTGCGCCTGGTGGCCGGGCTGTTCTCGCCGATGCTCCGCGAGCTGGGAGAGGTCCAATACCAGTTCGACCGGCCCTTCGTCCTCGACTCCTCCGCGTTCCAGGCCACCTTCGGCATGCACCCCACGCCGCTCGACGAGGCGCTCACCGAGACCCTCGACTGGTGGCGAACCCGGGAACGCTCCGCCGCCTGACCCCCACCGGCCCGGCCGATGGCTGGATGTGCAACATCTGCGTCGTTGACGCCATTTCCGCCGGTTCGTGAGCATGGAGCCATGCGCAGGGGCGTCGTCATCGTGATCTACGACGACTACCAGCTTCTCGACATGGCCGGCCCGGTGGACGTGTTCAGCCTGGCGAGCCTGATCGTCGGCGACGGGGGCTACGCGGTCGAGGTCGTCGCCGCCCGCGCCGGCGAGGTGCGCGCCGCGAGCGGCATCACGACCACGGTGCGCACCGCGCTCGCGGACGTCGCCGGGCCGGTCGACACGCTCATGGTCGCCGGTGGCCTGGGCGTGTTCGACCACCTGGGCGACCGGGAGCTGATCGACGGGGTCGCCCGGCTCGCCGCCACGGCCCGGAGGGTCACCTCGGTGTGCACCGGCGCCTTCGTGCTCGCCGAAGCCGGGCTGCTCGACGGCAGACGGGTCACCACGCACTGGCTGATGGCCGACGAGCTGCGCGCCCGCTACCCGGCGGTCAAGGTCGACGAGGACCCGATCTACATCCGAGACGGCAACGTGTGGACCTCGGCCGGGGTCACCGCGGGCATGGACCTGGCCATGGCGCTCGTGGCCGAGGACCACGGCCACGCCGTCGCCCGCGACGTGGCCCGCACGCTCGTGGTCTACCTGCACCGCTCCGGCGGGCAGAGCCAGTTCAGCGTGCCGCTGCGCGGGAGCCCGCCGCGCGACGAGGCGCTGCGCGAGCTGCAGGAGTGGATCGACGCCAACCCCGACGCCGACCTGAGCGTGCCGGCGCTCGCCCGCCGGATGAACATGAGCGAGCGGCACTTCTCGCGCGTGTTCCGCGCCCAGGTCGGCATTCCGCCGGGGCGGTACGTCGAGCTGAGCCGGGCCGCGGCGGCCCAGCGGCTGCTGGAGACCACCGACGACTCGCTCGACCGGGTCGCCCGCCGGACCGGGCTGGGCATGCGGGAGACCCTCTACCGGGTGTTCCGGCGCCACCTGCGCGTGTCCCCCGGCGACTACCGTCGCCGGTTCCGCACCGCGCACGCCAAGGAGAGCTGAGATGAGGGTCGCGATCCCGCTGTATCCGGGGTTCACCGCGCTCGACGCCGTCGGGCCGTACACCGTGCTCGCCGCCGCCCCCGGCGTCGCCGTCACCTTCGTCGCGGCCGAGCCCGGCCCGGTCCGCGACGAGCAGGGGACGCTGGCGCTGACCGCCACCGCGTCCTTCGACGAGCCGCCAGGCTACGACGTCATCGTCGTGCCCGGCGGCACCGGCACCGTGCCCGCGCTGTCCGACCGCCGCCTGCTCGACTGGATCGCCCGGGCCGACGCCACCACCCGGTGGACGACGTCGGTGTGCAGTGGATCGTTCCTGCTCGGCGCGGCCGGGCTGCTGCGGGGCAGACGTGCCACGACCCACTGGGGGTTCACCGGACAGCTCGCCGCGTTCGGGGCCGTGCCGGTCGAGGAGCGTGTCGTCGTCGACGGCAAGATCGTCACCGCGGCCGGGGTCTCCGCGGGCGTCGACATGGCGTTGTGGCTGCTCGCCGAGATGACCGACGAGGAGACCGCCAAGACGGTCCAGCTCGCCATCGAGTACGACCCCGCCCCGCCGTACGAGGCGGGCTCGGCGAAGACCGCGCCCCGGGAGCGCGCCGAACGCGCACTCTCCTGGGTCCTCCGGCAGACGGCCGCCGCCTGACCGGACGGGGCCGGGCCGTCCATGTCCGGTACGGCTCGGCGTCCTCGCCCGCCGTACCGGTTGCGCGGGACGAGCGGGTGGGCGGCGGGCCGAGGGCTATGCCTCGGAGTCCGGCACGACCACCTCGCACCGGATGCCGAGGTCGCGGTCGAGCCGGTAGGTGTGGTGGTCGACCTGGTTGGTGTCGGCGAGCTCGAGGTTGAAGAACGACATCCGCTCGCCGGTGAAGAACGGCCCGGAGTGCCAGGTGCCGCGGTGCAGCAGCACCGCCACGTCCCCGGGGATCTGGAAGGCCACGATGTCCTCGAGGCGCGGGGTCGCGTCGGGCACGTCGACGTCGTACGGCGGCGCGACCGCGAGCAGCCAGGGCTTGCCGCCCACGGCGGCGAGCGTCTGGGTGACCGCGCGGTGCCGGGTGATGCCGGTGAAGGCCGGCGGCTTGTCGACCAGGTCCATCACGTAGAAGCGGGGGGTGCCGCGGGACAAATCGAGCAGCGCCTCCCGCTCGCTGAACGGCGCGCCGTCCGGCGTCGCGCGCAGCACGGCGCCGAACGGCGCGAACGCCTCGTCGGTCAGGGGCCGGGCGGTGATCCGGTGGGTGGTGAGGGTCGTCATGAGACCTCCTGGGCGGGGTGAGTGGCGTGAGACGCCTCCGACGGTAGCACTTGTCTGACAAGTCGTGATAGGACTGTTGGGGACAAAACAACCGAAGGAGGTCTGGTATGGGCGACCAGTGGAACGCGCTGCGGGTGGGCCCCCGCATCCTCCGCCCGGGTACGGCAGGCGGCCCGCTCGCCGGGCGCGTGTTCGCCGTCAAGGACCTCATCGACGTGGCCGGTCAGACCATCGGCGGCGGCAACCCGGAGCTGCTCGCCGAGCGCAAGCCCGCCGAGCAGGACGCCCCCGTGGTGGCCGCGCTGCTGGAGGCGGGCGCGTCCTGCGTCGGCATCACCCAGACCGACGAGCTCGCGTTCAGCCTCACCGGGGTCAACCGGCACTACCCGGCCCCGGTCAACCCGCGCCACCCCGACCGGGTGACCGGCGGCTCCTCCAGCGGGTCGGCGGCGGCCGTGGCCGCCGGGCTCGTGCCGTTCGCGCTCGGCACCGACACCGGCGGCTCGATCCGGGTGCCCGCGTCCTACTGCGGCCTGGTCGGCGTCCGCCCCACCCACGGGGCGCTGCCGCTCGACGGCGTGCTCCGGCTCGCGCCGTCCTTCGACACCGTGGGCTGGCTCGCCGCCGACGTGCGCACCGCGGCCGAGGTCGGCCGGGTGCTGCTGCCGCCCGCGGACGGCACGCCGGCCCCTGCCCGGGTCGTGGTGCTCGAGGAGACGCTGGCCGAGGTCACCGGCGAGGTCGCCGCGGCGGTCACCCACTGGGCGGGCAGGCTCGCCGAGGCCTGGTCGCTGCCGCTGCGCCGTACCGCGCTCGGCACCTCGCTGGACGAGTGGCTGACCGTGTTCCGCACCATCCAGTGCGCCGAGGCGTGGGCGGAGCGCGGCGCGTGGATCGAGGCCCACCCGGGCGCGCTCGCCCCCGAGGTCGAGGCCCGGTTCCGCGCCGGGGCGCACGGCGACGCGGCCGCGGTCGAGGCGGCCCGGCGGCGGCGCGCCGAGCTGTCCGCGGAGCTGGACCGGCTGCTCGGCGAGGGCACGCTGGTCGTGCTGCCGAGCGCGTCCGGGCCCGCGCCGCTGCGCGAGCCGCTGCTCGCCGGCGACCCCGAGGCGGCCGCGGCGAACGAGCGGGTGCGCACCGCCACCCTGCGCCTGACCAGCCTCGGCGGCCTGTCCGGCGCCCCGGTCGTCGGCCTGCCGCTCGCCGAGGCCGAGGGCGCCGCGCTCGGCGTGTCCGTGCTCGGCCCGCGCGGCGCGGACCGCCTGCTGCTCGATCTCGCCGAGGCGCTGCCCGCCGAGTGGCTGCCGCAGCCGCCCGACCCCGCCCGAGAGGAGCTGGTCGCCGCCTTCTACCGGTACGAGGAGGCGCTCGTCAGCAACGACGTGCCGACGCTCATCGAGCTGTTCGCGCCGGGCCCGGACACCATCCGGTTCGGCCCGGCCGACGCCGCGTACGGCGCGGACGAGATCGCCGCGTTCCGCCGCGCCCGCCCGGCCACCGACCTGGAACGCGAGCTGGTCCGGTACGACGTGCGGATCATCGCCCCGGGCGCGGGCATCGCCTCCACCGAGTTCGTCCGGGCCGGATCGGGACGGCGGGGCAGGCAGACCCAGACGTGGAAGCGCCACCCCGACGGCT
Source organism: Thermopolyspora flexuosa (assembly GCF_006716785.1). Taxonomy (NCBI): domain Bacteria; kingdom Bacillati; phylum Actinomycetota; class Actinomycetes; order Streptosporangiales; family Streptosporangiaceae; genus Thermopolyspora; species Thermopolyspora flexuosa. The sequence goes on along the minus strand of NZ_VFPQ01000001.1, from coordinate 3,512,899 downwards.
GGAAGGTGGAGCTGGCCCACGTGTCCCTGCTGCCCGGGTGACGAGGTCCCGGCAGGGTACGGCGGGCGCTCCGGGGCGGAGCCGCCACCCGGCGGCCGCGGGTCACCGGCGGACCGAGCGGACCATGGCGTAGCGGAACGCGTCGCGCACGTGCGCCTCGGCCGCCCAGTACGCGGTCGAGCCGTCCCGGGCGACGCCGGTCAGCCGCAACGTGAGCGCGGGCTCGCCCACGGGACGGCGCAGCAGCCGGGCGCGTTCCTCGTCGAGCGCGTCCGCGCCGGGCCAGGCGATCTCCCACTCGACCCGCTCGCCGCGCACCAGCTCGACCAGGTCGAACAGCGACATCGCCGGGTCGAGGCCCTCCGGCGGGGCGGCCCCGCGCGGCAGCGGCACGGTGTCGGTCGCGAGCATCACCGGGACCTCGTCGGCGTACCAGACCTTCGTCGTGGTGAGCGCCGCCGACCCGGCGGGCACCCGGTAGGCGTCGGCCTCGTCCGGGGTGACCTCGCGCCGCTCGTGCGCGACCACCTCGACCCGGGGCGTGTGCCCCATCGCCGCGATCAGCTCGGCCTGCTCCAGCTGCTCGTCGAACCGGGCCGGGATCTCCAGTGCGGGCCGGTTCACCACGGTGTTCGCCCCCTGCCGCCGGAGCAGGTAGCCGCGCTCCTCCAGCCGGATCAGCGCCTCCCGTACGGCGGGCCGGCTCGCCGACAGGAAGCTCGTCAGGGCGGGCTCGCCGGGCATCGGCCGCCCCTCCCTGGCCGCTTCGGCCAGCACCTCCTCCAGCCGGTCGGTGAGGTTCCGCGCCCCGCGCCCGGCGTCCCGACTCCGCTCGACCATGGCACTCACCCTAACCAGGCGGGCCAACGACGTCCGCACCGCGTTGGCCCGCCGGGACATACCGCCCACGGCACGCCGGGCCGTACCGTCGGCGCATGGACAAGCCGATGATCACCATCACGTACTGCGTCCCGTGCGACTACCTGCCGCGGGCGCTCTGGCAGGCGGGCGAGCTGCTCCGGCCGCTCGCCGAGTCGGTCTCCGGGCTCACCCTCGTCCCCGGCACCGGGGGCGTCTACGACGTGGCGCTCGGGGACACCACCCTGTTCTCCAAGGCCGAGGAGGGCCGCTTCCCGGAGGTCGGCGAGCTGCTCGAGGCCGCCTTCAAGCTGCTCAACTGATCCGGTTTGCCCTGAATCGTCATTAAAGCGAGCGATAACACCGCGGAAATATGCGGGCAATACGCCCTGCGTAGTTTCCGGCCATGGTGGAGATGACCGCAGGACGTCGCTCGCGCCGGCGGCGACGGCCCGCCCGCACGCGGGGCATGCTGGCCCTGCACGAGATCGACGGCCTCGAGGCCGACGAGGCCCTCCAGGCCGTCGTCACCCGGGTCGCCCGCCGCATGGGCACCGAGGTCGCCACCCTGTACGCCTACGATCCCGACCGGGAACGCCTCGTGCTCGCCGCGACGCACGGGCTCGCCCGGTCGGCGATCGGCTTCGTCACCCTCGCGCTGGGGGAGGGGATCAGCGGCGAGGCGGCCCTGCGCCGCTCCCCGGTGGCCGCCGCCGACGTCGGGCGCGACCCCCAGTTCAAGATCATCCCCGGGTTCGACCAGAGCCGCTACCGGTCCATCCTCGCGGTGCCGGTGAGCCACCGCGGCGAGCTGCTCGGCGTGCTCAACGTGCAGACCGTCGCCCCCCGCGAGTACGGCCCGGCCGACCGTGACCTGCTGTGCCGCCTGGCCGACGAGGTCGCCCGGCACCTCGCCCGCACCGGCCGCGACGGCCATCTCGCCCTGCGGCTGCGCGGCCCCACCCTGCTGTCCACGCTCAGCGGCATGGTCGCCGCCTCCGGCGGCCGCACCGAGGTGTGCGTACGGGTGCTCGCCGAGCTCGCCGTCGTGCTGCCCGAGGCCGACACCGCGATCGCGCTGTCCCCCGGGCGGCATGACGCCGAGCCGGTGCTCATCGCCCCCGACGGCGGCAGCGACGTGCACCCGGACCTCGCCGCCGCGCTGCACGGCGGCCCGCCCGCCGCCGAGGACGCGGTGCTCGTGCTGCCGCTCGGCCGCGACGGCGACCGGCACGGCCTGCTCGCCCTGCGCTCCGCCAAGGGCGCGGGGAGCTGGCGGGACCCGGCGGTCCGGCACTACCTGGAAAGCGTCGCCGAGCAGCTCGGCCTCGCCCTGGAACGGCTGCCCGACCCCGCCGCCGCGCCCGCCGCGGCCCCCGAGCCGGAACGCTCCACCGGCGAGCCCGGCCTCTACGACCGGCTCGTCGCGGTCGTGCTCGACGACCGCGGCCTGGAGGCGCTCGTCGCCGAGGCGAGCGCCGCCTGCGGCACCTGGTTCGGCGTCGTCGACTGCTTCGGCACCCCGCTCGCCGGCACGGTCGACGGCGAGGTCTCGGCCGAGCTGCCGCTGCACCCGGCCGAGTCGCCGCCGGGCCGCCTGCTCGTCGGCCCCGCCCCGCCGCCCGAGGACGACCTCGCGGTCATCGCGCACGTGGTCGCGCTCGAGCTCGCCAAGTGGAAGGCCGCCTTCGAGGTGGAGTCCCGGCTCCGCGGCGACGTGCTCGACCTGCTGCTGTCCGACGACGCCGACCCGCGCGAGGCGCTGCCCCGGGCGAGCCTGGTGGGCCTCAACCTCGCCCGGCCGTACCGGCCGGTGTGGTTCGGCTACGCGGGGGAGGGCGAGGACGGCGCGCTCGCCGCCCGCAGCCGGGCCGAGATCGTGCGCCGCGCGCTCGGCGAGCCGCCGCAGGTGGTGCTCTTCCAGCGCCCGCACGGCATCCTCGCCCTCGTCGACGAGGCCGTCGGCGACGTCGAGGCCCGCGCGCGGGCCGCCGCGCGCCACCTCGCCGCCGTGCTGCGCGGCAGGGCGGTCGGCGTCGGCTGCGGCACCCCGGTCGTCTGGCCGGACGGCTTCCGCGCCGCGGTACGGCGGGCCGAGCTCGCCTCCGACCTGGGGCGGCGGCTCGGCCACCCGGGCCCGGTGGACGTCGGCCGCCTCGGCGTGTACGGCCTGCTGCTCGAGCTCGACGAGACCGCCTGGCGCGCGTTCGTCACCGAGCAGCTCGGCCCGCTGCTCGACCACGACGCGGCCACCGGCGGCGAGCTGGTGCGCACCCTGGAGGCGTACCACTGCCTGCGCGGCGGCCTGCGCGCCGTGGCCGACGCGCTGTTCGTGCACGTCAACACGCTCAAGTACCGGCTGGCCCGGATCGACGCGCTCACCGGCGGCCGGTTCTCCTCACCGAGCGGCCGCTTCCAGATGTACCTGGCGCTGTACGCGCTGCGCCTGCTCGAGCCCGAGCGGCCGAGCCTCCTCGCGGACGAGGCCGTGGCGGGCCTGCCGCCCGCCACGCACGGCCCCGACGGCCCCGGCGCCCGGTGATGCGCGGCCGTACCGGCCTCGCGGGCGTCCCCGTGACCGCCCGGCGCGGCACCTCCGCCGCCCGCTCCCGCCCGTACGGCCGGGACCGCTCGGGGACGAGACCGCGGCGGGATCGTTGTCCGCCCGGGACAGTGCCCGTGGCCAGGGGCCGCGGCGATGCTCGGACCGTGACTCTCGACAGCGTGATCCACGCCGATCCGCCCGCGCACCCCGGGCGCGAGCGGCGGCCGCCCGCTTCCCCGGCGGCCGACCTCCGCCCGTTCGCGGTGCTGCAGGCCGGGGACGGCGTCCCACCCGGTACCGCCTACCTCAGCGCGACCCCCGGCTCGGTGCTCTGGGGCCGGCTGCCCGGCCCCGAGGACCCGCCGGTGCTGCGCGTCGCCCCCGGCGAGCCGGTGGTGATCGACACGGTGAGCCACGAGGGCATCCTGGAGGACCAGGGGCGGGACCCGGTCGCGTTCATGGCCCGTTACGGCATCGGCGCCGACCTGGTGCTGCGGGACGCGATCGACGTGGCGCGCACCGTGCCGCACCGGGCGGGGGACGGGCCGCACGTGGTGCTCGGCCCGATCGCGGTGACCGGGGCACGGCCCGGCGACATGCTCGCCGTACGCATCGAGGACCTGCGCCCCCGGCTGCCCTACGGGTTCGTCTCCAGCCGGCACGGCCGCGGCGCCCTGCCGGGGGAGATGCCCGAAGGGCCGGGATCCACCTTCGTGCTGTGCACCGCGGGCGACGGCCCGGACGGCCCGGTCGGGTGCATCGGTACCCCGGCCGGCACGATCCGGTTCCCCCTCGGCTTCTTCCTCGGCGTCATCGGCGTCGTCCGGGCCGGCAGGGGCCGCCCCAGCTCGATCCCGCCCGGGTGGCACGGCGGCAACCTCGACATCAGCCTGCTCACCGCAGGCTCGACGCTGTTCCTGCCGGTGCAGGTGCCCGACGCGCTGGTGTACGTCGGGGACCCGCACTACGCGCAGGGCGACGGCGAGGTGGCGCTCACCGCGTTCGAGGCCCCGCTGCGGGCCACCCTGCGCTTCGACCTCGTCCCCGCCGGGGCCGCCGAGCACATGGGCGTGCTCTACGGGGAGACCGACGACCTGCTCATCCCGGTGGGCCTCGACGAGGACCTCGACCGGGCGATGACGGCCTGCGTCCGCAACGGCCTCGACCTGCTGACCAGCCGGTACCCGCTGGACCGCGCCACCGCCTACGCCTACCTCAGCGTGGCGGCGGACTTCGCGGTCTCCCAGGTGGTGGACCAGGTCAAGGGCGTGCACGGCCGGATCCGCAAGGCCGACCTCGCCGCCCTGCTCGACTCCGGCACGCCGGCCACGCCGGCGCCCGTCCGCCCCTTCCCCCCGCCGAAAGCCCTGTGAGGAGTCTGTGATGCGCCTACGCCCCTCCGCGCTGTGGTCCGCGGCCGTGGCCGCGACCCTCGCCCTCGTCACCTCCGCCTGCGGCTCCGCCTCCCAGCAGGCGGAGCCCGCCACATCCGCCGAGTCGTCCGCCTCACTGACCATCGGCCTCAACTACGTCGGCACCGTCGAGCACTTCGCCCCCTACTACGCCCTCAAGGAGGGCCTGTACGAGAAGGCCGGGCTCGACGTCACCATCAAGCCGGGCGGCGACACCCCGCCGTCCACCCTGCTCGCCGCAGGGCAGGTGGACGTCGCGGTGATGGACACGCTCAGCACCATCACCGCGGCGGACAAGGGCGCCGACTTCGTCGCGATCGCCACCGAGTACCAGCAGACCCCCACCTCGATGACCTGCCGCAAGGACTCCGGGGTGAGCAAGCCCGCCGACCTGGCGGGCAAGACCCTCGGCCTGAAGCAGGCGGCGAACATCTACCTGCCCGCGATCCTCTCCACGATCGGCGTCACCAAGGACCAGATAAAGATCGTGCCGATCGGCGGCCAGGACGTCAGCATGATCATCGCCGGTCAGGTGGACTGCATGTTCTCCTCGTTCGCGTTCAACGAGCCGCGGTCCATCGAGATGGCGGGCGTGCCGGTCACCGTCTTCCCGCTCGGCGACCTCGGCATCCCCTCGCAGGGCAACACCTACGTGACCACCCGCGCGATCTACGACGACCCGGCCAAGCGCGCCGTCCTCGTCAAGTGGATCGGCGCGATCGCCGAGGCGTACGAGGTGCTGCTGCGCGACCCGGAGGCCGGGGCCAGGTACATGGTCGACAACGCGTTCACCACCGGGCTCGACCTCGACCAGCAGATCTACCAGTCCAAGACCCAGGCGTCCTACATCGCCACCGAGTACACCGCCGCGAACGGCCTGCTCGCCCTCAACCCCGAGGCATGGGAGAAGGTCGCCCAGGTGGCCAAGGACCTCGGCCTCACCTCGAGCCTCGTCGACACGAAGCCGCTCATCGGCGACCTGTCCAAAGAGGCCGGCACCGCCAAGCTCTGACCGCACACCACGAGGAGACGGGAGCGCACGACCATGACCATGACGACCGTCCACGCCCCGGTGGGCCTGCTCTACCAGATGTGGGAGGTGCGCGAGGAGGCCACCGCCGACCTGGTCCGGCGCGCCTACGAGGAGTTCGCCTTCGCCGAGGAGCTCGGCTACGACTCGGTGTGGGTCGGCGAGCACCACAACGTCCAGGACGCCCCGTTCTACGGCCGCATCCCGGTGCCGGAGCTGCTGCTCGCCCGGGTCGCCGCGACCACCACCAGGCTGCGGCTCGGCACCGGCGTGAAGGTGCTGCCCGGCGTGCCGCCGCAGCGCAGCGCCGAGGAGATGTGCCTGCTCGACCTGGTGACCGACGGCCGCGCCGAGATCGGCATCGGCCAGGGCACCGCCGGGCCGCACGACGAGGAGTCCCGGCGGCGCAGGCAGGCGAGATTCCGCGAGGCGCTCGGCGAGATCCTCATGCTGCTGCGCGGCGACACCTCCACCGGCCTGCCGCTGCTCAACGTCGGCCCCGCGCCGCACCTGGTGGAGCGCATGTGGGCGGCGTGCCGCGACGACGCCTCCATCGAGTACATCGCCGAGCAGGGCCTCAACTTCGTGGTCGGGCAGGCCGAGGTCGCCGAGGCGCAGGCCCGCTACGTGGCCCGCTACCGCGCCGCCGGGGGCACCGGCCGGGTGCGCGGGGTGCGCGCGGTGTTCATCGCCGAGGACCGCGCCGACGCGTTCGCCCGGTTCGAGAGCGCCTTCGAGACCTACTACGCCCAGATCGGCCGCGGCCGGTACGCGGCGGACGCCACCGCCGCCGGCCTGCTGCCCGCGCAGGCGGTCACCCTCGACGAGCGCATGCGCCGCGCCTGCGTGATCGTCGGCGACCCGGACGACGTCGCCGCCGGGCTGCGCGAGTACCTGGAGGTGACCGGCGTGGACCAGCTCGACCTGCTCGTCCAGTTCCCCGGCCTCGCGCCCGAGCCGACCCGCCGCACCCTGGAGCTGTTCCAGCGGCACGTACGGCCGGCGCTGGCGGAGGTGGGCGGCCGTGGCTGACCGGCGTCACCGAGAGGGCATCGTCGTCCGCGGCCTCACCATGACCTACGAGCGGCGGGGCATCACCACCACGGCCGTGGCGGACTGCGACCTGGTCGTGCCGAAGGGGTCCTGGGCCTCGCTGCTCGGCCCCTCCGGCTGCGGCAAGTCCACCCTGCTGAAGATCCTCGCCGACATCGTCAAGCCCACCAGCGGCCTGGTCACCATGGACGAGCTGACCCCGGCGGAGGCCCGCGCCGCGCGGATCTTCGCCCTCGTGTCCCAGCAGTCGACCATGCTGCCATGGCGGCGGCTCGCCGAGAACGTCGAGCTCGGGCTCGAGCTCGCCGGGATCCCCAAGCGGGAGCGGCGGGCCCGGGCCCGGGAGGCGATCGAGCTGGTCGGGCTGTCCGGGTTCGAGAAGGCCTACCCGCACGAGCTGTCCGGCGGCATGCGGCAGCGCGCCGCGATCGCCCGGGCGCTCACGTTGCGGCCGAAGTTCCTGCTCATGGACGAGCCGTTCGGCGCGCTCGACGAGATCACCCGGGAGCGGCTCAACTTCGAGCTCATCCAGATCCTCGAGGAGAGCGGGGCGACGCTGCTGCTCGTCACCCACTCGGTGTCCGAGGCGGTGATCCTGTCCGACCAGGTCGCGGTGATGTCGCCGCGGCCCGGCCGGATCGTGCACCTCGCCTCGCTGCCGTTCGGCCACCACCGCACCCCCGCGCTGCGCGACGACCCGCGGTTCGCCGCGGCCGAACGCGAGCTGCGCCGGGCGCTCGGCAACGGCCACGAGGTCCCGCCGGTCCGCATCGCGCCGGAGCCGGAGCCGGACCCGGCGCTGCTGGCGGGCTGAGGCGTGGAGGCCGGATGAGCCGGGTCGGACGGAGAATCCGCGACGGCGCGGGCGGCATGCGCGCCCCGCTGGCCTTCCTCGCCGCCGCCCTGCTGCTGTGGCAGGTGGTGACGAGCACCGGGCTGGTGAAGTTCTACGTGCTGCCCGCGCCGAGCACGGTCCTTGAGGCGATGGCGCGGTACGCCCCCACGATCGCCGAGGAGAGCCTGGCGACGCTCACCGTCGCGCTCGCCGGGTTCGGGCTCGGCACCGTGGCGGCGATCGCGGTGGCGATGACGCTCACCTACGCGCGGCTGGTCCGGGACGCGGTGTACCCGCTGCTGCTCGCGCTGCGCGCGCTGCCGTTCATCGCGATCATCCCGATCCTCGTGGTGATCATGGGCACCGGGTACGAGCCGCGGATCACGGTCTGCGCGCTCAGCACCTTCCTCACCACGCTCGTCAACCTCATGCGCGGGCTGCGCTCCGCCGACGCCGAGGTGGAGGAGCTCATGCACACGCTCAACGCGACCGGCATGCAGCGGCTGCTCAAGGTCCGGGCCTACGCGGCCCGGCCGTACCTGCTGGCGGCGCTGCGCATCTCGGCCTCGTCGTGCGTGATCGAGGCCACCGTCGCCGAGTGGATCACCGGCGACAGCGGCCTCGGCTACCTCGTGCAGATCTCCGGATACACCTTCCAGATCGGGCTGATGTGGGCGGCGATCGTCGTCGCCTCCGCGCTCACCCTCGGGCTGGTCGGGATCATCACGCTCGTGGAGCGGGTCGCCATGCCGTGGGTGCCCCGCGGCGGGGTCGGCGCCGCCGCCCGGCAGGGAGGTGCGGCATGAGGCGTCTCGCCCGCGCGCTGCCGCCGGGGCTGCTGCTCGTTGCGGTGCTCGCCGGCTGGGAGCTGTACGTCACCGGGGCGGGCGTGAGCAGCCTGGTCGTGCCGTCGCCGTCGCGCATCGCCGCCGCGATCGCGGCGAACCACGCCGACCTCGCCCACCACGCCCTCGTGACGATCATGGAGGCGTTCCTGGGGTTCGCGCTCGGCAACCTGGTGGCGATCGGGTGCGCGGTCGCGTTCACCTACTCCGGGCTGCTGCGCGCCGGGGCCTACCCGCTCGTGCTCGCCCTCCAGGCGGTGCCGCTGGTGGCGATCGCGCCGATCCTCGTGCTGTGGCTGGGGCCCGGCGTGCCGTCGAAGGTGCTGCTCGCCGCGTTCCTCGCCTACACCGTCACCCTCGTCAACCTGGTGCGCGGCCTCGCCTCGGCCGAGGCCGCCACGCTGGAGCTGCTGCACACGCTCAACGCCTCGCGGCGGCAGGAGCTGGTCCACGTGCGGTTCCCGGCCGCCCTGCCGTACCTGTTCACCGGGCTCAAGCTCGGCGCGTCCGCGGCGATCGTCGCGGCGATCGCCGCCGAGTACATCGGCGCGCTGCAGGGGCTCGGCTACCTCATCCACGACACCCGGGCCCGGCTCGACAACGAGTACCTGTGGGCCGCGGTCGTGGTCGCCGCGGTCATCGGACTGGCGTCGTTCGGCCTCGTCGTGCTCGCCGAGCGGTGGGCGATGCCGTGGCGGCGCGGACTGGAGGAGACATGACACCATCCCAGCTCGCCTTCTCGGCGCGGGAGTTCCGCGACGCGCTCGGCCACTTCGCCTCCGGGGTGACCGTGGTGGCCGCGGTCCGGGACGGCGTGCCGTTCGGGCTCACCTGCCAGTCGTTCTACAGCGTCTCCCTCGACCCGCCGCTGGTGTCGTTCTCGGTCGGGGTGGCCTCGGCCAGCTACCCGCACATCCGCGCGGCCGGCGCGTTCTGCGTGAACGTGCTCTCGCACACCCAGCAGGAGGTGTCGAACCGGTTCGCCCGCAGCGGCGGGGACAAGTGGCGCGGGGTCGCCTGGCGGCCCACCGCGGCCGGGAACCCGGTCATCGAGGGCGTGCACACCTGGATCGACTGCGAGCTGGAGGCCGAGTACCGGGCCGGCGACCACTACATCGTGATCGGCCGGGTACGGGAGCTGAGCCCGCCGCCCGGGCAGGCCGACCGGCCGCTGCTCTACTACCGGGGGAGGTACCACACCTTCGCGTAGGCCAGGCGCCTCCGGGATCCGCCCGGCACCCCGGAGGCGCACGTATGCTCCAAGCCAGGGCCATCGGGGAAAGGAGCCCGGGGTGGTTCTGAGCGAGGACCGATGAGCGCGGAACTCGTCGTCGGCCCCATGACGCGGTACGCCGACGCCACCCGCGTCTCCATCTGGGTGGAGACGAGCGAGCCGTGCACGGTCACCGTCGAGGCCGGGCAGGTGCGCGGTGAGGAGCGCACGTTCACCGTGCACGGCCACCACTACGCGATCGTCGATCTCGACGGGCTGCGCCGGGCCGTGCCGTACACGGTGGCGCTCGACGGCGTGCGGGTCTGGCCGCGGGACGACGGGACGCCGCCGAGCCTCGCCCGGCCGGTGGCCGAGGCGCGGCGGCTGCTGTTCGGCTCGTGCCGGACCAGCGTGCCGCACGACGCGCGGCACGTGCTGTCCCACGGGGTGGACGTGCTCGGCGCGTACGGCCGGCGGCTGCGCGAGACCCCCGAGGACGAGTGGCCCGCCATGCTGCTTCTGCTCGGTGACCAGGTGTACGCGGACGAGCCGTCGGAGGCGATGCTCGAGTTCATCCGGGCCCGCCGGGACGGCGAGCCGCGCGACGAGGTCGCCGACTTCGAGGACTACGCCGAGCTGTACCGGCAGGCGTGGACCGACCCGGACATGCGCTGGCTGCTGTCCACCCTCCCCACGGCGATGATCTTCGACGACCACGACGTGCGGGACGACTGGAACACCAGCGCGGCCTGGCGGGCCGAGATGGCGAAGGTGGAGTGGTGGCCCCGCCGCATCGTCGCGGCGCTCGGGGCCTACTACGTCTACCAGCACCTCGGCAACCTGTCCCCGGAGGAGCGGGCCGCCGACCCGGTGTACGCCGAGCTGCGCTCCGGCGACGGCGACCGGGGCGCGGTGCTCGACGCGTACGCCGCGCGCGCCGACGCCGAACCGGCGGCCGTGCGGTGGAGCCACGCCCGCGACATCGGGCGGGTGCGCCTGCTCGTGCTCGACACCCGCGCCGCCCGGGTGCTCGACCCCGGGGCGCGGCGCATGCTCGACGACGAGGAGTGGGAGTGGGCGACCGGGCAGCTGACCGGGGACGTGGACCACCTGGTGGTCTGCTCCTCGATCCCGGTGCTGCTGCCGAGCGGCATCCACCACGTGGAGGCGTGGAACGAGGCCCTCGCCGACGGGGCGTGGGGCCCGCGGGTCGCCCGCTGGTCCGAGCGGCTGCGGCAGGCGATCGACCTGGAGCACTGGGCCGCGTTCCGCCGCTCGTTCGAGGCGCTGACCCGGCGGCTCGCCGAGGTCGCCGACGGTGCCCATGGCGCGCCGCCCGCCACGATCCTGCTGCTCTCGGGCGATGTGCACTACTCGTACCTCGCCAAGGCGCGCCGCCGCCCGATCTACCAGATCGTCTGCTCGCCGATCCGCAACCCGCTCAGCCGCACGCTGCGCCTCGCCAACGTGGTCGCCTCGTTCGGGGTGGCGGGCCTGGCCGGCGGGCTGCTCGCCCGGCTCGCGCGGCTGCCCCGCCCGCCGTACCGGTGGAAGATCGTCAAGGGCCCGTGGTTCCACAACGCGGTCGGCACGCTCGACCTGGCCGGCCGGGAGGCGACCGTGCGCTGGCACACCGCCGGGCCCGCCACGGACACGGTCAGCGAGATCGCCGAGGCCCGGCTCGCCCCCGGCCGGGTACGGCCCGCGTCCCGGCGGGCCGTACCACGCGGCTGACCCGGGTCAGCGCGGCAGCACCTCGGCGAGCCGGTCCACCGCCCAGTCGACCTCCTCCTTGGTCACCACGAGCGGCGGGGCGAGCCGGATCGTGGCGCCGTGGGTGTCCTTGGCGAGCACGCCCCGCTCCAGCAGCCGCTCGCACACCTCGCGGCCGGTGAGCAGCGCCGGGTCGAAGTCCACCCCGGCCCACAGGCCGCGGCCGCGCACCCCGGTCACCCCGCGGCCGACGAGCTCGCCGAGCCGCCGGTGCAGCACCGCGCCGAGCTCGCGCGCCCGCGCCTGGTACTCGCCGGTGCGCAGCAGCCCGATCACCGCGACGCCGACCGCGCAGGCGAGCGGGTTGCCGCCGAAGGTGGAGCCGTGCTGCCCGGGCCGGATCACGCCGAGCACGTCCGCGTTCGCGGCGACCGCGGACACCGGCACCACGCCGCCGCCGAGCGCCTTGCCGAGCACGTACACGTCCGGGACCACGCCCTCGTGGTCGCAGGCGAACGTCTCCCCGGTACGGCCCAGCCCGGACTGGATCTCGTCCGCGATGAACAGCACGTTGTGCTCGGAGCAGAGCTGCCGCACCTGCCGCAGGTAGCCGTCCGGCGGCACGATCACGCCCGCCTCGCCCTGGATCGGCTCGATGAGCACGGCCACGGTGTGCTCGTCGATCGCGTCGCGGATCGCGTCGGCGTGGCCGTACTTCACCACGGTGAACCCGGGCGCGAACGGCCCGAACCCGCCGCGGGCGTCCGGGTCGGTGGAGAACCCGACGATCGTGGTGGTGCGGCCGTGGAAGTTCCCCTCGGCCACGATGATCTTCGCCTTGCCGTCGGGCACGCCCTTGACCTCGTACCCCCACTTGCGGGCCACCTTGATCGCGGTCTCCACGGCCTCGGCGCCGGTGTTCATCGGCAGCACCATGTCCTTGCCGGTCAGCTCGGCGAGCGCGGCGCAGAACTCGGCGAACCGGTCGTGGTAGAACGCCCGGCTGGTGAGGGTGAGCCGGTCGAGCTGCTCCCGGGCCGCGGCGAGGATCGTCTCGTTGCCGTGCCCGAAGTTGAGCGAGGAGTATCCGGCCAGGCAGTCGAGGTACCGCCGCCCGTCCACGTCGGTCACCCAGGCGCCGCGCGCCTCGCGGATCACCACGGGCAGCGGGTGGTAGTTGTGCGCGCTGTGCCGTTCGCTGCGCGCGATGAACTCGCTCGTCACGCTCATGACCGGATCTCCAGGGTGCAGCACTTGGGCCCGCCGCCGGCCTTGCGCAGCTCGCTCAGGTCGACGGGGATGACGTCGTACCCGCGGCGCTTGAGCTCAAGCGTGAGCCCGCCCGCCTCGGCGTTCAGCACCACGTGGCGCCCGTCGCAGACCGCGTTGAGGCCGAGCACGGCCGCGTCCTCGGCGGACGCGATCACCGCGTCGGGGAACATGCGCTCGAGCACGGCCCGGCTGCCGGGGGAGAACGCCTCCGGGTAGTAGGCGATGTTGTCGCCGCCGAGCGCGAACATCGCCGTGTCGAGGTGGTAGTAGCGCGGGTCCACCAGCCGCAGCGTCACCACCGGCCGGCCGAGGAACTCCTGCGCCTCGTGGTGCGCCTCGGGCCGGGTGCGGAAGCCGGTCCCGGCGAGGATCACGTGGTCGAGCACGAGGAAGTCGCCCTCGCCCTCGTTGACGTGCTCCGGCTCCTTGATCTCGGTGAAGCCCCGGCTGCGGAACCACTCCAGGTACGCGGGCCCCTCCGGCACCCGCTCGGCGTTGGCGAACCGCGCGCCGTACACCTTGCCGTCCACCACCAGCCCGCCGTTGGCGGCGAACACCATGTCCGGCAGCCCCGCGACCGGCTCGACGACGTCCACCCGGTGGCCCAGCTCCTCGTACACGGCCTTGAGCCGCTCCCACTGCCGGAGTGCCTTGTCCCGGTCCGCACCGGCCGACGGATCCATCCACGGATTGATCGCGTACGTCACCGCGAAGTGATCGGGCCGACACATGGCGTAATGCCGAACATGCGCCATACACCGCTCCACAGGGTCAAAACGGCTGGTCAGGGGATAGGTTCAGGATAGAAACCGGGTTTCGTGCGGCCCAGGCGAAAAAATTGCGCGTTGCCGTCGATCCGTTGCGTGTTCCGGCCCCGCGGTGTCGATTTGTTGCACGGAAACGCGCCCGAAAAGCCGCCGAAACACCCCTGCCACGGGCGGCGCGGTGGCTACGAGGTGGGCAATGGGGTGTCCACCAGCCGGGAGAGCACGATCGAGCTCTTGGTGCGCACCACGAACTCCTCGGCCGCGATCCGCTCGATCACCTGCTCCACGTGGCGCATGTCGGTCGCCCGGATGTGCAGCAGCGCGTCCGCCTCCCCGGTGATCGTGCACGCCGACACCACCTCGGGGTTCCGCGCCACCGCCGTCGCGATGTCCGCGGGCGAGGTCTTCCCCCGGCAGAACAGCTCCACGTACGCCTCGGTCGTCCACCCCAGCGCCGCCGGGTCGACCCGCACCGTGAACCCCTTGATCGCCCCCTTCTCCTGCAGCCGGTCCACCCGCCGCTTCACCGCGGGCGCCGACAACCCCACCCGCTGCCCGATCTCGGCGTACGTCGCCCGGGCGTCCTCGACGAGCTCCCGAATGATGGCACGATCAAGCTGATCCAGCTCCACGCAGACCTGTATACCGCGCCCCGCCCGCGCACACATGGCCGCGCCCCTGGGCCTGCGGCTTTGCACCGGTCATTCGTCGCGCGCCTGGCGGGCGTCGTGCCTTGCGCGTCCGTCGGGCGGGCGGGCGGCGCGGGCCGCCTGGATCATGGCGCGGTACAGGGCCGCCGGGCTGGGGGCGGGCGGCAGTGGGGGCGGTTCGGTGCCGGGGGCGGCGAAGGCGCGGAGCATGTGGCCGACGAGGCGGTGCCAGGCGTCGGGGGCGGCCTCGTGGGTGGCGGCGACGACGCCGGCGTTGGCCATGAGCAGGATGACCATGTCCTGGTCGGTGACGTCCTCGCGCAGGTGGCCGGTGGCCTTGGCGCGGCGGATGAGCTCGAGCAGCCCGTGGTACGCCTCGGCGCGGCGGGCCTCCAGCGCCTTGGCGGACGGGAAGGTCATCGCCAGCACCTCGGCGAAGCCGCGGTCGGCGGCCTGCATGGCGCAGACGTTGCGGACGAAGCCGGTGAACCCGTGCCAGGGGTCCGGGTCGGCGAGGGCCTCGGTGACCGCGCCGACGTAGGCGTCCATCCGGTCGGCGAACACCGCGTTGATCAGGTCCTCGCGGCTGGGGAAGCGGCGCGCCAGGGTCGCCTTGCCGACCCCGGCCTCGCGGGCCACGCAGGCCATGGAGACGTCGAGTCCGTCGCTGGCGAACAGGCGGCGGGCCGCGGCGAGGATGCGCTCGCGGTTGCGTTCGGCGTCCGCGCGCAGTCCCGCGGTCCTCACGCCGGGTGACGCGTACGACTCGGTGGATGGAGCCATGTCCCTACTCTACAAGTGGAACGACCGGTCCACTTGTGTTTATGCTGAAGGAGAGCTAACCGGGAAGTCCGTTCCACTTATCGGCTCCGAAAGGTGCATCGCATGCGCGCCGTAGCACTCACCACCGTCCCCGCCACCCCGTCCGTCATCGAGATCGACGTCCCCCGGCCCGCGGTCGGGGAGGTGCTCGTGGAGGTGGCGTCGGCGTCGGTGAACGGATTCGACGCGGCGGTCGCCGCCGGGAAGCTGCGCGACCTGATGGAGCACCGCTTCCCCCTCGTGCTCGGCAAGGACTACGCCGGGACGGTCGTCGAGGTGGGCGAGGGGGTCGAGGGGCTTGCGGCCGGCGATCGGGTGTTCGGCGTCCTGATGGCACCGTTCCTGCAGGCCGGGACGCTCGCCCGGTACGCCGCCGTGCCCACCAGCTACGGCCTGGCCCGCATCCCCGAGGGCCTGTCGTTCCGCGACGCCGGGGCGCTCGGGCTCGCCGGCACCGCCGCCCTCAACAGTCTCGACACGGTTGAGGTGGGTGAGGGCGACACCGTGCTGATCTCCGGCGCGACCGGCGGCGTGGGCGCCTTCGCGGTCCAGCTCGCCGCCGCACGCGGCGCCCGGGTGATCGCCACCGCACGTCCGGGCGCGGAGGAGGAGTTCGTCACCGGCCTCGCCGAGGCGGTGCAGGTCGTCGACCACACCGACGACCTGGAGTCCGCGGTACGCAAGATCGCCCCCGACGGCGTGGACGTGATCCTCCACCTGGCGGGCGACGTGACCCGCCTCGCGAGCCTGCTGGCCAAGGACGGGCGCATCGCCTCCACCCTCGGCCTCCCCGCCGACGCCGTCGACGGCGTCACCCTCCGCTCGGTCATGGCCGACCCCACCGACACGACCCTCACCACCCTGGCCGAGCTGGTCGCCGCCGGAAAGCTGCGGGTCCCGATCGGCGCCGTCTACCCGCTCGAGCGGGCCCCCGAGGCGTTCGCCGCGTTCACCAGGGGCGCCATCGGCAAGATCGCGATCGCCTGCTCCTGAAACCCCCGCATGTCCACCCGACCCCCGACCGGCCGGAATGACCCCGCCACCGTACCCTTCGCGTAAGTGGTGAGTGGCCTTGGCGCGGAATGTGTTCGAGGCCCGTGGCGCGCCTCGGCGCGGCGGGCCTCCGGGCGCCTTGCCGGACGGTGAGGCATCACCAGCACCTCGGCGAAGCCGTGCCAATCAGGCCCGCAGAACGGAATCACACGGTGCCGTCGCGCACGCTTGCCAGGAAGGCCGGCCACTCGGCGCGGGTGAGCACGAGAACCGGTCCGTCGGGATCCTTGGAGTCCCGAATGGCAACAATGCCCGGAAGGTTCGTTGCCACCTCGACGCAGGCACCGACGTCGTTGGATCGGCTGGACTTACGCCACCGCGCTTTACTCAGGTCCATTCTCCAGCCCTTTCTTCATGTTCCTGATCGATCCTGGCGCGCGTCCCGCTTCGCATGCGGGCATGTGGACTCGGTCGTGCTCGGCGAGCGATCGGGGTTGTTCGTGCAGGCGAAATCTGGTCTACAGGCGGTTGGAAGGCCCGCCGGCCGGTCGGCACCTCCCAGCCCTCGAACGGCGGGAAAGGTCATACAGCGCCGTCGCGCACGCTAGCGAGGAAGGCCGACCACTCGGCTCGGCTGAGCACAAGGACGGGACCGTCGGGGTTCTTAGAGTCTCGAATCGCGACGATGCCGGGCAGGTTTGTCGCCACTTCGACACAGTGACCGGTATCGTTCGAATAGCTGGACTTTCGCCATATAGTTTGACTCACGTCCATCTCTCTGCCGCCTCCTTGTTTCCTTCAGAGATAGTGACTGAGGGTATGCCTCGGCCCGCCTTTCCGTCGGCGTCTAGGTGAAATGAGCATTCCAGTTGGAATATCTGGAAGGAGCATTTCACTTGTCAACGCCGCGCCGCGCCGCCGATCGGACGCCGTCCGCAACCGCCAACCGGCCCTCGACGCCGCCATGGCCCTCCTTGCCGAGCCGGCGCGACGCTCACCGTCGAGGCGGTCGCGCAGCGCGCCGGGCTCGGCGCCGCCATGGTGGTACGCGCCTTCGGCGGGAAGGAGACCCTGCTCGACGCCGCGGTCTCCCGGCTCCTCGCCCCCGTCGTCGACAGCGCCCGTGACCTGCTCGCCCAGACAGGGGCGGTGGCGTCCACGCGTCCGCCGCGCGACAAGCCGTACGAAGCCGAACGGCCTGGCCGAGGCCTGCCCGGTGGCTCAGCGGGATGGCTCGGGATAGTCGCCGATGCCGTGTTCGAGGAGGTCGAAGGCGCGCTCGGCCTTCTTCTCGGTGTCGGCGAGGATGTCCTCCCATGCCTCACCGGCCCTTCTGCGCCGGTGTGCCTGCTCGGTGAGCACGGTCAGTGTCGCGCAGATCTGCGCCGCCACGACGCGGGGTGTGAGGTCGTCGGGGTCGGCGTCGGCCTCGTCGGCGAGCGCGGCGGCGAGCTTCTCCTGGCGGGCCTCGTGCAGCCGGTTCACGGCGGCGGTGAGGGCCGGGCTGTCCGCCACCATCTGGTGCCACCAGTCGGCGCCCGCGTTGAAGCCGTACCGCCAGTGCCGGGTGCGCACCGCGTCGAGGAAGTCGTCCCGGATCGCCCGCACCGCCGACACGCCTGGGGCGCGCCCACGTACCAGGTCGGCGAGGAACTCCTCCGCGGTGTCCTGGCGGTCGAGGAAGAGCTCCTCCTTGGTCTTGAAGTAGTTGAAGACCGTGTTCACCGAGACGTCGGCGGCGCGCGCCACCTCGGCGACCGTCACCTTGTCGAAGCCGTGCCGCATGAACAGACCCATGGCGACGTCGGAGATGCGCTGCCGGGTCTCCCGCTTCTTGCGCTCCCGCAGGCTCAGCTCCTCGGACATGGCGGACATGCTATCAGTGACCACAATTTTTCAGTGACTCCAAATTTGGTGTTACTCTATCGAACGTGATTCACGCCACAGCGCTCACCAAGACCTTCACCGGCGGGAAGGGCACGGTCGAGGCGGTACGCGGTCTCGACCTGCACGTGGCCGCCGGTGAGATCGTCGGTTTCCTCGGCCCGAACGGCGCGGGCAAGAGCACGAGCCTGCGCATGCTCACCACGCTGCTGAAACCCACCTCCGGCACCGCCACCGTGGCCGGGTACGACCTGGTGGCCGAGCCCGCCGAGGTACGGCGCCGCATCGGCTACGTGCCCCAGGGCAACACCGTCGCCCCCACCGCCCAGGTGGGGGAGGAGCTCGAGCTCCAGGCCCGCCTGTACGGCATGAGCCGGGCCGAGGCGAGGGACCGGGTCGCCGAGACGCTGCGGGCGCTCGACCTCGCCGGCGTCGAGGCGCGCCCGGCCGCCGTGCTCTCCGGCGGCCGGCGAAGGCGCGTCGATCTCGCCATGGGCCTGCTGCACAACCCACGGCTGCTCTTCCTCGATGAGCCGACCACCGGTCTCGACCCGCAGAGCCGCGCCAACCTGTGGGATCACGTGCGGCGGCTGCGCGACCGGGAGGGCATGACCGTCTTCCTCACCACGCACTACCTCGACGAGGCCGACGCGCTCTGCGACCGGATCCTCATCATCGACCACGGCCGCGTGGTCGCCGAGGGCGCACCGGCGGACCTCAAGGCCGAGCTCGGCCCGTCCGCGACCCTCGACGACGTCTTCCTCCACGTGACCGGCCGCGAGCTGCGCGAGAGCACCGCCGCCTGAGCCGGGCCGGACCGCCGTCTCGAAGGAGAACCCCTGTGACCGCCCTGATCCTCGCGCGCCACTATCTGCGCGCGACCTTCCGCAGCAAACTCTCCGTCCTGTTCAGCGCCATCCAGCCGATCATGTTCCTGGTGCTGTTCGGCCCGCTCTTCGACCGCAGCGGCGTCGGCTCGTGGGACGTGCTCGTGCCCGGGCTGCTCGTGCAGCTCGCCCTGATGAGCGCAGGGCTCGCCGGTTTCGGCATCTTCATCGACCGGCGTTTCGGGGTACTGGAACGGTTGCGCGTCACCCCCGCCGGCCGTACCTCGCTGCTGCTCGGCCGGGTGCTGCGCGACGTCGTCGTGCTGCTCGTGCAGTCCGCGCTGCTGCTCGCGCTCGGCTGGGCGCTCGGACTGCGCGCCCCGCTCGCCGGGGTGCTGCTCGGCCTGGCGCTGCTCGTCGTGCTCGCCACGGGCCTGGCGTCGCTCTCCTACGCGATCGCTCTGGTCATGCCGGACGAGCTCTTCCCGCCGGTCGCGTCGACCGCGGTCGTGCCGCTCATGCTGCTGTCGGGCGCGCTCCTGCCGATGTCGCTCGCACCGCCGTGGCTGGACGTCCTCTCCCGGCTGACGCCGTTCCGCTACGTGGTCGAGGCCCTGCGCGCGTTCTTCTCCGGGTCGTACGGCGGCGCCGCGGTCGCCTGGGGAGTGCTCGCCGGGCTCGCGCTCCTCGTCATCGGCGTGGCCCTCGGCACCCGCCTGTTCCACCGGGAGAACGCCTGACGCTCGCTAACCGCGCTGCTCGCGGCAGGAGGCGGGCACCCCGGCGGGGACGGAGACAAGAAAGGCCCGGCCGCTCCAGGGAGCCGGTCGGGCCTTGTCGCGTGGAGGTCAGGCCTTCTCTTGGGCGGCCTCGGCCTCGGCGCGCTCGGCGGCCTCCTCGGGGGCGGCCTCGAGGTCGTCGGAGGCCTGGGCCTGGGTGGAGGCCTTGTCGAGGCGGACCCAGCTCGTGACGCTCTCCGCGGCGAAGAGGACGAACAGGTACGCGGTGAGGACGGCGACGACGATGGTGAGCTGGCCGATCGCCGCGCCGGCGCCGATGACGATCAGGCGGCACTCCCAGCCGAGGCCGGCCTTGAAGATCCAGGCGGGCGGCCAGATGCCCTGCCGGGTGCGGTAGACCGTGTCGTACGTGTGGTAGCCGATCACGTACAGGAGCACGAACAGCAGCCACCTGGGCGTGTCCGTGGCGAGGCCGATGGTGAGGATCGCGAGGAACTCGGCGGCGCGGACGAGCGGCGGGACGAGCCAGTCGAAGCGGCCGAGGTGGTCGCGGGGGACGGTCGGCACCACGAGGGCGACGACGATGAGCGCGGGCACCAGCATGATCGGGCCCGACCCGGCGGCCAGCGTGTCGGTGAACGCCAGGGCGGCGACCGCGACCAGCGCGACGAGCGTGGTGAAGACCGGGGGAAGGCCGGGACCGAGCCGGTCGCGCAGCAGGGCGGCGAGCGGGCCGTCGTCGCGGTAGGAGACGAGGCGCGCGGTCTGGACGCGCAGGCGCTCCTCGTCGGGGTCCGGGGTGGTGGTCACCGGAGTTGTCTGTGGTTGCGTGATCATGCGAGTGACCTCATGAGACGTCCGGTCAGGCTGTAGGCGGCCGCGATGCCACCCCAGATCAGCAGCGTGAGGAAGGTGATGCGAGGCTCGAAGAACGCGGCCGTGATCGCGATGGCGGCGAACCGCTCACCGATGGGGAAGACGATCATCTTGCGCGCCCAGTAGAGCGGGCGGAACCTGCCGGCCTTCGTCCAGAGCCTGAGCAGCTTCTTGATCGTGTTGGTCTGCTCGATGCGGCGCTGGACGAGCGCCTCGCGCAGCGGCGTGTCGGCGCTGACCGTCAGGTCGAGGGTCGGCAGCGGCGGGGGAGCCTTGCGCCGGCGGCGGTGGCCCGCGCCGTACGCGAAGTCGAGCAGGTGCCGGACCGACTGCATGGCGATCGCGGCGAGCGCGAGCGTCCACACGTCGCCCTGCCCGGCCACGGTCGCGCCGATGGCGAGGCCGGCGAAGACCACGTACTCCTTGAAGCGGTCGAAGGTCGCGTCCAGCCAGGCGCCGAGCACCCCGAACTTGCGCGCGTACCGGGCGAGCTGACCGTCGACGCAGTCGAACACGAACGCGAAGTAGATGAGTACGGCTCCCGCCACGGCCCCGGCCCGGGTGCCGGTGGCGAAGCAGGCCGCCGAGGCGACGCCGAGCGTGATGGAGAACAGCGTCACCTGGTTGGGGGTGAGGCCGCGCCGGGCGGCCCAGCGGGCGATGAACCGCGAGTAGGTGCTGACGAAGAACGTGGTGAAGAAGCCGTCCGCGCCCTTGACCGCGTTGTTGAGCCGCACCCGGTCCTCGTCGATGCCCGCCATGATCTGCTGGGCCTCGTCCGCGTCGGCCTGGGTGAACACCCGGCGGTAGTAAAGGTCGCGGCGTCCCCGGATGCCCACGGAGACGCCGCGCCGTACCAGGCACAGGATGAGCAGCTGGACGAGGTCGTCCTCGGGGCCGAGCAGGTGGGTGAGGCCGGCGAGCTCGCGCGCGGCCTCGGCGAGCACGGGGGCGTTCTTCGCGCTCACGTACAGCGGGCCGAGGGCGACCGCGTTGGGCCGGGTGACGGCGTGGTAGGCGGTGCCGACCGAGACCACCCGGGACCGGCCGGCGCGCAGCCGTACCGGCAGGCCCTCGAAGGTGCGGTTGCAGATCTCGGGCTCGGCCTCCTCGATCGGCGGCTCGGGGGTGAGCGGCTCGCCGTTGTCGGCGATCTCCTCGCCCGGCTCCGGGCCCTCGGCGATCTCGGTGCTCTCGGTCGGCCGGGGCTCCTTGGCGATGAGCGCGAGCGCGCCGCGCTTGGTCTTGTTGATCTGGTAGATGAGCTCGTCGTGGATCACCGAGGCGGTCGGCATGATGAGCACGCTCTCGGTGGTGTCCTCGATCGCGTCGGCGAGCGCGCGCAGGTCCTCGGCGATGTCGGTGGTCTCCACCACCCGGCCGGGAAGCTGGCGGTAGAACTTGGCCTCGTCCGGTCTCGCGATGGTGATCGGGTTCGGGTCGAGGGCGGCCATCTGGCCGTACAGGCGAGCCGTGACCGTGGGGGCGGTGGGGAAGGACGACAGCCGGATGTGCACGGGCGACACCGGCTGGATATCTGAGTCGATCGGCCTGGGCGAGGAGCCCAGTAGGACCACGCGGGTCATGGCACCCTTTCAGGCAGCGGCGAAAGGTTTGATCGAAGCGGGGGGTCCGCCAAAGCGAGAAGTTTAGTGACCTTTCGGTAAGGCCCGTGCACGCGAAAGTTCATCCCCGATTCTTCCCTACTTTGTGTTCTTCCTTCGGTGTTCCCCGTCTGCGCCTGTTTCGGACCTGGTGCGACGCAGCACGTCGTCAAGGGTCCGTACACTGGCCGGGTGGGTCTGTATCGTGACGAGGGCGTCGTGCTCCGCACCCAGAAGCTGGGGGAGGCTGACAGAATCGTTACGATTCTGACGAAACGCACGGGCAAGGTGCGCGCGGTGGCGAAAGGCGTCCGCCGTACGATGTCCCGCTTCGGCGCCCGGCTGGAGCCGTTCACCCATGTGGATCTCCAGCTCCACACCGGCAGGTCACTCGACGTTATCACCCAGGCCGAGACCCTCCACCCGTACGGCGAGGCGGTCGTGCGCGACTACGCCCGCTACACCGCGGGCAGCGCGATGCTGGAGGCCGCCGACCGCATCACCGTGGCCGAGAAGGAGCCGGCGCTCCGGCAGTTCCTGCTGCTCGTGGGCGGGCTGCGCACGCTCGCCGCGGGCGAGCACGAGCCGCGCCTCGTGCTCGACGCCTACTTCCTGCGCTCGCTCGCCGTGGCGGGCTACGCCCCGGCGCTCACCGAGTGCGCCCGGTGCGGCGCCCAGGCGGTACGGGCGTTCGCGATCGCGGCCGGCGGCGTGGTGTGCGCGCGCTGCCGCCCGGCGGGCGCGGCCGTACCCGCGGCGGAGACGATCGCGTTGATGATCGCGCTGCTGCGCGGCGACTGGGCGGCGGCGGACGCCTCCGAGCCCCGGCATCGTGCCGAATGCAGCGGCCTTATCGCCGCATATCTGCAATGGCACCTCGAACACGGAATACGCTCGCTACGCCATGTCGAACGAGTCTGAGAGCGAGTGATGGCAGTTCGCCCACCTTCTCCGCATCCGTCCGGCGCGACCCCGCCGAACCTCCCGCGTGAGCTCATCCCGCGGCACGTCGCCATCGTCATGGACGGCAACGGCCGCTGGGCCAAGGCGCGCGGGCTTCCCCGTACCGAGGGTCACAAGATGGGGGAGTCGTCCCTGTTCGACGTGATCGAAGGGGCGATCGAACTCGGCATCCCCTACCTGTCGGCGTACGCCTTCTCCACCGAGAACTGGAAGCGCTCCCCGGAGGAGGTGCGCTTCCTCATGGGCTTCAACCGGGACGTGATCCGCCGCCGCCGCGACCAGCTGCACGAGATGGGCGTGCGGGTGCGCTGGGCCGGCCGTACCGGGCGGCTGTGGAAGAGCGTGATCAAGGAGCTGCGCGACGCCGAGGAGCTCACCAAGAACAACACGGTGCTGACGCTCCAGTTCTGCGTGAACTACGGCGGCCGCGCCGAGATCGTCGACGCCGCGACCAGGATCGCGCAGGACGTCGCCGCCGGGCGGCTCAAGCCGGAGAAGATCACCGAGAAGACGTTCCGCCGCTACCTCGACGAGCCGGACATCCCGGACGTCGACCTGTTCCTCCGGTCGTCCGGCGAGCAGCGCATCTCGAACTTCCTGCTGTGGCAGTCGGCCTACGCCGAGATGGTCTTCCTCAACCAGCTCTGGCCCGACTTCGACCGGCGCGACCTGTGGCAGGCCGTCGAGATCTACGCCAAGCGCGACCGCCGGTACGGCGGCGCCGAGCCCGTCTAGCCCGCCCCGCCGCGGCGCGGCCCACGCCCGTGCCCGCCTCCGGCGGGTGCGGGCCGCCCTTCGGGCCGGTGGCCGTACGGCGGCTCAGGCCCGGCGACGGGCCCGGTAGGCGGCCACGTGCATCCGGTTCCCGCAGGTACGGCTGTCGCAGTAGACGCGGGACCGGTTGCGCGACTCGTCGATGAAGATGTGCGAGCAGTCGGGGGCGGCACAGGTGCGCAGCCGCTCCCACTCGTTCTCCACCAGCAGGTAGGCGAGGGCGATCGCGCACTCGGCGGCGAGGTGCTCGGCGACCGAGGAGCCGGGCGCGAAGTAGTGGATGTGCAGCGGGTGGCCGTCGTGCTCGGTGAGCCGGGGCGTGATCCG
Organism: Thermopolyspora flexuosa; assembly: GCF_006716785.1. Lineage (NCBI taxonomy): Bacteria > Bacillati > Actinomycetota > Actinomycetes > Streptosporangiales > Streptosporangiaceae > Thermopolyspora > Thermopolyspora flexuosa. Next base: position 3,488,896 of record NZ_VFPQ01000001.1, on the reverse strand, counting down.
GGTGCCGCTGAGCAGCGCGTTGAGCCGGGTGATCACGCCCTCCCGGTCCGGCGCGGTGCACACCTCGTGGAACGCGGCCCGCACCGCGCGCACCTCGTCGAGGTCGCGCCGCTCCAGCGCGCCGATGCCGCTCACCTGCCTGCGGGCAAGGAAGTCCGCAAGGTCGGACAGGTCGCAGAGCGCCTCCTCGCCGTGGGTCTCCGGGGCGGTGTTGATCAGCTCCACCACGGTCGCGAGCGAATGCGCCATGTCATGACTGAAGGCCATGTTGACTCCTGTCCGCTCGTGGGCTTAGCGTGGCCCTGATGCGCCGCACGCCGACTGTTGGGAAGACTATCCCCGTTCTCGTCGCCGTGGCGGGCGCTCTGGTGATCTCGACATCGGGGCCGCTCGTGCGGCTCTCCGAGGCCACCCCGGCCACGTCCGCGTTGTTCCGGTGTGGCTACGCGGTGCCCGCGCTCGCCGCGCTCGCCTGGTGGGAGCGGCGGCGGCTCGGCGCGATGTCGTGGCGCGAGTGCCGCCGTGCCTGGCTCGCCGGGGTGTTCTTCGCCCTCGACCTGCTGTTCTGGCACCTGTCCATCGGGTACATCGGGGCCGGGCTCGCCACCGTGCTCGGCAACCTGCAGGTGGTGATCGTGGCGTTCGCCGCCTGGGCGCTGCTCGGCGAGCGCCCCTCGGCCCGGATCGCGGTGGCCACGCCGGTGGTGCTCGGCGGGGCCGTGCTCATCTCCGGAGCCTTCGACGCCGCGCCGTACGGGGAGGACCCGGCGCTCGGCGTGCTGTTCGGCCTGCTCACCTCGCTCACCTACGCCGCGTACCTGCTCGTGCTGCGCGCCGGGTCGGGCACCGGCCGCCGCGCCGCCGGGCCGCTCGCGCACGCCACCGCGGTCGCCACGGTCGCGATCGCGGCGCTGAGCCCGCTGTTCGGCGGCGCCGACCTGCGCCCGGAGTGGCCGACGCACGGCTGGCTGCTGCTGCTCGCGCTCGGCCCGCAGGTGCTCGGCTGGGTGCTGATCACCTACTCGCTGCCCCGGCAGCCCGCCGCGCTCACCGCGCTGATCCTGCTCATCCAGCCGGTGACCACGGTGGCGCTGTCGGCCGTGTTGCTCGGTGAGCGCCCCTCGGCGCTCCAGCTCGCCGGCTGCGTCGCGGTCGCCCTCGGCGTGCTGTACGGCTCGCGCCCGGCCCGTCAGCCCGCCTTGGCCTCCTCGGCGCAGGAGGGGCAGGTGCCGAACACCTCGACGGTGTGAGTCACGTCGGTGAACCCGTGCTCCTTGCCGACCGCCTCGGCCCACCGCTCCACGTCCGGCCCGGCCACCTCGACGGTCTTCCCGCAGCGGCGGCACACGAGATGGTGGTGGTGGCTCACCGTCGCGCACGCGCGGTAGACGGCCTCGCCGTCGTCGGTGCGCAGCACGTCGATCTCCCCGGCGTCGCTGAGCGCCTGCAGCGCGCGGTAGACCGTCGTCAGGCCGATCTTGGCTCCCGACGCCCGCATCTCGGCGTAAATGTCCTGCGCGCTCCGGAACGAGGTGCTTGCGGCGAGTACCTTCCGGACGGCCTGCCGGCGACTGGTCGTCATGGTGCGGACTCCTGTGTACGGCTTCGCCGTACGAATCTACCCAGGGTCAGCGCCGCCCCGAACCCGGCCAGGGCGATGAGCACGATCGCGGCCCCGGGCGCGACGTCCACGTAGTAGGCGGAGGTGAGCCCGCCCACCGTGGCGGCCACGCCGATCGCCATGGACAGCAGCATGGTGGCGCGGAAGCCCCGGGTGAGCTGCTGGCTCGTGGCCACCGGCACGACCATGAGCGCGCTCACCAGCAGCAGCCCCACCACGCGCATCGCGATGACCACGGTGAGCGCCGCGGTGACCGCGATGAGCAGGCTGAGGAACCGCACCGGCAGCCCGCTCGCCTTGGCCACCTCCTCGTCCTGGCAGAGCACGAACAGCTCGCGCCCGAACAGCGCCACCACCGCGAGCACCGCCGCCGCCATGATCGCGATCACCCACAGGTCGAGGTCGGTGACGCTGCTGATCGAGCCGAACAGGTAGGAGGTGAGGGTGGCGTTGCTGCCGCCCGGCGCGAGCCCGATGAGCAGCACGCCGCCCGCGATGCCGCCGTAGAACAGCAGCGCGAGCGCGACGTCCCCGCCGGTGCGGCCGCGGCTGCGCACCAGCTCGATCGCGATCGCGCCGAGCACCGAGACGACCACCGCGGTGAGCACCGGCGCGGTCCCGGTGAGGAAGCCGAGCGCGACGCCGGTGAGCGCGACGTGCCCGACGCCGTCGCCGAGCAGCGCGAGCCGCCGCTGCACGATGAACGTGCCCACGGCCGGGGCGGCGAGCCCGACGAGCACCGCGGCGAGCAGCGCCCGCCGCATGAAGTCGAAGGCGAGCAGTTCCATCACGATGTCCACCTCAGCAGCTCGTCGCGCTCGGCCGGGCCGTGCGGGTGCACGTGGTCGTGGCCGGGCCGAGCGTGCACGCCGACCGCCTGCGGCGGCTTGCCGTCGTGCACGATCACCCCGTCGCGCAGCACCACCGCCCGGGAGATGAGCGGCTCCAGCGGGCCGAGCTCGTGCATGACGAGCACGACGGTACGGCCCTTCGCCACGAGCGTGGCGAGCACGTCGGCGAGCGCCTGCTGGCTCGCCGCGTCCACCCCGGCGGTGGGCTCGTCCATGACGAACACGTCCGGCTGCCCGGCGAGCGCGCGGGCGATCAGCACGCGCTGCTGCTGGCCGCCGGAGAGGGCGTGCACGGGGTCGTTCGCGCGGGCGGTCAGGCCCATCGCCTCGAGCGCGTCGGCGACCGCGGCCTTGTCCTCGGCGGTGGTGCGCCGCCACCGCCGCTGCCGGGCGATCCGGCCGCTGAGCACCACCTCGCGCACGGTCGCGGGCACCCCGCCGCCGACCGAGAGGCGCTGCGGCACGTACCCGATGCGCTTCCAGTCGCGGAAGCGCGACGGCGGCACGCCGTACAGCAGGGTGGTGCCGCCGGAGAGCGGGACGAGGCCGAGCAGCGCCCGGACGAGGGTGGACTTGCCGGAGCCGTTCGCGCCGAGGATCGCGACCGCCTCGCCCTCGGAGACGGTCAGGTCGATGCCCCGCAGCACGGGCCGGCGGTCGAGGGTCACCCGGCCGCCGGTCATCTGGAAGACGGATGTCACGTGAGATCGGTCCAGGTCGATCGGTTCGATGTCGGCGCCCGGCCGGGTCAGGAGCAGCCGAGCGCGGTCCGCAGGCGGGCGAGATTCTCCCGGGCCGCCGACAGATAGTCCCCCGTCTCCGGGCGGCTCTCGATCGGGTTGAGCACCTCGGTCTTCGCGCCCACCTCTGCGGCGAGGACCTCGGCCACCTTCGGGTTGACGAGATCCTCGGTGAAAATGGTAGTTATCTTCTCCTGCTTCGCCACCTTCGCCACCTCTGCCAGGCGTGCGGGCGAAGGTTCGCTTTCTGGGTCGATGCCACTGATGCCCACCTGCTTGAGCCTGTACCGCTCCGCCAGGTAGCCGAACGCGGCATGGCTCGTGACCACGGTACGGCGGGCACAGTCGGCGAGCCCGTCGCTCATCTCCTTGTCGAGGTCGGTGAGCTCCTTCGCGGTGGCCGCGGCGCGTGACCGGTAGCCGTCGGCGTGCGCGGCGTCGGCCTCGGCGAGCCGGTCGCCGAGCCTCGTGGCGACGGTCGCGAACCGGGAGGGGTCGAGCCACAGGTGCGGGTCGTACTCGGTCCCCTCGTGGCCGTGGCCCTCCTCGTCCTCCTCGTGCCCGGGCTCCTCGGCGGCGGGGATCGTGCCGACCACGCTCGCCACGTCGAACGACCGGTCCGGGGCGTGCTCGGCGACCGCCTCGTCGACCGCGGGCTGCACCCCCTTGAGGTAGACGACGAGGTCGGCCTCGGCGATCTCGGCGATCTGCCGGGGCGTGAGCTCCAGGTCGTGGGGCTCGACCCCGGGCGCGGTGAGCGTGCCCACCTCGGCGTCGGACCCGGCGACCCGCGCGCTCACCCACTCCAGCGGGTAGAAGGCCGCGAGCACCTTCGGCCGGTCGCCCCCCGGCGAGCCGCCGGACGCCCCGGTCGGCGAGCCGCACGCGGTGGCCGCGAGCAGCGCGAGCCCGCCGGCGATCGCGGCGGCCGGGCGGCGCAGCGCGGCGACGCGGGACGCGACCGCGGATCGGGAGACGGTGGGGAATGCGGGCCTATGGCGGGAGGTTTCACGCTTCACGCCTCCGAGTATGGGGCAAAATGAAAACCATTGTCAAAACGGCCCAAGCCTGACAAACGGCCCCAATGCCCCGCAACGGGATGTGTGGAACCTGCCGCCTGAACAGGGCGAACGCCGTCATGTCCGGTACGCGTCACAGCTCGCACACGACGCATCGCCGTACCGGACGGCCCGCGAACGGCGCCGTGTCCGGGCGGGTCGGTCACGCGCGGCGTCCGGCCCCGGGCGCGGACGGGCCGGCCCGGGGCAACGGACACGCACGCACGCTCAGGCGACCATGCGGTGCTCGCCCGCGTACACGTTCATCGACGACCCGCGCACGAACCCCAGCAGGGTCAGCCCCTCCTCGGCGGCGAGCTCCACCGCGAGCGACGAGGGCGCCGACACCGCGGCGAGCGCGGGGATGCCGCCCATCACGGCCTTCTGCACCAGCTCGAACGAGGCCCGCCCGGAGACCATGAGCACGGTCGACCGCAGCGGCAGCCGCCCCTCCTGCACGGCCCAGCCGAGCACCTTGTCCACCGCGTTGTGCCGCCCGACGTCCTCGCGCACGCACAGCGGCTCGCCCGAGGCGTCGAACAGCCCGGCCGCGTGCAGCCCGCCGGTGCGGTCGAACACCTGCTGGGCGGCCCGCAGCCGCTCGGGCAGGGCCGCCACCAGCTCCGGGTCGAGCCGCAGCGGGTCGTCCGCGATCCGCCACCGGGCCACCGTCCGCACCGCCTCCAGGCTCGCCTTCCCGCACACCCCGCAGGAGGAGGTGGTGTAGAAGTTGCGCTCCAGCGAGGTGTCCGGCTCCCGTACGCCGGGGGCGAGGCTGAGGTCGAGCACGTTGTAGGTGTTCATCCCGTCCTCGAGCGCCCCGGCGCAGTACCGCATGCCGGCGATGTCGTCCGGTGAGGCGATCACGCCCTCGCTCACCAGGAACCCGGCGGCCAGCTCGAAGTCGTGCCCCGGCGTCCGCATGGTGACGGTGACCGGCCTGCCGTTCACCCGGATCTCCAGCGGCTCCTCGGCGGCGAGCACGTCCACCCGGTGCGAGACCGCCGAGTCCCGCACCCGCATCACCCTGCGGCGCACGGTGACCCTGCCCACGGGCCTACCCCTCCTTCGAGGAACTCGGCAGGTTCTGCACGTGCTGGAAGCCGAAGCGGCCCTTGATGCACAGGTTGCCGTGGGTCACCGGGTTGTCGTGCGGCGAGGTGACCTTGACGATCCGGTTGTCCTGCACGTGCAGCGTGAGGTTGCAGCCCACGCCGCAGTAGGAGCAGATCGTGGTCACCTGGGTCTGCCGCGACTCGTCCCAGGTGCCGTCCTGGCGCATGTCGTACTCGGACTTGAACGACAGCGCGCCGGTCGGGCAGACCTCGATGCAGTTGCCGCAGTAGACGCACGCCGAGTCGGGCAGCGGCGCGTCGAACTCGGTGGAGATCGTCGCGTCGAAGCCGCGCCCGGCCACCGCGATCGCGAAGGTGTTCTGCCACTGCTCGCCGCACGCGTCCACGCACTTGTAGCACAGGATGCACTTGTCGTAGTCGCGCACGTAGAGGTCGTTGTCCACCTTCGCCGGGCGGTCGAGCTTCTCGGCGTCCGGGCCGAACCGGTCCGGGTCGGCGCCGTACTCGTCGATCCACTCCTGCGCCCGCGGGGTGGTGGACAGGTCGACCGAGGAGGCGAGCAGCTCCAGCACGATCTTGCGGCTGTGCCGCACCCGCTCGGTGTCGGTCCCGACGACCATGCCGGGCTCGGCCTTGCGGGAGCAGGCGGGGGCGAGCGTGCGCGCGCCCTCCACCTCGACCACGCACACCCGGCAGGCGTTCTTCGGCGTCAGCGTGTCGCCGTAGCACAGCGTCGGGATGTCCTTGCCGAGCGAGGCGCAGGCGTCGAGGATCGTCGAGCCCTCCGGCACCCGGACGGTCTCGCCGTCCACCGTGATCTCGACGAGCCGCCGCGGCGGCTCCACCGGAACACCCCTCATCACGAGCTCTCCCTGCCGTCGGCGACGCCCTGCGTCGCGTTGAAAACCCCCAGCCGGTCGATCGCCGACTCGATCGCGTTCCACGCGGTCTGCCCGAGGCCGCAGATCGAGGCGTCGCGCATCGCCTGGCCGACCTCCCGCAGCAGCGCGATGTCGCCGTCGGGGGAGCGGCCGTTGGCGCGGAGCCGGTTCAGCGCCTCGTGCTGCCGGACCGTGCCGACCCGGCAGGGCACGCACTGGCCGCACGACTCCTCGCGGAAGAACTCGGCGATGCGCAGCAGGATGCCGGGCAGCTCCACGCTGTCGTCGAGCACGAGCACCACGCCGGAGCCGAGGGTCGCGCCCGCCGCGCGGGTGCCCTCGAAGGTGAGCGGGATGTCGAGCTCGTCGCCCCGCACGAACGCCCCGGCCGCGCCGCCGAGCAGCACCGCGCGCAGGGTGCGGCCCTCGGGCACGCCGCCGGCGAGCTCGAGCAGGTCGCGCAGCGTCGCCCCGAACGGCAGCTCGTACACGCCGGGCCTGCGGACCGTGCCGGAGACGCAGAACAGCTTCGGGCCGGTCGAGCCGCCGGTGCCGATCGCCCTGTACGCCTCGGCGCCCATGGTGAGGATCACCGGGACGTTGACCAGCGTCTCCACGTTGTTCACCACGGTGGGCTTGCCGAACAGGCCCTTCTCCACCGGGAACGGCGGCTTGCTGCGCGGCTCGCCGCGGCGGCCCTCGATCGAGTTGAAGATCGCCGTCTCCTCGCCGCAGATGTACGCCCCGGCGCCGCGGCGGATCTCGATGTCGAACGAGAAGTCCTGGCCCATCACCCGCTCGCCGAGGAAGCCGCGCGCCCGCGCGGTGGCGATCGCGTGCTCCAGGCGGCGCAGCGCCCGCGGGTACTCGCCGCGGATGTACAGGTAGCCGCGGGAGGCGCCGATCGCGTACCCGGCGATCGTCATCGCCTCGATGAGCGCGTACGGGTCGCCCTCCATGATGACCCGGTCCTTGAAGGTGCCCGGCTCGCTCTCGTCGGCGTTGCACACCAGGTACTTGGGCCGGTCCGGCCGGCTCGCGGTCGCCTGCCACTTGCGGCCGGTGGGGAACGCCGCGCCGCCCCGGCCGACCAGGCCGGAGTCGAGCACCTCGCGAATCACCCCGGCGGGGCCGAGCTCGAACGCCCGGCGCAGCGCCGTGTAGCCGCCGTGCGCCCGGTAGTCGTCGAGGCTCGCCGGGTCCACCACGCCGACGCGGCGCAGCAGGACCAGGCCGTCCTGCCCGGCCTGCGGCACCGCCCTCTCCGCGGGCGGCTCGTCGACCTCGGCCACCTCGGCGACGGTCTCCGGGTCGGCCGGGCCGTACACGGTGTAGGAGGGGGTCTCGCCGGCGCGCAGGGTGAGCGCGGCCGGGGCCCGCTCGCACAGGCCGAGGCACGGGCTCGGGTGCCAGGACAGCCCGGGCGGGCCGAGCCGCTCCTCGACCGCCTGCCGTACCTGGTCGGCGCCCTTCGCCTGGCAGGCGATGTCGGTGCACACGTGCAGCACGGCCTGCGGGCGCGGCTTGGTGGAGAACAGGGAGTAGAACGTCGCCACGCCGTACGCCTCGGCCGGTGGGATGGTGAGGCGGCGGCAGATGTAGTCGAGCGCGCCCTCGCTGATCCACCCGACGCGGTCGTTCACCGCGTGCAGGGCGGGGAGCAGCAGGTCGCGGCGCTCCCGGGCGGCGTGCCCGCCGACGGCGACGCGCAGGTCGCGTTCGCTGCGCTCGCCGCCCTCCCAGGCGGACGGGGCCGGGCCGAGGAGCGCGTCGACGGCGGCGCGCTCCTCGGCGGTGGGTTCGACGTCACGGAAACGAATGTCCACAGTTCACCCGATCTGCGCAGGTTCGAGCTTCTCCACCCGGATGGCGGCCGCCTTGTACTCGGCGGTTCCCGCGACGGGGCAGGTCGCCTCGATGGTGAGGCTGTTGGTGTCGACCTCGTCGGGGAAGTGGAAGGTCATGAACGCCAGGCCCGGGCGCAGGCCCGGGTCGATCCGCACCGGGGCGATCACCGAGGCGCGGCGCGAGGTGATGCGCACCTTCTCGCCCTCGCGGACCCCGAGCCGCTCGGCGTCCTCCGGGCACAGGTCGATCGTCTCGCCCTTGCGCAGCGGCGAGTCGAACCCGCTCGACTGCACGCCGGTGTTGTACGAGTCGAGCCGGCGGCCGGTGGTGAGCCGGATCGGGTACTCGTCGGTGAGCGTGTCGACCGGCGGGGAGTGCTTGAGCACCGCGAACGGGGCGGGCTTGCCGCGCTTGGCCGGGTCCTCCTCCCACAGCCGGCCGTGCAGGAACGGCGGCTCGAGGGAGTCCTCCGAGTAGCACGGCCACTGGATGCCCTGCAGCCTCTCCAGCCGCTCGTAGGTCATGCCGCGGTGGATCGGGGAGAGCGAGCGCAGCTCGTTCCAGACCTCCTCGGCGCTCTCGTAACGCCAGTCGTGGCCGAGCCGGCGCGCGATCTCGCAGATGATCTCGATGTCGTCGCGGGCCTCGCCGGGCGGGTTGAGCGCCTTGCGCACCCGCTGCACCCGGCGCTCGCTGTTGGTGAAGGTGCCCTCGGACTCGCACCAGGCCGCGGCGGCGGGGAGCACCACGTCGGCCATCTGCGCGGTCTTGGTCAGGAAGATGTCCTGGACCACGAGGTGGTCGAGCATGCTCATCCGCTTGATCGTGTGCAGCGTGTCGGCCTCGGACTGCACAGGGTTCTCGCCGATCACGTACGCGGTGGTGATCCGGCCCTCGCCCATCGCCTCGAGCATCTGGGTGAGGTTGTGGCCGTACCGCGGCTGGATCTTGACGCCCCAGGCGGCCTCGAACTTGGCGCGGACCTCCGGGTCGAGGATGTCCTGGAAGCCGGGCAGCCGGTTCGGGATCGCGCCCATGTCGCCGCCGCCCTGCACGTTGTTCTGGCCGCGCAGCGGGGACAGGCCGGAGCCGTACCGGCCGACGTGGCCGGTGAGCAGCGCGAGGTTGATCAGGGCGCGCACGTTGTCGGTGGCGTTGTGGTGCTCGGTGATGCCCAGGGTCCACACGAGCTGCGCCCGGTCGGCGGTGGCGTACGCGTGCGCGAGCTCGCGGATCGCCTCCGCGGGCACCCCGGTCACCTGCTCGGCGACCTCGAGCGTCCACGGCTCGACCGCGGCGGCGAACTCCTCGTAGCCCTCGGTGGCGCGCTCCACGAACGTCCTGTTGACCAGCCCGGCGTGGATGATCTCGCGGGCGACCGCGTTGGCGAGCGGGATGTCGGTGCCGACGTTGAGGCCCAGCCACAGGTCCGCCCACTGGGCGGTGCTCGTGCGCCGCGGGTCCACGGCGATCATGCGGGCGCCGTTGCGGATGCCCTTGAGCACGTGCTGGAAGAAGATCGGATGGGCCTCGCGGGCGCTCGACCCCCACATCACGATCACGTCGGCGTGCTCGACCTCCTCGTAGGAGGAGGTGCCGCCGCCGCTGCCGAACACCGCCGAGAGGCCGGCCACGCTGGGCGCGTGACAGGTGCGGTTGCAGGAGTCGACGTTGTTGTTGCCGATCACCACGCGGGTGAACTTCTGCGCCACGTAGTTGAGCTCGTTGGTGGAGCGGGCGCAGGCGAGCATGCAGAAGGCGTCGACGCCGTTCCGCTCGATGTTCCGCCGGAAGCCCTCGGCGGCCTTGTCCAGCGCCTCCTCCCACGTGGCCCGGCGCAGCACGCCGTCCTCGCGGATCAGGGGATGGGTGAGTCTTTCGTAGCGCTCGGGTCGTTTCCTCTTCATGCCCATCCTTCCTCTATGGCTGTGCGCCCGACGCTAGGTAGCCTCGGCGGTCTCGGCAAGAACTTCTCCGCCTGGTAGCAGACGACTGCCCCGGCCGGTCGTGTTGACCATATTGTCGGCAATCAATGGTGACATGTACACCAAGCGAGAACGACAGGCCCCCCTTCCCGGCCAGGCCGTTTTGACACCCGTCTTCGCAGGTCCACCCCGGTTGATCGGGTTGCTGTGACTCTATGCGACGATTCGGGCTGCGCGCGTCACGTCCCTCGCGGCCTGTGGATAACCGTACGGCCCGGCCCGGTCCGCGGCGGGCCTCGTCGTACGGCCGCGCGGCGGGGTGCGTGGGCGCGTCGCGTGCCGTCGCCGCCGAGCCCGGCCGCCCGGTGCGGATCATGATGGAGGTGCCCTGACCGTGCGTTTCGCCGTGAACCTGTCGATCCTGTTCACCGAGCTGCCGCTGCTCGAACGCCCGGCCGCGGCGGCGCGGGCCGGGTTCGACGCGGTGGAGATGTGGTGGCCGTTCGACGGCCCGCAGCCCGCCGACCGCGAGCTCGACGCGCTGCGCCGCGCGATCGAGGACGCCGGGGTACGGCTCGTCGGCCTCAACTTCGACGGCGGCGACATGGCCGCCGGGGACCGCGGCCTGATCTGCTCGCCGACCGGCTCGGCCCGGTTCCGCGCCAACATCGACGTCGCCGTCGGTTTCGCGAGCACCCTCGGCTGCCGGGTCATGAACGCCCTCTACGGCAACCTCGATCCGGACGTCCCCGCCGCCGTCCAGCGCCGCCTCGCCGTGGAGAACCTGGGCCGCGCCGCCGAGGCCGCCGCCCGCGCCGGCATCACCGTGCTCGTCGAGGCCACCAACACCTACGACAACCCGCGCTACGGCATCACCTCGTCGGCCGCGGCCTACGAGCTCATCGGCGAGGTGGGCGCGGCCAACGTCGCGTTCCTCGCCGACCTCTACCATCTGGCCCGCATGGGCGAGGACGTCGCCGCCCTCATCGACCGCGATGGCGCCCGCTTCGGCCACGTCCAGATCGCCGACGTCCCCGGCCGCGGCCGCCCCGGCACCGGCGTCCTGCCGTACCCGGACCTGCTCGCCCGCCTCGAGGCCACCGGCTACTCCGGCCACGTCTCCCTCGAGTACCGGCCGAGCGGCCCGAGCGCCGGCGAGTTCGGCTGGCTCACCCCGGACCGGACCCGCTGGCGTTAGCCGTCGGCCGTGCCGTACCGGCGGGGCCTCATAGCCAGCCGCGCTGCACCGCGCGGGCGCCCGCCTCGAACCGGCTCCGCGCCCCGAGCCGGCTCATCAGCGACGACATCGTGCGCCGCACCGTACGCAGCGACACCCCGAGCCGCCGCGCGGCCGTCTCGTCGGTGACGCCGTCGAGCAGCAGCCGCAGCAGCGTGCGCTCCACCGGGGAGAGCCCGTGCCCGTCCGCCGGGGCCTCGCCGAACGGGACCGAGATCGCCCACACGTGCTCGAACAGCGCGCACAGCCCCTCGACGACCCCGGGCGCGGTCACCTCGAGGGCGCCGCGCCGCGGCTCGGCCGGGTCGAGCGGGACGAGGGCGACCCGCCGGTCCACGATCACCAGCGACATCGGCAGCGTGGGGCAGGAGCGGGTCTGCCCGCCGCGGGCGGCGAGCCACTGGGCGTACCGGAGCGTCTCGGCGTGGTTGCGGCAGCCGTCCTGGTACACGTTGCGGATCAGCACGCCGCGCTCCAGCGCCCGCCGGTCGAGCTGGTGGCGCGCCTCCGGCGGGGTGAACGCCGACGGGCCGCCGGGCGTGAACGACGCGTACTCCGACCGGGCCTTGTGCACGAGCTCCTCCAGCCGGGACCGCACCGCGTCCAGCCCGTCGAGCCGCTCGAACGCCGCCTGCCGGTCGCCGCGGATCGCGTCGTACTCCAGCGCGATCGCGGCGATCGCCTTCCGGATCGCGGCGATCTCCTGCTGCCGCCGGTACAGCTCCGCCTCGGTGCGGGCGAGCAGCGAGGCGAGCCCGATCTCCGGGCTCACCGGCCGGTACGGCCCGGCGGCGCCGCCGTCCGGCGAGGGCCGCAGCAGCGCCATCCTCATCAGTGCGTCGAGCGAGGCCCGCACCTCGTCCTCCGGACGGCCGAGATGTGCCACGAGTTCGTGCAGTCCCCAGGTGGGGTGCTGGAGCAGCGCCCGGTACACGGCCTCCGCCACCGCGTCGACACCGAGCGCATCGAGCATGTGACCGCCCAACGACGCGCCCCCGCCTCGCGCTGTGCTCACCGATCGACGGACATCCCCCGACGGTGCCGATCCTAGGCGGGTGGCAGCTTGCTGCCACGGCCGCAGCAGGCCCCGCCGGAGCATGGCCTGGGGCGGGCCGGTGCGTGACACTTCGACGTGCGGCTTTTCGGGGGACCGTGCGCGCGTCAACCCGAGGAGAACAATGATCGGTGTAACTTTCGCGCAGGTCGGCGTGGTCGCGCCGCCCGCGGCGGCAGGCCGGGGGCGGCCGTGGCGGCCCTGATCACCGTGCGCGGCCTGGCCAAGCGCTACGGCCGCCGCCGGGTCCTCGAGGACGTCGGCTTCACCGTGCCCGAGGGCGTGCTCGTCGGCATCCAGGGCGAGAACGGCGCCGGGAAGTCCACCCTGCTCAAGTGCCTGGTCGGGCTGCTCCGGCCGGACCGCGGCAGCGTCGAGCTGCACGGCCGGATCGGCTACTGCCCCCAGGACCCGTCGCTGATCGAGAGCCTGACCGTGCGCGAGCAGTTCGAGCTGTTCGGCGCGGGCTACGGGCTGGACCCGGACGAGATCGCCGAGCGGGCCGAGGCGCTCATGGACGAGTTCGGCTGCGCCAGGTATGCCGACACCCGCGTCGACCGCCTCTCCGGCGGTACCCGGCAGAAGGTGAACCTCATCGCCGCGCTGCTCCATCGCCCGGACGTGCTCGTCCTCGACGAGCCCTACCAGGGCTTCGACTACGAGACCTACCGGCGCTTCTGGGAGTACGCCGAGCTCCACCGGGCCACCGGCGGCTCGGTGGTCGTGGTGAGCCACATGCACACCGAGCTGTCCCGGTTCGACGCCATGCTCGACCTCGTCGACGGGCGGGTCAGGGTGAGCGGCCGCCGCGCCGACGAGGTACGGCTCGGCGGGAGGGCGGCCGCATGACCGTGCGCTCCCGGGCGACGCGGCCGACCGGGGATACGCGGCCCCACCGCCCGATCCGCACCGCCACCCGCATGTCCGTGAAGGAGTTGCTGCGGCGCTGGCCGTCCATGCTCTTCATGATCTTCATGCCGGGGGCGTACTTCCTCGTCAGCTACGTGACGAGCGACGCGGTCACCACGCTCCCCGCCGAGGTGCGCACCGCGGACGGCCGTGCCGTACTCCAGGTGCTCGACCGCGACTTCAAGGCCCTCTACCTCGCCGTGCTCGGCATCAGCGTCACCGGCTCGTTCGCCGCGATGACCGTGGTACGGCCCGGCATGGCCGCGCTGCGCCGCCTGCGCCTCGTCGGCTACCGCGCCGCCCACCTGCTGACCGCCCGCCTGCACGTCCTGCTCGTCATCACGGTGACGTCCACCGCGGTCTTCATGGCGCTCTTCGCCCCGCTCGTCACCCTGCGCTCGGTCCCGCTCGCCGCCGCGTCGCTGCTCCTCGTCGGCCTGACCGGCGTCGCCCTCGGCACGTTCGTCGGCCTGATCGTGCCCCGCGAGTTCGAGGCCTCGATGATCCTCGTCGCCGCGGCCGGCGTCCAGATGGCCCTCGGCCGCTCCGGCGCCGACGCCGAACGCTACCTGCCGTACTGGCCCGGCATCGAGGCCCTCAAGTCCGCCGCCTTCGCCCCCGCCCCCGACGTCGCGGCCATGCTCGCCCAGGGTGCGGCCTACGTCGTCGCCCTGTCCGCCCTGTCCTATCTCATCTGGAACCACCGCACCCGCCTGTGGCGACGCTGACCACAGGGGCGATGCGGTCCCGCCGCCCGGCGGAAAGACCTCCCTCCGGCCACGCGCGACCGGCCCGTGACGGCCGGATGAAGGCGCTCAGCGCCCACGCGGTCGAACCGGCACGTGCCGTACGGCGGATGCGGGAACCTCGCGGAGCCCCGCCCGACCCGGTCCGTCCGCGTGCGACCGGGGAGTCAGTCGTATGGATCACCAGGTGGATCACCGAACAGGCTCCGCCGGTCGTCGAGCAGCGGTGGGAGGGGCCGGATCGTCAGCAGGCCGGCCGACGTGCCTATCGCCAGCCGCTCCCCGTCCCACGCCACCGTCCACCCCGGATGCGGCACGTCGATGGCCGCCAGACACACCCCCGTGCGCGGCTCCCAGACTCGGAGGGTGAGGTCCTCGGCGACGGTGGCGAGCAGGGTGTGGCCGCCGAGCTCGAGGGCACACACCTCACGCACCCCACGGGTGTGGCCGCTCAGGGTTCGGAGGCGGTATCCGGTGACGGGGTCCCAGATACGGACGGTGCCGTCCGCGGAGGCGCTGGCGAGCAGGGTGTGGCCGCCGAGGGTGAACGCGCACACGGACCGCACCCTGCGGGTATGGCCTTCGAGAAGGTGGTGCCGCTCGCCGGTCCGGGCGTCCCAGACGCAGACGGTCGCGTCGTTACCGGCGCTGGCCAGGAAGGTGCGGCCACCGGAGGTGAAGGCGCAGACGGATCGCGTCAGGTCGGTGTGGCCTTTCAGGATTCGCCGCCGGCGCCCGGTGGCAGGGTTCCAGACGCGGACGGTTCCATCGGCGGCAGCCGTGGCGAGCAGGGCGCCCTCGTCGGGAGGCAAGGCGCACACCGCGTACACCCAGTCGCCGAGGTCCCTGAGGATCCGGCGCTCGGTTCCGGTGGCGGGGTCCCAGATGCGGACGGTGCCGTCCGCGGAGGCGCTGGCGAGCAGGGGCTGGCCGCCGAGGCGGAAGGCGCACACCGACCGCACCAGGTCGGTATGACCCTGCAGAACGTGCAGCTCGCGCCCGGTGTCGGACTCCCAGACGCGGACGGTCGCGTCGTTGCCCGCACCGACCAGGAGGGTGCGGCCGTCGAGGGTGAAGGCACAGACGCTTCGCACCCACCCGGTGTGCGCCTTGAGAGCCCCTCGCCCTTCGTCAGGCTGAAGATCCCAGATGGTGACCGTCGCGAACCTGCTGGCGGTCGCGAGCAACGGGTGGCCGTCGAGGGTGAAGGCGCAGACCGCCTGCACCCAGTCAGAGCCCTCCTGGATGGTGCGCTGCACCTGCCCGGTGCGCGGGTCCCAGATGCGGACGGTTCCGTCGGCGGCGGCGCTGGCGAGCAGGGTTCGGTCGTCGAGGGTGAACGCGCACACGGAGCGCACCCTGCGGCGGTGACCTTCGAAGACGTACTCCTGGCGTCCGGTCTGGGGGTCCCAGATGCGCACGGTACGGTCCTCAGCGGCGGTGGCCAGCAGGGTACGCCCGTCGAGGGCGAAGGCACAGATCGACCGGACCTTGCCGCTATGGCCGTTGAGAAGATGCCGCTCTCGTCCGGCATGCGGGTCCCAGATGCGGACGGTTCCGTCGGCGGTGCCAACGGCGAGGAGAGGCCGCCCGTCGAGGGCGAAGGCGCAGACCGCGTGCACCCAGTCGATGCGCCCTTTCAGGGCTGTTCGCTCGTGCCCCGCGAGGGGGTCCCAGATGCGGACGGTGCGGTCGGCGGAGGCGCTGGCGAGCAGGGTGCGGCCGTCGAGGGTGAACGCGCACACGGAGCGCACCCTGCGGCGGTGGCCTTCGAAGACGTGTTCCTGGCGTCCGGAGAGGGGGTCCCAGATGCGGACGGTACGGTCCTCTGCGGCGCCGGCGAGCAGGGTGCGGCCGTCGAGCGTGAACGCGCACACGGAGCGCACCTTGTGGCGGTGGCCTTCGAGCATTCGGTACTGCTGACCGGTACGGGGATCCCAGACGCGCACCACCCCGTCGTCACCGCCACTGGCGAGCAGGAGCCGGCCGCCCAGCGTGAAGGCGCACACCGCCGACAGCCGGCCGCTGTGCCCCTTCAAGATCATGTGGATGTCGCGGGAACCCGCATCCGACGCCCACTCCGCTTTGTAGGGCAGGTCTCGGGTCGTCCTGCGGAAGCCGTCTCCGAGGTCGTAGACCGCCTCGGTGATCGTGAACATCGCCGCGCGGTCGATCGGGGACGCCGTGGCGGCCTGATGCGTCAGCCGGAGCAGCCGGGCCCGGTTTCGGCCCTCCGGTGATGTGGCATGGCCTGCGAAGAACAGCAGCCGTCGCATCGATGATCACGGTGAACCGGCGTCCGGGACGCTCGGCCAGCGTCTCACGGATGGCCGGGACCAGCTCGTCCACGTCGGAGGGAAGCGGGGCGGAGGCCGCCCGCGCGATCTCGACGGCGACGTCGAGGGCGGTCTTGCCCTTGGCGTGCACGGCGCAGGCCACCGAGCCCACCGACGCCTTCACCGCCTGATCGTCCGGCGGCAGCTCTCGCCGGATCGCCGGATCGGCGGTCGTGATGATGCGGCCGAGCACCGCCGACTTGCCGGCACCGGGATCGCCGGTGACCACGAGGGCCCCCGGTTCCACGCGGTCGGCGTCCAGCCAGTCGCGGATCTCGGTGAGCGCGGCGGTACGGCCTCTGAAGCGGAATCCGCGCTCGCTCTCTCTGGTCACACCTCGTGCCCGCGGCCGCCAATGCCGTCCGGCCTCGGGATCGATGCTCAGCTCCCAGCCCCACGCGGCGAGGGCGGCCTCGCCGGCCTGGTCGGCCGACCATGTGGCGAGCTCCAGCAGTTTCTCCTCGGGCATGCACCGGTCGATCTGGAACAGCGTGATGGCACGCCCGTCACCGTCCTGGTTGGCCTGCGCCACCAGGCCGATCACCGCCTGATATTCCGGGCACCACAGCCCGCCGCCGCTGAACCCCTGGGACACCCGGTAGCTCGAATCCTTGTCCGTGCGGAGCCGGACCCACCCGAAACCGAGAACCTCACTGATCTCCCCGTGCGCCGAGTCTCCTATCGGGTCACCACCGGGGAACCCGTAGGCCCACCACCGCAGAGCGGTGATCTGATCGAGTTTCGGACTGCGCAGCGGTGCGGGGAGGATCCCGGCGGGAACCTCCTCGGCCAGCTCCAATACCGCGACGTCGGCGACATGAAGGAAATCGGCCATGGTGGGGAGCCGTACCTGCGCGACCCTTCGCCAGGCGGTGAAATTCCCCTGGTACATGGGAAACGCGACCCACAGGGCTTCTCTCACCGTGTTCTCCGGCCGCACCACGTGCGCGCAGGTGAGCACCCGCCGCGTGTCGACGACCACGCCGGACCCGATCGGATGACGGTCGTTCTCACTCGTGTGGATCGCGGCCACCCACGAACGGTCGGGAGGCCCTACAGCGGGCCCGGCGGTCATGACGCGGCGCCGACCTCCACCTCACCGGCCCGCGCCTGCCCGTTCTCGGTCCGCCCCGCGGGCGGGCCGGGCTCCCAGGTCAACGTGACCTCGAAATTCCCCTCGGTCGCCGTTTTGGCCACGATCCAGTTCGCGGTGCCGCTGACCTTGATGCCGAACTTGACCTCGACCGTCTTGGGGGCCATCTGCTTGGCCTTCTCGAGCACGACCTGGGCCGCCCGCACCGCGGGCTCCACGGCCGCGCGCACCTGTCCCACGATCTGGTCCGGCCCGGCCGGCTCGAAGTCGTAAGGTCCCTGCGGTGGCTCGATCTCGAACTGGACCGTCGTCTCAGGATCGAGCTGGTACGTCACAACCCTCGCCACGCTCCACCACCCCCTGGTGGCCCGAAAGCTTAGATGGACATGACCTTTTCCGCGAGTGATTGTCCAGAAGGTGCAGCACTGGCCCGGAATGCGGCGTGGCCAGTATGCGTCTTTTCCTAAGAATCGCCCGTTTTGTTGCGGGCAAGGGAAGTCTTGACGGTCGGCGTTGTGCGCAATGTCAGCTCACCACGGATGCCACTTCATCGTGAGTTGCCGTCCCGTCGACTGCCCACGGATGGCGAGGCTAGGGTCAGGCGGCGACCCGGTGGCAGGAGGCATGGCGATGCGGCGGCGCTTATAGATCACCGTGGACGTTCACGTCATCCTCGAACGGGACGGCCGGCTCCTGGCCTGCGCTCCCGCCTGCCCTCCGGCCACCTGGAGGCGGGCGAGACCGTCGTCCAGCGCGCCGTCCGCGAGGCCCGCGAGGAGACCGGCGTGACCATCGACCCGGCCGACCCGCGGCCGCCACCGTCGTGCACCACCTCAACCCCGAGGGCCAGGCGAGGCTTGGGGTGTTCTTCGCGACCTCCCGCTGGTACGGCGAGCCGTACAACGCCGAGCCGGACAAGTGCGGCGGCCTGACGTGGGCGCCGATCGACGACCTCCCGGCCAACACCGTGCCGTACACCGTGGCCGGGGTTGAGCTGTACCGAAAGGGCGTGGCCATCGGGTGCAGGCCTGACCTGAGTCGGTCAAGTCTTGCTAATCGAAAACATCAGGCTTCGTCCTCTGGCCGAGGACGGGGCAGACAGCGTGCATGTATCTCCATCGCCGTACAGTAGATCGACTTGAGCATCCTGAAGAGCGGTTCGGAGAATTTCGGGCATATGCGCTATCGAAAGCGTAAAAAGTAGAGGTGATAATTCACCGAACGGCATTTTCTGGCGAGTATGGCTGCCTCAGCGTAGCAAGATCAGAAGCCGAGTAGAGGTGGCGGCGGCCGAATGGCCGGCAATCCGGCTGACAGGGCTGTCGCAAGTCGCGTTCCGTCCCAGGTTATGGCCGGCGCCTCGTCGTGCACGCTTATGATCGCGAGGCGCTTCCTTGTCCCCGGTTCCCAGATGCGGACGGTTCTGTCGTCGCCGGCGGTGGCGAGGAGGGTTTGGCTGTGGAGGAAGGCGCACACGTCATGGACCCAGCTGGTGTGGCCTTCGAGGCGTGCCTGTGCCTGGGGGCGGTTCTGCGGCGGTGTCCGGAAGTGCCTGCGGACTGCCCGTCATCCCAGGGTTCTGAGGCGGCACTTCTCGATCGAAGCGAAGGAGCGTTCCACGTGTCCCGCCTCCTCGACTCCTCCCTCTCCGAGGTGCGCGATCTCGGCGCACGCGTCGCTCATAGGACCGGCGTACGCGGCAACCCCGTCGTGGGCCACGCGGTCTGGGCCGAGCTTCTGCTCGCCGCGGATGAGGCGGATCGCGATCGCTGATGTAGCGGCGAGACCTCCGGCGTCCCGCCGCGGGCTCAGAACAGCCCGAAGCGGTCCAGGGCGAGGAGGGTGACGAAGGCGCCGAGGGCGACGCGCATCAGCCTGGCGACCGTACCCAGGGACGGCCAGGACAGGTAGGCGAGCCAGAGGATGAAGGCGAGGACCGGGAGTACCGCGACGCCGCCGCGCCAGTCGTCCACGACCAGGCCGGCGAGCAGCAGGGCGACCATGACGATCGGCAGGATCCAGCGGGGGAGCTGGTAGAGGAAGACCAGCAGGGTCGCGCTCCTGCGCTCGACGGCGCGGCGGAGGCCGGTCGCGCCCGGCGTGAAGAACTGCTCGCCCTGCGGCAGCGGCCGCGGGCCCTTCCGCCGGCCGTTACGGCCCGGCGCGGGCTGCTTGGCGAGCGGGTGCGCGGGCCGTCGCGCCGAGGGGTCGGAATCGTGCTTGGACGCCACGAGCCGAGCCTAGCGCCGGTGGGTGGCGCGGCTGAATCCCGTCCGGCCGGATGGTTCCTCGTACCGCCGACGGCGGGGGAGAGGGCGTCACGTGCGGCATCGCCCGCGCGGACACGCCAGGCCGTACCCGAACACGTCCCGTCGCCGCCGGTCATCGGGCGTCGCGCACGGGCATGGCATGGGCGGGTGGCGGGACGTGGGATTCTGGGGGCATGTTCGCTGTCATCCGGTACTCGGTTCCCGAGGCGCGGGCCGAGGAGTTCGGCAAGCACGCGCAGGAGATCCTCGACGTGTTCGCGGCGCAGCCCGGGTACCGGGCGGGGCGCGTGGGGCGCGCGGTGGACGAGCCGGGGCTGTGGGCGATCGTCAGCGAATGGGAGGGCGCCGGATACTACCGGCGGGCGCTGTCGGCCGCCCGGATGGCGATGTATCCCATGATGTCGCTTATGATCAACGAGCCCAGCGCCTTCGAGGTCGTGTCGGGGTCGTGACCGGCGCGGAGCCGCGCCCGGCGCGGTGTGCGGCTAGTAATGTGGCCGCGGGCATCATGCGAATTCCCCTAGGCTAGGGGTCTGAGGATCGAGCAGGTGACGCCAGGGTCGTCCCGCCATGATGCTCGCTGAATTCGACGCAAACCAACCCCGACCGCCAGCCGGATGGAGATCTTGATGGCACGCCGTACCGACGTGATGGACACGATCGTCAGCCTCGCCAAGCGCCGCGGCCTCGTCTATCCGTCGAGCGAGATCTACGGAGGACTGCGCGCGTCCTGGGACTACGGCCCGCTCGGCGTCGAGCTCAAGAACAACGTGAAGCGCCAGTGGTGGAAGGCCATGGTGCAGGGGCGGGAGGACGTCGTCGGCCTCGACTCCTCGGTCATCCTCGCCCGCGAGGTGTGGGAGGCGAGCGGTCACGTCAAGGAGTTCGTCGACCCGCTCACCGAGTGCCTCTCCTGTCATAAGCGGTATCGGGCCGACCACCTCGAGGAGGCGTACGAGGCCAAGCACGGCCGCAAGCCGGAGGGCGGCCTCACCGAGCTCACCTGCCCGAACTGCGGCACCAAGGGCGCCTTCACCGAGCCGCGCATGTTCAACGGCCTGCTGAAGACCTTCCTCGGCCCGGTCGAGGACGAGTCGGGTCTGGCGTACCTGCGGCCGGAGACCGCGCAGGGCATCTTCATCAACTACGCCCTCGTCCAGCAGTCGGCGCGGAAGAAGATCCCGTTCGGCATCGGTCAGATCGGCAAGTCGTTCCGCAACGAGATCACGCCGGGCAACTTCATCTTCCGGACCCGCGAGTTCGAGCAGATGGAGATGGAGTTCTTCGTCAAGCCCGGCACCGACGAGGAGTGGCACCAGTACTGGATCGACGAGCGCATGCGCTGGTACGTCGATCTGGGCATCAACAAGGACAACCTCCGGCTCTACGAGCACCCCAAGGAGAAGCTGTCCCACTACTCCAAGCGGACCGTCGACATCGAGTACCGGTTCAACTTCGCCGGCAGCGAGTGGGCCGAGCTCGAGGGCATCGCGAACCGCACCGACTTCGACCTCTCCACGCACTCCAAGCACTCGGGGGCGGACCTGTCGTACTTCGAGCAGGAGAGCGGTGAGCGGTACGTCCCGTACGTCATCGAGCCCGCGGCCGGTGTCGACCGGTGCGTGCTCGCCTTCCTGGTCGACGCCTACACCGAGGACGAGGCCCCGAACGCCAAGGGCCAGATGGAGAAGCGCACGGTGCTGCGGCTCGACCACCGGCTCGCCCCGGTGAAGGCCGCCGTGCTGCCGCTGTCGCGCAACCCCGAGCTGTCGCCGAAGGCGCGTGACCTCGCCAACAAGCTGCGCCGCCGCTGGAACGTCGAGTTCGACGACGCGGGCGCGATCGGCCGCCGGTACCGCCGCCAGGACGAGATCGGCACGCCGTACTGCGTCACGATCGACTTCGAGACGCTCGAGGACCAGGCGGTGACCGTTCGCGAGCGCGACTCGATGCAGCAGGAGCGCATCTCGATCGACCAGGTCGAGAAGTACCTGCGCGAGCGGCTCGACGACTAGGTTCGCCGCGGCCCGGCACCGACGTACGCGCACGGGCCGGAGGCGGGGCGCCGCCCTCCCTCCGGCCCCGTCGCCTTTCCCACGGCGTACGGCCCGCGCGGGCGGCGAGCCGTACGCCGGGAGCCGGGGAACGCGCTAGACGAGGCCGAGCTCGCGGGCCCGGACGCCGGCCTGGAAGCGTGACTCGGCGCCGAGCGCGGCCATCAGCTCGGCGACCCGGCGCCGGTAGGTGCGCAGGCCGAGGCCGAGGCGGCGGGCGGCGGTCTCGTCCTTCACGCCCTCGCTGAGCAGGTCGAGTACGGCGGGCGCGATCTGGCGGATCTCGGCGACCCGGGCGTTGTAGACGGCGAGGTCGACCGCCGACCGCCACGCGGTCTCGAACAGCGACAGCACGCCCTGCACGATCTCCGGCTGGGTGATCACGCTGTAGCCGCGCGGGCCGGACCTGCGGTCCCCCGCGAGGATCACCAGCCTGCGGTCGATGACGATCGTCTCGTTGATCTCGTCGGGGGTGACGCGGATCTCCGCGCCGATCCGGTCGCGGCGGCGGGCCAGCTCGCGCGCGGCCACCGGGTCGAGCAGCAGCCCGGCCGGGTACAGCTTGCGGATCCGCATCTCACCCCGGCGCGCCGCGGCCGCCTCGGCGAACTCCTCCGACCGGTGGTCCCCGACCCAGCTCGCCAGGCCGGCGGCGGCGCAGGCCAGGTCGGTGGCGGCCGTGAACAGGTGGGCCGTGCGCCGGTACAGCTCCTCCTCGCCGCGCACGATCGTGATCGATCGGCTCACCTGGGTGAGCCCGGTGAGCCCGTCGCTCGTCGCCACACCACCGATTCTGCGTGCCCTGGGCGGATCGTGGCGAAGTTGGCAGCTTGTTGCCGTTCCCGGACAGGCGGCGACCCCGTCCGCAGGCTGGGAGACATGACGCTTCCAAGCACCGGCTCTTCCGGCACGCCGAACGCCGCCGCCGCGGGCACCTGGCGGCTCGGCGACCGTACCGTCAACCGCATCGGGTTCGGCGCGATGCGGCTGCCCGGCAGGTTCGGGGACCCGAGGCCCAGGGACCGCGCCGAGGCGATCGCCGTGCTGCGCCGCGCCGTCGAGCTCGGCGTCAACCACATCGACACCGCCGCCTTCTACTTCCTGCCCACCCGCTCGGCCAACGAGCTGATCAGCACGGCGCTCCAGCCGTACCCCGAGGACCTGGTGATCGCCACGAAGGTCGGGCCCGGGCCGTCCCCGGACGGCGGGCTGGAGTTCGTACGGCCGGACCGGCTGCGCGCCCAGGTCGAGGAGAACATCCGGCAGCTCGGGCTCGACCACCTCGAGCTGGTCAACCTGCGCTGGGGCGCCGGGCTGGGCAAGGAGCCCGGCTCGGTGGCCGAGCACTTCGGCGTGCTCGCCGAGCTGCGCGAGCAGGGCCTCATCCGGCACCTCGGGATCTCCAACGTCACCGCGGAGCAGCTCACCGAGGCGATGGGGATCGCGCCGGTGGCCTGCGTGCAGAACCGGTACGGCCTGACCGAGCGGGCGGACGACGCGCTGGTCGACCTGTGCGCCGAGCACGGCATCGCGTTCGTGCCCTTCTTCAGCATCGCGGCCTCGGTTCCCGGCGCCGTCCCGCACGGCGAGGCCGACACGCGGGGTGAGGCCGAGGTCGCCGAGGTAGCGAAGGCGCACGGCGCGACCCCGGCCCAGATCCGGCTCGCCTGGACCCTGCACCGCGGCAACCACGTCCTCGTCATCCCGGGTACGGGCAACGTCGCCCACCTCGAGGAGAACGTCGCGGCGGGCGCGATCAAGCTGAGCGCCGACGAGCTCGCCCTGCTCGACGGCATCGCCGCGACCCGCTGACCGCCCCCGGCGAACGCCGGCAGGCCATCACCCGAGACGGTCACACCGCGGACGCCGTCCTCGGCGGTCGGTGGGGGCGGCGTACCTGCTGGACGTCGTCGGATCGCGCCTGACGCAGCCGGGCCTCCGGAGGGGAACGCCCGCCACAACGGCGTGCGGGCGGCCGGCCCGGCGAGGAGATCGCGGCCCTGAGTACGGCCCGCGCCGGCAGCCAAGAGCCCGAGTGCCGACGGACGGGATGGGCACCACACTGTGCACCGGTCGGTGCGCGCCACCCGAGCCCTGCCGCCGCCACGGCGTCAGGGGTTGTCCCCGAGGGGAGTCTCCAGACCCTCCCGCCCATCGTCGTGGGCGTTCGCGGCCGAGGGGCCGCGGTCACCACAGCGGGGGCCGGGCGTGACGACGACGCTCCCCGGGCGGGCGTCACGGACGCGAGAGGTCCGTGGCGCCCGCCCGTTGTGTTTGGCCAACGCGGTTGTGCGGCGCAGCCGCTCGACGCCGCCTTCCGGGGGTGCCATGGCTCCGCTGGTGGGCCACCGGCCGGCCCCGGGCCGAGCCCGGCGAGGCGTCCGTTTATCGGTCCGGAGGTTTCCACGACGTAAACCGTCCGAATAGTGGGACGGCGAAACAATCCGGGGCGCGGCCGGTTTTGTGGCCGAGCCCCACCGACCTTCGCCTGGGATATCGCCCGGAAATTGGTATGAACCATTGGTGTGAACCACTGGTTTATACCATTTGCCAGCCTGTGGCAGAAATCACTTTAGTTTCTCCTGATAAGGATTGGATTAGACCGCTACCTGGGTATCTACCTGGTTGAACGTAGTGTGAGCGAGCCAGTGGCGTTTCATGTGGTTCGGTATAGGTAGAGTCCCGTGGGCAGGGCGGTGAAACGCCATGCGGTCGCGGGAGGAGCTGTCGTGCCCAAGTACGTCTACAACTTCACCGAAGGCAACAAGGATCTCAAAGACCTGCTTGGTGGCAAAGGTGCCAACCTCGCGGAAATGACCAACCTTGGTCTGCCCGTGCCCCCCGGTTTCACCATCACCACGGAGGCCTGCCGCGCCTATCTCCGAGACGGCAGGGAGCCGGACGGGCTGCAGGACGAGATCTCCCAGCACCTGGCCGACCTGGAGCGTGCCATGGGCCGGCGCCTGGGTGACCCCGCCGACCCCCTGCTGGTGAGCGTGCGGTCGGGCGCGAAGTTCTCGATGCCCGGCATGATGGAGACGGTGCTGAACATCGGCCTCAACGACGAGTCGGTGCACGGGCTCGCCAAGCAGGCCGGTGGCAACGAGCGCTTCGCCTGGGACTCCTACCGCCGCCTGATCCAGATGTTCGGCAAGACCGTGCTCGGCATCGACGGCGACCTGTTCGAGCACGCGATCGACGAGGTCAAGCGGGCGAAGGGCACCACCAGCGACCTCGACCTCGACGCCGACGACATGCGCGCCCTGGTGGACACCTTCAAGGGCATCGTCCGCGAGCAGACCGGCAAGGACTTCCCGGCCGACCCGCGCGAGCAGATGAACCTCGCGATCCGCGCGGTGTTCGAGTCGTGGAACGCGCCGCGCGCCGTGCTCTACCGCCGCCAGGAGCGCATCCCCGCCGACCTCGGCACCGCGGTCAACGTGTGCGCCATGGTCTTCGGCAACTGCGGCATGGACTCCGGCACCGGCGTCGCCTTCACCCGCGACCCGAGCACCGGCCAGCAGGGCGTGTACGGCGACTACCTGCAGAACGCCCAGGGCGAGGACGTGGTCGCCGGCATCCGCAACACCATGCCGCTGCAGGAGCTCGAGCGCATCGACAAGCGCTCCTACGACGAGCTCCTGCGGATCATGGAGATCCTGGAGAACCACTACAAGGACCTGTGCGACATCGAGTTCACGATCGAGCGCGGCAAGCTGTGGATGCTCCAGACCCGCGTCGGCAAGCGCACCCCGGCCGCGGCCTTCCGCATCGCCACCCAGCTCGTCGACCAGGGCCTGATCGACATGAACGAGGCGGTCACCCGGGTCACCGGTGACCAGCTCGCCCAGCTCATGTTCCCCCGGTTCGACGCCAGCGGCCACACCCCGATCGCCAAGGGCATGAACGCCTCGCCCGGCGCCGCCGTCGGCAAGGCCGTGTTCTCCTCCGAGCGCGCCCAGGAGCTCGCCGCCGCCGGCGAGGACGTCATCCTGGTGCGGCGCGAGACCAACCCCGACGACCTCGGCGGCATGATCGCCGCGCGCGGCATCCTCACCAGCCGCGGCGGCAAGACCAGCCACGCCGCCGTGGTCGCCCGCGGCATGGGCAAGACCTGCGTCTGCGGCGCCGAGCAGCTCGACGTCGACCTCGAGAACCGGCGGTTCACCGCCCCCGGCGGCGTCGTGGTCAACGAGGGCGACGTGATCTCCATCGACGGCAGCACCGGCGCGGTCTACCTCGGCGAGGTCCCGGTCGTGCCGTCCGCGGTCGTGGAGTACTTCGAGGGCAAGGGCGACACCTCCGACGAGCTCGTCGCCGCCGTCGACCGCATCCTCCGCCACGCCGACTCGGTACGGCGGCTCGCCGTGCGGGCGAACGCCGACACCCCCGAGGACGCGGCCCGGGCCCGCCGGTTCGGCGCGCAGGGCATCGGGCTGTGCCGTACCGAGCACATGTTCCTCGGCGAGCGGCGCAAGCTCGTGGAGGACCTCATCCTCGCCTCGACCGACGAGGAGCGGCAGGCCGCGCTCGACGCGCTCGAGCCGCTGCAGCGCCGGGACTTCATCGGCATCCTCGAGGCGATGGACGGCCTGCCGGTGACGATCCGGCTCATCGACCCGCCGCTGCACGAGTTCCTGCCGGACCTCACCGAGCTGTCGGTCAAGGTCGCGCTCGCCGGCGAGCAGGCGAGCGAGAAGGACCGCAGGCTGCTCGAGGCGGTCAAGCGGCTGCACGAGCAGAACCCGATGCTCGGCCTGCGCGGCGTACGGCTCGGCCTGGTCATCCCCGGGCTGTTCGCGATGCAGGTGCGGGCGATCGCCGAGGCGGCGGCCGAGCGCAAGCGGCAGGGCGGCGACCCGCGGCCGGAGATCATGATCCCCCTCGTCGGCGCGGTCCAGGAGCTGGAGATCGTGCGCGAGGAGGCCGAGCGCATCCTCCGCGAGGTCGGCGTGGACGCGCTGATCGGCACCATGATCGAGGTGCCGCGGGCGGCGCTCACCGCGGGCCAGATCGCCGAGGCGGCCGAGTTCTTCTCCTTCGGCACCAACGACCTCACCCAGATGACCTGGGGCTTCTCCCGCGACGACGTGGAGGCGTCGTTCTTCTCCCGGTACCTGGACCTCGGCGTGTTCGGCGTCTCCCCGTTCGAGACGCTCGACCGCGAGGGCCCGGGCCGGCTCATGCGGATCGCCGTGGACGAGGGCCGGAAGACCCGGCCGGACCTGAAGCTCGGCATCTGCGGCGAGCACGGCGGCGACCCCGACTCGGTGCACTTCTGCCACGAGATCGGGCTCGACTACGTCTCCTGCTCGCCGTTCCGGGTGCCGATCGCCCGCCTCGAGGCCGGGCGGGCGGCCTGCGCGGCGGCGGGGTCCGACACTCGCTGACCGTCGTTCGCTCACATCCGGCCGGGGCGTCGATCGCGACGAGCGATTCGGCGCCCCGGCGCTTTGTGACGTCTGGTGGTGGGTAAGACACCTTCTCCCATGAGGCGTTACGTCGAGCGAAATGGGCAGGATGCCGCGTTCCGGCAGGCTCGCTGGGTGCCCGAGCCGCCGGGCAATCCGGCGCGCAGTCCGTACGAGCGCGACCGGGCGCGGGTGCTGCACAGCGCGGCGCTGCGCCGCCTCGCGGCCAAGACCCAGGTGGTCGGCCCGGGCGACGTGATCGACCAGGGCCGGCACATCCCGCGTACCCGGCTCACCCACTCGCTGGAGTGCGCGCAGATCGGCCGGGAGATGGGCAAGACGCTCGGCTGCGACCCCGACCTGGTGGAGACCGCCTGCCTCGCCCACGACCTCGGGCACCCGCCGTTCGGGCACAACGGCGAGATCGTGCTCGACGAGCTCGCCGCGCCCTGCGGCGGTTTCGAGGGCAACGCGCAGAGCCTGCGGCTGCTCACCCGCCTGGAGGCGAAGGTGCTCACCGAGGACGGGCGCAGCGCCGGGCTCAACCTCACCCGGGCGAGCCTCGACGCGAGCTGCAAGTACCCCTGGCCGCGGTCCCGCCGCCCCGGCGGCACCGGGCCGTACGGCGTCTACGAGGACGACCTGCCGGTGTTCGAGTGGTTCCGCGCCGGGTCGCCCGAGGGCAGGCTGTGCTTCGAGGCGCAGGTGATGGACTGGGCCGACGACGTCGCCTACTCGGTCCACGACCTGGAGGACGCGCTGCACTCGGGGCACGTGACCCTCGAGGCGCTCGCCGACCCCGCCGAGCGGCACGAGGTGTGCCTGCGCACGCTCGAGTGGTACGGCCGGGAGCTCGCCGGGGCCGACCTCAACGAGCTGGAGGAGACCTTCACCCGGCTGGTGACCGACCCGATCTGGCCCGGCCGCACCGCGGACGGCGGGCTCGCCCGCCTGGTCGCGCTCAAGAGCCTCACCAGCGCCCTGATCGGACGGTTCTGCCGGGCCGCCGAGGTCGCCACCCTGGAGGCGGGCGGGCGGGACCTCGTGGTGCCGCGCCGTACCCGGCTCGAGTGCGTGCTGCTCAAGGGCGTCACCGTGCACTACGTGATGACCCGCGAGGACCACAACGCGAACCGGGCGCGGCAGCGCGAGCTGCTCGCCGAGCTCGCGCACCTGATCATGCGGGACGCCCCGGCGACGCTGGAACCCGCGCTGCGGCAGGCGTTCCTGGACGCGCCGGACGACGCCGCGCGCCTCCGGGTGGTGATCGACCAACTCGCGTCGCTGACCGACACCTCGGCCGTGGCCTGGCATCGGCACCTGCGCGACGCGTCGAGGAGATGAGGAGCGGGCATGGCGATTGTGATCATCGGGGCCGGGCTCGCCGGGGCGCGGGCCGCCGAGACCCTGCGGGCCGAGGGCTACACCGGCGAGCTGGTCCTGGTCGGGGCCGAGCAGGAGCATCCGTACGAGCGGCCGCCGCTGTCCAAGGGCTACCTGCAGGGCACCGCCGAGTTGAGCTCGGTCTACGTGCACGAGGCGGGCTGGTACGGCGAGCAGGGCGTCGAGCTGCGGCTGGGGGTGGCCGCGACCGCGATCGACCGCGCGGCGCGGCGGGTGCTGCTCACCGACGGGTCGGCGCTGCCGTACGAGCGGCTGCTGCTCGCCACCGGGGCGACGCCGCGGCGGCTGGACGTGCCGGGCGCGGACCTGGCCGGGGTGCACTACCTGCGCACGATCGCCGACAGCCAGGCGCTGCGCGAGGCGTTCGCCCGCGGCGGCGAGGTGGTGATCGCCGGGGCGGGCTGGATCGGGCTGGAGACCGCCGCGGCGGCGCGACAGGCCGGGTGCGAGGTGACCGTGGTGTCGCCCGACCCGGCCCCGCTCTACCGGGTGCTGGGGCCGGAGGTGGGCGGGATCTTCGCCCGGCTGCACGAGCGGCACGGCGTGCGGTTCCGGTTCGGGGCGGCGGTGACCGAGCTGCGCGGCGCGGAGGCCGGCCCCGGCGAGGAGGACGGGCAGGACGCGGGGCGGGGCCTGCGGCCGGGCCGGGTGCGCGAGGCGGTGCTGTCCACCGGCGAGGTGCTGCGCGCCGACACCGTGGTGGCCGGGATCGGCGTCACCCCGAACGTGGAGCTCGCCCGGGACGCCGGGCTCGAGGTCGAGAACGGGGTGGTCACCGACGCGTCGCTGCGCACCAGCGACCCGGCGATCTGGGCCGCGGGGGACGTCGCCCGGTCGTACAACCCGCTGCTCGGGCGGCACATCCGGGTCGAGCACTGGGCGAACGCGCGCAACGGCGGCCCGGCGGCGGCGCGGGCCATGCTCGGCGAGCAGGTCGTCTACGACCGCGTGCCGTACTTCTACAGCGACCAGTTCGAGCTCGGCATGGAGTTCAGCGGCGACATCACCGGGCACGACGAGATCGTCTACCGCGGCTCGGTGGAGGACCTGGAGTTCATCGCGTTCTGGCTGCGGCACGGCACCGTGGTCGCCGCGATGAACGTCAACGTCTGGGAGGTCGTCGCGGACCTGCAGGCGATGATCCGCGCCGGCCGGTCGGTGGACGCCAAGCGGCTCGCCGACCCCGAGGTGCCGCTCGCCGAGGTCTGACCCCGCCGGTCACTGCTGCTGCGGGGTGAGGATGATCTCCTCGGGCTTCTTGGTCCGCTTCGGCTTGGGCTTCGTGGTCGGCTGCGGCGTGGGCCGGGACCGCACCGGCTGCTGCTTGCTCGCGCACAGCACGGTGCACGGCGGGGTCGCGCCGAGGCGCTTGCGCAGCGCGAGCATCTCCCTGCGCGGCGAGTAGGTGCGGTTGCCGTCGTACCAGGCGTCGAGGTAGTTCCACGGCTTGACCATGCCGCGCCGTACCCACCAGTAGTCGGCGGGGGCCTCCCAGGAGACGGCGAAGTAGAGGTTCGTCGCCTGGCCGGCGGCGTTGCCGCTGTTGCCGACCCGGCCGAGCACCTGCCCGGCCTTCACCTTCATGCCCGGCTTGATGCCGCGGGCGACCGAGTCGAGGTGGCCGCCGAGGTAGCGCACGCCGTCGACGCCGATGATCGAGACGAACTTGCCCTCCCGGTCCTGGCCGCGGTCGGTCGCGGGCGACCAGCGGTCCACGGTGTTCACCTCGTGCACGGTTCCGTCGACCGGGGCGACGAAGCGGCAGCCGCGCTTCGCCCAGATCGTCGTCTTGGGCAGCACGAGCAGCTTGCGGGCGTAGCTGACCTTGCACCCCTGGACCGGGAACACGTAGGTGTAGTCGGACAGCTTCGGCGGCGGGATGCGGACCGGGCCGTCGCCGGTCACCCCAGGGGTGGGTAACGGCGTGGCGCCGGGCGCGCCGGTCTCCCGGCCGGGGATCGCGGCGGGCTCGCCGGAGGGGGAGGGGGCGGCCGACGGGTTGGTGCGGAAGCTTTGGCCCTCCCCGTCGTTCGCCGCGTCAGCGGCCTCGTCGTCGGGCTCGGGCATGGCGGCGGGCGCCGGGGTCGGGTCGAACTCGGCCGCGGCGGGGTTGGTCGGCGGGATCGACGGCGCGCCGAGACCGGGCACGCCGGGCCCGGTGCAACCGGCCGCCAGCAGCACCAGCCCACCCAGGGCCGCGACTCTCCCCGAACGCATCGAAACCCCCGCCACTTCTGTACGGTTCGCTAACTCTTCTTTGTAACGGACGGTTCGTCCACATACGACCGGATATCACAACCGATTGGTTGCGGTACGGCATCGCTGAGGCGCATGCCGGAGCAATACACTCACTGCGTGGCCGGGCGCATCAGTGACGAGGACATCGCTCTCGTACGGGAGCGCTCACCGATCGCCGAGGTGATCGGTGAGCACATCCAGCTGCGCAACGCGGGAGGCGGCAACCTCAAGGGCCTGTGCCCGTTCCACGACGAGAAGACCCCCTCGTTCAACGTCACCCCGTCGCGGGGCTACTACTACTGCTTCGGCTGCGGCGCGGGCGGGGACGTCATCACCTTCGTCCGTGAAATCGAGCACCTGTCTTTCACCGAGGCGGTCGAGCGGCTCGCCCAGCGGGCGGGCATCAAGCTCCGCTACGAGCAGGGCGGCTACGTGCCCGGGCGGGAGCAGAGCGAGCGCACCCGGCTGGTGGAGGCGCACCGCGTCGCCGCCGAGTTCTACGCCGAGCAGCTCGCCTCCCCGGAGGCCGCGGCCGGGCGGCGGTTCCTCGCCGAGCGCGGGTTCGAGCGGGCCGACGCCGAGCGGTTCGGCGTCGGGTACGCGCCGCAGGCCTGGGACGCGCTCTCCCGCCACCTGCTCGCCCGCGGCTTCACCCCCGCCGAGCTGATCAAGGGCGGGCTCGCCCGGGACGGGCGGCGCGGGCCGATCGACCGGTTCCGCGGCCGGCTGCTCTGGCCGATCCGCGACATCACCGGCGAGGTGATCGGCTTCGGCGCGCGCAAGCTCAACGAAGCCGAGGACGGCCCCAAGTACCTCAACACCCCGGAGACCCCGATCTTCAAGAAGGGCTCGGTGCTGTACGGCATCGACCTGGCCAAGCGGGAGATCTCCCGGCGCGCCCAGGCCGTGATCGTCGAGGGGTACACCGACGTGATGGCCTGCCACCTGGCGGGCGTGCCCACCGCGGTCGCCACCTGCGGCACCTCGTTCGGCGACGAGCACATCAAGATCCTGCGGCGGATCCTGCTCGACCAGGACGAGTTCCGCGGCGAGGTGATCTTCACCTTCGACGGCGACGAGGCGGGGCGGAAGGCCGCGCTGCGCGCGTTCTCCGGCGAGCAGCGCTTCGTCACCCAGACCTTCGTCGCCGTCCAGCCCGACGGGCTCGACCCGTGCGACCTGCGGGTCAAGCAGGGCGACGCGGCCGTGCGGGACCTGATCGCGAGCCGCGAGCCGCTGTTCGCGTTCGCCATCCGCAGCACCATCAACCGCTACGACCTCGGCACCAACGAGGGCAGGATCGCCGCCCTGGACGCGGCCGCGCCGATCGTGGCCGCGATCAAGGACCCGGCGCTGCGCAAGCGGTACGCCGTCGACCTCGACCGGTGGCTGGGCCTGCTCGACGAGCAGCTCGTGCTGCGGCGGGTGCAGGAGGCGGCCGGCCGCGGCGGCGGCCGGGGGCGTACGGCGGGCCGCGCCGCCGCCCGGCCGTCCCGTCCCGCGGCCGATGCGGCGAACCCGGCCGCACGGGTGGAGCTGGAGGTGCTCAAGCTCGCCGTACAGCGCCCGGCGCTGCTCGGCCCGGAGTTCGACGCGCTCGGCGCCGGAACGTTCACCGTGCCGGAGTACGCGGCCGTCTACGAGCTCATCGCCGCGGCCGGGGGCACCGCCGCGGCCGGCCCGGGCGGGCAGCCCTGGGTGGACCGGCTGCTCGCCGCCACCGCCGACGAGCGGCTGCGCGCCCTGGTGACCCGGCTCGCGGTCGAGCCGATCGCGGTCACGCCCGAGGGGGAGGAGCGCTACGCCTCGGCCACGCTCGCCCGGCTCGGCGAGATGGCGGTCACCCGCGTGCTGGTCCAGGTGAAGGCGCGCATGGAGCGGCTCAACCCGATGGAGCAGCGTCAGGAGTACAACCGGCTGTTCGGCGAGCTGGTCGCGCTCGAGCAGCAGCGCCGGGTGCTCCGCGAGCGCGCCACGGGCGCGTAAAAAATTACCCTTTCCATTTTCGAGATCGATTAAACCTTGATCCGATCTCGATTTGGTAAGGGTGGTCGTCTTACCTCACGTGACAAAAATGGGTCTGCCGTTTTGCCGTACTTATAGCGCAGACTGTGTTGCGTGGGTGCATCGGTGCTGCCAACGAGTGGGCCTCCGGCGGTGGACCGGATGGCCGATCTGATGGCGAGAGGAAGGGAACGCGGCGGGGTCACCGTCGACGACGTGGCCGCCGCGCTCGACCGCTCCGAGCTTCCGCCCGACGAACTCGACGGCGTCGTGCGGATGCTCGCCGACAACGGTGTGGAGGTTCTCGAGCCCAACGAGGACGACTCGCTACGCGCCGAGGAGGACGACCTCGGCAGACGGGCACCGACCAGCGATCTCGTCCGCATCTACCTGCGGGAGATCGGCCGGGTGCCGCTGCTCACCGCTGAGGAGGAGGTGGAGCTCGCCAAAGCGATCGAAGCGGGGCTGTTCGCCGAGGCCCGGCTGTCGGCCGCCGATCATCCGTCCCCGGAACTGGAGGAGCTGGTCTGGGAGGGTGAGCGCGCCAAACAGCGCCTGATCGAGGCGAATCTGCGGCTGGTCGTCTCGATAGCGAAACGGTATGTCGGGCGCGGCATGCTCTTCCTCGACCTCATCCAGGAGGGCAATCTCGGCCTCATTCGCGCCGTCGAGAAATTCGACTACACCAAGGGCTACAAGTTTTCCACGTACGCCACCTGGTGGATCCGGCAGGCGATCACCCGGGCGATCGCGGACCAGGCGCGGACGATCCGCATTCCCGTGCACATGGTCGAGACGATCAACAAACTCGTCCGGGTGCAGCGGCAGCTCCACCAGGATCTCGGCCGGGAGCCCACCCCCGAGGAGATCGCGGTCGAGATGGACATGCCGGTGGAGCGGGTCGTCGAGATCCAGCGCATCGCGCAGGAGCCGGTGTCCCTCCAGTCCCCGATCGGCGAGGAGGACTCCGACCTCGGCGACTTCATCGAGGACGCCGACGCGGTGGTGCCCATGGAGGCGGCCGCGTTCATCATGCTCCAGGACCAGCTCGACGACATCCTCTCCACGCTCTCGGAGCGGGAGCAGCGCATCATCCAGCTGCGCTTCGGGCTCTGCGACGGCCACCCGCGGACGCTGGAGGAGGTCGGCCGCGAGTTCGGCGTCACCCGGGAGCGCATCCGGCAGATCGAGTCGAAGACCCTCGCGAAGCTGCGCCACCCCACGCGCGCCCAGATGCTGCGCGACTACCTGGAGTGACGCAGGCGCGTAAAACCGAAGGTCACGCCCTCAAGGGCGTGACCTTCGGCCCTTGTTCCGCGGCCCTGCCTGCGGCGACACTGGCCGTATGGACTATCGGCCCGCGCTCGACGACGGGGCGCTCGGGCGGGCCGCCGTGGCGGTGCTCGACGCGAACTGGACCGGACAGGTCACGCTCCCCGCCCCAGGCCTCTATCCGCACCAGTGGAACCTCGACTCCACCCTGGTGGCGGCCGGGCTCGCCGCCCGGCACGACCGGGCGGTGCGGGCGCGCGCCGAGCTCGCCGGACTGCTCGACGCGCAGTGGCGCGACGGCATGCTGCCCCACATCGTGTTCCGGTCCGGCCGCTCCGACGGCTACTTCCCGGGGCCGTCGGTGTGGCGGTCGGACGAGTGCCCCGACGCGCCGCCCGGCATCGCCACCTCCGGGCTGACCCAGCCGCCGCTGCAGCCGTACGTGGCGTGGCGGATCTGGCGGCGCCGGCCGTGCGCGGAGACCGCCGCGTTCGTGCGGCGGGTGTGGCCGCGGCTCGCCGCCCAGCACCGCTACCTCACCGACAGCCGGGACCTCGGCGGGGGCGGGCTCGCCGCGATCGTGCACCCGTGGGAGTCGGGCATGGACGACAGCCCGGCCTGGGACCGGCCGCTCGCCGCGCTGCCGTTCCCGGAGGCGGGCAACGCCCACCTCGACCGGTACGTGTGGCTCGCGACGCGCTACCGGGACGCCGGGTACCGGGCGGGCTACCTACGCGACGAGCACCCGTTCGCGGTGGAGGACCCGCTGTTCAACGGCGCCTGGCTCGCCTCCACGTGGGCGATGACCCGCCTGGCCGAGGTGGCCGGGGCGGATGCCAAGCCGTACGAGGAGGCGGCGGAGCGCATCCGGGAGGCGCTGATCGAGCGGCTGTGGCACGACGGGCGCGGGTTCCTCGCGCTCGACCTGCGCGCCGGCGGGCCGATCCCGGTGGGCACCGTGGGCGGGTTCGCGCCGCTGCTCGACCCCGGCCTGCCCACCGACGTGGTCGACGCGCTCATCGACCTGCTCGAGTCGCCCCGGTTCATGGGCACCACCGGCTACCCGGTGCCGAGCTGCGAGGTGCGCGCGGCCGAGTTCGACCGCACCCGCTACTGGCGGGGGCCGTCCTGGGTGAGCGCGAACTGGCTGGTGTGCCAGGGCGCGCTCACGCACGGGCGGGCGCCGCTCGCGGCCGGCGTCACCGCGGCGACGCTGCGGCTGGTGCGCCAGGCCGGGTTCCGCGAGTGCTTCGACCCGTTCGACGGCTCCGGCCTGGGCTGCCGGGACTTCTCCTGCTCGGCCGCGCTCACGCTGGACCTGCTCACGCCGATGGCGGTCTGAGCGGGTAGCGTCGCACCATGCGCCTGTTCCGTTCGCGGCTGCCCGCCGCCGCCCGCGCCGCACTGGGGATCGAGCCGGGGGAGCGCGTGCTCGCGCACACCGCCACCGCCGACGGCGCGTACCTCGTCGCCACCGACCGCGCCCTCCACCTGCCCGGCGGGCCGCGCCTGCCCTGGCACCGGGTGGAGCACGCACGCTGGGAGGAGACCGTCCTCGTCGTGACCGGCACGGACGGGGCGTCCCACCGGGTGGCGGTGCGCGAGCCGGGGCTGCTGCCCGAGACGATCAAGGAGCGGGTCACCGCGTCGATCGTCGCCAGCCGTCACGTCACCCTGGGGAGCCGGGGCGGGGTGCGCCTCGTCGCCCGCAGGGTCGTCGGGGGAGACGGCCACGACGCGGTCCTGGAGTGGAACCTCGTCTTCGACGAGGGGCTGGATCCGGGGGATCCGGGGCTGCGCGCCCTCGCCGAGCAGGCGCTGGAGGAGGTACGGCGCAGCCTCGGCGTCTGACCCGGGCGGGGTCAGTCCTTGCCCGCCTCGGGGGTCGGCGCCACGATCTGGCCCGAGTCCTCGCGCCCGGCCGAACCGGCCTCCGTACCACCGCTCGTGCCGCTCGACGTCGCGCCCGCGGTGCCGCTCGTCGGGGTGACGATCGGCCCGGAGTCCTCGGCGCCGGTGCCGCCGGGCTCCTTGGCCTCGCCCGCGGAGGCGCCAGGGGTGCCCCCGCTCCCGCTCGTCCCGCCACTCGCGCCGGCCGGCGTGACCGTCCGCCCGCCCCTCGGCGCCGGGCTCGTGCGGGCCGAGTGCGCGACGCCGTTCGCGGGCATGACGTCCGCGAGGAAGGGCACCTTGTCACCGATCCGGTCCTTGGCCGTCGCCACGATCCGGGACGCGCGCGCGCCGACCAGACCCGCGGCCTCCTGGATCTTGGGGTTGTCCGCGACCCGCTGCGCCAGCCGCTTGATCTGCTCGTAGCGTTCCCGCCCGGCCCTGCTGCCGAGCACGTAACCGACGGCCAGACCGGCGACGAACACCACCCGATACCGCATGCTTCCCACCTCCGAGCGACCGGCTTCTCCGGCATCGAGCCCCTACCCGCGGGGCGACGATCCTCCCCTCATTAATAGGTGGAACACACACCCCGGAGAGTGCGCTAAGGTATTGAACGCAAGCACGGCGGGGCGGAACCCGACCCGCGGTGCCTGTGGCGATCCCGCGTAGCTCAATCGGCAGAGCATCCGGCTGTTAACCGGCAGGTTATAGGTTCGAGTCCTATCGCGGGAGCCACACACGAGGCCCCGGGGGCGACCCCGGGGCCTCGGCGTTTCCGCAGGTCCTCGCCCCGGCCCCCCGGCCTTTCCCGGTTGCGGGCCGCCCCTGGTCCTCCCGTTCCGGCTTCCTAGTACCGTTGCCCTGCGGGTAGGTCCGCCGGTATCGGCCGAAGCAGTCAGGGGGCATCGTGCGGCTCATTCACTCGGGCAAGGTCCGCGACGTCTACGAGGACCGGGGGGACCTCATCCTGGTCGCCTCGGACCGGGTGTCGGTCTTCGATGTGATCCTTCCCACACCCATCCCGGACAAGGGCAAGGTGCTCACCCGGCTGTCGCTGTGGTGGTTCGAGCGGCTCGCCGACGTCGTGCCCAACCATGTGATCTCCGCCACGGACGTGCCCGAGGAGTTCGCCGGCCGTGCCGTACGCTGCCGCAGGCTGAGGATGATCCCGGTCGAGTGCATCGCCCGCGGCTACCTGGCGGGCAGCGGCCTGAAGGAGTACGAGCGCGACGGGTCGATCTCCGGGGTGCCCCTGCCCGCCGGGCTCGTGGAGGGCTCCCGGCTGCCCGAGCCGATCTTCACCCCCACCACCAAGGCGCCGCTCGGCACCCACGACGAGTTCGTCACCTTCGAGCAGGTCGTCGCGCAGGAGGGCGCCGAGGTGGCGCAGGAGCTGCGGCGGCTCACCCTGGAGATCTACCGGCGGGGCGCGGCGATCGCGGCCGAGCGCGGCATCATCGTCGCCGACACCAAGCTCGAGTTCGGCTGGTCGGAGGACGGCGTGCTCACCCTCGGCGACGAGCTGCTCACCTCCGACTCCTCCCGGTTCTGGCCCGCCGAGGACTGGCGGCCGGGCGGCCCGCAGTTCGCCTTCGACAAGCAGTACCTGCGCGACTGGGCGCTCAGCACCGGGTGGGACAAGACCGAGCCCGCGCCCGAGGTGCCGCCGGAGATCGTGGAGATCACCCGCGACCGGTACATCGAGGCCTACGAGCGCATCACCGGGGAGAAGTGGTAGCCACCGCACCGAGGCAGGAGGGGTCCCGCGTCATGCAGGTCGCCGACGTCTTCCAGGAGGCCCACGGCCGCGCCCCCGAGGGGGTCTGGCGGGCGCCCGGCCGGGTCAACCTGATCGGTGAGCACACCGACTACAACGACGGGTTCGTGCTGCCGTTCGCGCTCCCGTGGGGGGTGTCCGTCGCGGCGTCGCGGCGCGCGGACCGCACCGTGACGGTCCGCTCGCTGCAGGCCCCCGGCGAGGCGCACACCCTCGACGACCTCGACCGGGCCGAGGGCTGGGTCCGGTACGCCGCCGGGGCGGTGTGGGCGCTGCGGGACGCCGGGTACGAGGTGGGCGGCGCGGACCTCGTGCTCGACGGCGACGTGCCGCCGGGCGCCGGGCTGTCCAGCAGCGCCGCGCTCGAGGTCGCGGTCGCCGTCGCCCTCGACGACCTGTACGGGCTGGGGCTCGACCGCATGGAGCTCGCCAGGCTCGCCCGGCGGGCGGAGAACGAGTTCGTCGGCATGCCGTGCGGGATCATGGACCAGGCGGCCTCGGCGCTGTGCACCGAGGGGCACGCGCTCTTCCTCGACTGCCGCTCGCTCGCCTACCGCAACGTGCCGCTCGACGTGGCCAAGGCGGGGATGCGGTTCCTCATCATCGACACCGGCGTGCACCACGAGCTCGCCGACGGCCGGTAC
Source organism: Thermopolyspora flexuosa (assembly GCF_006716785.1). Lineage (NCBI taxonomy): Bacteria > Bacillati > Actinomycetota > Actinomycetes > Streptosporangiales > Streptosporangiaceae > Thermopolyspora > Thermopolyspora flexuosa. The sequence continues at coordinate 3,450,554 of NZ_VFPQ01000001.1, read as the reverse complement.
GCGCAGCGGCGGCGGGAGTGCGAGAACGCGGCCAAGCGGCTCGGCGTGGCCGCGCTGCGCGACGTCACCGACCTGAACGACGCGCTCGCCAGGCTCGACGGCGCCGAGCGCAGGCGCACCCAGCACGTGGTCACCGAGAACCACCGGGTCGAGGCGCTCGTCGGCCTGCTGCGCGCTGGGGCGGTCACCGAGATCGGGGCCCTGCTCAACGCCTCGCACCTGTCGCTGCGCGACCAGTTCGAGGTGTCCTGCCCCGAGCTGGACGTCGCGGTGGAGGCGGCCGTGCGGGGCGGCGCCCGCGGCGCCCGGATGACCGGCGGCGGGTTCGGCGGCTCGGCGATCGCGCTGGTCCCCGCCGACCGGGTGGCGTCCGTGCAGGAGTCGGTGAACCGGGCCTACCGCGAGCGGGGCTTCGCCGCGCCCCGGTTCCTCGAGGCGGTCCCGTCCCCGGGCGCCCGCCGTCTCGCCTGACCGGCCGGGCCGTCCGGGCGCGCCTCGGACGGGCATGGCGGCGCGAGGAGAGGGAGGCCGGTTCAAGGACCGCCCGGCGCTCGCCAGGGCGCCATGGAGCGGGCCGTACGGGATCGCGCGTGTGATCCCCTTGCCAAGGGCCGGGCGGGGCGCTCAGGCGCCGGACAGGATGCCGGTGAGGCGGGCGGCGAGCTCCCGCGCCCGCTCCGGGTCGACGGCCCCGGCGCGCTCGTGCTCCACCGCGGCGGTGGCGGTCGCGACCGCGAACACGACCGCGGCCACGCCGGTACGGCCGGCCTCGAACGCCTCCACCAGGCCGGCGACGAAGGAGTCGCCCGCGCCGATCGGGTTCGCCACCCGCACCGGCACGGTCGGCACCCAGACGACCTCGCCGGACTCGCCGTACGCGGTCCCGGCCGCCCCGGCGGTCACCGCGGCGCTCCGGGCGCCGCGGCGGCACAGCTCCAGCGCCGCCCGGCGGGCCCGCCCGGGCACGTCGTCGCCGGTCTCCGCGACCCCCTCGTGGGCCCGGCCGTACAGCACCTGCTCGGCCTCGGCGAGGTTCGGCGTGACCACGTCGGGGGCGGCCGGGAGCGCCTCGGCCAGGGCGGCGCGGGAGGCGTCCACCAGCACGCGCGCCCCCGCGCGGCGGCCGAGCGCGACGAGCCGGGCGTAGCCGTCGTCGGGCGCGCCCGGCGGGAGGCTGCCCGAGCACACCAGGGTGGCATGGCGGCCGGTGGCCAGCTCGGCGGCGACGGCGCGTTCGTAGCGGGCCCAGGCGTCCCCGGGCACCGCCGGGCCCGGCTCGTTCACCACGGTCACCCGGCCGGAGTCCTCCCGGTAGATCGTGGCGACCCGGGCCTCGCCGGGCACCGGAACCCCGGCGAACGCCACCGGCTCGGCGGCCATGAGCCGTGCCACGAGCGCCGCGTCGGTCTGCGGCAGGAAGCTCACCAGGGTGGCGCGCCGCCCGAAGGCCGCCGCGGTCCGGCCCACGTTGACGCCCTTCCCGCCCGCGGTGACCACGGCGGGGGAGGAGCGCAGCACGCCCCCGGGGCGCAGCTCGGGCAGGCGGAGGATGCGGTCCACCGCGAGGTTCGGCGTGGCGATCAGCAAGGGGACTCCTCGGCGAGGTCGGTGCGGGCCGGCGGCCGGGCGGCGCCGGGGACGCCCGTCGGCCCGCTCATCCGTCCGCCGCCGGGCGCAGCGGCACACCCGCCGCCTTGGCCGCGAGCAGCGCTGCGCCGTACGCGCCGGGCTCGGACACGCCGGCGGTCCGCATGCCGGGGAAGTGCCGCCGTTTCGCCGCGAGCACCGCCGGGTCGCGCAGCCAGCCGCCCGCCGCCACCACCCGGCGGCACGGGCCCACCTGGGCGTCGATGCGGCCGAGCAGGGCGGCGGCGTGCTCGGCGAGGCCGTCGACGGCCGCCCGCCACAGCCGGGCCGGGGTCACGTCGTCGGTGATGCCGGCCAGGCCGAAGTGCTCCTCGCGCGGGTTGACCAGGCGCAGCGTGGGATGGCCGCCCGCTTCGGCGAGGGCGAGGCGGCCGAGCTCGGCCCGGGCCTCGGCGGTGGTGGCGCCGAGCATGGTGGCGATCCGGCCCAGGGTGAGCCCGGTGGGCAGCCCGGCCATCACGCACAGGTGGCCCGCGGCGACGTGCCACCCCACGGTCACGCCCTGCGCGGTGAGCGCGCCGACCCGCTCCGGCGGCAGCGGCGGGCGCACCGTGCGGACCAGCGCCTCGGCGGTGCCGAGCGAGTCGAACAGCGCGCCGTCCTCGGCCGCCCCCACCCCGTACGCGGCGACCTGGTCGTCGTGGCCCGCGACGGTGAGCACCGCGCCGTGCAGCACCGCGGGCACGTGCGCGCCGCCCGCGCGGCCCGCCGGGGTCCCGGCCGGGATCGGGTCGGGCAGCAGCACCCGGCCGCCCAGCAGCTCGGCCGCGGCCGGCCAGGGCCGTGCCGTACCGAGGTCGAGCAGGCCGGTACGGCTCGCCAGGGACAGCTCGGCCACCGGCTCGCCGCCGAGGCGGCGGACCACCCACTCGCCGACCGAGTAGAACCGGGCGGCCGCGGCGGTCTCCGGGTGCTCGCGGCGCAGCCACAGCAGTTTGGCGAGCGACGGCAGCGGGCCGGCGCGCATGCCGGTGGTGCGCTGGAAGAGGTCGGTGCCGAGCTCGCGGTGGATCGTCTCGGCGTCGCCGCGCGGGTCGTGCCAGGCGATCGCGGGGGCGAGCGGCCGGTCGGCACCGTCGGCGAGCACGCCGGTCTCGGCCATGCCGGTGACGCCGATGCCGAGCACCCGGGGCTCGCCGGACGCGGCGGCGGCCTCGGCGGCGACGACCGCGGCGAGCTCGGCGACGCGCTCCGGGTCGGCCTCGGTGCGGCCGTTCTCGCGGCGCCAGGGCGTCGGCCGTTCCGCGCGGGCGCGTTCCTTTCCGGCGGCGTCCACCGCGAGGGCCTTGATGCGGGTCGTGCCGACGTCCACCCCGACGAGGAGGCCGGACGCGGTCATCGCCGCGCCTCCGGGCGGCGTGGCGCGGGCGGTCGCCGGTGCCGGGCCCCGGTCGGGGCCGCCGATGAGGAGGACGTCATAGCCCGGACGCTAACGATGCGGCCGGAACCGGTCAACGATGCCGAAACATGGCGTCGGCTCCGGACACCGTCGATGGCCGGGGGTGGCGGGTTCCCGAGAGCCGCGCCGGGACCGTCATCCGGGGCGGTGCCGTGGCGCGGGCGGCCCCGGGATGGATGGGCGGCGGTCAGATGGAGAGGTCCTGCTCGATGCGCCGCAGGCTGTGCCGGGCGAGCGCGAGGTTCGCCCGCTCGCGGTCGAGGGCCAGGTAGAGGAACAGGTAGGCGCCGTTCCGGGAGAACACCCGGATCAGGTGGTACTGCCGGTGCAGCGTGATGAGGATGTCCTCGATCGCGTCGTCCATGCCGAGGGTGGCCATCATCCGCATCTCGTGGCGCACCACCTCGGCGTTGCCGGCAGCCGCCATCTCCAGGTCGAGGTCGCGCCCGCCGCCGGCCGTACCGAGGCACATGCCGCTCTCGTAGTCCACCAGGGCCGCGCCGAGCGCCCCGTTGATCGACATGGCCTCCTTGAGCGCGGTCTCGATGTTCATTCGCGTCCGCCTTGTGATCAACTCTCGGGTTCCGTGTGGCAGGTGAGCATAAAGTACTCTTGCGTGTCTTAAGGGGTGAAGGAGGCGATATGTCGGAGCTTTCTCCATCTCGCCGTTTTGTGGGCATCTCCCGGCTCGTACGGCGCTTGCCGTGACCGAGGGCGAGGAGATCGGTCCCCTCGGGCCGGAGCTGCTCCGCTGCCACCGGGAGCACTTCACCGGTGTGCTCCACGTCGACGGCACCCCGGGCGGGACGGTGACGCTGCGCAACGGCCGCGTCGTCGCCGCCGCCACCCCCGCCGCACCCGGCCCCGAGGTGCTGCTGCTGCGGTCGGGACGCGTCACCGAGGACGAGTGGACCCGGGCCTACGACGCCGCGATGCCGTCCGGCCGGCTCGCCGCCGAGCTCGCCGGGCGCGGCCTGGTCGGCGAGGCCGGGGTCGAGGTGGTGTGCCTGCTCGCGATCGCCGACGCCCTGTTCGCCATGGCCGCGTACGGCGCCGAGTCGGTACGGCGTGCCGCCGCGGACGCGGACGAGATCCCGCCGCCCCTGCCGCTCGATCCCGGTGTCGACGCCCGGCGGCTCGTGCGCGAGACCGCCCGCCGGATGCGGGCCGCCGCCGCGTGGGCCGAGCTCGGGGTCACCGTGCGCAACCGGCCCCGGCCCGCCGCCTCCCCGCCCCGGTCGCGGGTCGCCCCGGACCCGCTGCAGCGCCACGTGCTCGAGGCGGTGAACGGCCGCCGTACCCCGCGGGACATCGCCTTCGCCGTCGGGCGCGGCCTGTACCCGGTGCTCGGGGAGATCGCCCGGCTGGTGCGCGAGGGGCTGCTCGACGCGGGCGTGCCGATCGCCGCCCCCGGACCGGCGGAAGGTCCGGCGGGGCTGCCCCGGCGGCGGCGCGGCGCAAGTATGATCAACGAGATGTTGCCCCGGCCTCGGGCAGGCGGTCCGGTCCGGCTGCGCCGCCTGCGTGCGATCACCTCCCTTCCCCCGGTCCCCGCATCCGACGGTTCGGAGGAGAAGCCGGACGAGCGGGACGGCGGATGAGCCCATACCGATTTCGGTTGCCATAGTTGGCGTGCGGCGAGGGAACTGAAACCATTGGCAGAGAGGGTGCAGCGATGAGCTACGAAGCGGTTGTTGCCGAACTACTCGCCTTGCGCGAACAGGTGACCGGTGTGACCGAATCGGCCGTGGCCGCGGTCGACGGGTTGCTCGTCGCCGCCGACACCGAGATCGTCCGGCCGGAGGTGATCTCCGCGCTGGCCGCGACCGCGCTCGGCCTCGGCAAGCGCGCCGGCTACGAGACCGGTCTCGGCGACCTGCGCGAGGTGGTGATTCGCTGCAGCCGCGGATACGTGGTGGTGTACGCCATCCGCGAGGAGGGCCTGCTCGTCGTCGTGGGCGACGAAGGGCTCGACCTGGCCCGGCTGCACGTGGTGTCCCGGCAGACCGTGGAACGGCTCGCCGCCCTCCTGGTCGAAGAGTCGCCGCGCAGCGCCTGACCTCGCGTACGGCCCGGCGTGCGCGCCGCCGGCACGCCCGCCCTCGCCGCGTCCCCCGGCGATCGCGGCGGAGCGCGCATGCCGTGACCTCGCACCGCGCGGCCGGCGCGGCGCCGCCGTACCGCCGCGCGTGAGTCCCTTTTCGGCGTGCCGTACCTCCGTGGCGGGCACGGCCGCGACCGGGAGGCCCCGCCCGCTCACCGGTTCGGACGATCCGGCCCGCCGCGGTCCGGCACCAGGCGCTCCGCCTCCGTGCACAGCGCCATCACCAGCAGCAGCTTCAGCGGCAGGTCCGGATCCAACGGCCCGTCGAGATCGTCCTGCGGGCGGCCGCGCCCGCCCGCTTTCCCGGGGTCGCACACGCGCCTCACCGTTCCCTTGACGTCTCTGCAAACGCGTCCTGTCACGAACCGAAGACGCGGCGTACCGCCTCCCGGTTGGCGCACGGTTCCCAGGCGGCATCGGGTTCGGGCAGGATCGGGACCGTGACAACCGAACGGATCGCCCCGCCGTACGTCGCGGGGGAGCGCGAGATGCTCACCTCCTGGCTCGACTGGCACCGGGAGACCCTCGCGCTCAAATGCGCAGGCCTGTCCGAGGCGCGGCTGCGCGAGCGCGCCGCACCGCCCTCCACCCTCTCCCTGCTCGGGCTGGTCCGCCACATGGCCGAGGTGGAGCGTGCCTGGTTCCGGCGCACCCTCGCCGGGGAGGACGCCCCGCCGATCTACTACGGCCCCGACGACCCCGACGGCGACTTCGACCACGTCGACACCGCCTCGGTGAGCGAGGCGTTCGCCACCTGGCGGGCCGAGGTCGAGTACGCCCGCAAGATCGTCGCGGCCCAGCCCGACCTCGAGGTGACCGGCGTCAACAAGCGCACCGGCAAGACCGTCTCGCTGCGCTGGATCCTCGTCCACATGATCGAGGAGTACGCCCGGCACAACGGGCACGCCGACATCCTGCGGGAACGCATCGACGGCAGCACCGGCGTCTAGCGGCCGGGGCCGTCACGACCGCCGACCCGGGCGCGGACACGCGAAGGCCCGCGGGCGTCGAGCGCTCGCGGGCCAGGATCTTCCCGTCCGGGTCCGGCTCACCTGTGCGACGGCGCCGCCGCGCCGCCTCAGCGCCGCACCTCCTTGCGCAGGGAGGCCCAGAACTCGGCGTCCACCGTGTCACCGCCGAGCGGCGACTGCGGCCCGCCGGGGAAGGCGGCGGGGCCGGGCCGGCGCGACACCGCCGGACGCGGCGCGGTCGTGGTGGCCTGCTCGAAGCTGCGCATCCGCCGCGTGGAGAACATGAAGCGCACCACCAGCCCGATGCCGACGGCGACCATGCAGCCCGAGTAGCTGAGGATCACCCACAGCGCACCGGGACGCCCGGCCGTCAGCCCGTGCACCACCGCGATCGGCCAGCAGATGTAGGCGACGCTGTGCAGCAGCCGCCACACCCACGGCTTGGGGTGGAACCTCACCCGGAGGATGCCGATCGCCACGATCATGACCATCAGGTAGCCGGCCACGGTGCCGAGCCCCACCGCGACGGAGCCGACGAACGGGAGCACGCCCTCGATCGCCGCCGCCTTCGAGGCCGCGACCTTGGTCACCACGTGCACGAAGAGGAAGCCGACCCCGATGAACGCCATCGCCCGGTGGATGAGCTGCAGGGCGACGCGCATCCGGATCGAGACGATGAGGCGGTCGGTGCAGGCCAGGCCGAACATGACCGCGTTGCTGAGGGAGACGAGGACGACCACGCCGGCGTACCGCTCGAGGAAGCCGAACACGGTCACGGAGGGGCCGTTGAGGATGGGAACGATCAGTACGGCCAGGAGGATCAGTATCGACGCGATGAACGGCCAGCCCGGAAGGGCGGGCGTCCCGGACACCTGACCTTGTCGCATGTCCTTCATACCGTCCTTGTGGATGGTGGGGGCGAGGAGGGGGTGCCAGCCCGAGATCGCTGAACCACGCCGCGATGACACTACCGCCCCATGGGCCTCTTTGGTACGCGAACGTTACAGAAAACCGGTTGCGTCATTTACATTGCATTCCCTCCAGAGGGCAGGCCGGTGTCGCGCAGGGCCCGCCCGTGGGCCCGCGCATCACGGAGATCGGCGTCCATGCGCAGGTACGGCTCCGCCCCGGCCGGCGTTCAACGGAATCGGCGCGACCGGCGGGAAATTCGGGCCGCGCCCGGGCGGGCGGACGGCGGCGGGGCTGCCTCGGACCCCGGCCCCGGCGGCGCGGCCGCGCGGGGCCGCGCACGCTCAGTCCGGAAGCGGGCGGCCGTTCTCCAGGTAGAGGGGGTGGCCGAGCCGGCGGGCGGCGAGGGCCGCGGTCACCCGGGCGGCGAGGCGGCCGATGAGCAGCCCGGGGATCTCCTCGACCGGGTGGAAGTCGTAGCCCGCGAGCTCGTCGTCGGCGAGCCGTACGTCCTGCCGGGCGGTGCTGCTGAGCACGCCCCCGTCGAACAGGAAGAGGACCTTGTCCCCCTCGGCCGGGTGCGGCGCCCAGTCGACGACGAGCAGCCCGCCGATGGCGGGCTCGATGCCGAGCTCCTCCCGGACCTCCCGGCGGCACGCCTGGTACGGCGTCTCGCCGGGCTCGACGTACCCGCCCGGGAGGTCGCGGTGGTCCTTGTAGCGGGGCTGGACGAGCAGCAGGCGGTCGTGCTCGTCGAAGAAGAGCGCGCCGGCGGCGGCGCGCGGGGTGGCCATGGGCGGGGTGTCGTGTGCCGTCACCGCATTCACCTGAGGGGGACGTGTCGGAGGGCGGGTCGGAGGGCCGGGGCCCGGAATCAGGCGACGTGGAGCCTCCGGGCGAGGTCGGCGAGGCGGCGGTCGGGCCTGCCCCTGCGGCGGCGCATCCATCCCAGGACGAGCTGCCGGCTGAGGTAGTGGCGGCGGACCTGCTCGGGGGCGATGCGCTCGGCCTCGAGGAGGGCGTCGAGGGCCTCGTCGGTGCGGTTCCACCGGCTGTAGGCCTGGGCGACGGCGATGCCGTGGCGGGCGCGGCGCTCCACCGGCATGCCGCTGGTGTCGAGGCCGGGGCCGAGGTCGATGGCGATCTGGATGTCGCCGAGCTCGACCGCGGTGGCGACGCGGTGGATGGCGACGTTGGTGGGCCCGAACGCGGTCCACACGTGGTTGGCGTCGCCGCCGAGCCGCCGGGCGGCCGCGTCGGCCCGGTCGAGGTAGGCGCGGGTGGTGGCGCGGTCGTCGGCCCGGGCGGCGGCCATGGAACCGCACAGCAGCAGCGTGCCGTACACCGAGAGCAGCTCGGGGGTGGGGCGGGACAGCTCCCGCTCGAGCATGCCTGCGGCGTGCGCGGTGAGCTGGGAGGCGGCGTCGAACCGGTTGTTGGCGATCAGCGCGTAGGTGACCGACCGCAGCAGCGAGGCGATCACCACCTGGTCGCCGGAGTTCTGGGCGTGGTTGAGGCCGCGTTCCGCGGCGATCCACGCCAGGTCGGTCTCGCCGATCTTGACGAGGATGGCGGCGGCGGCGTGGTACGCCTGCCCGAGCACCCGGTGGGCCTCGGCCCGCTCGTCGCCGGTCGCGGCGGCCGCGGCGTGGTGGGCCTCGGCGAGCAGCGGCGGCAGGCGGCGGATCATCAGGCCGTAGCGCGACGCCTGGTACGCCTCCCACACGTCGGCGACGTCACGGCGCAGCTCGGCGAGGGGCGGGGGATCGTGGGCCCGGGCGAGCGCGGCGACGGGGGTGAGGTGGCGGTAGTCGGTGATCGCCGCGCGCAGGGCGGGGACGGTGCGGTCGCCGCTCTCGCCGGTCCAGTCGGTGAGCGACGGTTCGGCGAGCAATTCGCCGACGGAAACGTCGAGGGCGGTGGCGAGGCTTTTGATGACCGAGAGCCGGTCGAGCTCTATCCTGTCGTTCTCGACTTTGCTCAGCCAATCCGGGGTGCGGTTGACGAGCCCGGCCAACACCTCCTGTGACATTCCGCGACGGCGGCGATACCATGCGATACGCTCGCCGAACGACAAATGATCCGTCATGCCCCGCATGCTTATGAACCTTGCCTAAATCCGCCCGAGAACCCCGGAATTATTTTCCGGGATGCCGCGTCCGCCCCGCTCTAGTGTCCCTGACCGGCAGGAGAAACGTCCATTGCGCAGATGAAAGGGGCGGTAGGGACGGATATGCCGCCATTCCGGAACCATATTCGGGCGCCGTACCCGGCGGCCCGCCCCGCAGGGCCACGGGGGCGGGCGGACGACCGTGTCACCTGCGGTGATCGGGTACGGGACGCCCGGAGGGGCCGGGCCTCCGGCCGGGGGACGCGGCCGAGGCGGCGGCCGGTCCGTCGTGCGGATATCGATCACTTATCGATCATCGATCGGGGTGTACGGCCGGCGACGACCGGTGACTCCGGCCCGGCCTCACGAGCGGGAAACCCGGCATGCAAATGGTGACCGTGGGACGGGAGCGGGCGAATGGCGAGAACTTCTCGCATTCGCTTCCGGAGACGCCGGGGAATATCGATGTGCCGGCGCCGAACATGGCCCGCGTGCACGACTGGTTCCTCGGCGGTAAGGACAACCACCCGGTGGACCGCGAGGCCGGGGAGAGGCTGCTGGCCCGCCACCCGGCCGTGCGGGCGGCGGCGAAGGCCGACCGGGCGTTCCTGCGGTGGACGGTCCGCCACCTCGTGGAGGCCCACGACATCCGCCAGTTCCTCGACATCGGCTCCGGGCTTCCCACCCAGGGCCACGTGCACGAGGTCGCCCGCCAGGTGGCCCCCGAGGCGCGCACCGTGTACGTCGACAACGACCCGGCGGTGGTCGCCCAGGCGCGGGCGATGCTCGCCCTCGACCCGCGCACCATCGTGGTCGAGGCGGACGTCCGCGAACCGGTCCGGCTGATCGACGAGGTGATGGCGTCCGGCAACCTCAACTTCAACCGGCCGATCGCCCTGCTCCTCGTCGCGATCATGCACCTGGTCCGCGACGACGAGCACCCCGCCGAGGCGGTCGCCACCCTGGTCGCCGAGCTCGCCCCCGGCTCGATGCTCGTCATCTCCCACCTGCACCGCGACCCGCGGCGGTGCGACGCTCCCGCGCCCGCCGGCCGGGAGCCCGCCGCGTGGGCGATCGCCCGCACCGAGCCGGAGATCGCGGCCCTGTTCGCCGGCACCCGCCTGGCCGAGCCCGGCCTGCGCCCGGTGGGCGACTGGCTGCTGACCACCGGCGCGATCGCCGGGATCGGCGCCGACGACCCCGACCGGGCGGCCGTACTGACCGTCCCGGTGCTCTGCGGAATCGGACGCAAGGACTGAAGACGTTGGGCCTTCCGGCCCGTCAGGCCCGCACGCCCTGGGCGCGGAGGGGGGAAATCACCTCGGGGCGTGCGCGCGGTGGCACGCGGGCCCGGCCATCGCCCAGCCGGCCGGCCGCGTGCCACCGCATCCACCGCGCCCTCCGCCGCGTCGCGTTCGCGCGGCGCGGCTTCGCTGTCGTGCGGGAGACCAAGAGGCGGGCGTTCACGGCGGGCGGGCTCGGGAGACGGTTCCCCGTTCAGCGGCCCTGGCACCGGGTGAAGGCCGCGGGCCCCGGTGGGCCGTCCGGCCTGATGGACCTGATGGAAGAGAGAGTGGGGCGACTGGGACTTGAACCCAGGACCGACGGATTATGAGTCCGCTGCTCTGACCGGCTGAGCTATCGCCCCGTCAAAAACGGTTTGACCTGCGCATTTCACAGGCCAGAGAGAACCTACCACGGATACGTACGCAGAGCACAGCATAGTATTCACCGCACCGCTTGCGGCCACGGAAGGACGGTCCGGCCGTCCGGCTCGCCGGTCCGGCGCGCGCACCGCCCCCGAACGGCGAGGGCCCGCGCATCGGCGACCACCACCGCATCGAGGTACGACGGCCGGGGAGGTACGGCCCGGCGCGCGACCATGGTCACCTTCCGGAAGGCGGGCCTTTGAGGTGGTGGCCTGCGAATTTACCCAGGCCTGCGGGACTCGTTGGCTCGCCGTGGGGGTAGAGGAGTCATTCTGACGGGTAAGGCCTTCGGGCGCCAGGGGGTGGTGGAGTGCTCGGCGAGCTGCTGAAGGCGAGCCAACTATGCGACTTCGACCACCTTCCGGCGCTGATCGCGCGGCACGCCGCCGCCGAGGGACTGCTCGACGCCCGCGTCTACCTCGCCGACCGGCAGCAGCAGGTGCTGCGGATGCTGGGGGAGGGGCCGGACTGGTCCCCGGAGAAGGGCCAGCTCGACATCGACGGCACGCTCGCCGGGCTCGCGTTCCGTGAGGTCGAGATCGTGGGCCCGTACCGCACCGCGGAGGAGGCGGCGGCGGGCGAGCCGTACCGCTTCTGGGTGCCGGTCCTCGACGGCACCGAGCGCATCGGCGTGCTGGAGGCCCGCTCGCCGCGGGACGACCGGCGCGTGCGGGAGCTGCTATCCGGCCTCGCCGCGCTCGTCGGCATGCTCATCGTCAGCAAGCGGATGCACAGCGACACCTACGCGCGGGTGACCCGTACCCGCGCGATGACGCTCGCCGCCGAGGTGCAGTGGCACCTGCTGCCGCCGCTCGCCTTCGCCAACGACCGGGTCACGATCGGGGCGGCGATCGAGCCGGCGTACGAGGTGGGCGGCGACGCGTTCTCCTACGCGGTGAGCGGGCGCACCCTCTTCCTGTCGATCTTCGACGCGATGGGGCACGACACCTCGGCCGGGCTCACCGCGAGCATCGCGATCGCGAGCTGGCGCGGCCACCGGCGCGCCGGGATGGGCCTCGCCGACATCAGCATGGCGATCCAGGAGGACGTCATCGAGCAGTTCGACGGGGAGCGGTACGTCACCGGCGTGCTGTCCCGGATCGACCTCGACACCGGCGAGCTGACCTGGGTGAACCGGGGCCACCCGCCGCCGCTGCTGGTCCGCGGCGGCCGCTGGGTGGACGTGCTCGACAGCGAGCCGACGCTGCCGATGGGGTTGCGGCTGCCGGAGCGGCCGCGCGAGCACCGCCGCCGCCTCGAACCGGGCGACCGGCTGCTGTACTACACCGACGGCATCACGGAGGCCCGCGATCCGAAGACCGGGGAGCCGTTCGGCATGGAGCGGTTCGTCCGGTTCATCGTCCGGCACGCGGCGGGCGGCCTCGCCGCGCAGGAGACGCTGCGGCGGCTCATGCAGGACATCCTGCGCCACCAGAGCGGGCGGCTGCAGGACGACGCGGCCGTGCTGATCGCCGAGTGGAAGGGCGACAGCTCCCAGATGACCTTCGACTCCGGGTACGGCCCGGCGGACGACGTGGCCGCCGGTGGCCTGGGCGTGGGCCCGGGTGGCCGGGGCCGCCGCGGGTCCGGCATACGGCCGCCCGGCACGAGGCGGTGACCCGGCCGGGGTGCGGACGGTTCCCGGTGCCGCACCCCGGTCCGGTGGCCCGGCCCGCGCCGTACGGCACGGGCGGTGCCTCGGGCCACGCCGTCCGGCACCGCCTTGGCCGTGCCTCCGGCGCTCGGGCGCCTTCGGCCGTGCCTCGGTTCGCGGCGGCCGTCAGGAGCGCCGGTCCTCGCCGCGGTCGGCGGCCTCCGGGCGCGGCCGGTTCGGGCGGCGCGGCTTCGGCGCGTCCTTCGGGGTGAACTGCGCCAGGTCGTGGATGCCGAGGGACTTCTCGACGTCGGCGACGCGCGAGACGAACCTGGCGTAGCCCATCGGGCCGAACCGGCGGAACTCCTGCTCGCGCAGCTCCTCGCTGAGCTCGTAGAACTCCCGGGGCGGCGTGATGGCGCGGAACGTCGGGAAGATCTCGGTGTCCTCGCGCGCCTCATGCGGTTGGTACATCCGGATGAAGGCGGACATGGTATCGACGATCTTCTGCCGGTCGCGCGCCCCGATCTTGCGGGCCGGGGTGTTGTCGAGCGGCAGCAGCTCGCCGGTGAGGGCGCGGCCGGCCGCGTGCTGGGTGAGCAGCACGTCGATCGTGGCGGTGTGCCTGCCGGCCCGGAGCAGCGCCGAGAACAGGTGCCGTTCCTCGACGTGCTCGTGGTGGTCGTGGATGAGCTCGCGGATCACGCCCGCCGCGGTACCGATCTCCTTGTGCGGGACCGGCTCGCCCTTCTTGATCCGCCGGATCGCCTCGCGGTAGACGAGCAGGACGCGGTTGAGCAGGCCGTGCTCGCGCATGAGGTCCTCCGGCGGGCTGAGCGGCAGCTCCCGCGTCGCCGACGCCGCCGTGCCGCCGGCGATGCCGCCCGCCAGGGCGATGAGCCCGCCGCCCGCAGCCGCCGTGGTCAGCCCGACCAGGCGCCGCCTGTCCAGCCGCACGTCCGAATCAGCCACAGTCACTCCCATGCGTAGTCGTTTGATCACGGAGAGTGTAGACGGGGAGGATTCGGACGGCTCATCGCCACGCCCGGCGAGTTGTGCGGCTGTTGTTTGCTTGATTGAAACTTTGCGGCCTATGTGGCGGATGTGGGTCACGGGTACGGTGGGGAGAACGGCGGTCGTCGGGCAGACTTCCCCTGCAACCCCTGCGGGCCGAGTCCTCGGCCGCTTGCGCGAGGCGGCCGTACGCCCGCCCGCAGGGGGTCGCCGTTCCGGTCGCGGGCTGCGGCGCGAGCCGTACCGCCCGCGGCCGCGCCGACGCCGAGACCGGCGGGCCCGGCTGACCGGGGGACGGCGCGCCGGGTCACTCCTCCTCGGGCTTCCACACCCTCCGCACGTCGTCGGCGAGTGAGGCCGCCTGGTTCAGCCCGGCGTGGAAGGCGGGCCCCCACAGGCGGGGGTCGAGCACGTTCACGCCGAACACGGCGCGGGCCGCCTCGTCGGGCACGACGCTGAGCACCCGGGCGTCGCCAAGCGCGGCCAGCTCGGCCCGGAGCCGCTCGCGCGGCCACACCGCGGCGAGCGGCTCGAGGATCACCACCGACGACGCCCCGGCGGCGAGGTCGGCGTTGACCGGCGAGCGCACGCCGCCGTCGATGTACCGGCCGTCCCCGATCGTCACCGGGGGGACGAAGCCGGGGACGGCGCAGCTCGACGCCACCGCCAGCACCAGCGGCACCCCGGAGTCCTTGTCCCAGACGACGAACTCGCCGGTGTGCGCGTCCACGCAGGTGATCTTGAGGGGCCGCTCGGGCCACTGGTGGATGGGCAGCCGCTCGAAGACCTTCCGGGCGCGCTCCTCGCTCGGCACGTTCCGCGCGGCGAGGGCGAGCTCGCCGATCCGGCGCCGGGCCTCCTTCGGCTCGAGCGTGGGGTCGAAGAGGATGCCGAAGGCGGCGGTGATCGACTGCGGATCGGGCCCGGGCCCGAGCGCGTCCCGGTCCGCCCCGGCCTTGGCGGTGGCCGCGATCTGGGTCTCGATCGCCTGCTCCAGATCGGCCCCGGTGGCCACGAGCGCGCCGACGACCGAGCCGGCCGAGGTGCCGACGATGAGATCGGCGTCGGAGAGGTCGACCCCCTCCCGGATGAGGCCGTGGATCACCCCGACCTCCCAGGCGATCCCGGCAACCCCGCCGCCGCCCAGGACCAGTGCCTTGCTCATGCCCACCTCCGCCGTAGAACATTGCTCGGTGAGCCAGCCTAGGCGACCCCATGCTCCCCGGGGAGGCCCTCCCGCCTTCTATGCTGTCACCGGCGGGGACGGACCTACGGGGGGCGGCGGCTTGGGCGATGAGCGACAGGGCGGCACGGTGCTGCGGACACAGGAAACGCCGGCTTCACGCGACGGGGGTGGCGTCATCAAGCGGCGGACGGCGCTGAGGCGCTGGCGTGACGCCGTACGGGCCAATCCCGCCGGGCGCCTCACGCTGAAGATCGTCGTCGGGGTGATCGGCACGGCGATGGTCGTCGGCGGGCTGATCATGGTGCCCTTCCCCGGCCCGGGCTGGCTGGTGGTCTTCGGCGGACTGGCGGTGCTCGCGACCGAGTTCGCCTGGGCACATCACGTGCTGCAGTTCGGCAAGAGACTGCTCGGTCTGTGGACACGGTGGCTCGTACGGCAGAGCTGGCCTGTCCGGATCCTCGTCTCCGTGGTCACGTTCGCCATCGCAGGCGCGATCGTCTGGGCCTCGGTCTGGCTGACGCTCGGCGTCAACCTGGTCGTGGAGGGACTGCGGTTCGTGAGCCGGTGAGGTCGGCCGGGGGCGGATCGCCCAGGGCGCTCCGCCCGCTGCGTCCCCGGACGCCGCATGCCGGGTCGCGCATCCCCGGGCGCCGGAGGTCGCCCGTGGCGTGCCCGCGGGCCGCCCGTGGACGCCGCACCCGGTGCGTGACCGGCCGCTACAGGTAGAGGCCGGTGCCGTGGTCGGTGTGCTGGGTGGCGATGGCGTGCAGGTCGCGCTCGCGCATCACGAGGTAGACCTCGCCGTGGATCTCCACCTCGTACTGGTCCTCGGGGTTGAACAGGACCTTGTCGCCGACCTTCACCTGGCGGGCGCCCGCGCCCACACCGCAGACCAGGCCCCAGGTGAGCCGGTTGGCCATCTTGACCGTGGCAGGGATGACGATGCCCGAAGTACTCCGCCGCTCCTCCGGGTCGCGCTCGACCTTGATCATGACACGGTCGTGGAGCATCTGTATCTCGAACTTCGGTTCTGTCACGCTGGAAGTTTATGTGGACGAGCCGCCCGCGTGGGGAGGGGTCGGCGTCGACCGCGTTCGCCCGGGCACGGTACGGAGTCGCCCGGCCCGGCCACAGGCGCCGCGTTCCCGGTCGCTTCCGGGCGGCGTGGCCGGGCGTCTCCGGCCGGCCGTACGGCGGCGCGGAATCGGGCTTGCCTGATCGTCTCACCTTGCTGACCTTTTTCTCCCGACCTAGGCGAGTTGCGAGCATGCTGGTTCCATAGGGAGAACCAGTGTCGCGGCGGGCGCGGGAGGCGTATTGGTCCAACGGGGCGAGATCCACCCCCACGATCACCACCCCACCACCGATTCGCCGGGACGCCGGTCGTCTGAGGCGCGGTCCCGTGGAAACACATCCTTCATGGGGCAGTGCCTGAACGTCCGCTACCTCGACCGGATCCCGGCCAAGGGCATGTTCGTCGTGGGCGCCGACGTCGTGCCCGGCCGCTACGTGTGCCGCACGCCCGGGAACGGCCGCTGGATCCGCTACCCGGGCGGGAACGCCGCCCCGGTGGCCGGGCGGCCGGACGCGCCCGGCGAGGCCGAGGTCGTCATCGAGAGCGGCGACGTCGCGTTCCAGACCCACATGCCCGGCGACTGGCTGCGCGTGGGCGCGCCCGGCGTGGAGGACGAGGACGACGGGGTCCTGCCCGTGGTCGACCCCGACCTCGGCGAGGACCTCGCCGCCCGGCTGCGGGCCCGCCCCGACCTGCTGCGGCACGTGCGCACCGGCGCGCCGTGGGCGGGCGAGCGGTCGCGCCCGCACGGCGGCGACTGGCTGCGCCTCATCGTGCTTCTCCTCCTCGCCGTCTTCATGCTCGGCGGCGCGGCCGGCGTGGACCTCTCGCCGCTGGTCTTCGTCGCCCTCGCCGCGGCCGGCGCCGCGCTGTACGGCCTGCGGCGCGGGGCCTGGCAGCGCCGCTTCGGCGAGGTGGCCGCGGTGGCGAAGGCGAACCCCGACCGGTTCTGCCTCCCCGGGGACCTGGACGACCGCGGCCGGGCGCTGCTCCGCCGCGCCCAGGAGGCGATCCGCCGGGTGCGCGAGTCCGATGTCGCCCGCGCCGGGCTGCTCGAGCCCGGGGAGAACGCGGTCACCCTGCCCCGGCAGGAGTGGCAGATC
Organism: Thermopolyspora flexuosa; assembly: GCF_006716785.1. Taxonomy (NCBI): domain Bacteria; kingdom Bacillati; phylum Actinomycetota; class Actinomycetes; order Streptosporangiales; family Streptosporangiaceae; genus Thermopolyspora; species Thermopolyspora flexuosa. The sequence goes on along the minus strand of NZ_VFPQ01000001.1, from coordinate 3,433,733 downwards.
GCCAAGACGCTGCGCAAGGTCGCGCAGCTGCGCGAGGACCAGCGCCGCCTGGTCGCGGAGGGGGTGGCCCCGCAGGCGGAGGAGGCGCTGCGCCCGCTGCGCAAGGCCCTCGACGACGTCGAGGCCTCGGTCGCCGCCCGGGTGGAGGCGCTCGAGCGGTACGCGGAGCGCACCGCCGAGGCGGACGCGGCCTACCGGGCGCACGCCCAGGTCGCGCGGGTCGCCGACCGGGCCGCCGAGTACCAGGACCTGCTCGCCGAGACCGTCGCCGACGAGCTCGCGGTCTCCGAGATCGACCGCCTCGCCCGCAACGCCGCCGACCTGAAGAAGGCGCTGCAGGAGAGCCTCCGGGCGGCCCAGCAGGCGGCCGTGGAGCTGCCCCGGCCCGACGAGCCCTGACGGCCGGCCACGGGGCCTCCCTCCCCGCCCACGGCCCCCGCACGCGACGGCAGGCCTTCTCACCGGCATTCATTGTCATGGATCGCACGTGCGGCTGCACGTGCACCTGTAAGTGAATCCGCACGCGAACCGGCAGGTGAATCCTTACGTACGCGCGCACGCGCCGAAGGCCGCGCCGGGCCGTGGAGGTGTGCGGAGGAACGGATCGCCGTGCCGGTTCGGCGGGCGGGCTCGGTGCGCCGGCCTCAGTACGCGGCGGTCACCGAGGAGATCTCGGAGAGCGGGAACTCAAGGTAGTCGCCGGCCTCCTCGCACCAGGCCTCCAGCACGTTGCGGCGGAGCTCGCCGTGGCTGATCGTCGCGGTGATGCCGTCGGTGAGGGTGATCATGGCCCGGGCGCCGCGGTCGACGACGCTGCCGAGCAGGGACTGCTGGGCGGTGGGGAGACGGGTGGCGAGGCGGCCGATCACCGCCCAGGTACGGCCCTGCGGCTCCTCGCGGGCGCGGGCGCGCAGCAGGCGGCGGGCGTGCTCGCGCGGGTCCGGGGGCGGGTCGGCGATCGGGATCGGGGTGGACTCGAGCTCGGCGACCCGGCCGCCGGGCAGCAGGATCAGCTTGCCGCCGCCCGCGGGCTCCCGCCGTACCGTGATCTCGCCGGTGTCGTCGACCGGCACCGGGGAGTACCCGGCCTCGCGCAGCGCGGCGAGCGTGCGCTCGGCGGGCACCGAGCTGGCGAGCACGGTCGGCGCGAGCTGCCGCAGGCCCAGCCGGGCGAGCCTGCGGTGCGCCGCGATCTCGGCGAGCAACGCGGGATCGGAGCCCTGGATGATGCACGCCACCGTGGTCACGGTGACCTCGCCGTGCCGCCGCGCCACGTCCCGGATGAGCCGGGTGAGCGTCTGCGGCAGCGCGCCCACCTGGGCGAGGTCGGCGATCAGGCCGTCCGCGGTGTGCCCGGCGTCGAGGGCCCGCCGTACGCTCGCCGGCGAGAACCGCCACACCGAGGCGGATCCCCGGGTCTCCCGGTCCGCGGCCCGGTCGAGCAGCGCGGCGAGCTCGGCCGACGGCGGGCCGGTGACCACCGCGGTGAGGTCGGCGCCGAACTGCGCGGTGCGCTGCGCGCTCGCCAGCGCCTTGGTGGAGCGCTCGATCAGCTGCGGGTCGTGCTCGACCTCGGGCACGTGCTCGTCCTGCTCGGACCCGGCCACCCCGGACAGCCGCGCCAGGGCGCGTCCCAGCGGGGTCACCGCGTCCCCGGCGATCACCCCGAGCAGCCGCCCCTCCTCGAGCACGGCGGGGCAGCACCGGGCGAGCAGCGTGCGGTCGAGCAGCGGCGCCCGCCAGTGCACGGCCTGCACCAGCTCGGGCATGGTGGCGAACGTGGTGCCCTCGGGCAGCGAGGCGAGCGTGGAGAGCACGGCCCACCGGATCCGCGCCACGGTCTCGCCGCTCGGTTCGTCCCCCAGGACGGTCGGATATCGGCCGTCCTGGCGGCGTAACAAGGAGGAGCGCTCCATCCGCCACCAGGCGGCGAGCAGCACCCGCAGCCGGGCGGGCGCGTCCTCGAGGCGCCAGGCGTCGAACCGCTCGGTGGGCACCAGGCCCCCGGCCGCCTCGTCCACGGCGAGCAGCCGGGCCACCGCGCACACCTCCAGCAGCAGCCGCGTCTCGGCCTCGGTGCCGCCGGTCTCCCGGGCCACCCGCCGCACCTCGCGCACCCCCACGCCGCCGGTCTTCAGCAGCGGCAGCGGGGTCTTGTCGGTGTTCTCCAGCAGGGCGGCGGCCCGCTCCACGGCGCGCGGCGCGGCCAGGCACATCGCCTCCTCGACCGCGGCGAGGTCCACCCGCACCGTCGCCACCTCGGGCGGCTGCGGGGTGAACGGCGCGTGGTAGTCGGGGCCGCGCAGCGCGAGCGCCACCTCGCGCGGCATCTCGGCGAGGTCCCACCGGGTGCGGAACAGCAGCGCGCGGTCGGCCGCCCACTTCTCCGGCGTGCCCTCCACCGCGAACCGGTCGCCGTCCACGGTGCGCACCGGCCCGTCCCAGGCGAAGTCGTCGAGCAGGCCCAGCGTGCCGTCCGGCGCCTCGGCGAGCAGCGCGTGCAGCCGGTCCGGGTCCTCGAGCACGCCGCGGATCCGGGCGATGAGCTGGCGTTTACCGCCCTGCGCGGACAGCCCGAGGCGGCGGCTGATCCGGCGCAGCTCCTCCAGGTTGAGCGTCCAGGTCTCCAGATAGAGGGCGAGCGGGTCGCCCAGGCCGTACGGCGCGGTCCACGTGCGGGCGACCGCGTCGGCGAGGTGGATGCGCCCGTCCGGTCCCGGCCAGGCGAGCGCGTGGTCGTACACCTGCTCCAGCCACGGCTGCACCGTGCTCCTGCTCACCCCCAGGAAGCGGGCGAGCTCGTCCTCGGTGGCGCGGTCCCCGATCACCAGGCAGGCCTGCAGCAGCTCCAGCGGGGGCAGCGGCAGGGTGCGCATGACCTCGAGCACCGCGCGGGGGTCGGTCAGCCGCTCGGCGAGGGCCTCGAGGCGCCGGGGCCACGGGGCGGCGATGGCGTCGGGGCGGTTCGCGAGGATTCGGGTGAGCCGGTCTTCGTCGAGGGTCGTCAGCCAGCCGAGCAGGTGATCGTCCATCACAGATCTCTCATGCGTCTTCCGGGACCGACCAGAAAGCCACCGTAATGCAGATCACCAAGGTGCGGGATCTGCCTGCCGTAATCGACACCCATTCCGCACCCGCCGGTCACACCCCGGGTGTCGCCCCGGCGCGGCCGGCGTGACGGGACGGCCGCGTACGGCACGGCTCCCGTCGGAAGCCCCGTCATGAGCATGCTCTCCACGGGTCGGAACGGGTCGATACGAGCAGGGTGCAGGTGGGTGGGTACGCCTGGCGGCGGGAACTCCTCCGCCCGCCGCACCCGTCGCCCGGCCGGTCCGGGCGCACGGTCCCTCGCGCCTCGCGGACGTGGGCGGCTGTTCCCGTTACCGGGAACTGTTCTCTACTTCGCGACCTTCGTCAATGCTCTTCGGCGAAGCCCGGAAAATCGTCGGACGCAGGCGTCCCACCATGCTCACGAAGATCATCAGAAGCACGCCGCGGCGGTCCCGCCGCCGGGCGCGGAGGCGTCGAGCACGGCCCAGACCGCCTTGCCGTACGGGGCGATGGGGGACCAGCCCCAGCGCACGCTGAGCGAGTCGACGATGTGCAGGCCGAGGCCGCCGGGCTCCAGCGGGCCGGAGTCGCGCATCACCGGTACGGCACGGCCGGGGTCGGCGATGGCGCAGGTGAGCAGGTGGCCGCGGCGGACCAGGGAGAGCCGGATCGGGTCGGCCGGCCACCGGACGGCCGGGGCGATCCCGTGCCGCAGCGCGTTGGTGGCGAGCTCGGAGACGACGAGGTTGACGCCGTCGGCGAGATGGCCGAGATCCCAGCCGCGCAGCGTCCCGGTGGTGTACGCGCGTGCCGTGTGCACCGACTCGGCGCGGGCCGGCAGCGCGAACGTGGCGCTCGCGGCGGGCACCTGGACACGTCCCCCGAGCAGGTCGCGGGCGCGGTCGGGCCACCAGCCGAGCGAGGGCCACCAGTCGAAGACCCGGGTGCCCGCGCCACGCGTCAGGGATCGCATGTGATCGATGATGGTGCACTCTCATGTGCAATTGCAAGAGCGAATGCACGTGCAGAGGCCGCGTGCACGCGCTACCGTTGGAGCATGGAACCCTGAACCGAAAGGGGAGCCCACGCGCGATCTTTGACAGACTGTGTGATGCAGTCCACAACCGGAGGAAAGTGACGTGTCCATAGATCCGCCTGGTTCCGGCTCCACAGTTCGGCGCATCATGCTCGGTGCCAGCCTTCGCCGGCTGCGCGAGCAGAAAGGGCTCACCAGAGAGGTCGCCGGATTCCACATCCGGGCCTCGGAGTCCAAGATCAGCCGGATGGAGCTCGGCCGGGTCGGATTCAAGACACGCGACGTCGAGGACCTGCTCACGCTCTACGGCGTCGTCGACGACGAGGAACGCCGTAACCTGCTCGAGATGGTCCGTGAGGCGAACACGCCGGGCTGGTGGCACAAGTACAGCGATCTGCTGCCGAGCTGGTTCACGACCTACGTGGGCCTGGAGGAGGCCGCGAACGTGATCCGCACCTACGAGGTGCAGTTCATCCCCGGTCTGCTCCAGACGGCGAACTACGCCCGCACGGTCATCCGGCTGGGGTATCCGGACGTCCCCGAGGAGGAGATCGACCGCCGCGTGCACATGCGCATGAAGCGGCAGGAGCGGCTCACCCGGAAGGACGGGCCGAAGCTGTGGGCGGTGATCGACGAGGCCGCGCTCCGGCGGCCCATCGGCGGCCCGGAGATCATGCGGGAGCAGATCCAGCACCTGCTTGACGTCTCCACGCTGCCGAACATCACCATCCAGGTGATGCCGTTCAAGTACGGCATGCACGCCGCCGAGGGCGGGGCGTTCACGATCCTTCGGTTTCCAGAGTCCGATCTACCGGACGTGGTCTACGTCGAGCAGCTCTGGGGTGCCTTGTACCTGGACAAGCGGGAGGACGTCGACCCGTACCTCACCGCGATGGAGCAGCTGTGCGTGGAGAGCACCACGCCAGGGGGCACCGCCGAGATACTCGGGGAAATTCTCAGAGAGATGTAGATGCAGCAGACGTACAACGGGATGCCGGCCAGCGCAATCCGCGGGGTTCGGTGGCGCAAGAGCATCCGCAGCAACTCGACCGGCAACTGTGTGGAGCTCGCCGAGCTTCCCGACGGGGGGATCGCCGTCAGGAACTCCCGGGACCCGGAGGGCCCGGCCCTGATCTATACCCGTGAGGAGTTCCGCGCCCTCATGCTGGGGGTCAAGGACGGCGAGTTCGACAACCTGCTGGCGTAACACGCATTTAACATTGCCCGCATCCGATTAACGCGGGTGCGGTGGACGTGTAACCAGGATCTTCGTCGAGTCCGGCACATTGGGGATCGTCCATCGTGTGCGACGACGCGCGGTCGGACGACTGGCAATGGACGACATCGTGGGGGCCCCAATGCTGGATCGGATGACGCTCTATCCCGTGGCCGACGACGTGCTGTTCGCACCGGGCGGCCGGGTCGTGATCCGTACCTACGGCGTGGCCACACCGGTGGAGCCGGCCACGGGGGAGACGGGGGAGCGGCACGCGATCGCGTACCGCACCTGGGTGACCGGGATCCGGGAGCAGCCGCGGTACTGGCGGTGGGGTCACTTCGAGGACGCCCGCCGCGGGCACCGCAAGGTGCTGGAGTGGCTCACCGGACGCGGGCCGCAGCCGGCCGCCGCCCGCTGAGCCGTCGGCCGGCACCCGGGCGCGAAACCGGGTGCCGCCGCCTGTGACGACGCCCCGGCGCCCCACCCGGCGCCGGGGATCCCGGACCGTTCCCGCCGCACGCACGCCACCCGCCGAGGCGTTCCCGTTCCCCCGCGAGGGCACGCCTGGGCGCCGTACGGCGCGCCTGCACGGCGGTACGCCGCACCGTGGCGTGAGGTCCGGAAAGGCCGCGGCCGGGCCGGTCACAGGCCCTGCACCGGCACGTTCCACCGCCGGATCACCGGTTCGCCGTGCTCGAAGCCGAGCACGCCGATCGATCCCGTGTCGAGCCGGAACAGGCGGCCGTCGCGCGGCTCCAGGCCGAGCCAGCGCGCGGCCAGCACCCGCAGCAGGTGGCCGTGCGCGACGATCGCCACGTCGTGCCCGGCCACGACGGGCCGTACCCGGGCGATGACCCGGTCGGCCCGCGCGCCGACCTGCTCGGCCGTCTCGCCGGGGTGATCCGCGTCGCCGGGGATCACGCCGTCCCGCCACAGGTACCAGCCCGGCCGGGTGCGGCGGATCTCGGCCGAGGTCACGCCCTCGTACCCGCCGTAGTCCCATTCCCACAGGTCGGGGTCGAGCCGTCGTTCCGGCGTGCCCGGCCCCGGCTCGGGCGTCTCGGCGCCGTCCGGCAGCAGGCCGGCGAGCTCCGCGGTACGGCGGGCCCGCCGCGCCGGGCTGACCAGGACGAGGGCGAAGGAGCGGGCCTTGAGCACGGGCGCGAGCAGCCGTGCCTGCTCCTCGCCGCGCGCGGTGAGCGGCACGTCGGTGCGTCCGGTGTGCCGGTGGTCACGGCTCCACTCGGTCTCGCCGTGCCGGATCACGAAAAGTTCTGCCATATGTGACCATCATGCCCGCCGTCCGGTTCGCCATGGCCCGCGGACCAGGCGGCGGCCTTCGGCTTGCCCCCGCGCCCCTGCCGCGCCGTGCCCGCTCGCCGGGGCCGCCCTGGAGCGCGGGCCCGGGGGTTGGTAACGTGCCAGTCAAACGCGACGTACAGCGAAGTCCGGTGCGAGTCCGGCGCTGTCCCGCAACTGTCAAGCCCCCGTCGTGGGGACGAGCCAGGTCGCCTGTGCGCCGCGTCGACGACATCAGCCCTCGTGGAAAAGGGTGATCCGTCGCGTACGGGTCCCTCGATTCCCGGCAACCGACCCCTGTGGAGGACTCTCGTGAGGCCCGTACGGCTGGCCTTGGCGAGCGCGTTGCTGGTGATCCTCGGACTGGCCGCGTGCGGCCAGGCGCAGGATCCCGCACCGTCCGCCCCCTCGTCCGCATCCGCGTCGTCCGCCGCGTCCGCGTTCCCCGTCACCGTCGAGGCGGGCAACGGGCAGGTCACCATCGAGCGGCGGCCGGAGCGCATCGTCTCCCTCTCGCCCACCGCCACCGAGACCCTGTTCGCCATCGGCGCCGGGCCGCAGGTCGTCGCCGTGGACGAGCGCTCCAACCATCCCCCCGAGGCGCCGAAGACCTCGCTGTCGGGGTTCAAGCCGAACGTCGAGGCGATCGTCGAGTACAAGCCCGACCTCGTCGTGATCGCCAGTGACATCGACGACATCGCCGCCAAGCTGAGCAAGGTGAACGTGCCGGTGCTGGTCGAGCCGTCCGCCACCGACTTCGACGACGCCTACGACCAGATCCTCGACCTCGGCACGGCGACCGGCAACGCCGACCGCGCCCGGCGGCTCGTCGACGAGATGCGGCGCGAGCTCGACCGGCTCGCCGCCGAGGCGCCCAAGGAGAAGAGGCTCAGCTACTACCACGAGCTCGACGTCACGCCGTACTCGGTGACCTCCAACACCTTTATCGGGCGCGTCTACGGCCTGTTCGGGCTCGTCAACATCGCCGACAGGGCGCCGGACGCGGCCGGCGGCTACCCTAGGCTGTCGGCCGAGTTCATCGCCAAGGCCGACCCGGACCTGATCTTCCTCGCCACCACCAAGTGCTGCGGGCAGAACCGGGACACCCTCGCCAAGCGGCCCGGCTGGTCCGGCCTGTCGGCGATCAAGAACGACCGCGTGATCAACCTCGACGACGACATCGCCTCGCGCTGGGGGCCGCGGGTCGTGGACCTCGCCCGCACCGTGAGCGACGCCGTGCGCAAGGCGGCCGGCTGAGCCATGGGCGGGGCGACGTCCGGCGAACGCGTGACCGGTGGCTGACCGATGGACCACGGGATGCGCGCGCCGGTGGTGCCGGCGCGGCGGTCGCTGCTGCCGCCGCTGCTCGTCTCGGTGGTGCTGCTCGCCGCCGCCATGGTGGCCGGGCTGCTCACCGGCGCCGCGGACATGCCGGTCCGCGGCGTGCTGCTCGCGCTGCTCGACGGCCTGCCGTTCGTCTCCGTGGACTCCGGGCTCGCCCCGGTGGAGCGGAGCCTGCTGCTCGAGCTGCGGCTGCCGCGGGTGCTCACCGCGGTGGCCGTGGGCGGGCTGCTCGCCGTCGCCGGGGCCGGTTACCAGGGGGTGTTCCGCAACCCGCTCGCCGACCCGTACCTGCTCGGCGCCGCCGCCGGGGCCGGGCTCGCGGTCACCCTCGCCGTGGTGTTCCTGCCGGGCGAGGCCGGGGTGGCCGCGATCCCGGCCGCCGCGTTCGCCGGCGCGGTCGGCGGCGTGCTGCTCGCCTACGCGCTCGGCCGCAGCGCGGGGCGCGGCGGTACGGCGACGCTCGTGCTCGCCGGGGTGGCGGTGATGTCGTTCCTCACCGCGGTGCAGACGTTCGTGCAGCAGCTCAAGGTGGAGGAGCTGCAGCGCGTGTACGCCTGGATCCTCGGCGATCTCGGCGGGAGCTGGGAGCGGCTCGGCATGATCGCGCCGTACGCGGCGGTCGCGGCCGTCGCCCTGCTGCTGCACGGGCGGCTGCTCGACGTGCTGTCGGTCGGCGACGAGGAGGCGGCCGGGCTCGGCGTGCACGTGGGCCGGGTGCGGCTCGTGGTGCTGTTCGCCGCCTCGCTCGCCACCGCCGCCGCGGTCGCGGTGAGCGGGCTGATCGGGTTCGTCGGCGTGGTGGTGCCGCACGTGGTGCGGCGGCTCGCCGGTGGCTCGTACCGCATGGTGCTGCCGCTGTCGCTGCTCGGCGGGGCGGCGTTCCTCGTCGCCGCCGACCTGGTGGCGCGCACCGTGCTGGCCCCCGCCGAGCTGCCCATCGGCGTGGTCACCGCGTTCGTCGGCGCGCCGTTCTTCGTGGCGATCCTCCGCGCGACCCGGCCGGTGGGGACATGACCGCGCCCGCCCGCCGCCGCCCTCCGGCGCCCGCCGCGGCCGGTGCCGCGCACGCCGCCACGGGCGCGGGTGCCCCGCGTGGCGTGCCCGCCGCGCCGGGCGGGCTCGTGGTCGACGATCTCGACGTCGCGCTGGACGGCACGCCGGTGCTCTCCGGCGTCCGGCTCACCGTGCCCGGCGGCAGCTGGCTCGCGGTGATCGGGCCGAACGGGGCGGGCAAGTCCACCCTGCTCAAGGCGATCCTCGGGCTCGTGCCGTACACCGGGACCGTGCTCGTCGACGGCGAGCCCGCGCACGCCCGCACCCTGCGCGAGCGGGCCCGGCTCGTCGCCTACGCGCCGCAGACGCCGTCGCTGCCGCCGGACATGACGGTGTTCGAGTACGCGCTGCTCGGCCGCACGCCGTACCTGTCCTATCTGGGGTGGGAGAGCCGCGCCGACCGGGAGATCGCCGCCGCGGTGCTCGACCGGCTCGGGCTCGGCCCGCTCGCCCGGCGCAGGCTGGGCCGGCTCTCCGGCGGGGAACGCCAGCGGGTCGTGCTCGCCCGCGCCCTCACCCAGCAGGCGCCGATCCTGCTGCTCGACGAGCCCACCACCGCGCTCGACCTCGGCCACCAGCAGCAGGTGCTCGAGCTCGTCGACCACCTGCGGCTCGCCGACGGCCTCACCGTGGTCACCACCCTGCACGACCTCAGCCTCGCCGGCCAGTACGCGGACACGGTGCTGCTACTGTCGCAGGGCCGGTCGGTCGCGTCCGGGCCGCCCGCCGAGGTGCTCACCGAGGCGTCGCTCGCCGAGCACTTCGGCGCCCGGGTGCGCGTCGACGCCGGTCCGGGCGGGCGGCCCCTGGTGCACCTCGTCCGCCCGGACGGCGACCGGTGAGCCGGGGAGAGGCAGGGACCAGGTGGAGGAGCGCCGGTGGGGGAGGAGCGCACAAGTCAGGCGGCACCGCACGGGGCCGGGGCGGTGGCCCGGCCCGCGATGACCCTGGACTACCGGCAGGAGGACGGGCAGCGGCTCGCCTCGCTGCTGTGGCGGTTCGGCCCCGGCTGGCGCATGATCTCCTCGGCCGTGCTCGGCGGCGGCATCGGGCCGCGTGAGTGGGTGCTCAACGCGCAGGTGGCGAGCGGATACCGCCGCCTCGACCCGGCCGACCACCTGCGCGCGCTCGGCCCGGCCGGGCCCGGCGTCGGCATGATGACCGTCGCCTACGTCGACCGGTACGTGCGCCGCGGCGACGGCGGCGTGGAGGCGGTCGCCACCGTGGGCCTGCGCCACCCCACCTGGGCCGCCGCCCCGCCGGACGCCGCCGACCCGGTGCTGGAGCCGGGCGGGGAGCCGGTACGGCCGGCCGGACGGCCCGGCCGCGGCGGGGCCGCCCCGGTGCCGGGGACGATCAACATCCTCGTCGTGGTGCCGGTGGCGATGTCCGACGCCGCCCTGGTGAACGCGGTGATGACGGTGACCGAGGCGAAGACGCAGGCGCTGCTCGAGACCGGCTACCCCGGCACCGGAACCGCCTCGGACGCGGTGTGCGTCGCGGTGCCCGAGCACGGGCCGCAGGAGATCTTCGGCGGCCCCCGCTCCACCTGGGGCGCCCGGATCGCCCGCGCCGTGCACGCCGCCGTGCTCGAGGGCACCCGCGCCTGGTACCGCGGCCCCCGCTGACCGGCACGGGCTCGTCACGGGCTCGGGAAGGTGACGCTGCCGGCCACGCGCTCGATCACCCCGTCGTCGCACCGGCCCGGCGCGCAGAAGAAGGTGAGCAGCGCCGTGCGCCGCCCGTCGGCCCGCCGTACCAGGTAGGCGACGAAGTCGAGGCGGCCGTTCCCCTGCGGGTCGTTGATCGTGCCGGTCACCCGGAAGCCCGGGCGGCCGCCCACGGTGGTCGCGGACGGCTCGGAGCCGAAGCCCACCGTGCCCGGCAGCGACGCCGCCAGGCTGTCCTTGATGTGCGGGATGTCGGAGACGTCGAGCGTGTTGCTCACCTGCGCCACCAGGCCCGAGGCCCGCTCGGGCTCCTCGCCGTTCAGGATGCCGTTCACCGCCGTCCAGTCCGAGGCGACCGGCACCGAGAACAGGGCCTCGAACTCGGCCGCGGCGGGCGAGAGCACCACGTACTCGTCGCCGTGCACCCGGGTCTGCCAGGCGGCCGGGTGCTCGAAGGTGAACGGCGCGGCCGGGTTGCCGGGGAACGTCCGCCACGTCACCGAGGGGCCGCCGGGGCTGAGCCACAGGAACGCCACCACCGCGAGCGAGACGAGCGCGGCGATCGCGCCGATCAGCGGCCCGCGGGCGCGGCCGCGACGCCGGGCGCGGTACTCCCCGGTCGGCTGGGTCCAGGCGGCCTCCGGCGGCACGCTCCCCCCGCCCGGGCCGACGACCGAGTGGGGCCCCGAGCCGCCGGGCGGCCAGGTGCTCGCGCCCACCACCGGGCCGGTGGGCGCGACGGCGCCGAGCTGGGCGAGCGTCGGCCCGCTCACCGGGCCGGGCTGCATCGGCACCTCGGCGATCGGCCGCACGGGCGGCGTACCGGCCGCGATCGCCTCCTGCAGCGCGGTGACGAACTGCAGGCAGGTGGCGTACCGCGCGTCCGGCGACTTGGCCAGCGCCCGCGCCATCACCTCGTTCACCGCGGGCGGCAGCTCCGGCCGGTACGGCGTGAGCGGGGGCGGCTCCTGCGAGACGTGCGCGTACAGCAGCGCCAGCTCGGTGTCCCGCTGGAACGGCGGGATGCCGGCGAGCGTCTCGAAGGCGACGCACGCGAACGCGTACAGGTCGCCGCGCCCGTCCACCGGCAGCCCGCGGATCTGCTCCGGCGCGACGTACCGGGGCGTGCCCATGAACTGGCCCTGGCTGGTCAGCCCCGCCTCGGCGTAGGTGCTCTTGGTGAGCCCGAAGTCGGTGAGGTAGACGTGGTCGCCGTGCGGGTCGTCCGGGTGGCCCTGCGCCACCAGGATGTTCGCGGGCTTGACGTCGCGGTGCACCAGCCCGGCGAGGTGGGCCGCGTCCAGCGCCGAGGCGATCTGGTGGAACAGCCGCAGCGCCCGGGGGACCGGCAGCGGCCCGCTGCTCTGCAGCAGCCGGCGCAGGTCGCTGCCCTCCACGTAGCGCATGGCGATGAACAGCAGCTCGCCGCTCTCGCCCGCCTCGTAGATCGGGATGATGTGCGGGTGGTCGATGCTCGCCACCAGCCGCGACTCGCGGATGAACCGGTCACGGAACCGCGGGTCGTGGGACAGCTGCGGGGCGAGCACCTTCAGCGCCACCGTGCGGTTGAGCCGCCGGTCGTGCGCCCGGTACACGGTCGCCATGCCGCCGTCGCCGATCACGGACTCGACGTGGTAGTCGCCGAGCATCGTGCCCACCAGCGAGGGCGTCCGGGCCCGTCCCACCTCGCTCACGGCGACTCCACCGGGTGGCCGCAGAAGCCGCAGAACCGGTGCGCGTGGCCGAGGCGCATGCCGCACCGGGTGCAGAAGCGCATCGTGGTGCCGCCGGGCGGCGGCGCGTCGGCGGCCTGCGGGTCGGGTACGGCGCCGCCCGCGACCGGCGCCGGCACGGGCGTGATGCCGAGCGGCAGCTGCGCCTCGGCGGGCCGGGCGTACTCCAGCGCCGCCTGCGGCGGCCACGAGGCGGGGTTCGGCCCCGCCCCGCCGAGCCCGGATCCGCCGGCCTGGGCCTCCCCGAACGCGGCCTCGGCGAACACCGGCTCGCCCGTCTCGTCCGCGGCGCGCCCGCGGCGGCGGCGCAGGGCCATCGGCACGAGCACGGCGACGAGCAGCCCGGCCACCACGACCCCGCCGGCGGCGAGCAGCCACGGCGAGAACGATCCGGACCGCTCCGGGGTCGTCTCCGGCTGGGCGCCCGCGGCCCCGCTGTCCTCGGCGGTCCCCGCCTTCTGCTGCGAGGTCTGCAGGTAGGCGGCGGCGACCGCGTGGGTGTTGCGCAGCCGCAGCACCTGCTGCAGCACGGGGATCGCGTTCGTGTAGTTCTTGTTGTGGTACGACGCCAGCGCGGTCTCGTACACCACGTCCACCCGGCCGCGGCGCGGCGTGACGTCGGCCGCGACGAGCGCGGCGCGGATGTCCTCCACCGGGGTGAAGATCACCGGGTCGCCGCCCCCGCCGGTGACGAGGCCGATCACCTCGCTGGTCCCGTCGTCGATCACCGCGGCGCCGTCACCGTCCCGGCCGAGCACCTTGTCGATCGTCTTCGCCTCGTTCTTGCGGAAGGTGCCGCTGCCCGGCGGGTCGAAGTGGACCGCGGTGAGCACCGGCGGCTTGTCGAGCGAGGGACGCTCGGGCAGCGTCATGAAGTCCACCGACTCCACGTTGCCGAGGGAGGTGGCGAGCGGCACGGTGGGCAGCGTCTCGTCCTCGGCGCCCTCGGTCACCTTGAGCACGGCCGCGGCCGCCGGCGTCGAGCCGGTGTGCAGGATCCGCGCGGGCAGGCCCTTGGCGGGCGAGGTCTCGTGCGGGAACACCTTCACCTCGGTGGTGACCTCGGCCTCGCACAGCGAGTCCTCGGCGACCGGCGGGTAGCAGCGCTGCAGCCGCAGGTTGAGGTCGGCGTTCCGGATCCGGTGCCGGGAGTGGTCCGCCGGGACCTTCACCTTGTAGTACTCGGCGAACACCCGGTTCGCGGCGTAGACGCGCGGGTCGCGGTCGCTCTTCACCACGCCGGTGGCGGTGACCACGGCGCCGTCCGGCGTCACGGTGAAGCCGCTGCCCTCGCCGATCGGGACCTCGTACTCCCGGCGCACCCGGCGGATGACGCCACGGTCGTCGTACAGCGTGATCGAGACCCGCGCCACCGCCTCGACGCGCACCGCAGCCGGGGTCACCCGGTCGGTCGAGCCGCTCGGATGCTCGTGCAGGGGAGGCGGCACGAACGCGCCGAGGACGACGAGTCCCGCGATGAGGGAGTGCAGGCGTGGCATCCGGCGTCTCCTCACTGACGTACTCCCTTTCAGAGTCGCAGCGGGGGAGGTACCGGACAAGACGTCATTCCGTACCGACATGCCTTTGCAACCTGTCACCGAAAGGTGACCGGTCACCGGCGGGAGCCGGTACGGCGGGCGGCGCGGTGGGCCGCCCGGCCGCTCAGGAGCCCTGCTCCTGGAGGATCGAGGGAAGCCGCTCGGCGCCGCGCTCCTTGAGCAGCTCGGTCATGAGGTCGATCTCGGAGTTCTGCGAGGAGACGATGTGCCGGGCCATGGTGCGCACCTCGGGCCGTTCCGCGAGCCGCAGCGCGCCGCGGGCCATGTCCACGCCGCCCTCGTGGTGGCGGATCATCAGCTGCAGGAAGAGGATCTCGGCGTCCCTGCCCTTCGCCGCCTTGAGCCGCTCCATCTCCTCCGCGCTCGCCATGCCCGGCATGACCGAGGACACGTCGGGGCCCGAGCCCGGGGGCGGGGAGGCGGGCTGCCGGCCGCCGCCGCCGTGGGAGCCGTGACCGGCCATCCACGCCATCGGGGGGCGGGTGGTGGCCTGGTCGAGGCCCCACTGCTGCAGCCAGCCCATGAACATGCCGCGCTGCGCCGACTGGGTGACGATGATGTCGTAGGCGAGCGTGCGGATCTTCGGGTCGGTGCTCGCGTCCCGGACGATGAACGACATCTCCACGGCCTGCGCGTGGTGCACGGCCATGTCGCGGGCGAACCCGGCGTCCGCCGAGGCGTCGCCCGGCGTGCCCGGCCCGCGCAGCACGAGGAACAGCACCAGACCCGCCACCAGGAACACCGTCCCGGCGGCGAAGAACAGGGTGCGCTTTTGCCGGATCATCGCCGCCAGGCTACCCGGGGACGAGCCGTTCCGGGTGCTTTCTCCGGCGGCCGCCTCATCTTCCCGGTCCACGAACTCCCTCACGTTGGCGACACATTATCCTCACTTCAACTATGTAATGTCCGGCCGCGGCACGGCCGCGGGCACTCGGTGGAGGGTTGATGGCGAACGACAGGTCGCGAGCCCGGCGCGAGCACCTGGCCAGGATGCGTGCCGAGCAGCGGCGCCGGGAGCGTCGCGCCGCGTTCCTCATGTGGGGTGCCGGAGGATTCGTCATCGTCCTGCTGATCGGGATGGTCGCCTTCTACCTGATCAGGGAGCGGTCGGTCGCCTCGCTCGACGCCGTCCGCACCTACAACTACGAGGGCGCGATCCACCAGACGACCAAAATCACTTATAAGGAAACGCCGCCGGTCGGCGGGCCGCACAACCCGGTCTGGCAGAACTGCGGCGTGTACGACAAGCCGATCAACAACGAGACGGCGGTGCACTCGCTGGAGCACGGCGCGGTCTGGATCACCTACCGGCCGGACCTGCCCGCCTCCGAGGTGGAGAAGCTCAAGAAGCACGTCACCGGCGACTACATCCTGCTCAGCCCGTACCCCGGCCTGCCCGCCCCGGTCGTGGTGAGCTCCTGGAACAACCAGCTCCACCTCACCGGCGCCGACGACCCGCGGCTGCCGCGGTACATCGCCAAGTACAAGCAGAACGCCACCTACACGCCCGAGCTCGGCGCGGCCTGCCAGGGCGGCACCGACGCGACCGCCGACGAGGCGCCGCTGCCCACGCCCACCGGCGACCCGCACGCCGAGGCGGAGCAGAACGCGTCGCCGAGCCCCGAGGCGAGCGCCACGCCGTCGGCGTCCCCGTCGGAGAGCGGCGAGGAGTGACGGCCCGGCCGGTCAGGCGAGGGCCTGCGCCACGGGCACCGCGGCCAGGCCGTGCGCCTCGGCGACCGCGGCGTTGGTGAGCACGCCCCGGTGCACGTTGAGCCCGCGGGCGAGGGCCGGATCGGCCCGCATCGCCCCCTGCAGGCCGCGTTCCGCGATGGCGAGCGCGTACGGCAGGGTCACGTTGGTGAGCGCGTACGTCGAGGTGTGCGGCACCACGCCGGGCATGTTCGTCACGCAGTAGAAGATCGACCCGTGCACCCGGAACGTCGGGTCGCCGTGGGTGGTGGGGCGGGAGCTCGCGAAGCACCCGCCCTGGTCGATCGACACGTCCACGAGCACCGAGCCGGGCTTCATCCGCGCCACCAGGTCGTCGTCGACCAGCGTGGGCGCCCGCGCCCCCGGCACCAGCACCGCGCCGATCACCAGGTCGGCGTCGCGCACCGCCCGCTCGATCTCGTACGCGTTCGACGCCACGGTACGGCAGCGCCCGCGGTACACCGCGTCGACCTGGCGCAGCCGGTCGGCGTCCTTGTCGAGCAGCAGCACCTCGGCCCCCATGCCGAGGGCGATCGCGGCGGCGTTGCGGCCCGCCACCCCGGCGCCGAGCACCACCGTCTTCGCCGGGTACACGCCCGGCACGCCGCCCATGAGCACCCCGCGCCCGCCGGCCTGACGCCCCAGGTGGTGCGCCCCGGCCTGCGGGGCGAGCCGCCCGGCCACCTCCGACATGGGGGCGAGCAGCGGCAGCCGGCCGTCGTCGGTCTGCACCGTCTCGTACGCCACGCCGGTGACCCCGGAGCCGAGCAGGGCGCGGGTGAGCTCCGCCGAGGCGGCGAGGTGCAGGTAGGTGAAGAGCACCTGTCCGGCGCGCAGGCGCGGGTACTCGGCGGGCACCGGCTCCTTGACCTTGAGCACGAGCTCGCCCTCGGCCCACACGTCGTCCGCCGAGCCGACGATCGTCGCCCCCGCGGCGGCGAAGTCCGCGTCCGTGATCGCCGAGCCCGCGCCCGCGCCGCTCTCCACCAGCACCCGGTGCCCGTGCCGGGTGAGCTCGTACGCGCCCGCCGGGGTGAGGGCGACGCGGTACTCCTGACTCATCACCTCGCGAGGGACCGCCACCTTCATACCGCCCTGCTTCCCACCGGTACGGCAGGGGCGCACAATCGGCGTGAAATGTTCGTCTTCGTCCCGGCGGCGCGGCCCACATGGCCGCCGCGCCCGGCGGCGGAGCCCGCCCGGTTACCCGGTTTTCGCCCGTCTCGCTAGGCTCTGCCCCGGATGCGGCAGGCCGTCCGTGATCCGGCGGGCGGCCGGCGGGCGGATAGAGGGAGTGCATGCACGACAGTCCGGCACCGGGCGCGCGGCCATCCGGCGCCCCCGCGGCGGGTCCGCAGGAGCACGGCCCGCAGACCGGGGGCCCGTTCGTGCCGGGACCGGCCCCGGCGACGCCGCCGGCCCCGGGCGCGCCCGCGACCCCGGCGCCACCGGCTTCCGCGCCACCGGCCGCGGCGCCGGGCGGGCCCGGTGCGGGGGCGCCGCGGGCTCCCCGCGCGGCCACGATCATCCTCGCCGTGTCGCTCGTCCTCGTAGTGGTGCTGACCGGCGTGGCGGCCACCGTCGCGGTGCTGATGACCCGCAACCCGCACGCGCCGCCGCTCGCCACCGTCCAGGTGCGCCGCCTGGCGACGCCGATGCACTTCGCCCCGGTCAGGGCGGTCAAGCAGGCCCCCTGCCCCGGCGCGGAGGCGGTGCTCGACGAGGCGGGCACCACCTGCTACCAGGTGGAGGCCGGGGTCACCGTGACCACGGTGCAGAAGATCGAGACGCTGCAGGAGCGCAACGGCGCCTACGCGGTCCGGATCGTGCTCGCGCCGGAGAGCCGGGACCTGATCGAGGACCTCACCCGGGAGACGGTGGAGCGGCAGCTCGCCCTCGTGGTGGGCGACAAGGTGGTCACCGCGCCCCGGGTCAGCCAGGCGATCACCCGGGACAGCCTGAGCATCGCGGGCCTCACCAAGGAGAGCGCCGAGGCCCTGGTCGCCCGCCTCCTCGGCACCCCGTCGGGCACGTCCCCCGCCGTGCCGGACACCACCGTTCCCGGCACCGCGCCGGCCACGCAGCCCGGCACGCCGTCCGACCCGGCGGCGCCGAGCACCGGGCCGACGACCATGCCCACCGACGGGTCCACCGGCCTCGGTTCCCCCGGGCCCGCGGGCGGCGGGCGGCCCGGCGCCGGCGGACCCACCCCGTGACCCGGCCGTGCGGTTCGCCGGGCCGTACGGCAGGCCCCGGCGGCGATTCCCGCGCACATCGGCGTCGCGTGCGCCGGAACGAACTTCGGTAACGAAAGTTCCGCCGTGCGTGCAACACGGCGCGGGCCTACGCCGTCCCTGGAATCGGGGGAGCGCACCGGCAGGGCACCCGCGGTCGTCCGTCGTGCCCCGGCGGACGCGTTCCCCGCGGGCGGTGGCCGGGCAAAGGGGAGGCCGCGCCCGCCCCGGCGAGGACCGGTGCGAGTGCGGCCCCGGGAGTGTGCGCGCCGTGCGGCGCGGCGGCGGTCCGCGGCGGCCGGGTCGCGACCCGGCGGGCCCGGCGGGCGGCGGAAGGCGCGTTTCCGCGGCGTCGCCCGCTCGTTCCCGGCGGGCCCGGCATTCCGGCGCCGCCCGGTTCCGCGCGACCGTTTATCCGACGGGAACGGCGCGCCGGTCGGGCTCTCCGGACGAACCCTCCGGCCCGTTATCCGCCGGGCTTCCGGTCGCCCGAGCCGCCCTTCCGGATATAGATGTGAACACGGTCGGATATCGAATTCGCCGCGCCGCGGGGAGCGCCCGCCGAAACCGCGCGTCAATGGCGCATTGTTTCGGCCTGCCGTGGCGCCCCGGACGGGCGTTGCCGCCGATCAGCAGCAGGCCCAGATGTATCCGAGGGCGACGATCGGCGACCGGGAAAGCGTCGCGTCGTTGGCTGTGTTAGTCGTAGCATTAGCTCCTGCGGTGGGGATCGACAACGCTGCCACTACGAGCGCGCCGATCAAGGCGAGGCGTCGACGCATGTTGACCTCCATCGTGTGTTACGGCTTGGAGCATTTTAGGGGTGCCGGTGGGCAGTCAAGATCTCGTGGGCCAGCGAATCAAGGCGATTCGCCGTCAGCGCGGTATGTCGCAGGCGCAGCTCGCGCATCCGGAACTGTCGGACAGCTACGTATCCCTGATCGAGAGCGGGAAGCGCACGCCGACCCCGGCCGTCCTCGAGCTGCTCGCCGCCAAGCTGCAGTGCTCGCTCACCTATCTGCTCAACGGCGTGACCGCCGAGGAGATGGAGGAGCTCGAGCTCAGGCTGCGGTACGCCAAGCTCGCGCTGGAGAACGGTGAGGTCGAGGAGGCGCGCACCCGCTTCGCGGAGCTGCGGGCCGACCCCAAGCTCGCCGGACTCGCCCGGCTTCGCCTCGACACCGAGTACGGCTACGCCCTCGCCCTCGAGGCGTGCGGCGACGTCGCCGAGGCGATCGAGATCCACGAGCGGCTGCTGGAGTCCACCGAGGAGGAGCTCACCGAGGAGCGCCGGGTCGCGATCTCCCTGGCCCTGTGCCGCTGCTACCGGGACCTCGGCGACCTGTCCGCCGCGGTGCGGATCGGGGAGCGGACGCTCGGCCGACCGGACGAGGTCGCCTGGAACGACGGGCTCGTCGAGCTGGGCGCCACGCTCCTCATGGCGTACATCGAGCGCGGCGACCTGCTGCGCGCCCGGCAGTTCTCCGGGGAGCTGCTCACCGCCGCGGACCGGCTCGGCACGCCGCGGGCGATCGTTGCCGCGTGTTGGAACGCGGCAATACTCGCCGAGCAGACCCGGCGCGGCGACGAGGCGCTCGCGCTCGCCGAGCGCGCCCTCGCCATCCACTCCGAGAACGGGGACCCGCGCAACCTCGCCCGCGTGCGCGGCGCGTACGCCGGGCTGCTGCTGCGGGTCCGCCCCGAGCAGGCGGAGACCGCCCGCGACCTGCTGCTGCGGGTCAAGCGGGAGCTGACCGAGTCGTCGGCGAGCCGCAACGACCGCGCCCTGTGCGACGTCGAGCTCGCCCGGGCGGAGCTCGCCCTCGGCAACAACGAGAAGGCCGCCGAGTACGCCAAGGCCGCCCTGGAGGCGCTGACCGAGAGCGCCCGCGGCATGCGCGCCGAGGCCCGCCTCATGCTCGGCCACGCCTACATGGGCCTGGGCCGGGAGGAGGACGCCGCCGCCGAGCTGGCCGCCGCCGCCGAGTGGCTCGACAAGGCCCCGGTCTCCCGGTCGAACACCCGGAGCTGGGTGGTGGCCGCCGCCGCGCTCGAGCGCCTCGACGACGTGGAGGCGAGCACCACCGCCTACCAGCGCGCCCTCGCCGGCGCCGGGCTGTAGGACGTGACCCGCGCGGGGCGGGGCCGACCCACCGGTCCCGCCCCGCCGTCGTGTCGTGGCGCGGATCGGCCGTGCCGTACGGCCGGCCGTACCCTCCGGCGGGGTTCCCCGGTTGGGGTGGGGACCGGTCGCCCGCCTGGGTAGCCTTGTGACGTTATGAAGACCTCTTTCCTCGCGGCCAGGTTCTCCCGCCTGCTGGCCGCGGTCCTCGGCGTGGTGCTCGGCACCGCGCTCGGTATCGCGTCGGCCGCCCCGGCTCTCGCCCACACCGCGCTCAAGCGCAGCGACCCGGAGAAGAACGCCAAGGTCGAGAGCCTGGAGCGGGTGGAGCTGGAGTTCACCCAGCCGGTGCGGCTGCCCACGGTGATCCTCCGCGGCCCGGACGGGGAGACGTACCACACCGGCAAGCCGAAGGTCGACGGCGCGCTGGTCACCCAGGACGTCGCCGACGACCTGCCCCCGGGCTCCTACACGATCGCCTACCGCGTGGTCTCGCCGGACGGGCACCCGGTCGACGGCGAGATCCCGTTCACGCTCGTCGCGCCCGAGCCCACCGAGAGCCCGACCGCCGAGGAGGAGGGCGGCGACGGCGCCGCGACCCCGGAGCCCACGGCGTCCGCCGAGCCGTCCGCCGGGGCCGGCGAGACGCCCGCGGGCGGCACTTCGGGCGGCTCCGGCGACGCCGCGGACGAGGCGGCGGGGAACGCCGCGCCGGCGTCCACCGAGGAGCGGTCCGGCGGCGTGCCCGCCTGGGTGTGGATGGTCGTCTTCGGCCTCGCCGGCATCGGCATCGGCCTGGCCATCAGCCTGCGCCCGAAGAAGGCGGGCGGCGAGCAGACCACGAAGGCCGCGGAGGACCGGTAACGGCCGTGCCGTACCGCGCTGAGTACCCGGAGACGGTGGCGACAGGACGATGAAGACGGCGAGCGGGCAGGACGAGCGGGCGGCGGCCGCCCAGGGGCGGAGCGGCGCCGTACGGCTGATCATCGCCGCGGCGTGCGTCGCCGCGGGCGCGCTCGTGATGGCGATGGTGTTCGGCGGCGCGGCGAACCCGCGCATCATCCCGGGGCTGCCCGACCAGGGCATGTTCACCCGCTGGATGCTGCCGGTGTCGAAGCTCACCATGAACGCCGCCGGCGTGCTCACCGTGGGCCTGCTGCTCACCGCGACCGTGCTCCTCCCCAGCGACAAGGGGGTGCTGCGCCCCGCGGCGCTCGGCTACGTCAAGGCCGCCGCCTGGTCGGCCCTGATCTGGTCCGGCGCCGCGGGCGCCACGCTCGTGTTCGGCGCCTCCGACGTGCTCGGCATGCCGGTGGGCGAGCTGCTCGCGGGCAACGAGCTGTCCAGCTACGCCGCGCAGACCGAGCAGGGCGTGGCGCTCGTGCTCGTGGTGCTGTTCGCGGTCGCGATCGCGTTCTTCGCCCGGGGCGCGATCACCGCGGGCGCCGCGGCGTGGCTGCTGGTGCTCTCGCTGATCACGCTGCTGCCGCCGCCGCTCACCGGGCACTCGGCGAGCTCCCCCAACCACGGGCTCGCCATCACCTCGGCCGCGTTCCACATCATCACGCTCGCGATCTGGATCGGCGGGCTCGCGGTGCTCGGCGTGCACGCGCTGCGCGGCGGGAAGCACCTCGACGAGGCCGCGCGGCGGTTCTCGGCGATGGCGCTGTGGTGCCTCATCGGCGTGGGGCTGTCCGGCGCCTTCGCCTCCATGGCCCGGCTCGCCTCGGTGACCGACCTGTTCACCTCAACCTACGGCCTGCTCATCGTGGTGAAGGTGGTCGCGTTCTGCGGGCTGGGCGTCCTCGGCTGGTGGCACCGCCGCCGCACCCTGCCCGAGCTCGCCGCCGGGCGGCGGAACGCGTTCATCGCCCTCGCCACCGGCGAGGTGCTGCTGATGGCGGGCACGATGGGCGTGGCCGTGGCGCTGTCGCGCACCGCGCCGCCGCCGGTGAACCTCCCCACCGACCGGGCCTTCGAGCTGCTGGGCTACCCGGTGCCGCCGCCGCTCACGCTCGGCAACGTGCTCACCCTGTGGTGGTTCAACTTGCTGTTCGCCGTGCTCGCCGCGGTGCTCGCGGGCCTGTACGGCGCGGCCGTGCTGCGGCTGCACCGCCGCGGCGACCGGTGGCCGGTGGGCCGCACCCTGGCGTGGTACACCGGCGTGGTCATCCTCGTGTTCGCCACCCAGAGCGGCCTCGCCCGGTACTCGCCGGTGCTGTTCAGCATGCACATGGTCGAGCACATGGTGCTGTCCATGCTCGTGCCGATCTTCCTGGTGCTGGGCGCACCGGTCACGCTCGCGCTGCGCGCGCTCAAGCCGGCGCGCCGCCGGGGCGACCGCGGGCCGCGCGAGTGGCTCACCACGATCCTGCACAGCCGGGTGATCCGGGTGATCGGCCACCCGGCGTACGCGACCGTGGTCTTCGTCGGCTCCACCTACGCGCTGTACTTCACCCCGATCTTCGGCGCGCTCATGCAGGAGCACATCGGCCACCTCGCGATGACCGTGCACTTCCTCGCCGCGGGCTGCCTGTTCTTCTGGGTGATCATCGGCGTGGACCCGTCGCCGCACGGGCTGTCGCACGTCTACCGGCTGCTGCTGCTGTTCGTCACCATGCCGTTCCACGCGTTCTTCGGCGTGGCGCTGATGAGCATGTCCGAGCCGCTCGCGCCGGAGTGGTACGACCAGCTCGGCCGTACCTGGGGGCCGTCCATCCTCGCCGACCAGTCGGACGGCGGCGCCATCGCCTGGGCGTTCGGGGAGATCCCCACGCTCATCGTGGTGGTCGCGCTCGCCTTCCAGTGGTACCGGAACGACGAGCGCCGGGCGCGGCAGGCCGAGCGCCGGGCCGACGCGCGGGCCGCCAGGACGGGCGGGACGGGCGACGCCGAGCTCGACGCCTACAACGAGTACCTGCGCCGGCTCAACCAGGCCGCGGGCAACGCCGACTGACCCCGTACCGGCCCGCCTCCTCCTGACCGGACCGTCCGTTCCGTCCCGGTACGGCCCGGCCGCCGGACGGTCCTGCCTCCCCGCGCGTGCCCCTGACATGACCGGTGACCGCGACGGACACGCCGGTCACCTGGCCCGTCACCGGCGTGGCGCGACCCGCCTTTGGGTAGCGTCTGGATACACCCTGCGGGTACGCCGGGCCCACGGGCCTGTGCCCACACCGGGCGAGTGACGGTTTCGTAACCGGCCGTGGAGCGATACCGTCGCACACAAATCAGTCCAAAAGGTGAGGAGGTGGATCGTCGCCGCCGAGATGCGCTCACACGGTTGGGGGAGGCACGTGGCCGAACAGCGTCGCATGCGGGAGAACGAGGGGCTCTCGCAGTTGCTGCGCGATCACCTGACGGAGTGGTCCGAACGCACCGGAATCACGGTCGAGGTGTGGGCCCTCCCGGAACAGAAGGTGCCGCCGAAGGTGGCGGACAACGTCTACGCGACCGTGCGCGAGGCGCTCGACAACGTGGCGCGGCACAGCGGGGCGCGGGTGGTGTCGATCGCCCTCACCGTCGGCCGGACCGGGCTCCGGCTCACCGTGAGCGACGGCGGCCGGGGCTTCGAGCCGGGCACGACGGGACGCGGCATCGTCGCGATGCACGCGTACCTCGCCGAGATCGGCGGACGGCTCGCCGTCAACCCGGTGCCCGGCGCGGGCACGACCGTGAGCGGCTTCGTGCCCGCGGAGATGCTCACCCGCTACGCCGAGGCCTGAGCCCCGCGCACGGACCGGGACCGTTCCGGTCACCGCCCCGCTCAGGGCAGCGTGAGGATCTCGTAGCCGGTCTCGGTGACCACGATCGTGTGCTCGAACTGCGCGGTGCGCTTGCGGTCCTTGGTCACCGCGGTCCACCCGTCCGGCCAGAGCTCGAAGTCGATCGTGCCGAGCGTGAGCATGGGCTCGATCGTGAACGTCATGCCGGGGACGAGGGTCCGGGTGAGCGTCGGGTCGTCGTAGTGCGGCACGATCAGCCCGGAGTGGAAGGACTCGCCGATGCCGTGGCCGGTGAAGTCGCGCACCACGCCGTACCCGAACCGCTTGGCGTACGCCTCGATCACGCGGCCGATCACGTTGAGCTGGCGCCCCGGCGCGACGGCGCGGATCGCCCGCATCATCGCCTCCCGGGTGCGCTCGACGAGCAGCCGCGACTCCTCGTCCACCTCCCCGACGAGGAAGGTCGCGTTCGTGTCACCGTGCACCCCGCCGATGTAGGCGGTGATGTCGACGTTGACGATGTCGCCTTCCTCGAGCACGGTGTCGTCCGGGATGCCGTGGCAGATCACCTCGTTGATCGAGGTGCACAGCGACTTGGGGAAGCCCCGGTAGCCGAGCGTCGAGGGGTAGGCGCCGTGGTCGCACAGGAACTCGTGCCCGATGCGGTCGAGCTCGTCGGTGGTGATCCCCGGCCGGACGTGCCTGCCGACCTCCTGCAGCGCCTGCGCCGCGATCTTCCCCGCGATCCGCATGCGCTCGATGGTCTCGGGCGTCTGCACGTCGGTGGTGCCCCGGCGCGGCTCCTTCCTGCCGACATACTCTGGGCGCTCGATGTGCGGGGGAACCTTGCGCTGGGGGGAGATCCTCCCCGGCCGGAGTGGCGACCTCATGCCGGTAAGTCTAGTTGTGGTCACGAGGGGGCAGGATCGCAGCGAGGACGCCGGCGCCCCCGAAGGAGGTCAGGTGTATCCGGAAGCGAACCAGGGCCACGGTGTGACGGCCGACATGGGCGAGCGGTGGTGGTACTGCCTCAAGCACATGCGGGTGGAGCCCGACGAGGGCTGCCCCAACAAGCACCGGATGGGCCCGTATCCGAGCCGGGAGGCGGCGGCCGCCGCGCTGCAGACCGCCGACGAGCGCAACGAGGCCTGGCGCAAGGCCGACCGGGAGTGGGACGAGGACACCGAGGACGACTGAGGCTCGGCCGGCCGGGATCAGTCGGGCACCCGCGGCCCGGTCACCAGGTCGGCGAGGCGGGCGAGGCGCTCGCGCAGGCCGCGCCGCCGCGGCTCCTCCCCGGCGGCGAGGCTCACCAGGTGCTGGGCGGCGTCGAAGCTGAGCGGCGCGGTCGGCGGCACGGCGAGCGCCTCGTGCGCCAGGCCCTCCAGCTCCGGGTCGCCGCCGTCGAGCGCGACGATCGTGGTCCCGGTACGGCGGGCGTCGTCGACGCGCTCCAGCAGCGGTGCGGGCGCCTGCTCCTCGGCGACCACGAGCAGGGTCTCGCCGCGCCGCGCCGCCGCGATGCGCTCCAGCCCGATCGACAGGTGGGGCGGCGCGCCCGGCGGCGGGGCCCAGCGCACCAGCGTGGGCCGGAGCTGGTCGAGGCCGGACAGCCGCGCCTCGTCGTCGAGGTGCGCGGCGAGGTGCCAGGGGTCCTCGCCCGGGGTGCCCACCACGAGCAGGCCGCCGGGGGAGCGGGTGGACCGTAACGCCCGTCCGAGCCGCCGCGTGCCCTCCACCCAGGCCGAGGAGAGCACCTCACGCAGGAAGGTCACCGAGGCCGCGTCCATGCCTTAATCCTGCCGCACCGGCACGCTCCGGATCCGGGGAATCGCGGCACGCAGCCGACCCGGCGTCCGGTTCCGCCCGGCCACCTGGCAGGATCGACGCATGAGTACTGATCTGCCTGATGTGAGCGCGCTGTCGATCGGGATCGTGGGGGGCACCGGCGACCAGGGCAAAGGGCTGGCCCGCCGGTTCGCCCTCGCCGGGCACACCGTCCTGATCGGCTCACGCAGCGCGGAGCGGGCCGAGGCGGCGGCGCGCGAGCTCGACGTGGAGGTGCGCGGGGCGGAGAACGCGGTGGTCGCCGCCGAGGCGGACGTCGTCATCGTCGCCGTGCCGTGGGAGGGGCACAAGGCCACGCTGGAGGCGCTGCGCGAACCGCTCGCGGGCAAGATCGTGGTCGACTGCGTGAACCCGCTCGGCTTCGACGCCAAGGGCGCCTACCCGCTGCCGGTGGCGGAGGGCAGCGCCGCCCAGCAGGCCCAGGCCGTGCTGCCGGACAGCAAGGTGGTGGCGGCGTTCCACCACGTGTCCGCGGTGCTGCTGCTCGACCCGAAGGTGGAGCGCATCGAGCTCGACGTGCTCGTGCTCGGCGACGACCGCGCCGCCACCGACACCGTTCAGGCGCTCGCCGCGCGCATCCCGGGCGTGCGCGGCCTGTACGGCGGCCGCCTGCGCAACGCCGGCCAGATCGAGGCGTTCACCGCCAACCTCATCTCCATCAACCGGCGCTATAAGGCGCACGCCGGGCTGCGCATCACCGACGTCTGACCGGGCACCGGGCCGCCGCGCGCCGGCCGTACCGCCGCGGCGGCCCCGGCCACATCGTGGGTGATCAGGCGTAGGTGTGCTCGGACGACGGGAAGACGCCGTTGACCACGTCGTCGGCGTAGGCGCGGATCGCCCGGCTCATCTCGCCCGCGAGGTCGAAGTACTTCTTGACGAACTTCGGCGGGCGGGCGTTGAGGCCCATCAGGTCCTGCCAGACCAGCACCTGGGCGTCGCACGCGGGGCCGGCGCCGATGCCGATCGTGGGGATCGACAGCGCGGCGGTGACCCGCTCGGCGAGATCGGCGGGCACGCACTCGAGCACGACCGCGAACGCGCCCGCGTGCTCCAAGGCCTTGGCGTCCGCCATGAGCCGCTCGCCGGACTCGCCGCGGCCCTGCACCCGGTAGCCGCCGAACACGTTCACCGACTGCGGGGTGAGGCCGAGGTGGCCCATGACCGGGACGCCGGACGCGACGAGCGTCTCGATCTGGGGCAGCACGCGGCGGCCGCCCTCCAGCTTCACGGCGTGCGCGCCCGCCTCCTTCATGAACCGCGCCGCCGACTCCAGCGCCTGCTGCGGCGACGCCTGGTAGGAGCCGAACGGCAGGTCGGCCACGACCATGGCCCGGCGGGAGCCGCGTACCACCGCCGCGGTGAGCGGGACGAGGTCGTCGACCGTCACCGGGATCGTGCTGTCGTAGCCGTACACCACCATGGCGGCGGAGTCGCCGACGAGCAGCACCGGGATGCCCGCCTCGTCGAAGATCCGCGCGGTCATCGCGTCGTACGCGGTGACCATCGGCCACTTCTCACCGCGCTCCTTCGCCGCCGCGATGTCGCGCACGGTCACCCGGCGCACCGCCTTGCCGCCGTACAGCGCGGTCGACCGGTCAGATGCGGCTTCAGGGGAGAAAAGGGAAGAAGCGGGAGAAGAGGGCGTGACAGAGGACATCGTGCCTACCTCCAAGCCTCGAGGCGCCCCCATGGCGTCCCCGGACGTCTCCGATGATGTCATGGCCGTCATCGGTTTCAACACCCCCCGCCGTGCTTTCGCACTTCCCTTCGGGTCACGCTGTGCGCGAACACCGCCGCCCGGTCACGGCGCGCGGCCGGGGCGGGAAACCCGAGGTCAGGCGCGGGGCACCGGCAGGCGGGCCGTACCCGCGGCCGGGCGGCCACCCCGGGTACGGCACGGCGGCGGGCGATGACGGCCGCGGCGGCTACGGGGCGGTCTCCCGCCAGCGGTTCGTGATCGGCAGGCGGCGGTCCCGGCCGAAGTTCTTCGGCGTGATCTTCGGACCGGGCGGGTACTGCCGCCGCTTGTACTCGGCCGCGTCCACCATGCGGATGACCTGGGTGACCAGCTCGGGGTCGTGGCCCGCGGCGACCAGGTCGTCGCGGCCCATGTCGTTCTCCACGTAATCGATGAGCACCCGGTCGAGCACGTGGTACGGCGGCAGCGAGTCGGTGTCCCGCTGGTCGGGGCGCAGCTCCGCGCTCGGCTCCTTGACGATCGAGTTCTCCGGGATCGGCGGCTCGGCGAAGCCGTACAGGAACGGGCTCTCGCGCCCCACCTGCGCGTTGCGCCACCGCGACAGGTCCCACACCATCGTCTTGAACACGTCCTTGATCGGCGCGAAGCCGCCGGCCGCGTCGCCGTAGATCGTCGAGTAGCCCACGGCGAGCTCGCTCTTGTTGCCGGTGGTGAGCACGAGGTGGCCGTGCTCGTTCGACAGCCCCATGAGCAGCACCGCGCCGCGCACCCGGGCCTGCACGTTCTCCGCGGCGAGCCCGTGCAGCTCGATCTCCTTCTCCACCGCGTTGACGATCTCGGTGATCGGGATCGTCCGGGCGTGCACGCCCTGCCGCCGGACCAGCTCCCGCGCGTCGGCGAGCGAGTGCTCCGAGGAGTAGCGCGACGGCATGAGCACCACGTGCACCCGGTCCGGGCCGAGCGCGTCGCTCGCGATCGTCGCGACGAGCGCCGAGTCGATGCCGCCGGACAGGCCGAGGATCACCGAGCGGAAGCCGTTCTTGGTCACGTAGTCGCGCACGCCGAGCACGAGCGCCGCGTACACCTCGCCGAGGTCGTCGAGCCGCGGCGCGATCCGCGGCGGCTCCGGTGGGTACGGCGCGACCGGCTCGGCCGACAGCTCCACCCGCTCGACCGTGATCGCGGTGCCGTCACCGGCGTCGACCGTGGCCGCCCCGGGCCGGACGCCGGCGGGCGCGGCCGGCAGGTCGAGGTCGACGACGAGCAGCTCCTCGACGAACTGCCCGGCCCGGGCGACCAGCTCGCCACGGGCGTCCACCACGAGCGAGTCGCCGTCGAACACCAGCTCGTCCTGCCCGCCCACCTGGTTGACGTAGGCGAGCGCGCACCCGGCCTCGCGGGCGCGCCGGGCGCACAGGTCGCCGCGCACGTCCACCTTGTCCCGCTCGTACGGCGAGGCGTTCGGCACCACGAGCAGCCCGGCCCCCACCTGGGAGACCACCGCGACCGGCCCGCCGTCCTGCCACAGGTCCTCGCAGATCGCGATCGCCACGTCCACGCCGTGCAGCCGGAAGATCGGCAGCCGGTCGCCGCGCACGAAGTAGCGGTACTCGTCGAAGACCCCGTAGTTGGGCAGGTGGTGCTTGGCGGTGCGGGCCACGATCCGGCCCCGGTGCAGCAGCGCCGCGGCGTTGAGCGGCGCCCCCTTCGGCACCCC
Source organism: Thermopolyspora flexuosa (assembly GCF_006716785.1). Lineage (NCBI taxonomy): Bacteria > Bacillati > Actinomycetota > Actinomycetes > Streptosporangiales > Streptosporangiaceae > Thermopolyspora > Thermopolyspora flexuosa. The sequence continues at coordinate 3,404,708 of NZ_VFPQ01000001.1, read as the reverse complement.
GACGCGCGGCTGCAGCCCGGCGCGGTCGACGTACCCCACCACGACCGGGAGCTCGCCGAGCCCCTCGTCGGCGAGCCGCCGCGCCGCGGTCTCCAGGGCGGCGATGGAGGCGTTGACGAACGAGGCGCGCAGCACCAGGTCCTCCACCGGGTACCCGGTGAGGAACATCTCGGGGAAGACGACGAGGTGCGCGCCGCGGTCGGCCGCCTGACGCGCCCATTCGAGCAGCTTGTCGGTGTTGCCGGACAGGTCCCCGACCGTCGGGTTGGCCTGGGCCAGAGCTATGCGGAGTTGCGCCACGCGATCCAGCGTACGACCCGCCGTCCGGCCGGGCCGTACCGGGACGTTTCCGGCTTCGCGGGCGTGGCAGTCAGCACTGAGTGGCCATGTCGGTGCTGGCTGCCGTAACGTGTGCGAAACACGCGACGGGCAGACTGGAGGGCGAGTGTCCCTTTTTCCATCTGACCGCCGGCGCAACGGCCACCGTTTGGGTCACGTCCGGTACGTAGAGAGGTATGCCGTGGACCGTCAGCAGGAGTTCGTTCTCCGCACGCTCGAGGAGCGCGACATCCGGTTCATCCGGCTGTGGTTCACCGACGTGCTCGGGTTCCTCAAGTCCGTGGCGATCGCACCGGCCGAGCTGGAGGGGGCGTTCGCGGAGGGCATCGGGTTCGACGGTTCGGCGATCGAGGGGTTCGCGCGGGTCTACGAGTCCGACATGCTCGCCAAGCCCGACCCCTCGACCTTCCAGATCCTCCCGTGGCGGAACGAGTCCGCGGGCGCGGCGCGCATGTTCTGCGACATCCTCATGCCGGACGGCTCGCCCTCGCACGCCGACCCGCGCTGGGTGCTCAAGCGCACCCTGGCGAAGGCCGCGGACATGGGGTTCACCTTCTACACCCACCCCGAGGTGGAGTTCTTCCTGCTGAAGAAGAAGCCGGAGCCCGGCGAGCGGCCGGAGCCGATCGACTCCGGCGGCTACTTCGACCACACCCCGCACTCCGCGGGCCACGACTTCCGCCGCCAGGCGATCATGATGCTGGAGTCGATGGGCATCTCGGTGGAGTTCAGCCACCACGAGGCCGCCCCCGGCCAGCAGGAGATCGACCTGCGGTACGCCGACGCGCTCACCACGGCCGACAACATCATGACCTTCCGCCTGGTCATGAAGGAGGTCGCGCTGGAGCAGGGCGTGTGGGCGAGCTTCATGCCCAAGCCGTTCACCGAGCACCCGGGCTCCGGCATGCACACCCACATGTCGCTGTTCGAGGGCGACCGCAACGCCTTCTACGAGCCGGGCGCCGAGTACCAGCTCTCCAAGGTCGGCCGGTCGTTCATCGCCGGCCTGCTCAGGCACGCCGCCGAGATCACCGCGGTGTGCAACCAGTGGGTCAACTCCTACAAGCGGCTGTGGGGCGCGGCCGCGGCCACCGCGGGTCAGGGCGGCGAGGCCCCGGCGTACATCTGCTGGGGGCACAACAACCGCTCGGCGCTGGTGCGGGTGCCGATGTACAAGCCGCACAAGGGCAACTCGACCCGCATCGAGTTCCGCTCCCTCGACTCGGCCTGCAACCCGTACCTGGCGTTCGCGGTCATCCTCGCCGCGGGCCTGAAGGGCATCGAGGAGGGCTACGAGCTGCCGCCCGGCGCCGAGGACGACGTGTGGGCGCTCACCCCGGCCGAGCGCCGCGCCCTCGGCATCCACCCGCTGCCGCAGAACCTCGACGAGGCGATCGCCGCGATGGAGCGCAGCGAGCTCGTCGCCGAGACCCTCGGCGAGCACGTCTTCGACTTCTTCCTGCGCAACAAGCGCGCCGAGTGGCAGGAGTACCGCCGCCAGATCACCGAGTACGAGCTCGGCCGCTACCTGCCGATCCTGTGACCCGGCCCGCGCGGCCGCCGTCGGCCCGATCGTGAGCCACGGCCCGGCGCCTCCACCGCCGGGCCGTCCGCCATGCCCTCGTACGGCCCTGGCCGTCCCGTCCGTGGTGCCGTCGGTCGGCCGTGCCGTACGGCCGGGGCGGGGTGGTCGTCCGGCCGCGGTTGGGCCCGGCCGCGTAGCGGGCGTCGCCGTACGCGGCCGGTGTGGGAACGGTCCATCGGCGCGGCCCGGTGGGCCGCACGAGGCGAGGCCGCCTCGGGTCAGCGGGCGTCGAGTTCCGCCATGACCCGGCGGGCCTGGGCGAAGAGCATGCCGACGTTGACGTTGCGGGTGCAGATGACCACCGCGACGATGTCGGGGTTGGTCTTGCTGCGCATGAACAGGTGCACGAGGTTCTCGCTGTTGACGAGGATCTCGTTGAAGTAGCGGCGGTTGTCGCTCACGCCGCGGTGCTTCTTCCAGAGGTCCTCGATCTGCACCACCATCCGGCCCTGGAACAGGTCCGCCGTCGCGGCCGCGACGATGTCGAGGATGTCCCGCGGATGGTTGTCGACGGTGTCGACCGCCAGCAGCATGCCGGTGGAGATGTCGACGACTCCGGCGCCGACGTAGTCGGGGACGTCACGGCGGAAGGACTTCAGGGCGTTGGTGACGAGTTGTGTGAGGTTCATCCGTCGCTTTCTGGGGATGGGCCGTTGTCACGTCCGAGGTAGACGTTGCCAAAGCGACGCGTGTTGTGGTGAGGCGTCGTGGGAGGAGAGTCTGTCGCCGGGGACGGTGACCGGGCAAGCGCATTCCCGTGCGAATCCCGCCACGTTGGGTAATTGTTATTTGCTTCGCCCGTTACCTGCGAGTTCTACCCATTCGATATACGAATGGTGACGCCCCGGAAGCGCTGTGCTAGAGTCGGCGCTCGGTCTCGGATCCCCGGAGGCCGTCGCCGCATCGACCGTTGACGAGAGCGTCTGGTGGTCGCGTGTCCTCCCCAGATGATGGAGCCCGTCCCGGGCGATCGGCCGTGGACGGAACGTTCCCGATCCTCGACGAGCTCGCCACGCTGACGCGTGGCCGGGCCTCGGGTGCGCTGAGGATCGACGGCGACCCCGGCGGTGTCGTCTACCTCGACGAGGGGCGGCTCGTGTTCGCCGAGGCGGCCGGGGTCCCGGACGTGGGGGCCCGCCTGGTCGGCACGCGCCGGCTGTCCGCCGGCCAGTGGGCCGCGCTGCGCGCCGCCGACCGGCCCGCGGGCGGCCTGGGGACGCTGCTCGTGGAGCGCGGGCTCGTCGGCCGGGACGAGATGCTCGCCGTGCTGCGCTCGGCCTCCCTCGACGCGCTCACCGCGCTCACCGCGCCGCTCATGCGGCCGCCGTCGGTCACCCGGCTGTGGTTCGACGAGCGGGAACGCCCCTGGATCGGCTCGCTGCTCTCCCTCGAGGTCGAGTGGGTGCGCGCCGAGATCGCCCGCCGGGCCGACCGGCTCGCGGCCCTCCCCGTCCGCCTCGACGCGCTCCTCGTCGGCACCGACCTGCGCCGTCCCTTCGGCAGGGTCGGGCGCGACGAGTGGGCGCTGGCCTGCCGGATCGACGGCGTCACGTCCCTGCGCGACCTCGCCTGGCGGTACGGCCTCGCGCTGTACGACACGGTGGAGAGCGCCGGCGGCCTGCTGCGCGAGGGCCTGTGCGCCCTGCGCACCCCCGGCGGCCGGGACGGCGGGCCGCGGCCGGTTCCCGCGCCACGACCCGGCGAGCCCGCGGGGGAGCCGCCGAGGAGCGCCACCCCGGTGCTGGGGGCTCCCCCGGCCCTCGCGGAGCCTCCGGCGGCGACCGCACCGCCGTACCCCGCCACCGGCCCGGCGGGGAGCGAGGAGGGCGGGGGAGCGGACCCGGGCGAGGAACGGACCCCCGGCGACGCGGCCCCGCCCATGCCGCGTCGCCGGCCCGGCGCGTCGATCCGGGGGCGGGACCCCGTGCCGCCGGCCGCGGAGTATGCGGCGGGGATGCCGTTCGCGCAGGCCACCCCCGAGCTGCTGCGCCGGCTGCTGGACGGCCTGCGGCAGCTCGACGAGGACGACCCGCGGGACCCGTGACCGCGGCGGGGCCGGGCGGTCAGCGCCCGGGCGGCGGGGCGTCGGAGGAGCGGAAGACGGCCCCGTGCGGCAGGACGGCGCCGTGCGGCAGGGTGTCCGCCTCCCAGCCGCCCTCGAACCGGGTGAGGTGGTCGACGATGCGCCCGATGAGGTCGCGGGTCTGGTAGTGGAGCATGCCCACGTTGAGATCGTTCGTGCCGAGTACGGCGAGCACCGCTTTGTCCCCGGCCGCGAACACCGCGAGATAGCCGTCGCTGCCACGGGCCACCGACTCGCGGAACCGGCCCCGGCCGGTCACGTGCGTGGCCTGCTGCGCCAGGCCGAGCGTGGTGGCGACGAGGGCGGCGATCCGGGTCGGCTCCAGGTCGGGGATGTCGTGGGTGACCAGGAAGCCGTCGCTGGTGGCGACCAGGCTCCCGTACACGCCCACCACCTGGTCGCGCAGGCCCCGCAGTTCCCGGCGGACGCGCTCCTCGGGGGTCGTCTCGTCGATGTACGGCATCGTCATGTGCTCATCCCAACCGGCTCGGTTCCGCACAAATCTCGTGCGACCTGGTCGTCGTGGTTACGCCGCGAGGCGGCGGTCAGGGGTCGACGGCGCGGAGGAAGGACACCACCGGCCGTCCGCCTCCGGGTACGGCCTCGCCCTCGGGGCGGGCCGGCGCACCCGGGGGCGGGGGATTACGGGAGGCCGCGGGCTGCGCGACGGTCAGGAAGCGCAGCGCGATCAGCCGGAACACCTCGAGCGTGGTGGCGAAGACGCTGTTGCCGATCTCCCAGGCGAGCGTGCGCGGGGTGGCCGTGCCGTCGACCCGGATGAGCAGCGCCCACTGCAGGGCGGACACCTGCATCCGGGGCGCGGCCAGGTCCGGGACGCGGACGAGCGGCGTGTCCGCGGTGAGCGGGACCGGGGAGGTGGCCATCTGCCGCATCAGATGCCGCCGCCGCTCCACCTCGGTGAGCAGCTCGGCGAGCGGCCATCCGGCCATGCCGTGCGTGACCGGCGGCTCGGAGTCCCGGAACCGCTGCCGCAGCGCGTAGCGGGGGCGGGCGGACAGCAGCTCCAGCGCCGCGTCGAGGGTCGCCTCCCGGACCGCGTAGGCCCACGCCAGGTCGCGGTCGAGGCCCGGCGTGTCCGTGCCGGGCGCGGCGACCGGATCGGGGCCGGGTTCCGGGCCGGGCAGGGCACCGGGAGGCGCCGTGGGAAAGGCGTCCGGGACGGGGCCGGCGAGGTGCGCGAACCAGCGGCCCGGGTCCGGGGTACGGCGGCACTCGGCGTACACGATCGCGCCGTCCCGAAGGTGGATCGCCCCGCCGTCGTCGCCGGACACGCGCAGCACCCCGGTCCGGCCGGCCTCGGCGAGCCTGGTCAGCCGTACGACGAGCGGTTCCCTCTGGAAGTACACGGCGGGCCCCTGTTCTCGCTCGACCTTCATACGCCTCGGGGATGACCGGGCAGTGCCGGGTCGGGCCGGACGGCGGCGCCCAGGTCGAAGTCGCGCAGCTCCCGGAGCGCCATGGCCAGGTTCGCCTGCTCCCGGTCGAGCACGACCAGCAGCAGGAAACGCAGCTTCGGCGCCGGGCTGAACTGCCGGATCAGGTGGTAGTGGCCGCTCAGCGTGATGATCACGTCCTCGAGGCCGCCGTTCGCCGCCAGGCCGGCCGCCATGAGCGAGATGACGTTCGCCAGGTCGGTGGCGCCCGCGGCCGCGACCGGCAGGCTGAGGTCCTGCTGGTCCTGCGCCGAGCCCAGCACGGTTCCCGTCGAGGCGTCGATGATGCACCCGAGGAGGAATCCGTCGATCTGCCTCACCCTGGAGAGCAAGGCGTCGAAGGGGGACTCGGGCATGGACGCGTCCTTTCCACCGGCACCGGGAGGCGAAAATTCTAGGGGATACGCCCACGTCGCGGCCCGGACGACCGGGTTTGAACGGGTGTCATCGTCGCTGGTGAGCATGCCCGTAATGCGGCCCGCGTCCCCGGTCCCGGCGGGGCGTCTCCGGCGGCCGTCGTGGGGTACGGCATTGCCGGTGCGCGGCCTCCCGCCCGAGGAGGTCACGTAATCGAGACGTCACGCCGCGCTAACGGGCGCGTCATGGCATCCTGGTTAGATCCTGATCGACTTACCCGGGGTAAAGTTGATCCCATTCCTTATCACGTTTGTGAGCTTTCGCACCATGTAAGCACTTTTGGGAGGATTCGGTATGACGACGGCTGCGGGCCTGCAGACCGCGCTGACCGTCCCGGAGCGGTTCCGGGGCCCCGACACCACGGCCAACGGCGGTTGGGTGGCGGGCACGCTGGCGAGCGTCGTGGCCGGTTCGGCTCGCGACTCGGCGGTGGAGGTCACGCTGCATCGCCCGGTCCCGCTGGAGACCGAGCTGCGGCTCGGCCAGGTGGCGAACACCGTCACCCTCTCCAAAGGGGACGAGCAGCTTGTCGAGGCCATCCCGGTGGCGGAGGAGATCACGCCGCCGCCGTTCGTGCCGTTCGCCGACGCCGCCCGCGCCGAGGCGGGCTTCGCCGGCCTGCGGGACCACCCCTTCCCCGGATGCTTCGTATGCGGGGTACGCGCCCCCGGTGACGGGCTGCGCGTGTTCCCCGGGCCGGTGGGCGACGGCGTCGTCGCCGCCGGGTGGCGGGTGCCGGTCGCGGTCGCCGACGCAAGCGGCAACGTGCCGGACTCGATCGTCTGGGCCGCGCTCGACTGCCCCACCGGGTGGGCGCACTTCAAGCCGGGCGAGTACGCCCTGCTCGGCCGCCTCACCGGACGGATCTACGGACGCGTCCTGCCCGGCGGCACCTATTCCATCGTGGCCCGGGCGACCGGACGCGACGGGCGCAAGCTGTACGGCGAGAGCGCGATCTACGAGACCGACGGCACGCTGATCGCCGCCGCCCGCGCCACCTGGATCGCCCCGCGCTGACCTTCGCGCCCGCCATGGCGCGCCGCGGTACCGCGCCACTTTGCCCGCACCGGGCCGTGTCGCGGTGCCGTACCGTGCCGTCGAGCGGTGCCTCGATGGAGCGGCCCGCCACGCGTGACCGGAGATCGCCGGGGAGGGCGTCGCCGTACGCCCCCTCCCGGATCTCCGCCGACCCCTGACCCGCGGGGCCTCCCGCCGGTCCGGGGTGCACCCGGCTGACCTCGTATCGGACGACTCCCCGGTGCCGTGATCGCGGCCCCGCGGGTCCGGCCTCGGTGGCGGGCGTCTCCCGCCCGGAGCCGGACCGGAGGCGCCCGCCGCCCCGGCTCCGCCCCGTGCGGCCCGTCGCGGCGGTGGCGTCGCGTTCCCCGGCCCGTCACGAGTGCGTCCGGACTCCGCATCGCCCGACCCACCGGGCCGGCCGTACATTGAGGTGGTGAACGTGATCGTCATCGAGCACCAGCGGACCTGCGGACTGGGGCACTTCGGGCCGTGGCTGTCCGCCGCGGGCCTGGAGTGGGACGTGGTCCGGCCCTACCTGGGCGAGCCGGTGCCCGACCGCGCCGAGGGCGGGCTGATCGTGCTCGGCGGCGAGGCCTCGGCGTGGCAGGACGAGGAGTACCCGTGGCTGCCCGCCACCCGGAAGCTGCTCGCCCGGTCGGTCGCGGACGGGGTGCCCACCCTCGGCATCTGCCTGGGCGCCCAGCTCATGACCCTCGCCTGCGGCGGCGCCGTCGAGCCCGGCGGCCACGGCCTCGAGGTCGGCGTCGTCCCCGTCGATCCGCTGCCCGCCGCGGCCGGCGACCCGCTCCTCGGCCACCTGTCCGCGGCGGCCCCGGCCGTGCAGTTCCACTACGACGCCTGCGTCACCCTGCCGCCCGGCGCCGTGCCGCTCGCCACCGGCGCGGTCTACCCCAACCAGGCCTACCGGCTGGGCGAGACGGCCTGGGCCGTGCAGTTCCACCCCGAGGCCACCACCGAGATCTTCCGCGGCTGGCTGGAGAAGGGCACGGACGATCTGTCCGCCCGGGGCTTCGACGTCCCCGCGCTCGCCGCGGCGGTCGAGCGGGCCGAGCCCCGCCTCGTCGCCGCCTGGCGGCCCCTCGCGGAGGGGTTCGCCGCCGTGGTCCGGCGGGCACGCGAGCACGTCGCGGGCTGACGCACCGGACGGGTCCGCGAGGCGCGGAGGTCGCGTTCCGCACACGTGAGCGCACGATTACGGTGCGCCGACGCTAACGCCCTTCCGGCCCTACGGACTACTTTTGTCAAAGTGAACGCCGCGGGACGCATCGACACCACCGCAGGCAGGCTCGCCCGGCTCGGCTTCGTCGACGGTGCCCGGGCCGAGCGCCTGCTCGACGAACTCGGTCCCGAGGCGGTCGGCGACGTCGAGCTGCTCGCCGAGCTCGTCGCCGCGGCCGACCCGGACCTCGCCCTCACCTCGCTCAACCGGCTCGCCGAACGCGACCCCAGCGTGCTCGGCGCCATGCGCCAGGACCCCGGACTGCGCCGCAGGCTGATCCGCGTCTTCGGCGTCTCGGCCGCCCTCGGCGACCACGTCGTCCGGCACCCCGAGCACTGGCGCACGCTCGCCGGGGAGGAGGCGGCGCGGCGGCCCTCCGAGGCGGAGCTCCGCGCCGAGCTGCTGTTCGCCGTCGGCGCCGACCCGGAGAGCGACGAGCCCGTCGCGCGGGACGCGAGCACCGAGACGCTCTCCGCGCTGCGCGCCGCCTACCGGGGCAGGCTGCTCCACCTCGCCGCCCGGGACGTCACCGGCGAGGTCACCATCGCCGAGTGCACCGCCGAGCTGTCCGACCTCGCCGCCGCCGCCCTCGAGGCCGGCCTCGCCATCGCCCGCGCCGAGCTCGACGAGTACGACGGGGTACGGCTCGCCGTGATCGGCATGGGCAAGTGCGGGGCGCGCGAGCTCAACTACATCTCCGACGTCGACGTGATCTTCGTCGCCGAGCCGCGGGAGGGCGTCGACGAGACCAAGGCGCTGCGCACCGCCACCCGGCTCGCCCAGGGCATGATGCGCGCCTGCTCGGCGAGCACCCCCGAGGGCTCGCTGTGGGAGGTCGACGCCGCGCTGCGCCCCGAGGGCAAGGCCGGGCCGCTGGTGCGCACCCTCGCCAGCCACCTCACCTACTACCGCCGCTGGGCGAAGACCTGGGAGTTCCAGGCGCTGCTCAAGGCCCGCCCGGTCGCCGGCGACCTCGCGCTCGGCGAGGAGTACGTCGCCGCCGTCAACGAGCTGGTCTGGCAGGCCTCGGCCAGGGAGAACTTCGTCGAGGACGTGCAGGCGATGCGGCGCCGGGTGGAGGCGCACGTGCGCGCCGACCAGGCGGACCGGCAGATCAAGCTCGGGCCCGGCGGGCTGCGCGACATCGAGTTCGCGGTGCAGCTGCTGCAGCTCGTGCACGGCCGCACCGACCCGCTGCTGCGCCGCCGGGCCACGCTGTCCGCGCTCAACGCGCTCTCCCGGGGCGGCTATGTGGGCCGGGACGACGCCAAGGCGCTCGCCGAGGCGTACACGTTCCTGCGCCAGGTCGAGCACCTGCTCCAGCTGCACCGGCTGCGCCGTACCCACGTGGTGCCCACCGACGTGATGGACCTGCGGCGGCTCGGCCGCGGGCTCGGCATGACCGCCGACCCGGTCGGCGAGTTCACCACCCGGTGGAAGCGCCACGCGATGGAGGCCCGGCGGCTGCACGAGAAGCTGTTCTACCGGCCGCTGCTGCAGGCGGTGGCCCGGCTCCCCGCCGACGAGGCCCGGCTCTCCACCTCGGCGGCGGTGGCCCGGCTGGAGGCGCTCGGGTACGCCGACCCCGAGGGGGCGCTGCGGCACATCGCCGCGCTCACCAGCGGGGTGTCCCGGCGGGCCGCGATCCAGCGCACGCTGCTGCCGGTGATGCTCGGCTGGTTCGCCGACGCCCCCGACCCGGACGCGGGCCTCCTCGGGTTCCGGCAGGTGAGCGACAGGCTCGGCGCCACCCCGTGGTACCTGCGCCTGCTGCGCGACCAGACCGCGGTCGCCGAGCGCATGGCCCGCCTGCTCGGCACGAGCAAGTACGTCACCGGGCTGCTGCTGCACGCGCCGGAGGGCGTGGCGATGCTCGGCTCCGACGCCGAGCTCGAGGTGCGGCCGATGGAGGCGCTGCAGGCCGAGGCGGCCTCGATCGCGCAGCGGTACGAGCCGGATGCCGAGGCGACGGTGACCGCGGTGCGCGCGCTGCGGCGCCGCGAGCTGTTCCGGCTGTCGGTGGCGAACCTCATCGGCCGCATCGACGTCGAGCAGGTCGGGCAGGGCCTGTCGGAGCTGAACGACGTCACCATCCAGGCCGCGCTCGACGCCGCGATCGCCGCGGTCATGGCCGAGCGCGGGGGCGGGGAGCCGCCGACCCGGATCGCGGTGATCGCGATGGGGCGGCTCGGCGGGTACGAGTGCTCGTACGGCAGCGACGCCGACGTGATGTTCGTGCACGAGCCGCTGCCGGGCGCCGAGGAGCGCGAGGCCACCGACGTGGCGCACGCGGTCGCCAACGAGCTGCGGCGGCTGCTCGCCCTGCCCACGCCGGACCCGCCGCTCATCATCGACCCCGACCTGCGCCCGGAGGGCCGCCAGGGCCCGCTGGTGCGCACCCTCGCGTCGTACGCGGCCTACTACGAGCGCTGGTCGTCGCCGTGGGAGGCGCAGGCGCTGCTGCGCGCCCGGTTCTCGGCCGGGGACGCCGGCCTCGGGCGGCGGTTCATCGAGCTCATCGACCCGCTGCGGTACCCGGCCGACGGCATCTCCATGGAGGCGGTGCGCGAGATCCGGCGGCTCAAGGCGCGCATGGAGGCCGAGCGGCTGCCGCGGGGCGCCGACCCCACGCTGCACATCAAGCTCGGCCGCGGCGGCCTGTCGGACGTGGAGTGGGTGGCCCAGCTGCTGCAGCTCCGGCACGCCCACCGGGTGCCCGAGCTGCGCACCACCCGCACGCTGGAGGCGCTGCGGGCGGCGACGGCGGCGGGCCTGCTCGCGCCCAAGGACGAGGAGATCCTCGCGGACGCCTGGCGGTTCGCCTCCCAGGTCCGGGACGCGATCATGCTGGTGCGCGGCCGGGCCGGGGACAGCGTCCCGGTCGACGTGCGGGAGCGCGCCCGGGTCGCCCGCGCGCTCGGCTACCCGCCCGACGGGTCGGAGGACTTCCTCGACGACTACCGGCGCGCGACCCGCCGTGCCCGGCTCGTCGTCGAGCGCGTCTTCTACGACACCTGACCGCCGCGGCACCGGGCAGCGTCCTCGGCCGCGCCGCGGGAGCCGTACCGTGGGGAACGCGTTGCGACGCCGATCGCAAAGGGGTATTAACGGTACTCAGGTGATGTCTTGTTATCCGTCTACCTTGACTTCGCGATCGGGCTCGCCCTCGCCTTCCTGCTGCTGTCGCTGCTGGTGAGCGGCATCAACGAAGGCCTGGTGCGGCTGTTCAGCGTGCGCAGCAAGTTCCTGTGGGCCTACCTGCGGGACACCCTCGACGGCGGGCTGCCGCCCGGGCACGCGCGGGTCCTCGGCACGTTCGCCAGGCTCGTGCAACGGCTGTGCCGGCTGCCGGTGATCGGGCGCATCGGGCGGCGAGTGTTCCGGGACTTCCTGCCCGGGCAGGCCCGGTCGCGGCTGCCGATCAGCGTGGCGGGGGTCTTCCTGAAGTTCCCGTTCACCGGTGATCCCCGCCCGGTGTTCCGCGACGAGCCCGCGCCGCGGGAGATCCCCACCACGGGGTCGGTCACCGACGCGTTCCACGCGCGCATCCAGCAGATCGACCACGACAAGGGCGGCCGGACCGCGATCTCCCAGATCCCGCCGGAGCGGTTCGGTGTGGCGATCATGGAGCTGGCCATGGGGCACGGCGGCGTGCCGGGCCTGCTCACCCGGCTCCGGGAGCAGGGCAGCCCGCTGTTCCGGCCGCTGCAGAGCGTGTGGGAGAGCGCCGCGGAGGACCTCGACGCCTTCCGCGTCGGCGTGGAGCGGTGGTTCGACGGCGAGATGCAGCGGCTCAGCATGCTGTACCGGCGCTACGTGCGCTGGGTGGTGGCCGCGATCGGCCTGGTCGTCACGCTGGTGTTCACCGTCGACGCGCTGGAGTACGGCAAGGAGCTGCTGAAGGACGACGCGCGGCGCGCCGTGGTCGCGGCGCTCGCGGACACGGCCCCGGAGCGGCTGGCGTCGCTGCGCGAGGCGTGCGCCGCAAGCCCCGGGAACGCCGACACCTACGCCTGTGTCACGGAGGTCCTCAGCAGCCCGGCGTTCGTGCGGGTCTTCGGCAACGCCCCGCTGAGCCTGTCGGTGGCCGAGAACGGCACCACGAGCCTCACCTGGAACGGCGGCGCGTGGTGGGAGCGGGTCACCACGCCGGAACACTGGCCCGGCTTCCTGCTGACCTTCGTCGCCCTGCTGTTCGGCGCCTCCTTCTGGTGGGACGTGCTGCGCCGCATCACCGGCCTGCGCCCCAAGATCACACCAGCCGAGTAGCCACGCGGTTCGCGCATCAGTTCGAGTTTTCCACAACCTCCGGGCTATCCACAGCTTGGCCGATCGGCCCTCGATCAGGTGTTCGCATCCGGGAGAGTGGGCGGTGTCCATCCGCGGCACACACCATGGGAGGCGATCCCCATGTCCAACCCTTCCGGCCCGGTCTTCGGCGCCTCCTCCGGACGCGCCGGCGACGACCTGCTGTTGCCCGTGCCCGCGAGGGTGAGCGCGAGCTACGTGGTGGCCGCCCCGGAGCGCGTGCCGGACGATCCGGCGAGCGTGATCGCCGACGCCCTGAAGGGCCTCCCCGTTCCCGAGGGTCGTGAGCCGCTCACCGTCACCGTGACCGAGCTGGGCGACGACGACCCCACCCTCGCCTGGGCCCGGGAGATCCTCTGCTGCCCGGACTGCTCTCCCGGGGCGGAGGCCATGCTCGGCGAACTGATGCGGACGTCCCGCCACCACCTCCGGGTCACCGGTACGGCCGGGCCCGGCTGGCCACCGGTGCATCTGTACGCGGTGGCCCGGGCGGTCGAGGCGCTCGCCGAGGCCACCGGCGGCCTTCCGCTCGACGCCGAGGCGCCCCGGCCGCTGCCGAGGCCCTGGCGTCCCGCGATCGCGACCACGCCGGACACCTTCGCCGTCGCCGACTGGCTATGGATCGGCGTCCACCCCGATCCCGGCGGCTACGCCCTGCAGACCACCGGCCTTGCCCGCCTCGGCCTCCCCGAGCTGCGCGCCGAGGCGATCCCCGTCCGCCGGGTCACCTCCTGGACCCGCCTCTTCAGAGCCTTGGCCCGGTCCCTCACCGCCCGCCTGTTCGACCACCTGTCCGCCCACGAGTCCGCCACCCCGCTCCCGATCCCCGCCGAACCCGTCGTCACCACCGCCGACGAGGCCCTCGCCCGGAACACCCCACCCCCACCCGAGCCCCGGGCGCTCACCGTACGCCTCCGCCGGGAACCCGCATCCCCACGCGTCCCGGTCCCGCACCTCGTCGTGACCCCCGGCGACGGCGATCCCGCCGACTGCTTCCCCGCCCGCGGCCATGGGACCGGTGGCTGATCGGGCGCCTTCCCGCTGCCCACCGATCCGCCGGGCGTCCGTGGCCGGCGTCAGGTGCCGGCCTTCAGGGGCAGGTCCAGAGGCAGGATGTCGAAGACGGGGGTGTTCGGCCGGCTCGGTCGCAGCCGGGCCATCTTGTACCAGCCCAACCTCCGGTAGGCGTTGTAGGCGCGTTCGTTGTTCGGGCGGACAAGCCAGCGTCGCCCGTTGCTCCTGCCGGGCCGACAACAGTTCGTCGAGGCGGTGGGCGATGCCGCGGCCGGTATAGCCTTCGATGATCATAAGCTCGCTCAGCGCGAAGGTACGCTTGCCGTTCTCCCGGGTCAGATCCTCGGGAACAGCGCCTGCAGACCGGACCACCACGCTTCTCCGGCCTTCGCGCTCAGCGGCCGCCCATGCGAGTCGCACGCCTGGATCGAAGCCGCCGGGCGGCCGGTCGGTGAGCCTGCCCTGCCCGACCGCCCGTTCCGCGTTACCGTTCGTATCTGACCGATCTTGGAGACTGACCTCGTGCCCGAGACCGCCATCATCGATGACGCCGTCGCGCGTGCCGTCGCCGCCGTGCCGCGCGAGCACTACACCGACCACCCCCACCTGGGTGGCGTCCCGCAGGCCACCGCGCAGTTCGCCATCGAACGGGACCTGCGCCGCGCCGGGGTACGGCCCGGGATGCGGGTGCTGGAGATCGGCACCGGCACCGGCTACACCGGCGCGCTGCTCACCGAACTCGTCGGCGACGACGGGCACGTCGTCTCCGTCGACATCGACCCTGCCCTCGTCAAGCGGGCGGCGAAGCTGCATGCCGAACGCGGCGTGGCGAACCTGACCCTCCTCGTTGGTGATGGGCACCTCGGCGCCCCCGATCACGCGCCGTTCGACGCGATCCTCGGCTGGGCCACCCCGACCCACATCCCCCACGCCTGGATCAGGCAGGCCCGCCCCGGAGCGATCATTTCCACCCCGATCTACCTGGCCCCGGTCGCCCGTACGGTCGGTCACATCCGTGCCCGGGTCACCGGCGACGGCCGGCTCACCGAGCCCCAACTCGGCGGGGCCGTCTACGTCGACATGGGACCGAAGGTCAATACCAGCCTCGGGATCCCGATGTTCTACCTCGACGCCCGCCACGACAGTCCAGACGGCCGGATCGCGTGGGTCAGCGTCGCCTGGCGTGGCCACCACCCCGGCCACGACCCCGTCACCACCCTGCGGATGCTGATGAACCCCGCCCACGCCGAACCGGTCGCGCTCGGCGACAGCGACGAAGAACAGGCGATCGCCTGGCGGGACTTCCGCGCCTACTGTGCCGGCCGCGACAACACCCACACCCCGTCCAGCCTCACCGCCTACGGCACCGCCGGGGATGTCTGGATCTCCGGCATCGGGTTTTCCAGCGGTAAACACGCCGCCGTCCTCACCGCGGACGGCCGCTTCCTCGCCAACAGGTCCGACTCTCCCGCGCTGGCCAAACTCCGCGACCACTTCCGCGACTGGCAACTGGCCGGCCGCCCCGGCATCGACGCGCTGCAACCCCGACTCATCCCCATCAGCGACGGCTGGCAGGTCCGCGTCACCCTGGCCCACGCGACCCGTTAACGGGGCGTCCAGTGCGCAGGCCGGCCTGCCTGCGGGCTCGCCGAGGCCGGGGTGAGCCCGAAGCCGGGGAAGGGGAGAAGCACGCCGAGGCGCGCGGACATGGGTTCACGCCCTACGGCACTACTCCGCCTCGTCGCCGCTTGCCGAGGGTGTCGACGTCCGCACCCTCGCCGAGTACCTGGGCCGCGCCGACCCGGGTTCACGCTCCGCACGTACACCCGTCTCCTGCCGTCGAGCGGGGACCGGGCCGGAAAAGGCCGTTGACCGTGCCCTGGCGGGCGACGGCCAACGGCCTTATCACGGAGGACGGGTGGTTTCCCGGTTGTGACCCGGATGCGGCGTGCCGAGGTCGCCGTCCGGGTCAACGTCCCAGGGCGTCACACGTCGTAGTAGAGCTCGAACTCGTGCGGGTGCGGACGGAGACGGATCGGGTCGACCTCGTTGGTCCGCTTGTAGTCGATCCAGGTCTCGATGAGGTCCTGGGTGAAGACGCCGCCTTCGAGCAGGTACTCGTGGTCCTTCTCGAGGTGCTCGAGAACGGCCTCGAGGGAGCCGGGCACCTGCGGGATGTTGCGGGCCTCCTCCGGCGGAAGCTCGTAGAGGTCCTTGTCGATCGGCTCTGGCGGCTCGATCTTGTTCTTGATGCCGTCGAGGCCGGCCATGAGCATGGCGGCGAAGGCGAAGTACGGGTTGCAGGACGGGTCCGGCACCCGGAACTCGATCCGCTTCGCCTTCGGGTTCGACCCGGTGATCGGGATACGGACGGCCGCGGAGCGGTTCCGCTGCGAGTACACCAGGTTGACCGGGGCCTCGAAGCCGGGCACCAGGCGGTGGTAGGAGTTCACCGTCGGGTTGGTGAAGGCGAGCAGCGACGGGGCGTGCTTGAGCAGGCCGCCGATGTAGTACCGGGCGGTGTCGGACAGGCCCGCGTAGCCGACCTCGTCGTAGAAGAGCGGCTCGCCGTCCTTCCACAGCGACTGGTGGCAGTGCATGCCGGAGCCGTTGTCACCGAAGATCGGCTTCGGCATGAAGGTGACCGTGTGGCCGCGCTGCAGCGCCGTGCACTTGATGATGTACTTGTACAGCATCAGCCTGTCGGCGGTCTGCAGCAGCGTGCCGAACTTGAAGTCGATCTCGGCCTGGCCGGCGGTGCCCACCTCGTGGTGCTGCATCTCGGCCTCGATGCCCGCGTTGATCAGGTTGCGGACCATCTCCGAGCGCAGGTCGGTGAAGTGGTCCATCGGCGGCACCGGGAAGTAGCCGCCCTTGTACCGCGGCTTGTAGCCGAGGTTGCCGCCCTCGGTCGCCTTACCGGTGTTCCAGGCACCCTCGATCGAGTCGATGAAGTAGTACCCGGCGTTCGCCTTCGTCTCGAACCGGACGTCGTCGAAGATGTAGAACTCCGCTTCGGGGCCGAAGTACACCGTGTCGGCGATGCCCGTGCCCTTCAGGTACTCCTCGGCCTTCCGTGCCACGTTGCGCGGGTCGCGACTGTACGGCTCGCCGGTGAGCGGGTCGTGAACAAAGAAGTTCATGTTGAGCGTCTTGTGCTCACGGAAGGGGTCGAGCACGCACGTCGTCGGGTCGGGCAGCAGGAGCATGTCCGACTCGTGGATGGCCTGGAAGCCACGGATCGACGAGCCGTCGAACATCAGGCCGTCGGTGAAGATATTCGGGCCGACGTTCTCGGCCGGCAGGGTGAAGTGGTGCGTCGTACCCGGCAGGTCGGTGAACCTGACGTCGACGAACTGCACCCCCTCGTCCCTGATGAACTTCAGGACGTCATCGGCGGAGTTGAACATCCAACCTCCAAGGGGCACGGGCTTGCAGGCTCGAAACTAGGTGCCCGCCGTTTCGACGCCGTGTCCCGCTTGTTTCACAGATGTTAAGGAGAGGGCACTCCGTGTTACTTCGGACATGCAGGGCTATAAGCGGCGGCAGGCGTCTCCGGTGACCGGGCGGGGTGCTCCTGACCTCGGGCTTCCCGCCCGGCACGGGGTCGTGCGCCGGGAACCCCGCGGCGCGACCCGCCGCCCGCGGCGGATACCGTTGGAAACATGAGCGGTCAGCCGAGGTGGACACAGACGTGGATCGGCGGCGTCCGGGCCGCGGGCGCCGACCTTGGGTACCCGGGGGAGCGGCTGGGCCTGCCCGAACACGGCCGCGGCTCGGTCGCCGGGTTCGGCCGCCGGTTCGGTGCGCTCCTCGTCGACTGGCTGATCTGCGTCTGGGCGATCGCCCGCGGGCTGTTCGGCGCCGACACGGCGAGCGCCTCCTGGATCGGCCTCGCCGCGTTCGCCGTGGAGAACATCCTGCTCGTCGGCACCGTCGGGGCCACGCTCGGCATGCGCCTGTTCGGCGTGCGCGTCGCCATGGTGCGGTCGGACCGGCCCTACGTCCTCAACTTCCTCGCGATCGTGCTCCGCACCGTGCTGCTCTGCCTCGCCGTCCCGGCGATCATCTGGGACCGGGACCAGCGCGGCATCCACGACCGCGTCGCCGGCACCATCGTGCTGCGCTCCTGAGGCCGGCCGGGGTACGGCGCCGCGGCGCGGCCCTGGCGCGGCCTCAGGGCCGCGTGCAGGTGAAGATGACCGTGCCCGGCAGGTGACGGCCGCGCAGCGGGCTCCAGCCGTCCCACGCCCGGTCGTGCCCGTCCGGCCACTCCGGCTCCAGCAGGCCGGTGAGCCGCCAGCCGGCGCCGACGATCGCGGCCACCCAGTCGCCGAGCGTGCGGTGGTACTCCACGTAACAGGGCACGCCGTCCTCGTCGAGCTCCACGTACGGCCTGCGGTCGAAGTACGAGTGCTCGGCGGTGAGCCCGCGCGGCCCGGGATCGTCGGGGAACGCCCACCGGATGGGGTGGGACACCGAGAACACGAAGCGGCCGCCCGGCCGTACCACCCGGGCGACCTCGGCGAGCACCTTCCGCGCGTCGGCGACGAACGGGAGCGCGCCGAACGCCGAGCAGGCGAGGTCGAAGGAGGCGGTGGCGAACGGGATGCGCACCGCGTCGGCCTGGACCACAGGCAGCCTCAGCCCGGTCGTGGCGTTGAGCCGCAGCGCGTGCTCGAGCTGCCGGTGGGAGATGTCGAACCCGACGACCTGCGCGCCCGCGCCGACCAGCCAGCGCCCGCACTGCCCGGCCCCGCAGCCGACCTCGAGCACCCGCTTGCCGCGCACGTCCCCGAGCAGCCGGACCTCGGCCTCGTCGAGCCCTTCCGGGCACCAGATGAACCCGGCGTCGCGGAGGAAATCCCCGTGCTTGGCCTGGTACTCGTCGGCGGCCTGCTCCCACCAGCGGCGGCTCGCGCGGGACGTCTCCGCCTCGGAGAGCGGACGCCGCGCCACGCGCGTGGGGAACTCCGCAGTGAACTCCTCGGTCATGCCATCACCATCGCGTCGGCGGCGCGGTCAGGGGAAGTCCGGGGGAGATGCGTCAGCGGCCCTTGGGCATGCGCACGCTGCGCGGGATGCGGGCGCCCTTCGGCAGCGGGCCCTTGGGCACGGGCAGCGTCTGGGGGAGCGCCCGCAGGCGGGAGTTGACCTCGGAGACGGCCGGCTTGCGCAGGTTCCGCGGCAGCTTCAGCAGGTGCCGCTGCAGCTTGCGCAGCGGGACCTGGCCCTCGTCGTTGCCGCACTGGATGTCGTACACCGGCACGTCGATGGCGACCCGCTGCACCCGCTTCTTCTCGGCCGCGAGCAGCCGCTGCACGCGGTTCCGCGGGCCCTCGGAGACGAGGATGATGCCGGGATAGCCCACCACCCGGTGCACCACGTCCTGCTCCCGGTTCACCGCGACCGCGGGGGTCACGTGCCAGTTGCCGCGCATGCTCTGCAGCACGGCGGCCGCCGCGCCGGGCTTGCCCTCCAGCAGCGTGTGCTGCGCCTTCTGGGCGAGCTGGCCGAACACCAGCAGCGCCACGGTCATCGCGAGCAGGATCCCGATGACGATCATGTAGACGAGCCAGCTCGTGGCGATGCCGATGAGCACGCACACGAGCAGCGTGCCGAGCGCCGACGCGATGACGATCGGCATGCCCTTCGGGTTGACCTGCTGGATGATCTGGGCGATCAGTTTGAGTTGCTGGATGCGGCCCGGGCGATCTGTGGTCGCGGGGTCGGCGGGCTTCTTCGCCATGTCTCGAAGGATACAAACAGCGGGGTGCGACTGGGAAAACGGCCCGCCTCGGTCACATTTCGGTCGGATCATGGTCCGGCCGTGAACGCCCGGCCGGACCGGGCCTCACGGTCGGCGCGGCCGCGACGGAGACGGGGTGACGCGGGGATCGCCGGGCCGCCGTGCGGGATCGGCGGCGGCGCGGATGGTCACCGATCCCGGTGGCGTGCCACGGGCCCGGAGCGGACCCGGGCGGCGATCCGCGGGTCAGACGGGGTGGATGGCGCGCCGCTCGAGCGCCTGGCGGTACAGGCGGCCCGCGCGGTAGGAGGAGCGCACCAGGGGACCGGACATGACCCCGGCGAACCCCAGCTCCTCGGCCTTCTCGCGCAGCTCGACGAACTCCTCCGGCCGCACCCACCGGGACACGGGGTGGTGCCGCGGGCTCGGCCGCAGGTACTGGGTGATGGTGAGCAGGTCGCAGCCCACCTCACGCAGGTCGCGCATCGCCTCCACGACCTCCTCGGGCTCCTCGCCCAAGCCGAGGATGAGGTTGGACTTGGTCACCATCCCGGCCTCGTGCGCGATGCGGAGCACCTCGAGCGAGCGCTCGTACCGGAAGCCCGGGCGGATGCGCCGGAAGACGCGCGGCACGGTCTCGATGTTGTGCGCGAACACCTCCGGCCTGCTCGAGAACACCTCCTCGAGCCTGGCCCGGTCGGCGTTGAAGTCGGGCACGAGCAGCTCGACGCCGCACCCGGGCACCATCTCGTGGATCTTCCGGGCGGTCTCCGCGTACAGCCACGCCCCGCCGTCCGGCAGGTCGTCGCGCGCGACCCCGGTGACGGTCGCGTAGTGCAGGCCCATCCGGCGCACCGACTCGGCCACCCGGCGCGGCTCGTCGACGTCGTACTCGGCGGGCTTACCGGTGTCGATCTGGCAGAAGTCGCACCTGCGCGTGCACTGGTCGCCGCCGATGAGGAAGGTCGCCTCCCGGTCCTCCCAGCACTCGGAGATGTTGGGACAGCCGGCCTCCTGGCAGACGGTGTGCAGGTTCTGGTCCCTGACCAGCGACCTGATCTCGTTGAAGTTCGGCCCGTTGCGCAGCCGGGTCTTGATCCACTCCGGCTTGCGCTCGATCGGGGTCTGACTGTTTCGGACTTCCAGACGGAGGAGCTTGCGGCCCTCGGGGGAGACGGTCACGCTGCCCTCCTCGTCCGCGCGGTGCTGTCGGTCACCCCTCCAGCCTATGCCCGTTCAGGCATCGGCCCGGCATCGGCCCGCGTCCCGCCGCGCGGGCGCCGGCCGCGGCCGCCCGGCAGGGGGTCACAGCCGCAGCAGGTCCTCCTCCTGGAGCTCGACGAGCTCCACGCCGAGCACTCCCGCGAGGCGCTTCTCGGCGACGGGCGTCACCTCGTCGACGGTGAGGCGCCGACCGGTCTCGGCCGACAGCGAGGTCACCCCGCCGTCCCTGACGCCCCACGGCACGATCCGGTTGTACCAGCTCAGGTCGTTGGCGCAGTTGAGCGCGAACCCGTGCATGGTGACGCCCTTGTGCACCCGGATGCCGACCGCGCCCAGCGCCCGGTCGGGCAGCCCGCTCGCCGGGTCCCCGGGCACCCAGACGCCGCCCACGCCCGGCACCCGGCGCGCGGTGACGCCGAAGTCGGCGCACACCTGGATGAGCGCCTCCTCCAGCAGCCAGACGTAGCGGTTGATGTCGAGCGACTCGGTCAGCCGGATGACGGGGTAGGCGACGAGCTGTCCCGGGCCGTGCCAGGCGATCTTGCCGCCCCGGTCGACGTCGATCACCGGCGTGCCGTCGGTGGGCCGCTCCTCGGGCAGGGTCCGCCGGCCCGCGGTGTACACGGGGGCGTGCTCCAGCAGCAGGCACGTGTCGCCGATCTCCCCGGCGACGCGCCGTTCGTGCACCTTGCGCTGCAGGCTCCAGGCCTGCTCGTAGGGGACGTCCACCCCTAACCGGACGATGGCCAGCTCACTCATGCCGATCTCCACTGGGAGGGGGCTCCTCGGCAGCGCCGCGGGCGCTCCCCGCTGCTCACCGCCCCAGCGTAGAGCAGTTCACCGCTCGAGCAGGCGCGGTTCGATACGCAGCTCCTTCACACCGCCCGAACCGTCACGCTCGATCCGGTACGCGGCGCCCTTGGGGTCGATCGACACCGCCCCCGCGAACTCGGTGCCGACGTAGTGCAGCGCCACGCCCTCGTCCGCGGCGTACCCCTCGGGCAGCTCGCCCGAGGCCACCGACCGGTGCAGCAGCGGCCGCCGCTGCGGCTCGGAGTTGTAGTGCACCCCGCAGGAGTACGGCAGCAGCCCCATGCCGTCGGCCCACGGCCGCAGCTCGGGCCCGAACGAGTCGGTGTTGCCGCCCACGTGCCAGCACAGCGCCCCGGCGCTCTGCCCGGAGAGCACCACGCCGGCCCGCCACGCCTCGGCGAGCGCCTCGTCGATGCCGTGCAGCCGCCACAGCGCCATGAGGTTCGCCACGCTGCCGCCGCTGACGTAGATCACGTCCTGCTCGAGCAGGAAGGCGCGCGGGTCGGGCACGTTCGGCATCGGGAACAGCGCGAGGTGGCTCACCTCGACGTTCCAGCCGCGGAACGCGCCGTACATCTTCAGCAGCCACTCGGAGTCGTCGCCCACCGCGGTGGCGAGCAGGCACAGCCGCGGCCGTTCCTTCCCGGTGAGGTCGAGCGCGTAGCGCAGCAGCCCGGTCGGCTCGATCACCCCGAACCGCGGCGTGGCCCGGAACGAGCCGCCGCCGATCGCCACGATGTGGGACTGCCCGGAAGTGCTCATCACGCCTCCCTCACCGCACCGCCCGGCACATCCGGACCGGTACGGCACCGCCCCGCCACGGCGGCGTGCGCCGTTCCGGCCCCCGCATGGCCTCAGACTCTACCCTGCCGCCGCTCGCGCGCCCGTGGGGTGCGCGAGGGGAACGCGCCGCGGTCCGCCTCCCGGACGCGTCCGGGAGGCGGACCGCCCGCCGCCGCACGGGCGGCGGGGCGCAGGGGTCACTCCAGCCCGAGCTGGGCCTCGAAGCGGCCCTCCTCGAGGCGGCGCTTGATCGTGGTGAGGAACCGGGCGGCGTCCGCGCCGTCCACCAGCCGGTGGTCGTAGGTGAGCGACAGGTAGACCATCGACCGGATCGCGATCACCTCACCGTCCGCCGTGTCGAGCACCACCGGGCGCTTGACCACGGCGCCGGTGCCGAGCATGCCGACCTGCGGCTGGTTGAGGATCGGCGTGTCGAACAGCGCGCCGCGGCTGCCGGTGTTGGTGATGGTGAACGTGCCGCCGGTGATCTCGTCCGGGCTGATCTTGTTGGTGCGGGTGCGCTCGGCGAGGTCGGCGATCTTCCGGGCGAGCCCGGCGAGGTTGAGGTCGCCGGCGTTGCGGATCACCGGCACGAGTAGGCCGCGCTCGGTGTCCACCGCGATGCCGAGGTGCTCGACATCGAAGTAGGTGACCTCGTTCGTCTCGTTGTTGATCGTGGCGTTGAGCTTGGGGTGCTGCTTCAGCGCCTCGACCGCGGCGAGCGCGAAGAACGGCAGGAAGGTGAGCTTCACGCCCTCGCGCCGCTGGAAGTCCTCCTTGGCCCGCTCGCGCAGCTTGGCGATCTTGGTGACGTCGACCTCGACCACCGAGGTGAGCTGCGCGGAGACCTGGAGCGACTCCATCATCCGCTTGGCGATCGTCTGCCGCAGCCGCGACATCTTCTCGGTACGGCCGCGCAGCGTGGTGTCCACCGGAACCGGCTCGGGACCGGCGGCGGGCTGGGCCGCGGGGGCCTGCGCGGGCGCGGCCGGAGCCGCCTGCGCGGCCTGGGCGGCCGCCTCACGCTTGCGCCGGGCCGCCTCGAGCACGTCCTGCTTGCGGATCCGGCCACCGACGCCGGTGCCGGTGATCGTGCTCAGGTCGACGCCGTGCTCGGCGGCGAGCTTGCGCACGAGCGGCGTGACGTACGGCCCCTCGGCGGCCGGAGCGGGCGCCGGGGCGGCCGGCTGCTCGGGCGCCGGAGCCGGGGCCGGGGCCGGAGCGGGGGCGGGCTGCGGCGCGGGGGCCGGAGCCGGGGCCGGCGCGGGCTGCGGGATCGAGGCGATCGGCGGCGCGGCCGGCTCGGGCTGCGGAGCCGGGGCGGGCGGGGGAGCGGGCTGCGGCTCGGGCGCCGGAGCCGGGGCCGGGGCCGGCTCGGCGGCCGGCGCGGCCGGGGCGACCGTACCCTCGGCGGCGTTCGGGTCGATCACGGCGAGTTCGGCACCGACCTCGACCGTCTCGTCCTCCTTGACGAGGATCTTGGTGATCACGCCGGACGTCGGCGAGGGGATCTCGGTGTCGACCTTGTCGGTGCTTACCTCGAGGAGCGGTTCGTCGGCCTCGACGCGCTCGCCTTCCCTCTTGAGCCAGCGGGTTACGGTGCCCTCGGTGACGCTCTCGCCGAGCTGGGGCATCTGTACGGAGACCGGCATGGTGTCCTGTGACTCCTTCTATCGCATGTGGTGTGAGGGCACTTTTAGTCGTGCACGTGGAGCGGCTTGCCGGCGAGGGCGAGCATCGCCTCACCGACGGCCTCGGACTGGGTGGGGTGGGCGTGGATGAGCTGGGCGACCTCGGAGGGCAGCGCCTCCCAGTTGTAGATGAGCTGCCCCTCGGTGACCAGCTCTCCGATGCGGCGGCCGACCATGTGCACCCCGAGCACAGGGCCGTCCTTGGCCGCGACGACCTTGACCGCGCCCTGCGTCTGCAGGATCTGGCTCTTGGGGTTGCCGGCCAGGTCGTAGACGAACTCGGTGACCTCGTAACCGCGCTCACGTGCGGTCGCCGAGGTGATCCCGACCGAGGCCACCTCGGGGTCGGAGTAGGTGATGCGCGGCACGCCGTCGTAGTCGATCGGCGCCGGGTTGAGCCCGGCGATGTGCTCGGCGACCAGGATGCCCTCGGCGAACCCGGTGTGGGCGAGCTGGGGGGTGGGGATCAGGTCGCCGACCGCGTACACCCCCGGCACGCTGGTGCGGCAGTACTGGTCCACCTTAACCGTGCCGCGCTCGATCACCACGCCGGCCTCCTCGTAACCGAGGCCCTCGGTCACGGCGCCGCGGCCGACCGCGACGAGCAGCAGCTCGGCCTCGAGGGTCTCGCCGCCCTCGAGGGTGACGACCACGCCGGTGGCGGTGGTCTTGACGCTCTCGAACCGCACGCCGAGCTTGTAGCCGATGCCGCGCCGGCGGAAGGCCCGCTCCAGCAGCTTCGAGCTCGACTCCTCCTCGGCGGGCAGCAGGTGGGGGAGCGCCTCGACGATCGTCACCTCGGCCCCGAACGAGCGCCAGATGCTGGCGAACTCGACGCCGATCACGCCGCCGCCGAGCACCACCACCGAGCCCGGCACCCGGTCGAGGGTGAGCGCGTGGTCGCTGGTGATGATCCGCTCGCCGTCGATCTCCAGGCCGGGCAGGGTCTTGGGCGCCGACCCGGTGGCGAGCACGATGTTGGCCGCCTCGACGACCTCCTGGTGGCCGTCGCGCGTGACGGCGATCCGGTTCGGCCCGACGAGCCGGCCGAAGCCCTCGATGATCGTGACGCCCCGCGCCTTGATGAGGCCGGTCACGCCCCGGAAGGCACGGCTGACGATCTTCTCCTTGAAGGCGTGCACGGCCGGCATGTCGATGCCCTCGAACCGGGCCTTGACCCCGAACGTCGCGCTCTCACGGGTCTCGTCGGCGACCTCGGCCGAGTGCAGGAGCGCCTTGGTGGGGATACAGCCGCGGTGGAGGCAGGTGCCGCCGATCTTGTCCTTCTCGATCAGCGCCACCCGCTTGCCGAGTTCGGCCGCCCGCAGGGCGCAGGCGTAGCCGCCGCTGCCACCCCCCAGGACCACGACGTCGAAGGGGCCGCTGCCATCAGCCACGGGAATGCTCCTTGTCGGATCTCTGTGCCGCCGGGTGCCGGATCACGGCCTGTCCAACGGCATCTTTTCACTTGTGCGTGCGCGATGTGACGGGCTTGACCCTCACTTCGCGTACCGGGCGGCCAGGCCGATGAGCGTCCGGGTGCCCGCACCGGTGCCGCCCTTGACCGTGTAGCCGTACGGCTCGGTGCGGTGGAACGCGGGCCCGGCGATGTCCAGATGCGCCCAGCGCAGGCCGTCGGGGACGAACTCGCGCAGGAACACCGCGGCGGCGAGCATGCCCGCGACGCGGTCGGGGTGGACGTTGGCGATGTCGGCGACCGCCGAGTCGAGCGACCGGCGCAGCTCCTCGGGCAGCGGCATGCCCCAGGCCGGCTCACCGACCTCGTTGGCGACCGCCACCACCTCGTCGCGCAGCGCGTCGTCGTTCCCCATCACCCCGGTGGTGCGGTTGCCGAGCGCGATGATCTGCGCGCCGGTGAGGGTGGCGATGTCCACGAGCACGTCGGGCGAGTCCTGCGCGGCCCGGCCGAGCCCGTCGGCGAGCACGAGCCGGCCCTCGGCGTCGGTGTTGAGCACCTCCACCGTCTTGCCGCCGAAGGTGGTGAGCACGTCGGAGGGGCGCTGCGCGGTGCCGCTCGGCATGTTCTCGGCGAGGCACAGGTAGCCGATCGCGTTCACCTTCAGCCCCAGCCGCGCGATCCCGATGAGCGCGCCGAGCACCGCGCCCGCGCCGCCCATGTCGGACTTCATCCAGTCCATCGCCGTGGTGGGCTTGAGCGACAGGCCGCCGGAGTCGAAGGTGATGCCCTTGCCGACGAACGCCAGGGTCTTGTCGGCCTCCGGGTGCCGGTAGCTGAGCCGCACCAGGCGCGGGGGCCGGGCCGAGCCCTGGCCGACCGCGACGAGGCCGCCGTAGCCGCCCTCCTTCAGCGCGGTCTCGTCGAGCACCTCGACGCCGAGGCCGGCCGCGGTGCCGCGCTCGGTGGCGATCTCCGCGAACCGCGCGGGCCACAGGTCCGAGGGCGGGGTGTTGACGAGGTCCCGCACGAGCGTGACCGACTCGGCGATCACGGTCGCCCGCCGGACGGCCTCGTCGGCGCCCGCGGCGGAGCCGAGCACGGTCAGCTCCCGCACCGGCGGCTTGTCCTCGTCCCGGGTGCGGTACCGGGTGAACGTGTAAGCGCCGAGCAGTCCGCCGAGGGCGATCGCCTCGGTCTGCTCGGCGCTCGTGGCGGGCAGGGCGAGCGCGACCCGCGCCGAGCCCGCCAGGGAACGGGTCGCGGTGCCTGCGGCGCGCCGCAGCACCTCAAGGTCGTAGGAGCCCTCCTTCGGCGCGTCCCCGAGGCCGACCACGGCGATCAGCGGGACGGGCGCCGCTCCGAGGGTGGGAATCTTGGCGATCTCGCCGGCCTTGCCGGTGACACCCAGTGCGGTGAGGCTCGCGGCGAGCCGTCCGCCGAGGGCCTGGTCGGCGTGCTCGGCGCCGGGCGCCGGCTGCGGCCCGTCGCTTCCGGAGTGCACGCCCACGACGAGGGCGTCGATGTCGCCGGGGAGGGTACCGGACGAGTCGAGGTTCACGGTGGTCACGTAGCCCGATGCTAGCCCTGCTTTGTCCAAGGTCATAAACAGGGGGTGATCCTACCATTGGGCGTTACCGATCATGATCGGTGTGTCGCGGCCCGCGACACCCGGTGCGTCCGGCCACGCGGCGCCCCTCGAACCCGCCGCGAAGGCGTGGTACGGCGTGCCGCGGGGCCCACGTGTCGCCGCCGCGGCCGGACGACGGCGACCGCCGGGCGGCGACGGAGCCCGGTGCGGGTCAGGCGGTGAGCGCGCAGGTGACCAGGGCCGCGGTGACCGCGGCCTCGACGAGCGCGCCGAACACGTCGCCGGTCACCCCGCCGAGGCGGCGCACCGCGTGCCGCCGCAGCGCCCAGGCGAGGCCCAGCCCCGCGGCGATCGCGAGCAGGTGGCGCACGGCGGTCACGCCCCACGCCTCGCCGCCGGGGAGGGTGGCCACGAGCAGCGCCGCCACCGCCGTCGCCGCGGTCGCCGCCGCCGCGGCGGCCGGCCGTACCGTGCCCGCGACGGTCGCGCCGAGCCCTTCGGGCCGGGCGGGGGGCACCTGCGGCAGGCACGCCCAGGTGACCGCGAGCCGCCCGGTGGCCGCGGCGACCACGAGCGCGGCCGGCCCGGCCCGGTCGAGCGCCGCGGCCTGGACCAGCAGCGTGAAGACGAGGGTGAGCACGCCGAACGGCCCGATGTCGGAGCGCTTCATGATGTCCAGGGCCTGCCCGGCCGGTCTGCCGCTGCCGAGGCCGTCGGCGAGGTCGGCGAGCCCGTCGAGGTGCAGGCCGCGGGTGAGCAGCGCGAGCAGGCCGAGCGCGATCGCGGACGCCAGCAGCCCGCCCGCGCCCGTGAACGTTTCCAGCACCGCGCCGGCGAGCGCGGCCGTGCCGCCGAGCAGCAGGCCGACCGCCGGGGCGAACGCCATCGCCCACCCGGCGGTCTCCCGATCCACCCGGGTCACCCGTACCGGCAGCACGCTCAGCAGGCCCACGGCGAGGCGCAGCCCGTCCAGGGCGGCGGGCGGCACCCGCCCCGGGGCGGCCGTCACGACAGCGGGAGGAGGCGCCCGGCGACGACGAGCGCCACCTCCTCCGACTCGGCGGCGAGACGCTGGTTGAGGCGGCCGAGCGCGTCGCGGAACGCCCGGGCGCTCGCGGTGGCGGGCACCACGCCGAGGCCGACCTCGTCGGAGACCGCCACCACCCGGCGCGGCGTGTCCCGCCACGCGGCCACCAGCTCGTCGCAGCGGCGCGTCACCTCGGCCGCGCCCGCCCGCGACTCCCAGGCGCCGCAGGCGTCGAAGACCGCCGCGAGCCACGTGCCCAGCCCGTCGACGAGCAGCGGCGGCCCCTCCTCCCGCAGCAGGCCGGTGACGTCCACGGTCTCCACGGTGCGCCAGTGCGCGGGCCGCCGCTCCCGGTGGGCCCGCACCCGCTCCGCCCACTCGGGGTCGCCCTCCCCGGACGGCCCGGTCGCGACGTACACCACCTCGGGCAGCGCGGCGAGCCGCAGCTCGGCCTCGGCCGACTTGCCCGAGCCGCTGCCGCCGAGCAGCAGGGTGCGCCGCGGCGCCCGGGACACGCCGGCCGCCCCGAGCGGATCGCCGGGAAGCACCTCGGCCTTCGCGTCCCCGCCGGCGAGGACGCGGACCGCCCCGGGCCGCACCTCGAGCACGGTCCCGTCGGGTACGGCGTGCACCCCCCACAGCGCGAGCCGCCGGGCGAGCTCGGCCTCGTCGCCCACCCGGTGGTCGGCCCCGACCGCGACGACCGGCGTGCGGTCGTGCACCACCCCGCGCCGCCGCAGGTCGCCCAGCCGGCCGGGGTCGTCGAGCACGTCGATGAGCACGAGATCGCACGGCGGCGCGGGGTCGCCGCCGTGGCAGGGCTCGGGGAGCGCGTCGCGCGCGGGGGCGTACAGCACCCGGGCGCCGTCCGGGCCGGTCACGGTCCACCCGTCGGCGGTGGCGGCGACCGCGTGCCCGGGCTCGGCGCCGCCGAGGGCTGGGGCGAGGCGCAGCCGGTCGCCCACGACGATCGAGATCGGGCGGCGCAGGCCGGGCGGGACCCGGCCGCAGGAGGCGCAGCGGCAGCCGGGCGCCGGCCAGCCGAGCGGGCCGCCGGTGCCGCGAAGCCGTACCCGCATGCCCCCTTGGCCCCCCGGCGTGTGGTCGGATGTGATCGGATAGGGTCTGCTGCACTCGCCGCACCAGGGCGGCGGCGAACGGAGACCTCGTCACTGAGCAGCGACGTGAGAAGGAGCGTAGAGCATGGCCTGGCGGTGGCGTTACGAGGATGCGCGCGGAGCGGAGATCACCGACCGCTCGCTGCCCCGTGAGCTGTTCTCCAGCCAGGCGGACGCCGAGTCGTGGATCGGGGAGAACTGGCGTGACCTGCTCGCGCAGGGCGTCGAGCAGGTCACGCTGCTGGAGGACGACCGGGTCGAGTACTCGGGGATGTCGCTCCGCCCCGAGTGAGCCGCGCCCTCCCTACCGGAGGCGGGGCGCCGGGCGCCCCGCGACCGTGACCGTCCGCGGGATCACTTCGGCCGGGACGGCGGGCTCATCGCCTTGGTCTTGGCCGGGTCGCGCTCCACGACCGGGCCGAGCACCTCGTCGATCTTCCGCATCACCTCGGCGTCGAGGCGGACGCCGCTCGCCTTGGCGTTGTCGCGGATCTGCTCCGGCCGGCTCGCGCCGACGATCGCCGAGGAGACGTTCGGGTTCTGCAGCACCCAGGCGACCGCGAGCTGGGCCATGGTGAGGCCGAGGTCGGAGGCGATCGGCTTGAGCTCCTGGACCCGGGTGAGCACGTCGTCCCGCAGGAACCGGGAGACGAAGCCGGACCCGTTCGGGTCGGTGGCCCGGGACGCCGGCGGCGGAGGCCGGCCGGGCAGGTACTTGCCGGTGAGCACACCCTGGGCGATCGGGGAGAACACGACCTGGCCGATGCCCTCCTTCTCGCAGAACGGCACGACCTCGCCCTCGATCACCCGCCACAGCATCGAGTACTGCGGCTGGTTCGACACGATCCGGTCGAAGCCCATCTCGTCGGCGATCTTGAGGGCCTGGGCGATCTGGTCCGCGGTCCACTCGCTCACGCCGACGTAGAGCACCTTGCCCTGCCGTACCAGGTCGTCGAAGGCCCGGAGGGTCTCCTCCAGCGGTGTCTCGTAGTCGAACCGGTGCGCCTGGTAGAGGTCGACGTAGTCGGTCCCCAGCCGCCGCAGCGAGCCGTGGATGGACTCGAAGATGTGCTTGCGCGACAGCCCTCGGTCGTTCGGCCCCGGGCCGGTCGGCCAGTAGACCTTCGTGAAGATCTCGATCGACTCGCGGCGCACGCCCTTGAGGGCCTTGCCGAGCACCTCCTCGGCCTTCGTGCCGGCGTACACGTCGGCCGTGTCGAACGAGGTGATCCCCTCGTCGAGCGCCGCGTGCACGCAGGCGATGGCGGCCTCCTCCTCCACCTGGGAGCCGTGGGTGAGCCAGTTGCCGTAGCTGATCTCACTGACCATGAGGCCGCTGCGGCCTAGGTGGCGAAACTCCATGTACCTTTCCCCAACTGCGAGGTGGTCGCTTACCGATCCATCTTCGCACCCGGGATCAGACCGGACGTCCGGGCCACGCCCGCACGCCCGGGCATCCCCGGCGTCGGGACGACGGTACGTGGGTTACCGCTTCTGCGGAACCGGCTTTCCGCCGGGCAGCACGGTCGGCGGGGGGAACCGCAGGCGGCGCACCTGCAGCGCGCGCATCGCCGCGTACCAGCCGACCCCGCGCACGTTCTGGTCGGGGAACCTCTCCTTCGCCAGCCGCTTGACCCGCCACCCGACGTAGATCGTGCTGACCAGCACGCTCACCATCATCAGCGGCCAGATCACGCTGACCACCGCGAAGTAGACGTAGGCGCGGATGTCGGGCTGCAGCGGGATCCACGTGGCGAGCAGGATCACCAGGGAGAACGGCAGGAAGTACTGGCTCACCAGGCGGCGGGAGTCCACCCAGTCGCGGGCGAACCGGCGCACCGGCCCCTTGTCCCGCTCCGGCATGTACCGCTCGTCGCCGCGCGCCAGGGCCTCGCGGATGCGGGCGCGCTCGGCGGCCTGCCGGGCCCGCATCTGCCGGTAGGCCTCCTTGCGGTTCTTCGGCGCGGTCACCGGCTGGCGCCGGCGGCGCTCGGCCTCCCGGCGTTTCGGAGTTGGCCGGCCCTTACCCACGGGTGCCGACTTAGGCTGTTCGGAGGAGGCCGCGCGGGCGGCGTCCTCGGCGGGCGTCTCAGTACGGCGTCGGAACACGTCGTAAGCGTACCGGGGCCGCAACTTGGTGACGCCCCCGTACGTTATGCATAGGGTTACCCTAGGCGGTTCCGTCGTTCATGGGTGGCTTTCAGAGCCGTGGGCGGCCGGTGAGACGGGCGCCCGACGCGAGGGAGCGAGGATGCGAGCGCAGAGAGCCGATGGCCGGCGAGCGAGGCGGCAACCGGGACCGTTGGCGCAGCACGACATAGAAGGGGACGGCCGACGCGCATGAGCGTGATGAAGAGACTTTCCATGATCTTCCGGTCCAAGGCCAACAAGGCGCTGGACCGGATGGAGGACCCGCGCGAGACCCTCGACTACTCCTACCAGCGGCAGCTGGAGCTGCTGCAGAAGGTACGGCGGGGCGTCGCCGACGTCGCGACCTCGCGGAAGCGGGTGGAGCTGCAGATCAACGGCCTGCGGCAGAAGGCCGACAAGCTCGAGGAGCAGGGCCGCAAGGCGCTGAGCATGGGCCGGGAGGACCTCGCCCGGGAGGCGCTCACCCGGCGGGCCGCGCTGCAGAGCCAGATCGCCGAGCTGCAGGCCCAGCACGACAACCTCCAGGCCGAGGAGGAGAAGCTCACCCTCGCGAGCCAGCGCCTCCAGGCGAAGGTCGACGCCTTCCGCACCAAGAAGGAGACGATCAAGGCCACCTACACCGCGGCCGAGGCCCAGACCCGGATCAACGAGGCCCTCAGCGGCATCTCCGAGGAGATGGGCGACGTGGGCCTGGCGATCCAGCGGGCCGAGGACAAGACCGCCCAGATGCAGGCCCGCGCGAGCGCCGTCGACGAGCTGCTCGCGAGCGGCGTGCTCGACGACGTCACCGGCCAGCGGGACGACATCCAGGCCGAGCTCGACCGGCTCGGCGGTGGCATGGACGTGGAGCTGGAGCTGCAGCGCATGAAGGCCGAGCTCGGCCAGGCGCCCGCGCCGCGTGAGGCGCTCGAGCCCGGCCGGCCGGGGCAGCAGGCGCAGCAGGCCCCGCCGCCCGCCCAGCACGGCCAGGCGCCGCCGCCTCCGCCGCCCGCCGCGCCGACCCAGCAGTACCGTCAGCCGGGGGAGGGGCTGTGATCGTACGCATCATGGGGGAGGGCCAGGTCGAGATCGACGCCGCCGACCTCGACGCGCTCAACGCCCTCGA
Organism: Thermopolyspora flexuosa; assembly: GCF_006716785.1. NCBI lineage: Bacteria > Bacillati > Actinomycetota > Actinomycetes > Streptosporangiales > Streptosporangiaceae > Thermopolyspora > Thermopolyspora flexuosa. Next base: position 3,372,579 of record NZ_VFPQ01000001.1, on the reverse strand, counting down.
CGGCGAGCTGGAGGCGGCGATCGAGGCCGGCGACGAGGCCGAGTTCCGCGCCAAGCTGCACGCGCTGCTCGACAAGGTGCGGCAGGTCGGCAAGCCGCTGCCGGACGACTCGCTGGAGCCGTCCGAGCTGATCCTGCCGCCGGCGGACGCCGCCATGGACGAGGTGCGCGCCATGCTCGGCGACCAGGGCCTGATCCCGGGTTGACGTCCGGGCGCGCCCGGCCGTCCGGGCCCCGGTGCGCCGGGGCCCGGGGCCGGCTGATCGTGTCACAGGGGGAGGCGGACATCCAGGTGTCGGCGTCGCGGGGAACGGCGGCCCGGAGATCGAGGGGGGCGGTCCGATGACGCGGACCCGATACGCGCCCGACCGGGGGCTGACCACCCGCATGACGGTCACGCTGTTCCTGCTCGGGCTGCTGTACGTGGCCTTCGTCGCGGCGCTGGTCGCGCTGGGCGTCCGGGCGATCGTGGTGCTCGCGCTCGCCGCGGGCCTGCTGGCCGTGCAGTACTTCCTGTCCGACCGGATCGCGCTGTTCGCGATGCACGGACGCCTCGTCACCCCGGAGCAGGCGCCGGAGCTGCACGGCGTGGTCGACCGCCTCGCGGCGATGGCCGACATGCCCAAGCCCCGGGTCGCGATCGCGGACAGCGACGTGCCCAACGCGTTCGCGACCGGGCGGAACCAGAAGAACGCGGTGGTGTGCGTCACCACCGGCATGCTGCGCCGGCTCGAACCCGCCGAGCTGGAGGGCGTGCTCGCCCACGAGATGGCGCACATCGCGCACCGGGACGTCGCGGTGATGACGATCGCCTCGTTCCTCGGCATCGTCGCCGGGCTGATGACCCGGATCGCCCTGTACACCGGGTTCGGCGGCCGGGGGAGCCGCAACAACGGGGCGCCGATCGGGCTGATCATCCTGCTCGTGTCCGCCCTCGTCTACGCGGTGAGCTTCCTGCTCACCCGCGCGCTGTCCCGGTACCGGGAGCTCGCCGCCGACCGGGCGGGCGCCCTGCTCACCCAGCGGCCGTCCGCGCTGGCGAGCGCGCTCACCAAGGTCAGCGGGGAGATGGCCCGCATCCCCACCCGGGACCTGCGCGAGGCCGAGCCGTTCAACGCCTTCTACTTCGCGCCCGCGCTGTCCCGGCGCGGCGCGGCGGCCGGCCTCGCGGCGCTGTTCTCCACCCACCCGCCGCTCGAGCAGCGGCTCGCCCAGCTCCACCGGATCGCCGCCGAGCTGGGCCGGGGGGCCTGAGGCCGATGCCCCGCTGGCTCGACATCCTGCTCGGCCGCAGCCGGCCCGCCAAGCCCGACCTCGACGCGCTGTTCGCGCTGCCGTCCGCGGCGGTCACGCTGCGGGCGGCCACCGGCTTCGCGCCCACCGGGACGGGCTCGGTGTGCTTCCGCGCCGTCGAGGGCGGGGCGTTCGCCACGGTGGAGCAGGACATCCGCGCGCTGCTCGGCGTGGCGGGCGGCCCGGCGATCGAGCGCGTCGACGACTCCTACGGCTACACCTGGCTGGTGATCCGCCGCGCCGCGGACGACGTGTCCGCGCTCGTCACCGACCTGCACGCGGCGAACAGCTCGCTGGAGCAGGCGGGGTTCGGCCCGTCCCTGCTCTGCTCGCTGGTGGCGTTCACCGGCACCACGGACCGGTACGGCGCGGACCGCCACGTCGCGCTCGTCTACCTGTACAAGCAGGGCACCTTCTACCCGTTCGCCCCGCTCGGCGGGCAGCGCCGGGACAACGTACTGGAGCTGCAGCTCCGCGGCGTCCTCGCGGACGAGCTCCCCATCGAGCCCGACCTGTCCCGCTGGTTCCCGCTGTGGGGCGCCCCCGGCCTGTGACGAGGCCGCCCCGGACCCGCCGGACCTGACCGCCCGGCGGGCACGGCCTTTTCCCCCGGTGGGCGACGCGGCTCAGGGCAGCGCGAGCATGCGGTCGAGGGCGACCTTCGCCCAGTGCGTGGTCTCGGGGTCGACGACGATCTGGTTGACCACCCGGCCCTCGGCGAGCGACTCCAGCGCCCACACCAGGTGCGGCATGTCGATCCGGTTCATCGTGGAGCACAGGCAGATGCTCCGGTCGAGGAACGAGATCGACTTGTCCGGGTGCTGCGAGGCGAGCCGCTTCACCAGGTTGAGCTCGGTGCCGATCGCCCACGCCGAACCGGCGGGCGCCTCGGCGATGGTGCGGATGATGTACTCGGTCGAGCCGATGTAGTCGGCCTTGGTCACCACCTCGTGCCGGCACTCGGGGTGGACCAGCACGTTGACGCCGGGGATGCGGGCGCGCACGTCGTCCACGGCCTCGGCGGTGAACCGGCCGTGCACCGAGCAGTGGCCGCGCCACAGGATCATCTTCGCGTCCCGCAGCTGCTTCTCGGTGAGCCCGCCGCCGGGCCGGTGCGGGTCGTAGACGACGCAGTCGTCGAGGGAGAGGCCGAGCTGCAGCACCGCGGTGTTGCGGCCGAGGTGCTGGTCGGGCAGGAACAGCACCTTCTCGCCCTGCTCGAACGCCCAGGTGAGGGCGCGCTTGGCGTTCGAGGAGGTGCACACCGCGCCGCCGCGCCGGCCCACGAACGCCTTGATGTCGGCCGAGGAGTTCATGTACGTGATCGGCACGGTCACGTCGGCGACGCCCGCGTCGGTGAGCACGTCCCAGGCCTCCTCGACCTGGTCGAAGGTGGCCATGTCGGCCATGGAACAGCCCGCGGCGAGGTCGGGCAGCACGACCTTCTGCGCGTCGGAGGTGAGGATGTCGGCGGACTCGGCCATGAAGTGCACGCCGCAGAACACGATGTACTCGGCCTCCGGCCGGGCGGCCGCCTCCCGGGCCAGTTTGAACGAGTCCCCGGTCACGTCGGCGAACTGGATGACCTCGTCGCGCTGGTAGTGGTGGCCGAGGACGAACAGCCGCTCGCCGAGCCGTTCCTTGGCCTTCCACGCACGCTCCACCAGGGCGGGGTCGGAGGCGGGCGGCAGCTCTCCCGGGCACTCCACCCCGCGCTCGCAGTGCGGGTCGGAGCTCTGGCCGAGGATGAAGAGCGGCAGCCGAGTCTGAGTGGTCGTCACGACCACACCCCCTTGCGCTTGCGGGACTTATCGTCGAACTGACGACTAATGATGACACACCGCTCGTTGTGATTTATTCCGGGTCGGGCGATCTGTGCGGTACGGCCCGCCGGGCCGGGCATGCCACGCACCGGGCCGCCGCCGGCGGAGTGCGGGCAGGTCGCCCGGATGGCGGACAGGAATGTGTAGCAATCCCCGGGTGTTGGTAGCGTCTAGTAAGGACGTCACAGAGAACCGGCCGCCGGGGGCGGTCGGCGTAGACGCGGGAGTCAGCACATGACCGTTGAGAGCGGCGAGACCACACAGCAGGGGGTCATCCTCACCGAAGCCGCTGCGGCCAAGGTCAAGAGCCTGCTCGAGCAGCAGGGCGAGGAGGGCCTGCATCTGCGTGTCGCCGTGCAGCCGGGTGGCTGTTCGGGTCTCCGCTACCAGCTGTACTTCGACGACCGGAAGATGGACGGCGACATCGTCTCCCAGTTCAACGGCGTGGACGTGGTGACCGACCGGCTGAGCGCGCCGTACCTCAAGGGCGCGACGATCGACTTCGTCGACACGATCGAGAAGCAGGGGTTCACCATCGACAACCCCAACGCCACCGGTTCGTGCGCCTGCGGCGACTCGTTCAACTGACCGGGGACCACGAAGCGATCACGATGACCCCGTCCGGCCGCGGGCCGGAGGGGTCGTCGCGTATTCTTGACCGGTCGCGTTGCTGACAACGAGGAGAATGACCCCGTGCGCATCGCCGTATCCGGTTCCATCGCGACCGACCATCTGATGACCTTCCCCGGTCGGTTCGGCGACCAGTTCGTCGCCGACCAGATGGATCGGGTGTCGCTGTCCTTTCTCGTCGACGACCTGCAGATCCGGCGCGGCGGCGTCGCCGCGAACATCTGCTTCGGCATGGCCTGCCTGGGACTGCGGCCGATCCTCGTCGGCGCGGTGGGCCACGACTTCGACGACTACCGGTCGTGGCTGGAGCGCCACGGGGTCGACTGCGACTCGGTGCACGTGTCGGAGCTGCACCACACCGCCCGGTTCCTGTGCACCACGGACCGCGACCACAACCAGATCGCCTCGTTCTACGCGGGCGCGATGGCCGAGTCGCGGGAGATCGAGCTCGGGCCGATCGCCGAGCGGGTGGGCGGCCTCGACCTCGTCGTGATCGGGCCGAGCGACCCGGACGCCATGCTCCGGCACACCGACGAGTGCCGGCAGCGCGGCATCCCGTTCGCCGCGGACTGCTCCCAGCAGCTCGCCCGCATGGAGGGCCCGGAGATCCGCCGCCTCATCGAGGGCGCGGCGTACCTGTTCAGCAACGACTACGAGAAGGCGCTGATCGAGCAGAAGACCGGCTGGTCCGACGAGGAGGTGCTGGACCGCGTCGGGGTGCGGGTCACCACGCTCGGTCCCAAGGGCGCCCGCATCGACATCAAGGGCGAGCCGTCGCTGCACGTGCCGCCCGCGCCCGAGCGCCGCAAGGCCGACCCGACCGGGGTGGGGGACGCGTTCCGCGCGGGCTTCCTCGCCGGGCTGTCCTGGGGCCTGTCGCTGGAGCGGTGCGCCCAGATCGGCAACCTCACCGCGACCCACGTGCTCGAGCACGTCGGCGGCCAGGAGTACGAGCTGGGCCAGAAGGAGTTCCTCGAGCGGTTCACCGAGGCGTACGGCGCGGAGGCCGCCGCCGAGGTCGCCCGGCACGTGCGCTGCCACTACCCGTGACCGGGGCCGTCCCGGTCGCCGCGGACCGGGACGGCGCGGATGCTCCGGCCTGCCCTACCGCGAGGCGTAGACGCGGTGGACGAACTCGGCGAGCTTGTCCTCCGGCAGGCTCCGGGCGAGGTCGGCCTCGGTGACCATGCCGACGATGCGGCGGTTGTCGATCACCGGCAGCCGCTTGATCTGGTTGCGTTCCATGATCTGCAGCGCCTCGTCCACCGAGGCGTCGGCGGTGACGTACACCAGGCCCTGGGCGAGCTCGCCCGCCGTGGTGGTACGCAGGTCCTTGCCCTCGGCGCAACACTTGATCACGATGTCGCGGTCGGTGACGATCCCCTTGAGCCGGTCGTCCTCGCCGCAGATGGGCAGCGCGCCCACGCCGAGGTCGCGCATCATCTGCGTCGCCTTGAGCAGGCTGTCGTTCTCCCCGATGCACTCGGCGCCCGGGTGCATCATGTCGCGTACGGTGCTCGCACCGGTCGAACCGCTGTGCACGCTCATCTCGTCCCTCCCGACAGTCGATGACGTGTCCCTGCCCCGCTACCCCGGTCCGGACGGGAAATGCCGGGGCGGCGGACGCGCCGGGAGACGCTGCGGGGAGGGTGCGGGGACGGCGCGGGCGTGCGGCGCGCCGCCCCTCGGCGGGCGCGGATCAGTAGTTGCGCCGCACGTGGATCGCCCAGCCGCCGCCGGGCAGCTCGTAGCTGCCGACGTGGGTGTGGGACTTGAGCCGGCACCAGGCCGGCACGTCGTTGTAGGCGGCGGGGTCGTCGGCGAGCACCGCCACCACCCCGCCCAGCGGCACCTGGTTGATCCGCTGCGCGAGCATGATGATCGGGATCGGGCATTTGCGGCCGAGCGCGTCGATGGTCAGCGCGGGCGCGGCCTGCTCCCGGTCGGTCCCGGGCTGCGGACGCATCACGACATCACTCCTGCCTCTTCCCGGATCCGGCGTACCAGCGTCGGGAGGACCTCGAGGAACCGGTCCACGTCCTCCGCCGAGGCGCCTCGTGGCAGTGATACCCGGACGTTGCCATGGGTGAGCACGCCCATCGCCTCCAAAACATGCGATGGACGAAGCGTACTCGCCGTGCAGGAGCTGCCGGACGAGATCGCGAAACCCGCCTTGTCCAGCTCGGTGAGCAGCGCCTCCCCGGCCACGTAGAGGCAGGAGAAGGTGACGATGTGCGGCACCCGCTCCACCGGGTCGCCGACCACCTCCACGTCCGGCACGAGCTCGGGCACGCGGGCGCGGATGCGGTCGACGAGGGCGAACGCCCGCCGGTTCTCCTCCTCGGCCTCCTCCATCCGGGCGCGCAGCGCGGCCACCGCGGCGACGATCGCCGGGACGTTCTCGAAGCCCGGCACCCGCCCGCGCTCCCGCTCGTCCTCGGGCAGCGGGGAACGCCAGCGCACGCCCTTGCGGATCACCAGGATGCCCACGCCCGCGGGGCCGCCCCACTTGTGCGCGCTGCCGGCGAGTAGCGACCAGCCCTCGGGCAGGGGCAGCCGGCCCAGCGTCTGGGCGGCGTCGACGAGCAGCGGCACCCCGGCCCGGCGGCAGGCCTCCGCCACCTGCGCCACCGGCTGCAGGGTGCCGACCTCGTGGTTGGCGGTCTGCAGGCAGGCGAGCGCCGTGCCCGGGGCGGACACCGCCTCCGCGAACGCCTCGGCGTCCACCCGCCCGGTACGGCTCACGCCGACGATCCGCACCTCGCCGCCGTCGCGCTCGTGGGCCTGGGCGGTGTGCAGCACGGCCGAGTGCTCGACCGCGCTCACCACGAGGGTCCGGCCCACCCGGCGGCGGGCGGCGAGCGCGCCGAGCATGCCGATCTGGATCGCCTGCGTGCCCGACGTGGTGAAGGTCACCTCGTCCGGCCGCACGCCCAGCGCGTCGGCCGCGTCGGCCCTGGCCTGGTCGAGCAGCAGGCGGGCCCGGCGGGCCTCGCCGTACAGGCGGGCCGGGTCGGCCCATCCGGCGTCGAGCGCCGCGAGCAGGGCCTCCCGCGCCCGGGGGTGCAACGGTTCGGTGGATGCCGCGTCGAGGTACGCCACCCGTCCATCCTCCCACTCCCGGGCGAACGGCCATCTCAGGGGACCGACATTGCCGGGGGCGAACGGGAGGGCGACCACGGTCCGCGCTAATGTGTCCCGTGCGTGACTGGATGCCATAACTGGATAGGCCGAGAACGCGACTGTAGCGAAACATGAAAGACCGCCCAAGGGAGGGCCTCTTGGGCTTGATCTGTGGGGTAGGCGATCCGTGAGTCCGACCCGCCGTTCGACGCGGCGCAGTCCAGCGGCCCGCTGGGCCAGGTGCGCTGCCGTCCTGGCACTGGTCCCGGTGACCGCGACGGCGTGCAGCACCGAAGAGTGGGCCCGGGGCGCGATGCCGGAGAACATCACAGAGCAGGGCAACCGCGTGCTGAGCCTGTGGCAGGGGTCCTGGGTGGCGGCGCTCGCCACCGGTGTCCTGGTCTGGGGCCTGATCCTGTACGCCTGCATCTTCCACCGGAAGCGTCGGAGGAAGAACGCGGACAGCGAGCTCCCGCCGCAGGTGCGGTACAACCTGCCGATCGAGATCCTCTACACCGCCATCCCGATCGTGATGGTGGCGGTGTTCTTCTACTTCACCGCCCGGGACCAGGACTACCTGCTGGAGAAGTCCGCCAACCCGGACGTGAAGGTCAAGGTGGAGGCGTTCCAGTGGAGCTGGCGCTTCACCACCGAGTACCAGGGCAAGACGGCGACCGTCACCGGCCTGCCGGTGAGCGACTACCGGGAGGGGCCGCAGCTCGTGCTCCCCAGCGGGGGTAAGACCGTGCGGTTCACCCTGGAGTCGAACAACGTGATCCACTCGTTCTGGGTGCCGGCGTTCCTGTTCAAGATGGACGTGATCCCCGGCGTCACGAACGAGTTCGAGGTGAAGACCCTGGACCGCAACGGCGTCTTCGCCGGTCGTTGCGCCGAGCTCTGCGGGCAGGACCACGCCCGTATGCTCTTCAACGTCAAGCTCGTGCCGCAGGCCGAGTTTGAGCAGTACATGAACACACAGGCGACGAACGCCCAGGCAGCCGGGAGTACCCAGTGAGCGCCGCCGAATACTCTCTTCCGCCCGCGGTCGGTGCCCGCCGCGCCCGGGTGGGCACGATCATCGCCAAGTGGGCCTCGTCCACCGACCACAAGGTGATCGGTAACCTCTACCTGATCACCTCGTTCGCGTTCTTCCTGATCGGTGGCGTGATGGCGCTGGCCATCCGCGCCGAGCTGGCCCACCCTGGCCTGCAGCTGCTCACCAACGAGCAGTACAACCAGATGTTCACCATGCACGGCGCGGTGATGCTCCTGCTGTTCGCCACGCCGTTGTTCGCCGGGTTCGCCAACGCGATCATGCCGCTGCAGATCGGCGCCCCGGACGTGGCGTTCCCGCGGCTGAACATGGTGAGCTACTGGCTCTTCCTGTTCGGTGGCCTGATCGCGCTGAGCGCGTACCTCACCCCCGACGGGGCCGCCTCCTTCGGGTGGTTCGCCTACGCGCCGCTGTCGGATGACACGTTCTCGCCGAGCATCGGCCACGACCTGTGGATCATGGGCTTCTCCCTCGCGGGTCTCGGCTCGATCCTCGGTGCGGTGAACTTCATCACCACGATCATCTGCATGCGGGCGCCGGGCATGACCATGTTCCGCATGCCGATCTTCACCTGGAACGTCCTCATCACCAGCCTCCTGGTGCTGCTGGTGTTCCCGGTGCTCGCCGCCACGCTGCTCGCGCTGGAGGCCGACCGCAAGCTCGGCACGCACATCTTCGACCCGAGCTCCGGCGGGCCGATCCTCTACCAGCACCTGTTCTGGTTCTTCGGCCACCCGGAGGTCTACGTCATCGCGCTGCCGTTCTTCGGCATCGCGACCGAGATCATCCCGGTGTTCAGCCGCAAGCCGATCTTCGGGTACGTCGGCCTCGTCGGCGCCACGCTCGCGATCGCCGGCCTGTCGATGGCGGTGTGGGCGCACCACATGTTCCCCACCGGCCAGGTGCTGCTGCCGTTCTTCTCCTTCATGACCTTCCTGATCGCGGTGCCGACCGGCGTGAAGTTCTTCAACTGGATCGGTACGATGTGGCGCGGCCACCTGACCTTCGAGTCGCCGATGCTGTTCACCATCGGCTTCATGGTGACCTTCCTCTTCGGCGGTCTCACCGGCGTCATCCTCGCGTCGCCGCCGCTCGACTTCCACATCACCGACACCTACTTCGTGGTGGGCCACTTCCACTACACGGTGTTCGGCACGGTGGTGTTCGCGATGTTCGCCGGCTTCTACTTCTGGTGGCCGAAGCTCACCGGGAAGATGCTCAACGAGACGCTCGCCAAGTGGCACTTCTGGACGCTGTTCGTCGGCTTCCACACCACCTTCCTGGTGCAGCACTGGCTCGGCGTCGAGGGCTTCCCGCGCCGGTACTCCGACTACTCGGAGGCCGACGGCTTCACCACGCTCAACATGGTCTCCTCGGTCGGCGCCCTGATCCTGGGTCTGTCCACCCTCTTCTTCCTCTACAACGTCTGGCGCACCGCCCGGGTGGGGGAGAAGGTCACGGTGAACGACCCGTGGGGCTACGGCAGCTCGCTGGAGTGGACCACCTCCTGCCCGCCGCCGCGGCACAACTTCCTGTCGCTGCCGCGGATCCGCTCCGAGCGTCCGGCCTTCGACCTGAAGCACCCGCACCTTCCGCCCGAGCAGCGGCCGGAGCTTGAGGAGGTCCGATGAAAATCCAGGGATGGCTGCTGATCGCCATCGGCGTCTTCTTCGCCGCGGTCGACGTGATCTACTGGTTCTGGTCGCGTGAGCCCGCCGGCACCACCGCCCTGGCCATCTCCATCGGCCTGGCCTTCATGATCGGCTACTACCTGCTGTTCACCGCGCGCCGGGTGGGCGACCAGCCCGAGGACGACAAGGAGGGCGAGATCCACCAGGCGGCCGGCGAGGTCGGGTTCTTCCCGCCGCACAGCTGGTGGCCGCTGTTCGTGTGCCTCTCCGCCGCGCTCGCCTTCGTGGGGTTCGTCATCGGCTGGTGGCTGTTCCTCATCGGCGTGGTCGCGGTGGTGTGCACCATGGTCGGCTTCGTGTTCGAGTTCTACCGGAAGAACTTCTCGCACTGATCCGGGGGCACCGCTTTCCGGTCGCGTAACTCCCCACGGGTCGGCCGGCCCGCAGACCAGGCCATAGCGAAGAGGTCCGCCATCGGGGCGGCCGCGGTCCGTCATCGGACCGCCGGCCGCCCCGATGGTGTTTTTTGTTCCCCGGTTCTCCATATGTGGAGCGAGACGCACACGCAGGGGTATAGAGCCAGCACGACGCGTGATCAATCCGGAGCTGGGGGACTCAGGTGCGACACATTTCCGCGTACGGAGCAGGGGCTCTCGTCCTCGCGCTGGCGGCCTCCTGCTCCTCGGCACCGAAGGAGCAGACGGCCGCTCCGCAGCAGGGGCCCGCGGCCGAGATCGTCATCACCCCCGCCGACGGCGCGACACACGTCCGTCCGGACACGCCGATCCTCATCAGCGCCGCGCACGGCACGCTCAGGCAGGTGAGGGTGGAGTCGGGCGGCAAGCCCGTCCAGGGCCGGATGAGCGCGGACCGCACGCGCTGGCGCAGCCTGCGCAACATGCTGCCGGGCCGTACCTACCGGGTGGAGGCGGTGGTCGCCACGCCCGGCGGGGAGACGCGCCGGACCAGCACGTTCACCACGGTGCCCGCCACCCAGACGTTCGGCATCACCGACCTGCTCCCGAAGAAGGAGATCACCGGGGACACGGTCGGCGTGGGCATGCCGATCATGATCACGTTCGACCGGCCGATCACCGACCGGGTCTCGGTCGAGCGCAGCCTGCGGGTGCTCACCTCCAAGCCGGTCACCGGGAGCTGGCACTGGTTCGACGACAAGACCGTGCACTACCGGCCCAAGCGGTTCTGGCCGGCGGGCACCAAGGTCCGCGTCGAGGCGCTGCTCGCGGGCACACCCGGCGGCGACGGGCTGTACGGCGACCGCGACTACGTGCGGGAGTTCCGCATCGGCCGGTCCCAGATCAGCACCGTGGACGTGCGCACGCACCACATGACGGTTGAGCGCAACGGGAGGGTGATCCGCGTCATCCCGGTGAGCGCGGGCCGGGGCGGCGTGCGCAAGTACCACACCACGAACGGCGTCCACCTGGCGATGTCCCGCGAGGACGTCACGATCATGACCTCGCCGGACGCGGCCCCCGGGCAGCCGGGCTACTACCGGCTCACCGTGTACGACACGGTGCGCATCTCCAACAGCGGCGAGTACATCCACGGCGCGCCCTGGTCGGTGGGCTCGCAGGGGCGGGCGAACGTGAGCCACGGCTGCGTGAACGTGAGCCCGGCGAACGCCAAGTGGTTCAAGAACCACACCCTGATCGGCGACCCGATCATCGTGAAGGGCTCGCCGCGGGAGCTGGAGCCGACCAACGGCTGGGGGCACTGGCAGCTCGCCTGGCGGCAGTGGCTCAAATGGAGCGCTCTGCGCATCGCTGCCGTGACGGAGCCCTTCCCGGGTAGTCAGCACCCACCGGCGGCCGCGCAGGCCCCCACGGAGTCCTGAGGGCCGTACAGCGGCATCATCGCCGGATCGTCCGAGGTGTGAAGGTGCCAGGCCGTGGGTGGGGGTGACGCCCGGAGTCGCCGCCCAGGGAGAAGCGAACGAAAAAGCGATCGGCCCGGACGGAGTGGTCTCCGTCCGGGCCGATGCGGTTGCCTGCCGGTCGGTCCGATGCGGTCGGTGCGGCCGCCGTCAGTGCAGTTGCTTGCGCTCCTCGCCCGCGCCGACCGCGGCGTGCTCGCCGTTGACGTGCCCCTCGCCCTTGGCGGGCAGCGGCACGAGGTCGGTGCCGTAGGCGCGGCTCAGCTTGACGCGGAGCCTGCCGAGCGGGCCACGCGCCTCCTTGGGCGGAATGCCCTCGCCGTCGGCCTCGGCGGACGGCAGCGTCGGGATCTCCTTCTTGCCGCGGATGTGCTCGGCGATGTCCTCGTCCGGCTCGACGTGGATCTCCGAGTAGCCGCCCTCGGGCGAGCGGACGATCACGCCGGACTCCACGCCGTGCGCCAGCACCTCGGCGTCCTTGCGCTGGAGGCCGATGCAGATCCGGTACGTCACGAAGTACGCGATCGCCGGACCGACGAAGATCGCGATGCGCCCGAAGATCGACAGCGCGAACAGGCTGATGTGGAAGTGCATCGAGATCTCGTCGTTCGCACCGAGCATCCACAGGATGCCGTAGAAGGTGATGACGGAGACGCCGATCGCGGTGCGGTGCGGGTTGTTCCGCGGACGGTCGGCGATGTGGTGCTCGCGGTTGTCCCCGGTCACCCACCGTTCGATGAACGGGTAGAGCGCCGCACCGGTCATGATCAGACCGAGCGGGATCAGCGCCGGGATGAGCACGCTGAGCGCCAGCGTGTAGCCGCCGATGTTGATCTCCCACGCGGGCATGATCCGCAGCGCGCCCTCGAGGAAGCCCATGTAGAAGTCGGGCTGCGAGCCGGCCGAGATGTCCGCCGGGGTGTACGGGCCGTACAGCCAGATCGGGTTGATCTGGGCGAACGTCCCCAGGCCGGCGAGCACCGCGAAGGTGAACATGAAGTAGGCGCCCGACTTCACCATGAAGGCGGGGTAGAACGGCGCGCCCACCACGTTCGTCTCGGTGCGGCCCTTGCCCGGCATCTGCGTGTGCTTCTGCACCCACATGAGGATCATGTGGGCGGAGATCAGCGCGAGAAGGATGCCCGGGATGATCAGGATGTGCAGGCTGTAGAACCGGCCGATGACGTCGTCACCGGGGTACTCACCGCCGAACAGGAAGAACTGGAGGTAGGTACCCACCAGCGGGACCGAGACCAGCACACCCTGGGTGATCCGCAGACCGGCGCCGGAGAGCAGGTCGTCCGGGAGCGAGTACCCGAACAGACCCTCGACCATCGACAGGCTGAGCAGCCCGAGGCCGATGAGCCAGTTGAGCTCACGCGGCTTGCGGTACGCACCGGTGAAGAAGACCCGGAGCATGTGGGCCATCATGCCGGCGACGAACAGCAGGGCCGCCCAGTGGTGGATCTGCCGCATGAGCAGACCGCCGCGCACGTCGAAGGTGATCTCCAGCGCCGACGCGTAGGCGGCGGACATGTGCACGCCCTTGAGCGGCTCGTACGAGCCGTTGTACTCGACCTCCTGCATGCTCGGCTCGAACCAGAAGGTCAGGAACGTGCCGGTGAGCAGCAGGATGACGAACGAGTACAGCGCGATCTCGCCCAGCAGGAACGACCAGTGGTCGGGGAAGATCTTGCGCATGTTGCGCTTGAGGAAGCTCCCCGCACCGGTGCGGTCGTCCATGAACCTGCTGATGCCGCTGATCGCCTTGGGAGGCGTGAACGAACCTGAGCCCGGGCGCGCACCGGCCTGTGTCGCGCTGCTCATGCGTTCCCCCTAACTTCGGCTTCCGCGTCGCCCCGCTCCCAGAAGCTGGGCCCGACCGGAACCTGGAAGTCGCCCTGTGCGACGAGGTAACCCTCGCTGTCCACGGTGATGGGCAGCTGCGGGAGCGGCCGGGCTGCCGGGCCGAAGACCACCTTCGCGCCGTCGGCGGCGTCGAAGGTCGACTGGTGGCACGGGCACAGGATGTGGTTGGTCGTCTGCTCGTACAGGGCGGCGGGGCAGCCCACGTGCGTGCAGATCTTCGAGTACGCCACGATCCCGTCGTGGGTCCAGTTCAGGTTAGTCCCTGACTTGAACTGCTCGGGACGCAGCTTGATGAGGATCAGCGTGGCCTTGGCCAGCGCGTTCAGGTCGTGCTCGTAACCCTCGGGAACCACCGAGAGGATGCCACCGGGCGAGTTGAAGTCCGCGGCGCGGATCGGCTGGCCGGTGCCCTCGACGACGAGCCGCATGCCCTTGCGCCACACGGTGTGGCGCAGCTTGTCCTCGGGCAGCGGGCCGAGGTCCTTGAGCAGCACCAGCGGGGCCAGGCCGAGCGGCGCGGCGGCCAGCAGCAGCGTACGGCGCAGCAGCTTGTGCTTGAGGAAGCCGCTTTCCTCCGCGCCCTGGGCGAAGACCCGGGAGACCTCCTCCCGGACCTCGGGCTCCGAGGCCATCGGGTGGCGCTCCTGCACCAGGTTGTACTTGGGCATGATGCGCCGCACCCAGACCACCAGCCCGATGGCGAGCGCGAGGAAGGCGACCGTCATCGTGCCACCGAGCGCCAGGTTCGACACCGCGGTGCGGTCGATGTCGCCGACCTGGAACGCCACGTACGACACGATGAAGCCCACGCCGGCGAGGAAGGCCACCAGGAACAGCAGCGCGACCAGCCGCTCGGCGCGCCGGGCGCTCGCCGGGTCCGGGTAGATGATGCCGGTACCGGGCTCCAGCTCGCGCACGCCGCCGTCCAGGGTGGCGGGCGTGTCGGGCTCACCGGCCGTCGCGACGCCGGTCGAGGCGCCGGGCTGCGGAGTTCCGATCACCCGGTGCGGTACCCGCTCCTCCGGGGTTCCGGTGTTTTCCCTTTCACTCATTTCGTCTTCGCCCGCCTCTTCGCGGTGATCCAGATGGAGGCGAGGGAGAGCAGGCCGATGCCCACCACCCAGCCGACGAGACCCTCGGTGACCGGGCCGATGCGGCCGAGACCGCTACCACCCGGGTCGACCTGCTCGCGGACCTTGACGATGTAGGCGATCATGTCCCGCTTCTGCTCGGGAGTGATCGTGGTGTCGTTGAACACCGGCATCGCCTGCGGGCCCGTGATCATGGCCTCGTAGATCTGGGTCGGGGTGGACTTGTTGAGGCTCGGCGCGTGCTTGCCCTCGGTCAGGGCACCACCGGCGCCCACCCAGTTGTGGCACTGGATGCAGTTCGCACGGAACAGCTCGCCGCCCTTGGCCGGGTCGCCCTTGGCCGGGTCCACCATGTCGGCGGTCGGCCGGGTGGGACCGCCGCCCAGCGACTGCACGTACGCCGCCAGGTCGTCGATCGCCTCGGGGGTGACCCACTCGGGCAGCGCCTTCCGCGGCGCCTGCGGACCGGTGCTGTTCGCCGCCGGCATGCGCCCGGAGCTGACCTGGAAGTCGACCGACGCCGCTCCCACACCGATCAGCGACGGGCCGTTGCCCGGCACGCCCTGGCCGTTGAGGCCGTGGCAACTGGAGCAGTTCGCCTCGAACAGCGCCTTGCCGTTGGCCACGTCGTCGTTCGTGCCCGACGCGATGGCCGCGTCCGCCCGGTCCCCGGTCGGGGACAGAAGAGCGTACGCTCCCCCGACCAGACACAGGGCCAGAAGAATGACGGCATAACGCGCGAGGGGATGCCGCCGTCGCGCGGTGATCGAATTCACCGGAATCCCCGTTCTGATCACTTGATGATGTAGATGGTCGCGAACAGGCCGATCCAGACGACATCAACGAAGTGCCAGTAGTAGGACACGACGATGGCGCTGGTGGCCTGCTCGTGGGTGAAGCGCTTCGCGGCGTACGTGCGTCCCAGCATGAACAGGAACGCGACCAGACCACCGGTCACATGCAGGCCGTGGAAGCCCGTGGCCAGGTAGAAGATCGAACCGTAGGCGTCAGAGGACAGGGTGAGGCCCTCGTGGACCAGGTTGCGGTACTCCCACAACTGGCCGCCCACGAAGTACGCACCCAACAGGAAGCTGACGACGTACCAGAAGCGGAGCTTCCGGACCTGACCCCGCTCGGCCGCCCACACGCCCATCTGGCACGTCACACTCGACAGCACCAGGATGGTCGTGTTGAACAGCGCGAACGGCACGTCAAGTTCGACCGATGGCCAGGGCTTGTCCTGGCCAAGGCTGACCGACCGGATGGTGAAGTACATCGCGAACAGCGCCGCGAAGAACATGAGTTCGGAGGACAGCCAGACGATCGTCCCGACGCTGACCAGATTCGGCCGCCGGGACGCGTGGGCTGTCGACGTCGAGATTGCGGATGCTGTCGCCACGGGCAGCATTATTGCGGCTGAGGTGGCCGGTCCCCCGCACGGCCCCCCTATAGCCTCTGAATCACCGTGCGTGGTCGCGCATACGTGCGCGCAGGTACCGCCGATGCCCGAGCACGGTCGGGCGGCCCGGTAGCATCCCCAGGTGACAATACCTCGCCGACCGACAGTGAGCGTGACATGAGGGTTCTCGTCTACAGCGACGACGCGAGCACCCGCGAGGAGATCCGGCTGGCGATCGGGCGGCGCCCGGCCCCGGACCTTCCTCCCGTGGAGATCGTGGAGTCCGCCACCCCGCCCGCGGTGTTCAAGCACCTCGAGTCCGGAGAGATCGACGTCGCGGTGCTCGACGGCGAGGCGGTGCCCGCCGGCGGCATGGGCATCGCCCGGCAGGCCAAGGACGAAATCTACAACTGCCCGCCGATCTGCCTCGTCGTGGCCCGGCGCGACGACCGGTGGCTCGCCACCTGGTCCCGGGCGGAGGCGGTCGTGGTCCGGCCGATCGACCCGGTGGTCCTCGCCGAGACCGTCGCCGACCTGATGCGCAAGCGGGCCGCCGCAAAGCTCCCCGCCACGCGGTGAGCGTCCTCGCCGGGCGTGTACGGCAGGGCCGCGGACATGCCCGGCGAGCGACATGAATCGGTGGTTTCCGGTTACGTGTTGCGGCCACCGGACGCGGGCCCGACCGATAGGGTCCCGAGCCACAGGCGAGTTAAGGAAACGATGGAGACGCAGATGGACGCGCGTACCACATGGCCCGCCTTACTGTCGGCCCTGCTGGCCGGCGAGGACCTCACCGCCGACGAGACCGCCTGGGCGATGGACGAGATCATGTCGGGCTCGGCGACCCCGGCCCAGGTGGCCGCGTTCGCCGTGGCGCTGCGCGCCAAGGGCGAGACGGTCGCCGAGGTGACCGGCATGGCGCGCACGATGCTGCGGCGGGCCGTGCCGCTGCGCGTCGAGGGCCCGGTGGTCGACATCGTCGGCACCGGCGGCGACCGGGCGCACACCGTCAACGTCTCGACGATGGCCGCGATCGTGGCCGCCGCGGCCGGCGCCCGCGTGGTCAAGCACGGCAACCGGGCGGCGTCCTCCTCCTGCGGCGCGGCCGACGTGCTGGAGCACCTGGGCGTGGCGCTCGACCACACCCCGGAGGACACCGCGCGGATCGCCGAGGAGGCGGGCATCGCGTTCTGCTTCGCCCCGGTCTACCACCCGGCGCTCAAGCACGTGGCCCCGGCCCGCAAGGAGATCGGCGTCCCGACCGTGTTCAACTTCCTCGGCCCGCTCACCAACCCGGCGCAGCCGACCTCGCAGGCGATCGGCGTGTTCGAGGAGCGCATGCTGCCGGTGGTCGCGGGCGTGTTCGCCGAGCGGGGCGTGTCGGCGGTGGTGTTCCGCGGCGACGACGGCCTCGACGAGCTGAGCATCTCGGCCACCTCGACGGTGTTCGTGGTCCGCGACGGCACCGCCGAGCAGCTCACCTTCGACCCGGCGGTGCTCGGCATCCCGCGCGCGGAGCCCGGCGCGCTCCGGGGCGGGGACGTGGCGTACAACGCGCAGGCCGTACGCGACGTGCTCGCCGGCCGGAAGGGCCCGGTGCGGGACGCGGTGCTGCTGAACGCGGCCGCGGCGCTCACCGCGCTCGACGGCGCGGGCAAGGACTTCGTCGACGCGATGGCCGAGGGCTACGAGCGTGCGGCGCAGGCGATCGACTCCGGCGCGGCCGCCGCGACGCTGGAGCGCTGGATCGAGGTCAGCCGCTCGCTGCACGCCGCGCGGTCCTGACCCGAGGCGGCGGCTTCGACGTACGGATTCGTGCCCGCCGGACGCGCAGGCGGCGTCCGGCGGGCCTTTCGCGTCTGTCGACACGTATTGATGTTGTGTGTGATGTTGCGCATCCGATGCGGCATCGATAGGTGATCGACGCCGCCGCGATGCCGCATCGATGCCGCACGGATACGGCGTCTTGATGCGGCATCGGTACGGCACGGCCGCGGCATGGACACGGCATCGGCGAGGCGCCGGGCGGTCAGGCCACGTGCCGACGGCGCGGCCGTGCGGCGTCCGTGACGCACGCCTGCCGCATGACCGGGCACGCATCCCGCCGGGAGCGCCCGCGGAGTCCCGGTCCCGTCGTGACCGGGGATGTGCGTGCGTCCGCGTCCCGCGGGTACGGGCGGCGGTCGCCCGCCCGGCTCGTCCGGCCGGGCGGGTACGGCGTGCCGTCGGTGGGGGAGCGGTGCCGCCGGAAGGCGTGCCCGCGTCAGTCGGCGGACTCCAGGCCGATGGAGAAGGCGGCCTCCAGGTCGTGCCGGGAGTAGGTGCGGAACGCCAGGTGCGTCTCGGTGGAGAGCACGCCCGGCACCTTGTTGATCCGCCCGGGGATGATCTCGGCGACGTCCTCGTAGGCCGGCACGCGCACCATGGCGAGGAGATCGTAGTCGCCGGTGATCGAGTAGACCTCGCTCACCCCTTCGATGCCGGCGATCTCCTCGGCGACCTCGGGAATCCTGTCCACCTCGGTCTTGATGTGCACGATCGCGGTGACCATCGTTTCCTCTCTCCCACGGCGTCCCGCGCGGCGCCCCGGGCGGGCGCGGCGGACGCCGGATACGGCAGGGTCGCGGGCCGGGGTGCGGCCGCGACGCGGGTTTCGGGTGCCGGAGTGCGCCGGGAGGCACCGGATGCGCGGTGCCCCGGCACGGGTCCTGCGCGGCCGGGTGGCGTCGCGTCTCCGGTCGGCCGGATCACGGGCCGGTGCGGACGCCGGCGGACGCCCCGCGCGCCGGTCCGTGCCCGACTCTAGCGCGGCCCGCGGGGCCCGGCGTCAGCGCAGGGGCCGCCCCTCCCGGGCCGGGCGCTCGTCCCGCCCCTGGTAGGCGAGCTCGATGCGGGCGAGCAGCCGCCCCGCCCCGTTCACCGGCAGGCTCCACGAGCCGTCCACCTGGGCGAGCCGTACCCCGGGGGTCTCCAGCCAGCGCAGGATGCACTCGGTCTCCTCGGCGCTCGCCGCCGGGGTCGGGCCGGGGCCGGGCACCACGGTCTCGGCGGTGGCGACCAGCGCCTCGACGTACGGCACCGGGTGGGCGCCGCGCGGCATCACCCCGGCGGCGGCGAGCCTGCCGTGCCGGATGACGTGGACGTCCCAGCCGCCGTCGGCGCCCGGCGCGGCGGCGACCAGCTGCGGGATCCGGGTGAGCGCGGCGAGGCGCTGCATGCGGGCCGCGACCCGGACGAAGACCGCGAGGCGGTCGCGGTCCACCGCGGCCTCCTCGTACCGCTGCTCGGCGGCGAGGCGGTCCATGCGGGCCTTCACCGCGGCGTAGACGATCCCGGCGTCCTCGGTCATCGCGCGGCGCGCGGCCGTCACGTGCCGGGCGTACGCCTCCGGGGTCTCCCGGCCCTCACACGGCGCGCCGCACCGGCCGAGCCCGGCGAGCGCGCACGCCGGGCGCCGGGTGCGGACACCGATGCGCTCGGAGCACCGGCGCAGCGGCACCGCCTCGTGGATGGCGGTGCGGGCGTCGTCCGCGGCTCGCGTGCCGCCGAACGGGCCGAGGTAGGCGCACCCGTCGTCCTTGACCTCGCGGACGATGGCGAGCCGGGGGAAGGGCTCGTCGGTGAGCTTGAGCCACACCACCCGCTCGGGGAACCGGGAGCGGCGGTTGTACCGCGGCTTGGCCGCCGCGATCAGGCGCAGCTCGCGCACCTCGGCCTCGAGCGCGGTGGCGCAGACGATCGGGCGCACCCGCTCGGCGATGCCGATCATCTCCCGGATCCGGGGGCGGGTCTCGGCCGCGGTGAAGTACGAGCGCACCCGGTTGCGCAGGTTGGCGCTCTTGCCGACGTACAGCGGCTCGCCGCGCGCGTCCTCGAACACGTACACGCCCGGGGCGCGCGGCACGGCCTCGGCGAGGTGGCGCTTGCGCTGCTGCTGCGGGGAGGGCGCGCGGGCGAAGGCGGTGAGCTCCTCGAGCGTGTGCACGCCGAACGCGCCGGCCCGCTCGAGCAGGGCGTGCAGCACGTCCACGGTGGCGCGGGCGTCGGCGAGCGCCCGGTGGCAGGGCTGGTTCGGGGTGCGGAACACCCGGGCGAGGGTGGCGAGCTTGCAGTCGGGGGTCTCGTCGCGGGTGAGCATGCGCCGGGCGAGGTCGGCGGTGTCGACGACCGGGTTGGCGGGCGGCGGGTAGCCGAGCTCGGCGCAGGCGGCCTTGAGGAAGCCGACGTCGAACGGCGCGTTGTGGGCGACGAGCACCGCGCCCCGGATGAACTCGAGGAACGTGGGCAGCACCGAGGCGATCTTCGGCGCGGCCGTCACCATCGCGTCGGTGATCCCGGTGAGCACGGTGATGAACGGCGGGATGGGCGTGCCGGGATCGACGAGCGTGGCGAGCTCGCCGAGCCGCTCGCCGCCCCGCACCTTGACCGCGCCGATCTCGGTAATCGCGTGTTCCCTGGCCGAGCCGCCGGTGGTCTCCAGGTCGAACACCACGAACGTGACCTCGTGCAGCGGGGTGCCGAGGTCGTCGAACGTGCCCTGTACCGGTTCCACGCCGGAGACATTAAAGGTCACCACCGACATCGCCCGTAGGGTGGGGCGGTACGGCCGCGCGCCGCCGGTCGTCGCCACGGTGATCCGACCAAGCGCTTGTCTATAAGCTGAGATGACCGTCCGTTCACTGGCGCTTCATGTCGCTCCGCGTGACCTTGCCGACTCGATCAGGTGCGACACGGTCGTACCCTTGACAAGGAGGACATGAAGGGTTCGCCGAGGGTGTGCATGGCAGGGGCCAGACTGGGAGCAGGGGAATGAGTTCAGCCGAAGAGGGTCTGTCTCGCCCGTTGCCCGAGCCGGTCCGCGCCCATGTGGTGGAGCTCGCGGCCCAGGTGCTCGGGACGCTGCCTCCCCCCGCCGTGCCTCCGCCGCTGCGCACCATCGCCCGGTTCGATCCGCGCAAGCGGGCCCGGCTCGGCGGTGCGCCGATCGCCACCCAGCTCGAGACCGACAAGAGGTTCCGCGAGACCGTGGCGGAGGCGCTCGCCGAGGCATGGCCCGAGCTGGTGCGCAGCCTCAACGAGGGCACGGTGCCGGCCGCCGCGGATCCGGTGGTCGTCGCCGCCGCCGCGTACCTCACCCGGCCGCCCGGCTGGCCGGACCTGGTGGAGACCGCGCGGGCCGATCTGGAGCGGTGCGCGGCCGCCGCCGAGGGCACCGCGCAGGAGCAGACGATCGCCCGGCTGCGCGAGCAGCTCGCGGCGCAGAAGAACGCGAGCAAGGCGGAGATCGACCGGCTGCGCGAGCAGCTCAAGGAGGCCCGCGCGGAGATCGCCGACCTGCGGCGCAAGCTGCACGAGGCGCGGGAGCGGGTCAAGACCGCCGAGGCGCGGGCGCAGGAGCTGGAGGCGGCCGCGGCGGAGGCGAAGGCCGCCGCCGCGCAGGCGGCGAGCGCGAGCGAGGCCGAGGTACGGCGGCTGCGGGAGCGGCTCGCCGAGGCCGAGGAACAGGTCGACGCGGCCCGCCGTGCCGCGCGCGAGGGGCGCAGCTTCGACGACGCGCGCATCCGGGTGCTGCTCGACACGCTGCAGGACGCCGCGGCCGGGCTGCGCAGCGAGCTGGCGCTGCCCGCGTCCATCACCCGCCCGGCGGACTCGGTGGCCGCGGTCGCCCCGGGGCGTCCGAGCGTACGGGCGATGCCCGCCCGCGCCCTCGACGACGACGATCCGGAGCTGCTCGACCAGCTGCTCGCCATCCCCCGGCTGCACCTCATCGTCGACGGCTACAACGTCACCAAGACCGGCTATCCGTCGCTCACCCTCGTCGACCAGCGCGCCCGGCTGCTCACCGGGCTCGGCGGCCTCGCCGTGCAGTCCCGCGTGGAGATCACCTGCGTGTTCGACGGCGCCGAGCTCGACGGCCCGGTGCAGGTGCAGGCCCCGCGCGGGGTGCGCGTGCTGTTCAGCGCGCCCGGCGAGATCGCCGACGACCTCATCCGCCGGCTGGTGCGCGCCGAGCCGCCCGGCCGGGCGATGGCGGTGGTCTCCTCCGACCGGGAGGTGGCCGAGTCGGTCCGGCGCATGGGCGCCCGTCCGTTGCCGTCATCCGTGCTGCTCCGTCGCCTGGGACGAGGGTGATCCCGCCTGGGGGTACGGCCGCCGCGTGCCTTCGGTTCAATACCGGTGAACCGGTTGAAATCCCAGAATTCTCTTGAGTAACGTCACGCCCCGGTTATCTCGCTGGGGAAGGCTGGCACCAAACGTGGCCGTACGCGATGTTCGGAATGGACGCATCCTCGACGAGTCGGGCCGGGATTCCGCTCCTGGCCGGGGGCGTCCGATGTGGCACCGCCGGGTGCCGCTCGCGGTCGGCCTGTCCGCGGCCATGGTGGTCGCGTTCCAGGCCGGCCTGGCCGGCCCGGCCATGGCCGAGCCGCGGCCCACGATCGCCGAGGCGAAGGCGAAGCTGAAGAAGCTCGAGGACAAGGCGGACCTGGCGGTCGAGCGGTACAACGAGGCCAACGAGCGCTGGAAGAAGACGCGCAAGAAGTACCAGGAGCTCAACGCCGACCTCAAGGAGCGCCAGGAGCGGGTGGACCGCATGCGCGCCGACATCCGCAGCCTGGTGGCGACCGCCTACTCCGAGGGCGACATCGGGATCGCCGGCATCACCGGCGCCGGGGACCCGCAGCGGGCGCTGAGCGGCATCGCCACGCTCACCCAGCTCTCCGCCGCCCGGGCCGAGGCGCTCAAGGGCTTCGAGCAGGCGGTCAAGGAGCTGGAGCAGCGGCGCGACGAGGCCAAGAAGGCCATGAAGGAGGCGGAGGAGGACCGCGAGGACTTCCGCCGCAAGAAGATCGAGGTCGAGAAGCTCGTGCGCGAGCAGGAGCGGCTGCTGCGCCGGCTGGGGACCTACAAGACCGGCGACCCCAACAGCGCCGGCATGCGCTACACCGGGCCCGCCTCGGGCAACGCCCGGGTCGCGCTGCAGTTCGCCTTCGCGCAGATCGGCAAGCCGTACCGGTACGGCGGCACCGGGCCGGGGGCGTGGGACTGCTCCGGCCTCACCCAGGCGGCCTGGCGGGCGGCCGGGGTGGAGCTGCCGCGTACCACCACGCAGCAGTGGGCGTGGGGCGCGAGCCGGCGGGTGCCGCTGGACGCGCTGCAGCCGGGCGACCTGGTGTTCAGCCGGAGCCTGGGGCACGTCGGCCTCTACATCGGCGGCGGGAAGATGGTGCACGCGCCGCGCACCGGTGACGTCGTGAAGATCACCACCCTCTCCGCCTACGGCATGCACCGCCTGCTCGGCGGGGTACGGCCGTAACCGCGGCGCCCGGCCCGTCGCGTCCCGGCGTGGGAGGCACCGGAAGGAACATCGCCGAACGGTGTCACGGGACGCGGGGCCGGGCGCGTGCCGTACGGCGGCCCGCCGTGCCGGGCGGGCGGCGCCGGGCGAACCTGATGATCGCCTCCTCGCCCCTGCGGCGACGCCTCGGTGACGTGAGCAGGCGCCGCCGCGAACCGGATCCGGCACCCCGTGCCGTTCCCGGCGGCACCGGCCCCGTGCGGTGCCGCCGGTCGCGTTCCCCCCTTCGCTCCGGCGGGCCGCCGCCGCGCCCGCGTACCCCTTTGCCGTCCTGCGACGAGCTGTTTTTTGCGAGCGCCTTTCATCGTCGAACCGGGCCGAACAATCGCTTGGGCGGCGGGTGATATTTCTCACGTTTAGTGGATGGCGCGGTGATTTATCGGCTCGTGATCTGCCGGGAAAGCGCTTCACCGGCATGCCGGGTTTCTCGGATGCTGAGATTTTCTCGGGTGTGGTCATGTTCCCGTGTTTCCTGCCGATGTGTAGCGATCATCGTTTCCCGGGCGCATGACGGCGTTTTGATCTTGAATCGTGTGGCCCATGGGGCGGATGTGGCGGTTTCAAGCCCCTGGAGGGGGTTTGTGATGCGAATCACAGAACGGTAACGAGAATGCCGCTGAACTGCGCTTTTCGTTTCCCGATCGGCCGTCGCGGAGTGAGCAGTTTCGGCGAAACGGTTCACGGCTTTGCCACGGCTGTGTAACTTTTCGGTTCGGCGGCGAGCGCGACATGCCGCTGCGGGAAGCGCCCGGCACCGGCGCCGGGCGTGCAGATAACAGATCAATATCCGGCCGCGATCCGCGCGATGGACGATCGCCGGAGCGGAGCGCGGCGAACCGCCGAGTCCATGCAGTCAGGAGGCATGGAGCCGGGGACCCAATCGGCCCTCCCAGGGCCACGGGGTGAATCGGTGATCGCACCGTAGGGCGAGACTTCCCCACCCGAACCCGTCAGCTAACCCGGTAGGCACAAGCGGAAGACCCTAGGAGAGATCCTGTCTACCAACGCGCACAACCCCCGTCTGTCTCGTGCCGCCCGCGTCACCCTCGGTGGCGTGGCGCTCACCGTGACCGTGTCGACCGGGGCGGTCGCCATCGATTCCCCCGCGGCGAACGCCGCCACCACCGAGCACGGCACGACGGCCGCGGCCCGGACCGGATCGCCGGTCCCCGCCGCCACGACCGGGATCCTGGAGACCACGACGCCGGCCGGCGCCACCCTGGGCGGCGTCGTGTCGGCCGCGGGGCGGGCGTCGGCGAGCACGGCGACCGGGAGCACGGCGGACGCCACCTCCACCTCGTCGAGCGGCACGAAGACGAAGGACGCGAAGTCCGGTGACGCGAGCGGCAGGAAGCTGAGCAGGGCCGCACGCCAGCGCCTCAAGGCGAGCAAGGCCGTGGCCGTCGCGAAGTCGAAGATCGGCGCGCCGTACCGGTACGGCGGCACCGGGCCGCACGCCTTCGACTGCTCCGGCTTCGTGCAGTACGCCTGGCGGAAGGCCGGCGTGCGGATTCCGCGCGTGACCACCGCCCAGTACCGCCTGATCAAGACCAAGGTCTCCTGGAACGACCTCCGCCCGGGCGACCTGCTCTTCTTCAACGGCAAGGGCCATGTCGGCATGTACGTCGGGAAGGGCAGGATGATCCACTCGCCGAGCTCCGGCAAGCGGGTGCGGATCGACAAGCTCAGCGCCTGGCGCAGGTCCTCGTTCAGCGGCGCCGTGCGCCCGGGCCTGTAGCCCGCGGCGAACCGCGACGGAGCGCGGCCCCGCCCACCGCAGCGGTGGGCGGGGCCGCGCCCTGTCCCGGGCCCTCACCGCGACCGGCCGTCGCCGCACCCCGCGCGCGGGGCGCCGGGGCGCGGCCGGGGGATCGCTCCGGGCTGCCGCCGCGGCGACCGGTGTGTGCAGTAGATTCGGAGCGCGTCCCATCGCCTCCGGGGCGCACGCCAAGGCACCCGCCTCCGCGCACCGAGACGGCCCGACGTGAGCACCCTGATCGTCACCAACGACTTCCCGCCCCGGCCGGGCGGCATCCAGGCGTTCGTGCACGCCCTGGCCGTGCGCCGCCCGCCCGGCTCGGTGGTGGTCTACGCGCCGCGGTGGAAGGGGTGCGAGGCGTTCGACGCGCGCCAGCCGTACCGGGTGGTGCGGCACCCCACCTCGCTCATGCTGCCGGTGCCGTCGGTCGCCCGGCGCGCGGCCCGGCTGGTGCGGGAGCACGGGTGCGACACGGTCGTGTTCGGGGCGGCGCTGCCGATGGGCCTGCTCGCGCCCGCGCTGCGGCAGGCCGGGGCGCGCCGCGTGGTCATGCTCACCCACGGGCACGAGGCCGCCTGGGCCGGCCTCGGGGTCGGCCGCGCGCTGCTGCGCCGCATCGCCGAGGGCGCCGACGTCGTCACCTACCTCGGCGGCTACACCTTCGACCGGCTCTCCGGCCCGATCCCGCCGGAGAAGCTGGTACGGCTCACGCCCGGCGTGGACACCGAGGTGTTCCGGCCCGGGGCGGGCGGTGCCGAGATCCGGGCGGCGCTCGGCCTGGGGGACCGGCCGGTGGTGGTGTGCGTCTCCCGGCTGGTGCCGCGCAAGGGGCAGGACATGCTCATCCGGGTCTGGCCGGAGGTGCTGCGCGCGGCCCCGGGGGCCTTCCTGCTGCTCGTCGGCGGCGGGCCGTACCGCAGGACGCTGGAGCGCATGATCGCCTCGCTCGGCCTGGGCGGGTCGGTGCTCGTCACCGGCACCGTGCCGTGGGGGCGGCTGCCCGCCTACTACGACGCGGGCGACGTGTTCGCGATGCCGTGCCGTACCCGGCGGTGGGGCATGGACGTGGAGGGGCTCGGCATCGTGTACCTGGAGGCGTCGGCGACCGGCCTGCCCGTGGTCGCGGGCAACTCGGGCGGTGCCCCGGACGCGGTGGTGCCCGGGCAGACCGGCCTGGTCGTGGACGGCGGCTCGCCCGACGAGGTCGCGGACGCGCTGATCGGCCTGCTCAAGGACCCCGCCGGGGCGCGGGCGATGGGGGAGCGCGGCCGGGCGTGGATCGAGCGCGAGTGGCGCTGGGACGCGGTCGCCGACCGCTTCGCCGCGCTGCTGTCGGGCGCCGCCGACCTCAAGGATGCAGGGGCAGACCCTTGAGCGCCTTGTCCACCGCGTTGCGTGCACCCCAGCCGGCCCGGCCTCGTCGCCGCGGTCTTGAACGCTGGTGCGCCCCGCCGGTACGGCCGCGCCGGTCCTGCGGCCCGGGACGACCGGCGGGGTGGGGGAGCGGAGCCACGCGGATCCCTGGGCCGACGGCGGGGCCTGCACTACGCTCGGGGACCGTGAACCGACGCCAGGCACCGGCGCCGGCGTCCCCCGCGCCGGGAGTTTCGCAGGCCGAGCGGGCAGGATGGACCGGCCGGGACGGCCACGGCGCGCACGCCGCCCACGGTGAGCCCGAGGACGGGTGCACGCCCCGCGTCTGCCGGGCGGCGGCCTGACCGCCGCACTCCTCGCCGCCGGCCGGGAAAACGGCGCGGGGGCCGTGTCACCACGGCCCCCGCCGTGATGCTCAGCTGTAGAGGCTCTCGATCTGCTTGGCGAAGTCGCGGGCGACGATGTCGCGCTTGAGCTTGAGGCTCGGCGTGACGTGCCCGGTCTCCTCGGTGAGGTCGGTGTCGAGCACCACGAACTTCTTGATCTGCTCGGCCTTGGAGACCATGCGGTTCGCCTCGTCGACCGCCTTCTGCATCTCGGCGAGAATCGCCGGGTCGGTGGCGAGCTCGGCGAGCGTCGCGCCCTGCCTGCCGTTCGCCGCCTTCCACTGCTCGAGCGCCTCGGGGTCGAGGGTGATCAGCGCGCCGATGAACGGCCGGTCGTCGCCGACCACCATCGCCTGGCTCACCAGCGGATGGGCGCGGATGCGGTCCTCCAGCGGGGCCGGGGCGACGTTCTTGCCGCCCGCGGTGACGATGATCTCCTTCTTCCGGCCGGTGATGCGCAGGTAGCCGTCCTGGTCGAGCTCGCCGACGTCGCCGGTGCGCAGCCGGCCCTGCTCGTCGAACGCGTCGGCGGTGGCCTTCTCGTTGTTCCAGTAGCCGTCGAACACGTGCCGGCCGGAGACGAGGATCTCGCCGTCGTCGGCGACCGCGATCGTGACGCCGGGCAGCGGCTTGCCCACCGTGCCGATCCGGTTGGCGTTGACCGGGTTCACCGTGGACGGGGCGGAGGTCTCGGTGAGGCCCCAGCCCTCGAACACCTCGATGCCGACGCCGCGGAAGAAGTGGCCGAGCCGGTCGCCGAGCGCGGAGCCGCCGGAGACCGCGGCGGTCAGCCTGCCGCCGGTGGCCGCGCGGATCTTGTGGTACACGAGCTTGTCGAAGATCGCGTGCTGGATCCGCAGGCCGAGCCCCGGGCCGCCGGAGTCCTTCGCCTTGCTGTACCGGATCGCCACGTCCGCGGCGAGGTGGAAGATCTTGCCCTTGCCCTCGGCGGTCGCCTTCTGCTCGGCCGAGTTGTAGACCTTCTCGAACACCCGCGGCACGCCGAGCAGGAACGTCGGCTTGAGCGACTGCAGGTCGGGCGCGACGTTCTTGATGTTCGGGGTGTGCGCCAGGATCGTGTGGGTCTCGATCAGCGCCACCTGGATGAGCCGCGCGAAACTGTGCGCGAGCGGCAGGAACAGCAGCGCCGCGCGGTCCTGCACGTCGAACATCGGCTTGAGCGGCCCGGTGGTGGCGTTGCGGGCGGTGAACAGCAGGTTGTCGTGGGTGATCTTGCACCCCTTGGGCATGCCGGTGGTGCCCGAGGTGTAGATGATCGTGGCCAGGTCGCGGCCGCCGCGGGCGGTGCGGCGCTCGGCGACCGTCTCGTCGGCCACGCCCTCACCGCCGGCCACCAGCTCGTCGAGGCCGCCGTCCTCGATCCGCCACAGGTGCTTGACCCCGGGCAGCTCGGCGAGGACCTCACGTACCGTCTCCTCGTGCGCGGCGTGCTCGACGAAGACCGCGCGGGCGCCGCTGTCGGACAGGATCCAGCGGATCTGGTCGGGCGAGGAGGTCTCGTAGATCGGCACGCCCACCGCCCCGGCCGTCCATATCGCGTAGTCGAGCACGGTCCACTCGTACCGGGTGCGGGACATCAGCCCGACCCGGTCGCCGGGTTCGATGCCCGCGGCGATCAGGCCTTTGGCGATGCGGACGACCTCGTCGGCGAACTGGCGGGCCGTCACGTCGACCCAGCCGTCGCCCTCCTTGCGCCGGATGACGACGGCCGTGGGCTCCCGCTCGGCCCGGGCGAACACCGTGTCGGTGCAGTTGGCCGAGGCGGGGACGTCCACGAGAGTGGGAACGCTGTACTCGCGCACGGTGGCTCCTTGCGGGTGCACGCACTGGGTGGTTTCAGGGACGTTACACCCGATGTTTACGATTGGGTAGCTTTCCGGGTCGATGAGCCGCCAACCGCGCCCGTCGCGCCCTTTCCGGACGGGCCGGGCCGTTGCACGGCGGGTTACCATGCTCGGCATGCGGGTCCACGTCGTCAGTGATGTGCACGGCCGCGCCGATGCGCTCGCCAAGGCCGGCGACGGGGCCGACGTGCTGATCTGCCTGGGCGACCTGCTGCTCTTCATCGACTACGAGGACCACTCCCAGGGGATATTTCCCCAGCTGTTCGGCGCCGAGAACGCCACCCGGTACATCGGCCTGCGCACCGCGGGGCGTTTCGACGAGGCGCGAGCGCTGTCCGCGGAGCTGTGGGCCGGGCTCGGCGGCGACCCGCGCGAGCACCTGGAGCGGGCGGTGCGGGCGCAGTACGCCGAGCTGTTCGCGGCGCTGCCCACCCCCGCCTACCTCACCTACGGCAACGTGGACGTGCCCCGGCTGTGGGCCGACTACGTGCGCGACGGGCACCACGTGCTCGACGGGCGGACCGCCGAGATCGGCGGCCTGGTGTTCGGGTTCGTCGGCGGCGGCCTCCCCACCCGCTACCGTACCCCCAACGAGGTCGACGAGGAGGAGTACGCGGCCAAGGTGGCGGCGCTCGGCCGGGTCGACGTGCTGTGCTCGCACATCCCGCCCGCCGTGCCCGAGCTGCTGTACGACGTGGTCGCCCGCCGCTACGAGCGGGGCAGCGAGGCCCTGCTCGAGGCGATCCGCGAGACCCAGCCCCGCTACGCCCTGTTCGGGCACGTGCACCAGCCGCTGAAGCCGCGCACCCGCATCGGCCGCACCGAGTGCCTCAACGTCGGCCACTTCCGCGCCCGCCGCACGCCGTACGTCATCGAGATCTGAGAATGCGAGTACGGTGAAACCATGGCTGATCGCACCACGTCGAGTATCTCGATCGCCGCGGACAAGCCGGCGATCATGAAGGTCATCGCCGACTTCGCGTCGTACCCGGAGTGGGCCGGGCAGGTCAAGCGCGCCGAGGTGCTCACCACGGGCGACGACGGGCGACCGGCGACCGTGCGGTTCGTCCTCGACGCCGGGGTGATCAGCGACGAGTACGTGCTCGGCTACGAGTGGTCCGGCGACGACGCGGTGCACTGGCGCATCACCGAGCCCGGCCGCATGATCAGCGACCTCAACGGCAGCTACCGGCTCGACCGGCGCGGCGACGCCACCGAGGTGACCTACGAGCTCGCGGTCGACCTCAAGGTGCCGATGATCGGGCTGATCAAGCGCAAGGCCGAGAAGGTGATCATCGACACCGCGCTGCGGGGCCTCAAGAAGCGCGTCGAGGGCCGGTGACGGCGACGGCGCGGCCGGAACCCACCGGGGAGGCCGTCCCGGGCGCGCCGCGGCTGCTGCTGTTCACCGGCAAGGGCGGCGTGGGCAAGACGACCGTGGCCGCGGCCACCGCCGTGCTCGCCGCCCGCCGCGGCCACAGGACGCTCGTGGTCTCCACGGACACCGCGCACTCGCTCGCGGACGCGCTCGCCGTGCCGCCGAGCGACGACCCGGCCGAGGTCGCGCCGGGCCTGTTCCTGCAGCAGGTGAACACCCAGCGCTCGCTGGAGCGGCACTGGGGCGAGCTGCGCGAGTACGCCAAGGACATGCTCGTCGAGCTCGGCCTCGACGAGGTGACCTCCGAGGAGATCACCGTGCTGCCCGGCGCCGAGGAGGTGATCGCGCTCCTCGAGCTGCGCGAGCAGGCGCGCACCGGCCGCTGGGACGTGCTCGTGATCGACTGCGCGCCGACCGCGGAGACGCTGCGGCTGCTCGCCCTGCCCGAGGCGCTCGACTGGCACGTCACCCGGCTGCTGCCCACCGGGCGGCGGGTGATCCGGGCGGTGTCGCCGCTGGTCCGGCAGGTCGCCCGGGTGAGCATGCCCGGCGACGACGTGATCGGCGCCGCCGAGCGGCTGCACCGCGGCCTGCTGGAGATCCGCGGCCTGCTCGCCGGGGACGACGCCTCGGTGCGGCTCGTGCTCACCCCGGAGTCGGTGGTGGTCGCCGAGGCCCGCCGTACCCTCACCTCGCTCAGCCTGTACGGCTACCGCGTCGACGCGGTGATCGCCAACCGGGTGTTCCCGGCCGATGGGGCGGACGCCTGGCGGCACGGGTGGGTGGCGGCCCAGGGGCGGCGGCTCGCCGAGATCCATGAATCTTTCGCGCCGCTGCCGGTGCACACCGTGCCGTACCTGCCCGCCGAGCCGGTCGGCCTGCCCGCGCTGGCCGGCCTCGCCGAGACCCTGTACGGCGAGGCCGATCCGTTCGCCCGCCCGCAGGTGCCGCCGCCGATGAGCGTGGCGGCCGATGGTGATGGCGGCTGGGAGCTGTCGCTCGCGCTGCCGTTCGCCGAGCGCGGCGAGGTGGACCTGGCGCGCAAGGGCGACGAGCTGATCATCACGGCCGGGCCGTACCGGCGGATCCTGGCGTTGCCCGCGGCGCTCGCCCGGCGCACCGTTGCCGAGGCGTCGCTCCGGGACGGCCGCCTCCGGGTACGGTTCGGGTCAGGAGGGTCAGATGAGCGAGAACCGGGATAACGGCAAGGCGGAGGACCTCCGGGTGACCGAGGAGCCCGGGCGGGCGGCGGACGGCGGCGCCGAGGCCGGGGCGCGCACGCCGGGGTCCGGGGCCGGCGCGCCGGGGCCGGGCGGCACGGCCCGGGACCCGATCGGCTCGGTGGCCGAGGAGGCGATGAAGCTCTTCGAGGCGCTGCAGGACCGGGTGATGCGCGAGATCGGCAAGGGCGTGGTGAAGGGCGGCGCCCGGGCCGGGATGAGCGGGCTCGGCCAGGCGTTCGGCCGGGCCGAGCCGCGGGACGTGTGGAGCGAGGCGGTCGCCGAGGCCGGGCAGGAGGAGCACGACGAGTACATCTGCCGGGCCTGCCCGATCTGCCGGATGAAGGCCGCCGCGCGGGAGTCCCGCGGGGACGTGACCGACCACCTGCTGGCGGCGGGCGGGGAGCTGGTCGCCGCGCTCCGGCAGGCGCTCGACGCGCTGCAGCGCCCGGCGCCGAGCGCGCGGTCGCGGGAGCGGGACCGGGAGGAGCGCACGAGCCGGGTGGAGCGGATCGACCTGGACTGAGCGGACGCGATACTGTACGGCGCGGCACTGTACAGCCGCACTGTACGGCGGCACGGCGAGGCGGAAGGGCGGGAAGCGGGAGGCGATGGCGTACACCATCGGGATCGACGTCGGCGGAACCAAGGTCCTGGCGGGGGTGGTGGCCGAGGACGGCACGATCGTCGAGTATCTGCGCAGGCCCACCCCGGCGGAGGACCCCGACGAGGTC
Organism: Thermopolyspora flexuosa; assembly: GCF_006716785.1. Lineage (NCBI taxonomy): Bacteria > Bacillati > Actinomycetota > Actinomycetes > Streptosporangiales > Streptosporangiaceae > Thermopolyspora > Thermopolyspora flexuosa. The sequence goes on along the minus strand of NZ_VFPQ01000001.1, from coordinate 3,340,694 downwards.
GCGAAGGTGATCGCCGGGCTGGTGCACGAGCTCTCCTGCCGCCACGAGGTGGAGGCGGTGGGGGTCGGCGCGGCCGGCTTCGTGGACGAGACCCGCTCGGCGCTGCGGTTCGCGCCGAACCTGCCCTGCTGGCGTGAGGAGCCGCTGCGGCAGAAGATCGGCGACCTGACCGGCCTGCCCGTCGTGGTGGAGAACGACGCCAACGCCACGGCCTGGGGCGAGTACCGCTTCGGCGCGGGCCGGGGCGAGAGCCACATGGTGTGCGTCACCGTCGGCACCGGCATCGGCGGCGGCATCGTGCTCGACGGCCGCCTCTACCGGGGCCGGTACGGCATGGGCGCCGAGCCCGGCCACATGCGGGTGGTGCCGGACGGCCGCCCGTGCGGCTGCGGCAACCGGGGCTGCTGGGAGCGGTACGCCAGCGGCACCGCGCTGGTGGCGGACGCGCGCGAGGCGATCGCGGCGGACCCGTCGCGCGGGGCCCGGCTGCTGGAGCTCGCGGGCGGCAACCTCGACGCGGCCCGGGGCGAGATCGTCGCCGCCGCGGCCCGGGAGGGCGACGAGGTGGCGCTGGAGGCGTTCGGCCTGCTCGCCCGGTGGCTCGCCCAGGGGCTGGCGGACCTCGCCGCGATGTTCGACCCCGGCTGCTTCGTCATCGGCGGCGGGGTGTCGCACGCCGCCGACCTGTTCATCGACGCGGCCCGCGAGGAGTTCGCCCGCCGGATCGCCGGTCGCGGCCACCGCCCGCTCGCGGAGATCAGGGTCGCCGAGCTCGGCCCGGCCGCGGGCATCGTGGGCGCGGCCGACCTCGCCCGGCTCGGCTGACCGGGCCCGCGCGACCGGCCGAGTCCGGGTACGGCGGTGCCGCGCGCGGGCCCGAGGCCACCCCGGGCCTGCCGATCCAGGCGGTGCGTCCCCATACGCCCGGTGGGGCGGCAGCCGTCCCGCCGGCGGGTGCTCTGGTGTCGCTCCGGGGTGAGCCGGAGCCGCCGCGGCCACGAGCGGCCGCGACGCGGTGCGCGGGCGTGGCCCGACCCGACCTGCTCGTGGCGCTCTGCCGTCCCTCCTGGGGCCTGCACGGTCCGGCTCGCGCACGCTGAGGGGGAAGCAGGGCCGGGCCGACCTGACCAAGGGTGATCGCGGGCGCCTTGGCCCGACGGATGCGAGCCTGCGTGGCCCGGCGCCTGACGGCGGGCCGTCGCTCGCCGGGTCCGTCCCGCTCCGGTCCACGCGGGCAGGGCCGCGCTCGGGGGACACGGCCGGCCGCCGCGGACGAGGGCAACCGCGCCCGGCGCGCGGCCGTACTGGAGGACAGTGACGTACCTGACGCATGTGCGGGGGAACCGCGACGCGGGCCCCGGCCGTTTCATCGGATGCATGGCGATGATGCGGAGAGCGGGCGAGGTGCCCGGCAGGCCCCTCGCCCGGCTCGGCTGCGCGGACGCCCGGGCCGGGCGGCCCGTGGCGTGCCCGGGAAGGGGGCGCCGCGGGTGAGCCCGGCACGGCGCGCACCCGCGGGGCCGGACGCCGGGGGCGAGCCCCGGGCGACGCTCCGGGTCGCCTGCTACAACGTGCGGTCGCTGCGCGACGACGTGGACGCGCTGGTGCGCGTCATCACCGTGATGCGGCCCGACGTGCTGTGCCTGCAGGAGGTCCCCCGGCTGCTGTGGTGGCGCCGGTCCCTGCTCGCCCGCCGGGTCGGGATGACCGTCGCGGCCGGGCGGCGCGGGGGCGCCCTCGCCATCCTCACCGGGCCGGGCGTGCGGACCGTGCACCGCGAGTACCACCTGCTGCGGCCCTGCCCGCCGCTGCAGCGCCGGGCGCTCGCCATCGCCGTGGTGGCGAAGGACGGGTTCCGGGCCGCGGTCGGCAGCGTGCACCTCGACCTCGCCGCCGGGGCCCGGCTGTGGCACGCGGCCGAGATCGCCGGGCACATGGCCCGGGTGCGCGAGCGCTTCGGCGTGCCGGACGTGCTCGCCGGGGACCTCAACGAGGGGCCGGGCCGGGCCGCCTGGCGCTACCTGACCCGCCGGTACACCGACTGCTTCGCGGCCGCGCCGGACGGCGACGGCGCCACCTTCCCGGCCGCGCGGCCCCGCCACCGCATCGACGCCGTGCTCGCCGGGCCCGGCCTGGCCGTGCGGGCGTGCGGCGTGCCGCGGGCCGCCCCGGCCGACCTCGCCGCCGCCACCGACCACCTGCCCGTCCTCGCCGACCTGCTCTTTCACCACGACTTGGGGGATGAGTGCCGCACGGGCGACACGCAGCTGCGTACGATTTGCTCATGACCCGCCGCCCGCCGCGGCGTGCGGTGCCGTTGTGCGTGCTCCTCTCCGGCCTTCTCGCCGGGACGCTCCTGCGCCCCACATCGGCCGCGCACGCCCTCGTGATCCCCGGCGCCGATCCGGACGCCGCTCCGCCGACCGCGGCGGCGGGCGACCGTACCCCGCCGTCCGCCTCCGCCAGGCTGCGCGTCGACGGCTCGCTCTCCGACATCGTGGCGCTCGGCCCGCAGAACGTGTGGGCGGTCGGCCAGGAGGGCGTCTGGGACGACTGGCAGAGCCGCGGCGTGATCACCCACTGGGACGGCTCGTCGTGGAACGCCGTCGGCATCCGCAACGACGCCTCGGGCGCGGGCCGGCTGCGCTCGGTCGCCGCGGCCTCGCCCACCGAGCTGTGGGCCGTGGGGGAGGGCCACGACAGCCGGCCGTACGTGGTGCGCGGCGACGGGTCCACCTTCGACCGGATCGACGTGGCCACGCTGCGGGCGGGCGACTGGCTCGGCGGCGTCGCCGCGGTGCCCGGCCGCGTGGTCACGGTCGGCAGCCGCGACGGCCACCCCATGATCGCCACCGGCGCGTCCGGCCGCTGGTCCGTGGTCACCCGCAAGGCGCGGGGCACCCTGTACGGCGTGGCGCTGCTGTCGGCCAAGGACGGCTGGGCGGTCGGCGAGACCACCTCGGGCCCGCTGGTGCTGCGGCTGTCCGGCGGCAAGTGGAAGCAGGTGCGGGTGCCCCGGGTCAAGGGCGGCTTCCTGCGCGACGTGCACGCCGACGGCCCCAAGCGGGTGGTCGCGATCGGCGGCGTCTACCGGTCCTCGGGCGCGATCCATCCGCTCGCGCTGCGGTGGAACGGCAAGCGCTGGACGCGGATGCGGGTCCCGGACCGTCCGGCCGAGCTGTACGGCGTGACCGGGGACGCCGCCGGGCGGTTCTGGGCGGCCGGGTTCGATCCGGCCCGCCCGGGCGAGCCGTTCCTGCTGCGTTACGCGGACGGCAGGTGGCGGACCGAGCGGGGCCGGAAGGCGGGGGCGGGCCGTACCGTGCGGCTGCTCGCGGTCACCCACGTCACCGGGCTCACCATGGCCGTGGGCCACGTCGTGGACGGCTCCGGCCGCTACACCGACCTCATCGAGACGGTCCAGGGCGACGAGCGGACCTGACCGGCGCGGGCTCAGACCACGGCGCCGTCGTCCCAGCCGGAGTCCTTGGGCGGGCCGTCGCCCATGCGCACCACGAGCGCCACGAACCCGCCGATGAACGCGGCCACCGCGGCGAACAGGATCCAGCCGTCCATCGGCCAGCGGAGCAGGGCCGCGAGCAGCAGGTAGGCAGGGCCGCCGAAGAGCGCCAGCCAGGCGATCTTGGTGCCCAGCTCGACCTTGGGCAGCGGCGGCGGGGGCGGCGGCACGTAGTGGTCGTCATCGTCGTCCCCGTCGGCGTCGGGGTGGAGGTCCCCGCCGCGGCCCGCGGCGGGCGGCCCGCCGTCCGCGAGGGCGCGCTCCCCGAGGGGATCGGCGAGGTCGTCGCGGTCCCGCTGGTCGCCGCTGCGGGGGGTGATGTTCTCCCGGTCGGGCCAGGGCTGGCCCGCCGAGGTCTCCTCGGCCGGTGCGTGGAATGAGGCGACGATCTGACGCCAGATCTCGTCCTCGTCACTCTGCGGCGTCACCGGTGAACTCGTCCCTGGGCCGATCAGTCCTGCTGCAAGGGTACCGACGCGTGGGCCGTGATGAACTCCAGGCTCCCCTGGAAGATGGTCTCGGCGTCGTTGTCGAGGGTGGCGACGTGGTAGCTGTTCGGCAGCTCGACCACGGTGAGGTTGTCGCCGAGCCGCTCGCGCAGCAGCCGTACGCTCGCCGGCTTGACCACGTGGTCCTGCGGGCTGTGGTACACGAGCACCGGCTGGGTGACCTTGTGCAGCTCGCTCTGCACCAGCGACCACAGCCGGGGCAGCGTCGCCGCGGCCCGCACCGGGGTGCGGTCGTAGGCGAGCTCGGTGACCCCCTCCTTCTTGATGTCGTTGGCGACGCCCGGCACGCTCGGCACCACCCACTTGAGCAGCGGCGCGAGCCGGAGCAGCGGCACGTCGTTCACCACCGAGGGGTTCACCGCGACCACCCCGCGCACGGCGTCGCCGTGCACCTCGGCGAGGCGCAGCGCCATGCACCCGCCGAGCGACAGGCCCATCACGAACGTGTCGGGGCACCGGCCGCGCAGCTCGCCGAAGGCGTGCTCGAGCTCGCCGTACCAGTCCTCCCAGCCGGTGTGGCTCATCTCCTGCCAGGTGGTCCCGTGCCCCGGCAGGCGGGGGAGCGACACGGTGAGCCCGGCCCGCGCCAGGAACTCCGCCCACGGGCGCAGCGCCTGCGGCGTGCCGGTGAACCCGTGGCACAGCAGCACCCCGACCTTGCCGCCCTCGTGGTGGTACGGCTCGGCGCCCGGCATCAGCGGCATGGCGACACCTCTCTCGTCCGGCCACCCTTGTTCGCCGTCGAACACGTGTGGACGTGCTGGCCCGATCGTCGCACGATCGGGCGCATCATCGCGAGTGCCCGGATAGGGCCGGGTACGAGCAGGGGCCGGAAGATGGGAAGATGACGCCGTACACCTGACCGCCCGCACAGAAGTGAGGTGCCCAAGTGCTGTACTGGGTGTTGAAGGTCACACTCGGGCCGCTCCTCCACCTGGTGTTCCGCCCTTGGGCCGAAGGCGTGGAGAACGTGCCGCGAGAGGGGCCGGCGATCCTCGCCGGCAACCACCTGTCCTTCTCCGATCACTTCTTCGGTCCCCTTCATCTCCCCCGTAAGGTCATCTCCCTGGGCAAGGCCGAGTACTTCACCGGCCGCGGGCTCAAAGGCCTGATCAGCCGGATGTTCTTCCGCGGCGTCGGCACCGTCCCCCTTGACCGTTCCGGTGGCAAGGCGAGCGAGGCCGCCCTGCGCACCGGCCTCCGTATCCTGCGCGAAGGTCACCTTCTTGGCATATACCCCGAGGGGACGCGTTCCCCCGACGGCCGCCTCTACAAGGGCAAGACCGGTGTCGCCCGGCTCGCGCTGATGTCCCGCGCCCCCGTCATCCCCTGGGCCGTGATCAACACCCGCGAGATCATGCCCCCCGGCAAAATCTTCCCCAGGTTCGGCATCCGCCCCGGCATCCGGTTCGGCAAGCCGCTCGACTTCTCCCGCTACTACGGCATGGAGGACGACCGCCTGGTGCTCCGCGCCGTGACCGACGAGATCATGTACGCCCTGATGGAGCTGTCCGGGCAGGAGTACGTCGACAAGTACGCCGCCACCGCCAAGGCGGAGATGGCCCGGGCCGCGAAGGAGGCCGCCAGGCAGGCGGCCGGGAAGTGACCGGGCGCACGCCCACCGAGGACGAGGCCGCCGCGGGCACGGACATGGCGGCCTCGCGGCGGGCCTAGCCTGGGAGGGTGGGCATCACCATCGGCGAGTACACCTTCGGGCCCGAGACCGGGCGGCTCGTCATCGAGACGGGCCGCTCCGGGGCGGTCGCGAAGGCCGGGCACGACCTGCTCATCGAGGTCACCCGGTGGCACGGCCAGGCCATGATCGACACCGCGGACGCGGCCGCGTGCGCGGTGAGCGTCACCGCCGACGCCGGCTCCCTCGAGGTACGGCGGGGCACCGGCGGTGTCAAGCCGCTCACCGCCGGCGACCGCGCGGAGATCGAGAGGATCGTGCGGGAGCGGATCCTGAAGACCGCGCGGCACCCGGAGATCACGTTCCGGTCGGCCCGGGTCGAGGGCACGGCGGATTCCTTCCGCGTCGAGGGGCCGCTCACGATCATGGGGGTCACCCGGGACGTCGTGGTCACCGGCACGATCGCCGGCGGCCGGGCGCGCGGCTCCGCGGTCGTCACCCAGTCCCGGTGGGGCATCCGGCCGTACTCGGCCTTCCTCGGCGCGCTCCGGGTCGCCGACGACGTCACGGTGCGCTTCGACGTCGCGCTCGTGCCGCGGCGGTGAGCCCTGCCGGGCCGTTTCGGGCCGGGCCGTACCGGGCCGGCCGTACCGGCGGCGGTCAGGCGGCCGCGCCGGTCGGGTCGATGACGCGGGAGCGGGCGTCCTCCAGCAGCCGCATCATGGCGAGGCTGTCGTCGAGCGGCATGACCGGGCTCTCCGTGGCGCCCTCGGCGAGCCGGTCGCGGACCTCGCGGATCTCGCCCACGTAGCCGGTCTCGCCCGGATCCAGCACGAACTCCCGCCGCTCGCCGTCCGGGCCGGTGACCACCATGCGATCGGTGGCGAAGAACGGCGCGTCGAGGTCGGCGCGCATCCGGGTGCCGGTCACCTGGGCGGTGCCCGCGAGCGGGCTGATCAGCGAGGTGTCGAGCAGGGCGCGGGCCCCGTCCCGGTAGGAGAGCAGGATCCCGGCCTCGGCGTCCACGCCGTTCTCCATCGCGCCGGTGACCGTCATCACCTCCGGCACGCCGAGCAGCAGCTGCGCCAGGCCGAGCGGGTAGATGCCGAGGTCGAGCAGGGCGCCGCCGCCGAGCGCGGGGTTCCACAGCCGGTGGTCGCGCTCGGGCACCGGGAAGCCGAACGACGCCGAGATGCTGCGCACCCGCCCGAACTCGCCGGAGGCGACCATGCGCTGCAGGCGGCGGATGAGCGGGTTGAACCGCATCCACATCGCCTCCATGAGGAAGACCCCGGCCTCCCGGGCGAGCGCCACCATCTTCTCCGCGTCGGCGAGGGTCGCGGCGAGCGGCTTCTCGCACAGCACCGCCTTGCCCGCCGCGATCGCGAGCTCGGCCACCTCCAGGTGGTGCGACTGCGGGGTGGCGACGTAGACGACGTCGACGTCCGGGTCGCGGACCAGCTCGGCGTACGAGCCGTAGGCGTTGCGCGCCCCCAGCTCGGTGGCGAGGGCCCGGGCGCGGTCGAGGCTGCGCGAGCCGACCGCCGTCACCATCATGTCGGGCTCCGCCGCGATCACGTGCCCGACCGTTCGCGCGATCCCGCCCGTGGCCGCGATACCCCACCTGAGCACGGATCCCTCCCGCACCGTCCGCATCCGATCATCGACCGGGGTCATCGTAACTTGACCGGCGCTTTGCGGGGCGTTGGATTTTCCCGGCCGGTGCGCCGCGCCGCCCGGCGTGATCGTCCGTTCCGGCCGGGGCGAACCGGGCGGGGGTGTACGGCGTGCCGGAGGAACGGCTCGGCGGGGTCGCCACCCGGCGCACCCTGTTCAAGCGCGAGGTGCTGCCGGAGCACGTGGCCGCCGCGGTGTTCGCGCTCAGCGCGGGCGACCTCTCGCTCACCCCGGGCCCGCACGTGCCCGTCGACGGGGGCGTGGCCGCGGGGTGGTCCGACGCCCGCGTGCCCGGCCCGGCGGGCGGCACGCCGTCGTGGCCGGGATATGGTGCTGATCGTGCCTCGATGGGCGTTTTGTTCTTTTCTGGCCGCCCGATCGTGATCTAGGCGATATTTGCCTGTACCATGCACATATTGCTCTCTCGCATGGTGCACGGAGGAGGCGCGTGACCGCAGCATCGGACCCCGGAGAGTCGGCCAGCCCACGTCCCGGCGTCCGGAACCCGAACCTCATGGTCGGGGTGCTCGCCTTCTGCGGCAGCATTGTGGCGCTCATGCAGACGCTCGTGGTGCCGATCCTCCCCGAGCTGCCGCGGATCTTCGACGCCCCGGCCGAGGACACCTCATGGATCATGACCGCGACGCTGCTCGCCGCGGCGGTCTCCCACCCGGTCGTCGGCCGGCTCGGCGACATGTACGGCAAGCGCCGCATGGTGCTCGCCGTGCTCTCGCTCATGGTGACCGGCTCGGTGATCTGCGGCCTGTCCACGTCGCTGCCCTGGGTGGTGGCCGGCCGGGCGCTGCAGGGGCTCGCGATCGGCGTGGTCCCGCTGGGCATCAGCATCATGCGCGACAACCTCAGCCCCGAGCGGCTCGGCTCGGCGATGGCGCTGATGAGCGCCACCCTCGGCTTCGGCGGCGCGATCGGCCTGCCGCTCGCCGCCGTGATCGCCGAGCACGCGCACTGGCACGCCCTGTTCTGGGTCTCCGGCTCCGTGGGCGCCCTCGACATCGTGCTCGTGTACCTCTTCGTCCGCGAGTCGCCGGTGCGCGCCCGGGCCCGGTTCGACCTGCTCGGCGCGGTCTGGCTCACCATCGGGCTGAGCTGCCTGCTGCTCGGCATCACCAAGGGCGGCTCGTGGGGCTGGGGGAGCGCGGCCACCCTCGGCCTCTTCGCCGCCGCGGCGGTGCTGCTGCCCGCCTGGGGCGTCTACGAGCTGCGCCGCCCGGCCCCGCTGGTGGACCTGCGCACCTCGGCCCGGCGGCCGGTGCTGTTCACCAACCTCGCCTCGGTCCTCGTCGGGTTCTCGATCATGGTGATGTCGCTGGTGCTGCCGCACGTGCTGCAGGCCCCGGCGGCCACCGGGTACGGGTTCGGGCTGAGCATGCTCGAGGCCGGGCTGGTCCTCGGGCCGAGCGGCGTGGTGTCGATGGTGCTGCCGCCGGTGTCGGCCCGGATCTCCCGCCGCTATGGGCCGAAGGTCTCGCTCATGCTCGGCGGCATCCTCATGGGCGTGACCTACTTCGTCGCGGCGGTCACCCTCGACGCGCTGTGGAAGATCGTGATCACCTCGTCGGTGATCGGGGCCGGGCTCGCCCTGGCGTACGCCGCCATGCCCGACCTGATCATGCGGGCGGTGCCGGTGACCGAGACCGCCGCCGCGAACGGGCTCAACGCGCTCATGCGCGCGGTCGGCACCTCCACGTCGAGCGCGGTCACCAGCGCGGTCATGGCGAACATGACGATCACCCTCGGCCCGGTCGCCCTCACCTCGCTCGCGGGCATCCAGACCGCCATGGTCATCGCCGGGGCCGTCGGGCTGCTCGGCGTGCTCGTCGCCGCGCTCATCCCGGCGCGGCCCGCCGTACCGGAACGGGCCGCCACCGGCGCGCCGGCCCGCTCGGCCGCCGCTTGATCGAAAATCCCTCGGATTCTGCGCGGCCCGCTGGTACCGTCGGCCCATGCGGCTCGGAAGCATCCACATCTACCCCATCAAGTCCACGCGCGGCCTGCAGGTCGCCACGGCGCAGGTCGAACCCTGGGGACTGGCGGGGGACCGCCGCTACATGGTCGTGGACGCCGACGGCATGGTGCTCACCGCGCGGGACCACCCGCGGATGCTCGCCGTCGCGGCCACGGCCGAGGGCCGGGGCCTCACGCTGACCGGGCCGCACGCGGACCCGCTGCAGGTGTCCCCCGCGCCCGGCACCCCGACGCGGCGGGTACGCATCTGGAACGACGACGTCGACGCGGTCGACGCCGGGGACGAGGCGGCCGCCTGGTTCACCGCGCTGCTCGGCGTCCCGGCCCGCCTGGTGTGGCTCGACGACCCCACCCGGCGGCCGGTCGACCCCGACTACGGCACGGCGGACGACCGGGTGAGCTTCGCCGACGCCTACCCGCTGCTGCTCGCCTCGACCGCCTCGCTGCGCCGGCTCAACGACTGGATCGCCGAGGGCGCGGTGGAGCGCGGCGAGGAGCCGCCGGAACCGCTGCCGATGACCCGGTTCCGGCCGAGCGTGGTCGTGGAGGACGTGCCCGAGCCGTTCGCCGAGGACCGCTGGCGGCGGGTGCGCATCGGCGACGTGCCGTTCCGCGCGGTCAAGCTCTGCGACCGGTGCGTGCTCACCACGATCGACCCCGGCACCCTGACCAAGGGCAAGGAGCCGATCCGCACCCTGTCCCGCCACCGCCGCTGGGACGGCAAGGTGTGGTTCGCCGTCAACCTCATCCCGGACGGCACCGGCACGATCCGGGTCGGCGACCCGGTCACGGCCGAGGAGTGACCCCGAGGCCCGGCCGTACGGCTCAGCCGTCCGCCGGGCCGGGGAGCACACCGGGGATCCAGGTCGTCCCGGCGAGCGGGACCCGGGCCATCGCGGCGGCCTCCACGGTGAGCGCGACCAGGTCCTCGCGGCGCAGGTCGTGCACCGAGGCGTGCCCGCACGCCTCGGCGAGCAGCGCGGCCTCCGCGGTGATCGCGCGCAGGTAGTTCGCCACCCGCTCGGCGCCGAGGTCGGGGTCGAGCCGGTCGGCGAGCACGTCGTCCTGGGTGGCGATGCCGACCGGGCAGCCGCCGGTGTGGCAGGCGGTGCACGAGCCCGGCACCGTGCCGAGCGCCCGGTAGTCGGCGGTGACGTCCGCGCCGGTGTCGTCGGACGACGCGTTGCAGCCGAGCGCGATCAGCGCGGCCATGCCCACCGACACCGCGTCCGCGCCGAGGGCGAGCGCCTTGGCGACGTCGGCGCCCGTCCGGATGCCGCCGGAGACCACGAGCTGCACCTCGCCGCGCACGCCGAGCCCGGCGAGCGTGTCGGCGGCGACGCGCACCGCCGCGAGCGTGGGCAGGCCGGTGTGCTCGATCAGCACCTCCTCGCCGCCCCCGGTGCCGGCCTGCATGCCGTCCACCACGACCACGTCCGCCCCGGCGGTGACCGCGAGCGTCACGTCCTCGGTGACCCGGGAGGCGCCCAGCTTCACGAAGACCGGCACCCGCCAGGAGGTGACCTCCCGGATCTCGGCGATCTTCACGGCGAGGCCGTCCGGGCCCGACCAGTCCGGATGGTCCACGGGCGCGCGCAGGTCGACCCCGGCGGGCACGGCGCGCCGCCGCGCCACCCGCGGCGGCACCTTCTCGCCCGGCAGCAGCCCGCCCGCGCCCGGGTGCGCGCCCTGGCCGAGCACGATCTCCACCGCGTCGGCCGCGCGCAGGTCGTCCGGGTCGACGCCGTGCCGGGACGCGGTGAGCTGGTAGACGAGCGTCTTCGCCGCGTCCCGCTCCTCCGGGGTCATGCCGCCGTCGCCGGTCGTGGCCGCGGTGCCCGCCATCGTCGCCGCCCGGCCGAGCGCCTCCTTCGCGCCCGGCGAGATCGCCCCGTACGCCATGGCGGCGATCGTCACCGGCAGGTCGAGCACCACCGGCTCCCGGGCGTACCGGGTGCCGAGCACGGTCCGGGTACGGCACGGCCCGCGCGGCGCCTCGCCGTCCCGCCCGGCGGCCGCGGTGAGCAGGAGCAGGTCGTCGAAGGTCGGGAGCCGCCGCGTGGCGCCCCGTCCGCGCACGCCGTACCGCCCGAGCCGCGCCCGTTCCTGGATCTCGGCGATCACGTGCGGTGGGAACGTGTGGCTCATGCGGTCTCCTGACGGCTCCTCATCCGCTCCTCTGCTCTCCGGTGATCGTTTCGGTCCCGCCCCCGTGCGGGAGGTGGACGCGGCGGCCCCGCGCCGGGCCTCCCGGGGGGAGGGCGGGGTGGTGGGTCTCGAGGGAGGGCGCGTCGGGGATGCGCCGACGCGGGGCGCGCCGGTCGGTCACGCGCTCGCCGCGGAGAGGCGTCCGGGCACGGGCGGACGCCCGCTCGCGCGGCGGCCGGTCAGCAGGCGCGGGCGGTACCGCACCGAGGTCACCTTGGTGAGGTTCTCCGGGTTCACGTGGTCGAACCCGCAGGTCGCGGCGATGAGCTTCGCCGCGGTCAGGTCGTTCTCGTCGGGCTCCGCGGCGAGCGCGCCCTCGCCGAGCCCGGCGATCCGGCCGCCCACGTAGATCACCGCGTCGACGAGCGCGTCGCCGAGCCCGGGCCCGGCGTCGCCGCACACGAGGATCACCCCCGACCGGGCGGCCCGGCCGCAGTACGGCCCGGCGTTCCCGGCGATCGCGAGCGTGCCGCCCGCCAGCGCGATCCCGGCGCCGGAGTCGCAGTCCCCCGAGATGGCGATGGTGCCGCCCCGCGCCGCGGCGGCGGCGCCGCTCCCCGCATCCCCCCGGACCCGGATGCCGCCGGACATGAGGTTCTCGCCCACGCCGCGGCCCACCGGACCCCGCACCGTGATCTCCGCGCGCGCGCCGAGGCCGCCGAGGTAGTGGCCGCACGGCCCGGCGATGTCGACCGTCACCCGCTCACGCAGCCCGACCGCCAGGTTGTGCCGCCCGCGCGGGTTGAGCACACGGACGTGGGCCCCGGCGGGCACGGCGTGCAGTGCCGTGTTGAGCCCGCGGATGCCCAGCCGGTCGGCATCCAGGGTCACCTCGGCCACGGTGGCCACCTCCGCGGAAGATCGCGCAGTGAAGTGGGGGCGGTGCAGGGTCAGCGGGTAGTGAAACCCAGCGATGTTGCAGCCGAAGCAACCCGGCATGACAAGCGTGTTACCCGGTCCGGCGCACGCCGCGAAGATCGCCAAGGCCCCCCGTGGCCGCCTCCGCCGCGGAGCCGGGCGGTCACGGATGTTCACTCGCGTCCCATTGACAGTGGTATCCGCGGAGCGGCCGGAGGGAGCGGAACGCCCTCGCCGGTGAGCGGTGCCGTACCGGCCACGGCGCAGCCTTCCCCTGCGCGGCGGGCCGCCGCCGCAGGGCGAGGTGCGGCGGCGGCCCGGCGGTCACATGCGCTTCCAGAAGGGCCGGCCGGAGCCGCCCGGCAGGTCGGGGTTCGCCGGCCGCCCGCCCGCGACGCGGGCGAGGACCTCCTCGGCGCGCCGCCAGAGCCGGTCGAGGTCGGCACCGGGCTCCTCCGCGGCCTCCAGCTCGGCGGCGAGGGCGGACAGCTCGGCATGGTGCTCGGCGAGGACCCGCAGCCGGCTGGCGAGGTCGGCGAGGTGCATCCGCCGCTCGTACGGCGAGCCTCCGGCGGCCTCGCGCAGCCGGGCCAGCTCCTCGGCGGCGAGCGCCGTGAAGTCCACCTCGATCGGCGCGCCACCGAGCCCGGAGCCGGGGAGGGCGCGGCGCACCGCGAAGAACCCCCGGGTCGCCCCCCGCCCGGCGGGCGGCGGGCCGGCCGGGGCGGCGCCGTACGCGGCGGCCATCGGCGGCCCGGCGGGCGCGGTGAACGCCATCGGCGCGGCGGCGAGCGGGGACGGCGGGGCGGACGGCTCCCAGCCGCTGGGCTGCTCGACCGGCTGGATCACCCGGTGGCCGGGCCCGCCGTCGCCGACCACCCGCGAGTCGACCGCGACGAACGCGGTGAACCGGCACAGCACGCCGAACCGGAGCGACGTCTCGACGATCTCCCGCTCCAGGTCCCACTCGCCGGCGTCGTACCGGTCCTCCAGGTCGCGCAGCCGGGCGCGGGCCCACAGCGCGCGGGCCGCCGTGCCCCCGGTCACGACCGCGGGCACGCGCCGCTCCCACGGCTCGCCGTCGGCGGTGCGGCCGCGGACGACCACCGCGCCGCCCGCCGCGCCGGCGTACCGGCCGCTGACGGTGAGTGGCACGCCCGGGAAGAGCGAGCCGAGCCGGGTCACGGTGTCCGGGAGCACGCCGAGGCCCTCGGCGTGCAGCGCCAGGTCGGTGACGAGCGGGCCGCCGATGCGGCGGTGGATGTGCTCCATCGCCGCGTCCAGCCGGTCCTCGGACTCCACCAGCTCGCACCGGCCCGCGCCGAGCGCGGCGAGCCGGCCGAGGAAGCCCGCGTTCACCGCGCGGTCGACGCCGACCGTGTGCACCCGCACGCCGCGCAGGCGGCCGCCCGCCCGCTCGAGGATCTGCCCCTCGTTCCCGACCTGGCCGTCGGTGACGAGCACGAGCACCCGGTCCCGCCCGGGCTCGGCGGTGCCGAGCAGGTCGGCCGCCTGCTCCAGCGGCCGCAGCAGCTCGGTGCCGCCGCGGGCGTCCAGCCGGGCGAGGTGCTCGACCGCGCGGAAGCGGTTGCGGTCGGTCGCGGGCGCCAGGCCCTCGCCGAGCTCCGGCGGGCGCTCCACCGCGTGGTCGAACGACAGCACGGCGAAGCGGTCGTCCGCGGTGAGCGAGTCGACGATGCGGGCCGCCGCGCGCCGCGCCGCGACCATCTTCCAGCCGTGCATGCTGCCCGAGCGGTCGAGCAGCAGCACCACGTCCCGGGGCGGGCGCACGCCCTCGGCCGCCGGGGGCACCACGGTGAGCGTGAAGGTGCCCTCCGCCGCCTCGGCCTTGCCGTCGCCCGGCTCGTCCGGGACGAGGGCGAGGGAGGTGGAGGCGGCCAGGCGCAGCCGCAGCACGAAGTCGCGGTCGAGCCGCTCGCCCGGCTGCAGGCGCAGGGTGAGCGGCGCGCCGCCGTCCCCGCCCTCCCGCACCACGGTGTGCAGGCTGGACTCGATCTCGCGCAGGTCGAGCCCGGCCGGGTCGAGGTGCACGGCGAGCGACAGCCGTACCGGGTTGGGGAAGCCGGGCAGCAGCACCGGCGGGGTGATGCGGGAGGCGTCCGGCACCGCGTCGGTGTCCGGGGCGGTGCCCGCGCCGCTCGGCGTGCCGTCGAGCGGGGTGCCCGGGATGTACCGCGGGGCGACCACGAGCGGGAACCGGAAGACGGCCGCGCCGTCCTCGTAGGCGAGCGGCTGGCTGAGCGTGAGCCGTACCGTGACCCGCTCGCCGGGCACGATGTTGCCGACCCGGACGGTGAACACGTCCGGCCGCTCCTCCTCGGCGATCGCGGCCCGCCGGCCCTCGGCGAGCGCGCGGTCGTAGTCGGCGCGGGCCTCGCCGCGCTCGCGCAGCACGCCCTCGACCACGTGGCCGTCGGCCTCCATGCGGAAGCCGGTCACCGCGGCCCGGTCGGGCAGCGGGAAGACGTAGGTGGCCTCCAGCGACTCCGGGAACGCGTTGCGGAAGACCTGCACCACCTCGACCCCGGCGACGAGGCCGGACACGTCGGCGGTGACGTCGAGGCTCTCCAGCGGCAGGTTGCCCTGCGCGGTGGCGAGCGCGCCGAGCCCGGCGTCGGGGAACGGGACGCAGCGGCCCCGCAGCGGTGTGACGGTAACGCTCATGAGAACTCCCTTGGGCGGGTTCGGTACGGCGGAGCCCGGCGCCGGGCGCGCCGGTGACGTATCGGTTGCGGCTCGGGCCGCGGCCGGGGCGGGTCACGTGGGGCTCCCCTCGGTAGGGCCGCCGACGAGCCCGCGGGCCAGCAGCACGTCGAGCAGCGGCCGGGCGGCGGCCGCGATCGCGGCGAGGTCGTCCGGGTCCGGCGGGCGCGCCGCCGTGTCGAGCAGCAGGGTCACCCCCGGCGCGAGCCGCAGCCCGGGCACCGGCTCCGGCACGCCGTACGGCACGGCGTCCGGCCCGGGCGTGCGGAGCACCGGGGGGAACGGCGGAGACGCGGGCGCGGGCGCGATCCCCACACCGTCGGGCGGTGCGGGCGCGCCCCCGTCGGCCGCGGCCGGTACGCCGGTCCGGCCGGTGCCGGGCTCGGCGGGGGAGCGCCGCGCCCAGAACCGGTCGCGGCGGCCCGCCGGGCCGTTCGGTGTGCCGGGATCGCCGCCCGGCGTGGTCACGGGCCGCGGCGCCGCACCGGCGGCCCGGTCGTCCGGCGCGCCGGGCACGGCGGCGGCCGGGCGGGCCGCGGGCGCCAGGGCGGACGGCGGGATGCGGGCGATGTCGGCGAGCACGGCGTCGGTGGCGCCGGCGAGCTCGGCCTGGATCTCGGCGATGCTGCGGCCCGCCGCCTGCCGCCGCTTGATCGCGACCAGCTGCATCAGGTGGCGCCGGCCGTACAGGGCGACGCGGCCGCGGCGGGCGAGAGGCGGGTCGACCAGCCCGATCGTGGTGTACCAGCGGATCAGCCGCTCGTTGGGCACCGCGCGGATCCGGCCGTCACCGGTGCCCTGCCCGGCCTCCCCGGCCAGGGCGGCCGCCGCCCGCTCGGCGAGCTCGCCGATCGTCCACGTCTCGCTCATACCCCAACAATGACACTGTCATTATGACACTGTCAATGTCAGGATGCGCTCCGCGGGCGGACGCATAACGGAGAACCGCCCGGGTAGGCGGCGGAGGACCCGCCGGGTGGCCGGTATCCGGCGGCGAAGCCCAGGACCAACACGGGAGGACCCATGTCGGCGATCACCAGCCCCCTCAACGACAGCGACCGCAAGATAGTCGGCGAATGCCTGCAGGGTGCGCTGATCGATCTCATCGACCTGTCGCTGCTCGCCAAGCAGGCGCACTGGAACCTCGTGGGCCGCAACTTCCGCTCGCTCCACCTCCAGCTCGACGAGATCGTCGACGTGGCGCGCAAGCACACCGACCGGGTGGCCGAGCGGGCGATCGCCATCGGCGTGAACCCGGACGGCCGCTGCGGCACCGTTGCCCGCGAGACCCAGCTCAAGCAGCTCAACGCCGGTTACCTCCAGGACACGCAGGTCGTCGAGGCGTTCACCGACATCCTCGAGGGCTGCGTACGGCGCATGCGCGAGCGCGTGGACCGGACCGAGCAGCCCGACCCGGTCACCCAGGACCTGCTCATCGAGGCCGCCCAGGACCTCGAGCAGCAGCACTGGATGATGCAGGCCCAGCGCTGACCGGGCCATCTTGAGGTGACGCTGCGAGGTGACGCTGCGAGGTGACGCGCCCTTCACCCACCGGCATCCGCCCGGCACGGAGCGTACGCGGGATGCGGGGCGGGGCGCCGCGGGACGCCCCTCACCCCGCACCCGGCCGGGCGGTGCGGCGGAGCAGGGTGCAAGAAACACGCATCGTTCACCCGAAATCCCCCATGGTGCCGGAGCACAGGCGTAGCGTGTGTCTGGACGCCCGATCCGGCCGGCGTCCGTCGCCGAGTGCTCTGGGGGAGAGAGCATGTCCCGCAGCAGTTCAGCCCGGCCGGGGGCGCTCGCTGCGCCGCCCGGCGGGAGACGCGCGACCGCCTCCGCCATCCGGCACACCGCGGCCGATGGCCCGCTGTGGCGAGCGGTGCTCGCCGCCGCCCGCCCGCACTCCCGCAACGGCCCCTACGGCCCGCTGCGCGCCCCCGACGAGAACGGCATCGCCGTACCCGAGGGGTTCACCGTACGGGTGATCGCGCGCTCGGGGTACAAGACCGCGGGCGTGGTGTGGCATTCGGCGCCCGACGGCGGCGCCTGCTTCCCCGACGGCGACGAGTGGATCTACGTCTCCAACTCGGAGACCTCGCTGCTCGGCGGGGTCACCGCGATCCGCTTCGCGCCCGACGGGACGGCGCGCGGCGCCTACCGCATCCTCTCCGGCACCAGCTTCAACGGCGTGGGCTGCGCCACGCCCTGGCACACCTGGTTGTCCGGCGAGGCGATCCCCGGCGGCCGGATCTTCGAATGCGACCCGTACGGCACGGCGGCGGCGATGCCCCGCCTGTCCATGGGGCGGCTCACCCACTCGAGCCTGGCGTGCGACCCGGACCGCCGGGTCGTGTACCTCACCGAGGACGAGCCGGACGGCTGCTTCTACCGGTTCGTCCCTGACGAGTGGGGCGACCTGACCTCCGGGACGCTGGAGGTCCTCGTCACCGCCCCCGCCGGGGCCGGGCCGATCGTCTGGCGGCGGGTGCCCAACCCGGCCGGCCTGATCGAACCGGTGCGCAGCCAGGTGCCCGGCGCCCGGCGGTTCGAGCGCCCCGCCGGCTGCCACTTCGCGGACGGCGTGTGCCGGTTCGTCACCGCCGACGGGCTGGTGTGGTCGTACGACGCGGTGCACCACCGCCTCGAGGCCACCTCCGACGCCGCGTCGCTCATCCCGGCCCTGGTCGGCGACACGGGTGAGCTGTTCGTGGCGGGCGACGGCATGACCATCGACGTGCTGACCGCCGACGGCACCGCCGCGCCGTTCCTCCGGGTCACCGGCCACGACTCCTCGGCCATCACCGGCCTGGCGTTCTCGCCGGACGGCCGGCACCTCTACTTCTCCTCGCAGCGCGGGGCCGCGGGGCCGGCGTCCGGCACCGGCGGCGTCACCTACGCGGTGAGCGGCCCGTTCGGGCGCATCGGCCGCGGCTGAGGTCGCGCGCCCTCTCGTATCGGCAAGCCCGTCGGCCGGTTCGGCCGGCGGGCTTTGTGCGTCCTGCTCACCGCCCGGGCGCCAGGGCCGCGGTGAGGTAGGCGGTGAGCATGGCCTTCAGCTCGGCGGTGAGCTCGCCGGCGCGGGCGGGGTCGGCCTCGACGATGCGCGGCATCACCGCGGTCACCGTGGCGAGCACCATGCCGGCGATCGCGAGGCGGCGCTGTGCGGGCAGGTGCGGGGCGCGCCGGCCGAGCACCTCGGCGAACAGCCCGGCGAGGTCGGCGTGCAGCCGCGCCGACGCCTCGGCCAGGCGGTCGGCGATCGCCGAGCCGTACAGCAGGGACCAGTAGGCCGGGTGGGCGCGCTTGAACCCGACGGCGGCGTCGATCACCTTGTCGACCAGCTCGGGCAGGGGCAGCCGCTCGGTCTCCGGGGTGAAGTAGGTGTCCCAGAACCGCTTGCGGCCGGTGGTGAAGCGCTCGAGCAGGCCGTCGAGGATCTCCTCCTTGTTGCGGAAGAACTGGTAGAGCGACCCCGGTGAGATCCCGGCCCGGGCGGCGATCGCGTTCGTCGTGGCGTCGGCGTACCCGACCTCCTCGATCACCTGCTCGGCCGCGTCCAGGATCGCCTCCATGCGTTTCAGCCCGCGGGCCTGCCGCCGCACCGGCCGCCGCTGCTCGGGCATGCGCCACCCCCGTTGACAAACACGAGTGTTTACTTGTATTTCTGGGTCCACCAAATACGAGTACTTTACCGAGTTTCGCGGGGGAGTCATGGAGAACAGGACCCGGCGGGGCCATCCGCTGCGCCGCCTCGGGTGGTGGGCGGTGCGGCGGCGCCGCCTCGTGCTGCTGTGCTCGCTGGTCGCCGCCGTGGTCGCGGGCGTGCTCGCCGCGGGCACCGTGGGCGCGCTGTCGCTCGCCCGCTTCGAGGCGCCCGGGTCGGAGTCGGACCGCACCGCCGCCCAGCTCGCCGAACGCTTCGGCACCGGCGGGGCCGACCTGATCCTGCTGGTCACCGCCCGCCGCGGGGACGTGGACGACCCACAGGTCGCGGCCTCCGGCCGGGCGCTCACCGCCCGGGTGGCCGCCTTCGAGGGGGTGGCCGAGGCGGCCTCGTACTGGACCCGCGGCGCCCCGGCCACGCTGCGCAGCACCGACGGCCGCCACGCCCTGATCCTCGCCCGCATCCCCGGGGACGCCGACCACGTGCGGGCCCGGATCCTGCCCGCGCTGCTGCCCGAGGTGACCCGCGGCGACCACGCGATCGAGGTGCGCGCGGGCGGCGGCGAGGAGGTGTTCCGCCAGACCGTGCCGCTGGCCCGGCAGGACTTCCTCCGCGCCGAGCTGGTCATCTTCCCGCTCGTCTTCCTGCTGCTCTGGCTCTACCTGCGCCGCATCCTCGCCGCCGTGCTGCCGATCGCGGCGGGCCTGTTCGCCATGGTGATCGGGCTGGCGCTGCTCCGCATCCCGCTGCTGTTCACCGACATCTCCACGTTCGCGCTCAACCTCACGCTGGCGATGGGGCTCGGCCTCGGCGTCGACCACGCGCTGTTCGTGGTCTCCCGCTTCCGCGAGGAGGTACGGCACGGCCGCGAGCGGCAGGAGGCCGTCGCCCGCGCGGTGGAGCACGCCGGGCACACGGTGATCTTCAGCGGGGCCACGGTGGCCGCGTCGCTCGCCGTGCTGCTGGTGCTGCCGTTCGACTTCCTGCGCTCGTTCGCCTACGCCGGGATCGCGGTCGTGGTCGGCGGGGTGGTCGCGTCGCTCGTCGTGCTGCCCGCGGTGCTGGCCGTGACAGGCGGTGCCGTACTGCCCCGGGGCGGCCACGCCGGCGGACACGCCGCGGAGCCGGTCGCGCGCGGCGGGTTCTGGACCGGCCTCGCCGCCCGGGTGATGCGGCGGCCGCTCGCCTTCGGGGGCGTCGCGGCCGCGGCCCTGCTGCTGCTCGCCTCGCCGGTGCTCGGGCTGCGGTTCGGGGTGGCCGACGACCGCATCCTGCCCGCCTCCGCCCCCGCCCGGCAGACCCAGGAGATCGTCCGCGCCGCCTTCCCGGCCGAGGAGACCGACGCGCTGCAGGTGGTCTCCGCGCCCGGCGCGGCCGTGGACCGCGACGCGGTGGCCGGGTACGCGGCGGCGCTGTCCCGGCTGCCCGGCGTCGCGCAGGTCGACTCGGCCGCGGGCTCCTACGCCGGCGGGGCCCGGGTCGGCGACGGCGATGTCGGCCGGTTCCGGCCCCGCGACGGCGGCGAGGGGACCTGGCTGTCGGTGGTCCCGTCGGCCGAGGCGATGGCCGCCGATCCGGTCCGGCTGGTCGACCGGGTGCGCGCCCAGCCCGCGCCGTTCCCGGTCCTGGTCGGCGGCTATCCGGCCGAGCTCGCCGACTACCGGGCCTCGGTGGTGGACCGGCTGCCGTGGGCGCTCGGCCTGATGTTCGCGGTCACCTTCGCCGTGCTGTTCCGGCTCACCGGCAGCCTGCTGATCCCGCTGAAGGCGGCGGTGCTCAACGCGCTCAGCCTGGCGGTGATGTTCGGCGTCATCGTGTGGGTCTACCAGGAGGGCAACCTGTCGGGAGTGCTGGGGTTCACGCCGACCGGCAGCGTCGACCCGAGCATCCCGATCCTGATGCTCTGCGTCGCCTACGGCCTGTCCATGGACTACGAGGTGTTCCTGCTGTCCCGGATCACCGAGGAGTACCGGCGCACCGGCGACACCGAGACCGCCGTCGCCGCCGGGCTGCGCCACGGCGGGCCGCTGATCACGGCCGCGGGCGGGATCCTCGCCCTCTCGTTCGCGGCGTACGGCACGGCGCAGGTGGTCTTCGTGCAGATGCTCGGCGTCGGCGTGGCCGTCGCGGTGCTCGTCGACGCCACGGTGATCCGCGCGATCCTGGTGCCCGCGGCGATGCGCCTGGCGGGCCGGGCCAACTGGTGGGCCCCCGGGCCGCTGCGCCGGCTGTCCGGCCTGCGGCCCGAGCCCGCGGCGGCGCCCGTCCCGGACCCGCGCCCGGAGGCGGCGGCCCGCCCCTGACGCCGGCGTCGCCGCGGGTGGCCCGGCGCGGTCACCCGCGGCGGCGGTGGCCGTACCGGCGTCACAGGTCGCGGGACCACGTCTGGCGGACCATGTCCTTGCCGAACGCGCGCTCCGGCGTCTCGCTCTCCAGCTCGAAGCCCGCGCGCCGGTAGATGCGCCGGGCGTCGGCGAGCACGTCGTAGGTCATGAGCGTGATGCGCGAGTAGCCCGCGGTGCGCGCGAAGCGCAGGCACTCGTCCACCAGCCGGGAGCCGATGCCCATGCCCCGCGCGGAGGGCTCGACGAGGAGCAGCCGCAGCTGCGCGGTCCGGGCGTCCTGGCGCATGCAGGCGATGAACCCGACCGGCTCGCCGTCCAGCTCGGCGACCCAGCCCGCCTGGCCCTTGTCGCCCTGGGCGGCGACGTAGTCGTTCACGATGCCGAGGACGAGTCGCTCGAAGGTCTCGTCCCACCCGTACTCGTCGTGGTAGAGCGCGCCGTGCCGGTACACCACCCAGCCGAGGTCGCCGGGCCGGGGCGGACGGAGCAGGTACGGCCCGGCCGGGCGGGCGCCCTCGAGGATATCCCGGATCGTCCCCATCGCCGCGACGAGCCGCCGCCGCTCCTCCTCCGGAAGCGGGTCGAGGAAGGCGCGGATCTGCGCGGCGGCGCGCTCGTCGAGCATGGCGCGGGCGGCACGCCCCGCGTCGGTGAGCCGGATGATCTGCCGGCGGCCGTCGGTGGCGGAGCGCTCCCGGGTGACCAGGCCGTCGGCCTCGAACCGGGACAGGATGCGGCTGAGGTATCCGGCGTCGAGGCCGAGCATCCGGCGCAGCTCGCCGGTCTCGCAGGCGTCCCGCAGCCCGATCTCGAACAGGATCCTGGCCTCGGTGAGGGAGTAGGGGGTGTCCAGCAGCCCGGCGGACAGGACCCCGAGGTGCCGGGTGTAGAAGCGGTTGAAGGCACGGATGGCGGCGACTTGATCCACTGCCCACCTCAACTAATTCGTTGACTCAGTCAAGTATAAAGTCCTGATTCTCGTCGTGTCACCGTTTGGTCTAGACCAATCCCCTGGTGTAGGGCACAATTCGGTAGCGTTGTCCGTCCGTGTCGCCTGCCCGCTGCCGGGCAGCGTGTGGGGGACGTGCCGGACCAGGCGTCGGCCGGCGGGATGGACCGCCGTGACCAACAGAACCGATCTGTGAGATCCATCGGGAGGAACCCGCAATGCGCATAGGTGTGCTCACCGGGGGCGGCGACTGCCCCGGTCTCAACGCAGTGATCCGGGCCGTGGTCCGTAAGGGGATCAGCGTGTACGGCCACGAGTTCGTCGGGTTCCGCGACGGCTGGCGCGGTCCGCTGGAGAACGACACGATGCCGCTCGACATCGAGGCGGTCCGCGGCATCCTGCCCCGTGGCGGCACCATTCTCGGCTCGTCCCGGACGAACCCGATGAAGATCGAGAACGGCGTCGAGCGGATCAAGGAGAACCTGGAGAAGAACGGCGTCGACGCCCTCATCGCGATCGGCGGCGAGGACACCCTCGGTGTGGCGCGCAAGCTGTTCGAGAGCGGCGTGAAGGTCGTCGGCGTGCCGAAGACGATCGACAACGACCTCAACGCCACCGATTACACCTTCGGCTTCGACACCGCGGTGAACATCGCCACCGAGGCGATCGACCGGCTGCACACCACCGCCGAGTCCCACCACCGGGCGCTGATCTGCGAGGTCATGGGCCGGCACGCGGGCTGGATCGCGCTGCACGCCGGTATGGCCGCGGGCGCGAACGTCATCCTCATCCCGGAGAAGCCGTTCGACATCGACAAGGTCTGCGCCTATGTCGAGAGCCGGTTCAAGACCCGCTACGCCCCGATCATCGTCGTCGCCGAGGGCGCGCACCCGATCGAGGGCCAGATGGCGCTGCAGAGCAACGAGCTCGACGCGTTCGGCCACGTCCGCCTCGGCGGCATCGGCGAGCAACTCGCCAAGGAGATCGAGAAGCGCACCGGCAAGGAGGCCCGCACCACCGTGCTCGGCCACATCCAGCGCGGTGGCACCCCGAGCGCCTTCGACCGCGTGCTCGCCACCCGGTTCGGCCTGCACGCGATCGACGCGGTGCAGGACGGCGACTTCGGCAAGATGGTCGCGCTGCGCGGCACCGAGATCGTCCGCGTAGGCCTCGAGGAGGCGGTCGACCAGCTCAAGCTCGTCCCGGTGGAGCGTTACGAGGAGGCCGAGGTCTTCTTCGGCTGATCCGGCCGCGGTGCACCACGCGTGACCGACCCGGCGTCCGGCCCCGTGCCGGCGCCGGGTCGGTGCGTGAACGGCCTGCCGGCGTCACCACGCCGGTGCCGGCCGGCCCGGGTCAGGGACGGGACCGGGGATCGAACAGCGACGGCCGGTCGTCCGGCCCGGCGGCACCCGGGCCGCCGTTCCCGGGCCACCCGGGCCCGGACGCCGGGGTACGGCCGGCCCGCCGCTGCGGCTGCGGCCCGCCGTGCCGTACCGCGGGGCCGCGGTGCCGGCCCCCGGTCGCCGGCGGCGGGTCCTCCTGCTCCCGGCGCCGCTCGATGCGCGCGAGCAGCTCGGCCTCGCTGCGCAGCTCCTTCTCCGATGGCGAGAGCATCACGGCCATGAGCAGGCCGATGGTGAGCAGGCTGATCCCGACCAGCAGCGGGACCAGGAAGTCGATCGGGGCCGCGCCCGGCGGCGGCTCGGAGGACCCGGTCCCGGTGACGCTCATCGCGAACATGCCGGTGTAGTGCATGCCGGTCACGGCGACGCCCATGAGCAGCGCCGCGCCGAGCGTGAGCAGCCTCCCGCGCACCCGCAGGCTGAACCACAGCGCGACCGTGGCCGCCGCGACCGCGATCACCACCGACAGCACGACGGTGACCGGGTCGTAGGAGAGCCTCACCGTGGTGTTCATCGCGGCCATGCCCAGGTAGTGCATCGACGCGACGCCGCAGCCGGTGAGCAGGCCGCCGCCGAGCAGCGGGGCCGGACGGGTCCCGCCGTACGAGACGAGCAGCAGCCCGGCGCCGACGACCACGACCGCCACGACGGCCGAGGCCGCGGTGAGCATGACGTCGTAACGGATCGTGGCCCCGCTCACCGAGAAGCCCATCATCGCGATGAAGTGCATCACCCAGATGCCGGTGCCGCCGAGGGCGAGCGCGGAGCCGGCGAGCCGGCGCACCCGCGCGGCCCCTTCGGTGCTGCGGGCCCGCGCCGCGAACAGCAATCCCAGCAGGGAGCCGACGACGGACATGGCATATCCGAGCAAGGGCGTGATCAACCCTTGGGAGAAGTGGTTGATGTGATGCATGGCCGAACTCTTTTCACCCGATGAAACAGGGTCGGGAGGAGCAACAGGAAGTATGACAGCGGCGGATGGTCTGCGCCCTTCCCCGGTGGATACGAGAATTTCTCGATTATGCGGTGGGGTGTGCCGGGGCAACACCCCCCGCGGGGCGCCGGGGCGCCCCGGTACCGCATCGGGCGGGTCGCCGCCGACCTGCGGCGTCGCCCTCTGCGGCCCGGCCGCGGGCCCGGCGCAGGGGGTACGGCCCGGCGGGCGGCGGCGTCGCACACCCGGTCGCGTGCGGTTGTGGTGAGGAACATCACCGCCGGGATTGGACCGTTCCACGGAATGGCACGGCGGGCCGGTTGTGAATGATCTTCGAAAGCCTCCTTGTGTGCCGGTGGAACGGGTGCCCAGAAAAGATCGTTGAATGCCTGCCGAAACCCGGGGACGGCGTCGCAACATATCCGGTTTTCCGGTGCCGCGCGGCCCGCCTTCCCCCGGTGAAAGACCGATCCGCGATTCCCCAGGGGCGGGGCGGGCGCACCGCGGATGCCCAGGGGCGGTGCGGTGGTTGGGTACATTGAGGGGATGCCGCTTCCGGCACGCCGGGGCAACCGGGGATCGGCCGGACCGGCGGATCCCTGCCCCGTTCATTTCCCTCACCGCAACGGCCGGAGGAGACCATGTCCCTTGCCATCACGTCGGCGCTCGGCGAGCCATGCGTGCTGCTCAAGCTCGGTGAGGTGGTTCTCAAGGGCAAGAACCGGGAGCTGTTCGAGCGGCGGCTGCAGGGCAACATCAAGACCGCGCTGCGCGAGTTCGGCCTCAAGGTCGACATCCGCCGGCGCCACGGCGTCTTCGTGCTCTACCTCCCCGAGGGCACCGATCCGGCGACCGCCGACGCGGTTGCCCGCCGGGTCACCGACGTGATGGGCCTGGTCTGGGTGCACCGCGCCTGGCGCGTGCCGAAGGAGCCGGACGCGGTCACCAAGGCGGCCGTCGAGCTGCTCGCCGACCGCGAGGACGTCCGGCGCGGCGCCTCGTTCGCGGTGCGCTCCCGGCGCCGGGACAAGCGCTTCCCGCTGCGCTCGAACGAGATCGACCGCCTCGTCGGCGCGGCGATCGTGGACACCTACGGCCTGCCGGTCAACCTGAGCGCGCCGGACCTCACCGTCTACATCGAGGTCGACCGGGACGAGGTCTTCGTGTTCACCGACGGGCTTCCCGGCCAGGGCGGGCTGCCCGTCGGCATGAGCGGCCGCGCCCTCGTGCTCATGTCCGGCGGCATCGACTCGCCGGTCGCCGCGTACCGGATGATGCGCCGCGGCCTGCGCGTCGACTTCCTGCACTTCTCCGGCATCCCGTTCACCGGGTCGGAGTCGATCTACAAGGCGTACGCGCTCGTCCGCAGGCTCGACCGGTTCCAGGGCGGCTCCCGGCTGTGGGTGGTGCCGTTCGGCAAGGCCCAGCAGTCCCTCAAGGCCTCCGGCGCGGACCGGCTGCAGGTGGTCGCGCAGCGTCGGCTCATGCTCAAGACCGCCGAGGAGATGGCGCACCGCATCAACGCCGCCGCGCTCATCACCGGCGACTCGCTCGGCCAGGTGTCGTCGCAGACCCTGGCGAACATCACCGCGCTCGACGACGCGGTCGACCTGCCGATCCTGCGCCCGCTGATCGGCATGGACAAGACCGAGATCATGGCCGAGGCCCGCCGCATCGGCACCCTGGAGATCTCCGAGCTGCCCGACGAGGACTGCTGCACCCTGCTCACCCCGCGCCGGGCCGAGACCCGCGCCAAGATCGAGGATCTCCGCCAGATCGAGCGGCGCCTCGACGCCGAGGAGCTCGCCGTACGGCTCGCCGACAGCGTCCAGGAGTACAAGCTCGAGGACTGACCTCGCCCACCGTGCCGGGGCGGCGCCCGCGAAGGGGCGCCGCCCCGGCATGCGTTCCGCCCGGTCAGGCCTCCGGGACGAGGTGCGTGACCAGCGCGGAGATCACCTCGTCCGGGGGCAGGTCGGTGATCGCGTCGGGCAGGGTGAGCAGCTCGACGATGAGGCCGCTCATCGCGTAGTAGAGCAGCAGGCCCGTGACCGGGGTGCCGGGCAGCGCGAAGTCGCGGTACGCCTGCATGTTCGCCGCGTGACTCGCCCGGATGGTCTCGGTGAGCGTGGCGCGCAGCCCCGGGCGGCGCGTGGCCTCCAGGCGCAGCTCGAGCAGGGCGAGATAGGCGGCGCGGTCCGCGTCGATGCGGCGCAGCAGCGCGCGCAGCATGCGCTCGGCGAGGGCGCGGGAGGGCCCGGCGTCGGCGAACTCGCGGGAGAAGTCGTCGACCTCCTGCGGCGTGGCCGCCAGCCGGTGGTGGATGTGCCGCCCGGCCTGGCCGAGCAGGTCGTCGCGGCTCGCGAAGTAGTTGGACGCGGTGCCGACCGGCACCCCCGCCTGCATGTCCACCGCGCGGAAGGTGAGCCCTCTGGCCCCGTCGCGGGCCAGGACCTCGATGGCGGCGTCGAGCAGCGCCGCCCGGCGCGCGGGATTCCGGCCCATCGGTCCTCCTGGGAGAAACGGGTTGCAACCACTACAGTCAAAGTACTACAACTGGAGTGGTAACCGGATGTGGAGGTAACGATATGGCCCTGGACACCCTCGCGGAGACGGCCCCGGCGTTCGTCGAGATGGCGAACCGGATGATCTACGCGACGCTCACCACGGTCGATCGGCGCGGGCGGCCCAGGGCCCGCATGGTCCACACGCTGTGGGAGTGGGACGGGGAGCACCTGGTGGGCTGGGTCGGCAGCATCGTGACCCCGATGAAGAAGGCCCACCTGGCGAACAACCCGTACGTGTCGTGCAACTACTGGGACGGCTTCGAGGTCTACGACACCTGCGTCGCCGAGTGCCGCGCCGAGCTGCTGCTCGACGAGAAGAGCCGGCACGAGGGCTGGGAGCGGTTCAGGTCGACCCCGCCGCCGCTCGGCTACGACCCGGCGATCATCCCGCAGTGGGCGGACGGCCCCGACTCGCCCGCGTGGGGCGTGATGCGCCTGGTCCCGTGGCGGCTGCGCGTCTTCCCCGGCGAGTTCGCCAGGTCCGGCGGTACGAAGGGACGCATCCTCACCTGGCAGGAGGACGCCTGAGCACGGCCCCGCGGCCGCCGGCCGTACACCGTGACGGACCGGTGGCCGCGGGCGGTTGAAACCGCGGTCGCGCGGGCGGCGCCGGAGCACCGCCCGCACGGCCGGGGATCAGGCCACGGGGGCGGACTCGGCGGCCTCGCCGGCGCGCTCGGCCGCCTCCAGGGCCGGGGTGAGGGTACGGCCGAGCAGCGGCGGGAACTCCCGGACCACCCGGGCGAGCTCGGCCACGTCCTCCTCGACCAGCGCCTGGGGCCCGTCGACGAGCGCCTGCTCGGGGTTGGGGTGCACGTCGACGATCACGCCGTCCGCGCCGGCCGCGATCGCCGCGCGGGTGAGCGGCAGCACCAGGTCGCGGCGGCCGCCGGAGTGCGAGGGGTCGATCACCACCGGCAGGTGGGAGAGCCGCTGGGCCACCGGCACCGCCGAGACGTCGAGGGTGTTGCGGGTGGCCTTCTCGAACGTGCGGATGCCGCGCTCGCACAGCACGATGTCGAGGTTGCCCCGCTGGGCGATGTACTCGGCGGCCATGAGCCACTCCTCGATCGTGCTGCTCATGCCGCGCTTGAGCAGCACCGGCTTGCCCGCCGCGCCGACCGCCTGCAGCAGCGCGAAGTTCTGCGCGTTACGGGTGCCGACCTGCAGCATGTCCGCGTACGAGGCGACCAGCTCGACGTCGTGGGCGTCCACCACCTCGGTGACCACGGGCAGCCCGGTCTCGGCCCGGACCTCGGCGAGGATTTGCAGCCCCTGCTCGCCGAGCCCCTGGAAGGCGTACGGAGAGGTGCGGGGCTTGAACGCGCCGCCGCGCAGCAGCGACGCCCCGGCCGCCTTCGCCATCCGCGCGGCCTTGAGCGTCTGCTCGGGCGTCTCCACGGCGCATGGCCCGGCGATCAGGGTCATGTACCCGGGGCCGATCGGCACCCCGCCCACCCAGACCGTCGACCGCTCCGGGTGGTTGTCCCGGGAGACCAGCTTGTACGGCGTGGACACGCGCATCACGTCGGCGACGCCCCGCATTCCGCCCAGGTTCAGCGAGGAGAACTGCTCGATGTCGCCGACGAGCCCGATGATGGTACGGCTCACGCCGCGGCTGACGAACGCCTCGCCGCCGGCGGTGCCGACCAGCTCCACGATCGCGTCGACGTCGTCCTGGGTGGCCTCCGGGGCCATGACGATGACCATCTCTGCCTTCCTGCTCGGTATATACGCGTTGTCGGGGATAGTCCGGACAAAGACGAAGGGCCCCGGGTCGATCGACCCGGGGCCCTTCGTCCGTCTGGTGTCAGCGCAGCGTCTGATGGCGAACGGTCCGACCCTCGGGTCCGTCGCCATACCAAAACTCGAACGCGGTACGCATCGCCGAAATAGTAGCGCAACCGAACCCAGGGGGCGGTGCCGGGCGGCCGTCACGGCGATGGCAGTATGGCGATCGTGCCGGATGAGATGGAGGTGGAGCGGCGTCTGCCCCCGGGCCAGCACATCCCGCGCGGCCGTCCGGTGGTGCACTACGGGAGGGTCCCGCCGTTTCGCCCGGAACGCTGGAGCCTCATGGTGTTCGGCGCCACGGCGTCGGGCACGGAGACCAAGCTGACCTGGCCCGAGTTCCGCGCGCTGCCCCGCGTGACCGTGGTCGCGGACTTCCACTGCGTCACGCGGTTCTCCGTCCTCGACAACGTGTGGACCGGCGTGCCCGCCACCACCCTGCTCGAGCTGGTGCCGCCCGCGCCCGAGGTGCGGCACGTGATGATCTGGGCGGAGTACGGCTACAGCGCCAACCTGCGCATGTCCGACTTCACCTCGCCCCAGACGCTGTTCGCCACCGAGCTCGACCACCAGCCCCTTACCCCGGAGCGCGGCCACCCGGTGCGGCTGGTCGTCCCGCACCTGTACGCGTGGAAGAGCGTGAAGTGGGTGCGCGGCATCGAGTACCTGGTCGAGGACCGCCGCGGCTTCTGGGAGGAGCGCGGCTACCACAACATCGGCGACCCCTGGCGCGAGCAGCGCTACTCCTACCAGGAGGAACCCGGCGAAGGCCCGCCCTGACCCACGGCGCGCCGCGCCCCGCGCGGCCGCCGCCACCGCCCGCCGTACGGCCGTGGCCGCGACCGCGGATCCGCAATGCGGATAACCGTCCGTTTACCTGCGGTGGCGCTGCGTGTTGATTACCGTGAGGGGCATGTCGACGGCGTGGTGGGTCCTCGTGTGTGCCGCCGCCGCACTGCTGGGGTACGGCGTCGCCTTGCTGCACACGGCCGGCCGGGGTGATCCCGTCGGCGAGCCGCCCCGGGGCGCCGCCTACTTCACCCTCCCGCTCACCGGGCTCGCCGCGCGGCACCTGCGCACCGGCCTGTCCGCGGAGTCCGCGGCGAAGGCGGTACGGCACCTGCGCCTGCTGCTGGGCACGAGCGGCCTGGCGATCGTCTCCACCGACCGGGTGCTCGCCTGGGACTCCGCGGGCGACCACGACCACGTCACCCCCCTGCCCGCCGAGGCGGGCCCGGCCGGGCACGACCTCGGCACGGACCGGTGCGCCGGGCACCGGGCCGGGGCCCATCCGGCCGCCCGTCCGATCGGCCCGCCCGTGCCGCGGGAGACGGCGCGCTGGGAGTACCGCGGCGGCCGGATCGAGGTGTCCCCGCCGCCCGCCGCCGGGCGCGGCCACGACGCCCGGACCGGCGCGGCCGGCCGCCCGCGCGGGGGACCGCGGCACGCCGGCCGGGGCCGGGGCGCGGAGCCGGGGCGGCGCGGCGGCCCCGGGCGCGGATCCGGCCACCGCCGCGCCCCGCGCCGCGGCTGGGCCCAGCCGCCGGAGGACGCGGTGCTCGGCCACGTGCGCGGCGTGCTCGCCGGAGGCCGCGCCCACATCGTCACCCGCGACGAGGCGGGCTGCGGCGCGCCCGGCTGCCCGCTGCGCGCCGCCGTGGTCGTGCCGCTCACCGTCGGCGGCCGGGTGGTGGGGGCGCTCGCCGCCTACGACGCGCACGCCGACGCCGCCCTGCTGCGCACCGCCGACGAGCTGGGCCGCTGGGTGTCCGGGCAGCTCGAGCTCGCCGAGCTCGACGAGTGCCGCCGCCGGGTGGCCGAGGCCGAGTTCCAGGCGCTCACCGCGCAGATCTCGCCGCACTTCGTGTACAACTCGCTCACCGCGATCGCCTCGTTCGTGCGCACCGACCCGACCCGGGCCCGCGAGCTGCTGCTCGACTTCGCCGACTTCGCCCGGTACGCGCTGCGCCGCGCCCGCCGGTTCACCACGCTCGCCGACGAGCTCGGCTGCGTCGACCGCTACCTGCTGCTGGAGCGCGCCCGGTTCGGCGACCGGCTGCGGTTCAGCGTCCGGGTCCCGCCGGAGGTGCTGCCGGTCCCGGTGCCCTTTCTCTGCCTGCAGCCGATCGTGGAGAACGCGATCAAGCACGGCCTGCGCGCCACCGACGGCGCCGGCGAGGTGCGCGTGGTGGTGCGGGACGCCGGGCCGGAGGCGCACATCACCATCGAGGACGACGGCGTCGGCATGGACCCGGAGCAGGTGAAGGCGCTGCTCGAGGGCCGCCGCACGGGCTCCGGCGGCGTGGGGCTCACCAACGTCGACCGCCGCCTGCGGCAGATCTACGGCCCCGAGTACGGGCTCGTCGTGGAGAGCGCCCCCGGCCAGGGGACCAAGGTACGGCTCCGCGTACCGAAAAACTGGGACAAGCATAGCGGAGCGTAGTCACTTTTTTACGTTCCGCTGGCGTTTCGGTTGCGCGAACGGGATCCGGGGCGGCAACGTGGGGGCATGCTGCGTGTCCTGGCCATCGACGATGAGGTTCCCGCCCTGGACGAGCTGGCCTACCTGCTGCGCGAGGACGCGCGGGTGGAGCACGTCGCCACCGCATCCGACGGCGCCACCGCGCTTCGCGACATGGTCGAGATGATCGGCAGAGGGGAGCGGCTCGACGGGATCTTCCTCGACATCCGCATGCCGGGGCTCAGCGGGCTCGAGCTCGGCCGCCTCATCGGCGGGTTCCCCGACCCGCCCCGCCTGGTGTTCGTCACCGCCCACGAGGAGTGGGCGGTGAAGGCGTTCGAGCTCGAGGCCGTCGACTACCTGCTCAAGCCGGTGCGCTCGGCGCGCCTGGCGGAGGCGGTGCGCCGCCTGTCCATCGCCGTCGGCAGGGCGGCCGAGCCGGACGCCGAGGAGGTCATCCCGGTCGAGCTCGGCGGGCACACCCGGTTCGTCGCGCTGCCCGAGGTGCTGTTCGCCGAGGCGCAGGGCGACTACGTGCGCCTGCACACCGCGACGGACAACTACCTGGTGCGGGCCTCGCTGGCCACGCTCGAGCGCCAGTGGGCCGACTTCGGCTTCATCCGGGTGCACCGCAGCACCCTGGTCTCCACCCGGCACGTCAAGGAGCTCTACCTGGAGGCCGGGCGCATCGTGCTCAAGGTGGGCGAGCACACCGTGCCGGTGAGCCGCCGGCACAGCCGCCAGGTGCGGGAACAGCTCATCGGCCAGGCGAGCCTCGGCGGCTCCCCGCTGCGCCGCCGTACGGGACCGCGCCCATGACCGCCCGCGCCGCGGCGCTGCGCGCCGGTGAGGACCCGGTGTGGGGGAGCGTGGCCGCGCTCGTCGCGGTGCAGCGGCGGCACGCGCTGCGCACCCTCGCCGTGGTCGGCGCCGGGCTCGGCCTGCTGCTCGGGGCGTTCGCCCTCGCGCCCGCCGCCGGGGCGGCCGCGCTCGGCGGCGTGCCGTTCGGCTGGCTGGTGCTCACCGCCGGGGTGCAGCCGGCCTGGCTCGTGGTCGCGCTGCGCCACGTCCGCGCGGCCGAGCAGGCGGAACGGGACCTGGTGCGCGCGGTCCGCCGCCGGACCGGGGCGGGTGGCAACGGTCCGGTCCGGCCGCCGGGGCGCGGATCGGCATGACCGCCGTCGTCACCTCCGTCCTGGGGGTGGCCGTGCTCCTGCTCGTCTCGGCGATCGCCGGGGTGCCACCGTCCCGCAGGTACGTCACGAAGTCCGACTTCTACACCGCGGCGCGCGCCGTCGCGCCCTGGTGGAACGCCTCCGCGGTGGGGGCCGGTTTCACCTCGGCCGCGGCGTTCCTCGGCCTGGCGGGGCTCATCGCCGGGCACGGCGCGCCCCTGCTGTGGTACCCGGTCGGCGTCGTCGTCGGGTACGTGGTGCTGCTCACCCTCGTGGTGGCGCCGCTGCGCCGCTCGGGCGCCTACACGCTGTGCGACTTCGCCCGCTGGCGGCTCGGCTCGGCCGCGGCGGGCCGGGTGGTCACCGGCGTGGTGCTGCTGATCGGCGTGGTCTACCTGATGGCGCAGATCCACGCGGGCGGGGCCGTGCTCAACGTGCTGTGCGGCGTGCCCCCGTGGGTGGGCGGCTGCGCGCTCGCCGTCGTGGTCGCCGTGGTCGCGATCGCCGGGAGCACGACGAACGTGCAGGCGGTGCAGTTCTGGGTGATGCTCGCCGTGCTCGGGGCGGGTGCGCTCGCGCTCGCCGTCGCCTGGCTCACCGGGCTCGCCGCGCCGCCCGTCGCGGACCTGCCCGCCGCGTTCGCCTCGCCGTACGGGCCGGGGGAGGCCCGTGGCGCGCTCGGCCCGGCCGCGGGGGACCTGTCGCCGCCCGGGGTGCTCGCGGTCGTGCTCGCCTCGGCGCTCGGCACGATGGGGCTGCCGCACGTCACGGTGCGCTTCTACGCCAACCCGGACGGCTGGTCGGCCCGGCGCACCGTGGTCGCCGTGCTCGGCATGCTCGGCCTGTTCTACCTGCTGCCCCCGGTGTACGGCGTGCTCGGCGGGCTGTACGCCCCGGGCGCCCCGGCCGACCGGATGATGCTGCTGCTGCCGCTGCGGATGCTGCCCGGCGTGCCGGGCGAGGTGCTCACCGGCCTGCTCGCCACCGGGGCGTTCGCGGCGTTCCTCGCCACCTCGTGCGGGGTCGTGGTCACGGTCGGGGGCACGATCTCCTCGCGGGTGCTCGGCGGCGGCGTGGGCGGCCTGCGGGTCACCGTGGCCGGGCTGCTCGCGGTCGCGCTCGCCCTGCTGCGGCTCGTCCCGCACGCGAACTCGCTCGCCCTCGTGCTGCTCGGCCTCACCATCGCCGCGGCCACGCTGTGCCCGCTGCTCGTGCTCGGCATCTGGTGGCGCGGGCTGTCCACGACCGGCGCGGTGGCCGGCATGCTCGCCGGGGGCGGCGCGGTCGCCGTGCTCGCCGGCCTCGCCGCCTGTGCCCCGGAGGCGGTCGGCGCGGCGGGCCGCTACCCGGCGCTCGTCGCCGTCCCGGTGGCGTTCGCCGTCATGCTCGCCGTGTCCGCGGCGACGCCGCGCCGGGTGCCGCCCGGGGAGGCGGAGATGATGGCGCGCATGCACCTGCCCGAGCGGCTCGCGCACCACCTGCTGGACCGCTCGTCGCGCGGAACCGACCACTCACCGGACTGATACGCTCCGTACACCGACGGTTACACACCGTTTATCGAGTGGCCGGGGTCGAGATCTACCTGTTACCCGAGGCGGCTCGTAGAGTCGTTCACGTCGGAGCGGAACCGGCCCGGTGAACGGGGGGGAAGACGCAGCACCGGGACGGTTCACACGGTGATCTCCGCCGCCGCGTCGTCCGGGGAGGGGTGCGGGCGGCGACGGCGGCGGAGCACCGGCCGGCGGGCCCTCGCCGGGGGGACGAAGGGCCCGCCGGCCACGGCGTGGCGGCGTGGGCGACGCCCCACCAGGGGCCCGAGCGATACGCCATTCGGGGGCGGGCGCATCGGCGGGCGCCCACCCGCCACGCCGGACGCTCCCCTCGCCGGTCGGGCGCTCTCGTGAGGCGCTGTCTCAGGCGCTGTCCCGCAGCTTCTTCAGCAGCTCGATGTCCTCGCGATGCTTCTCGCCCTTGCCCGGGGTCTCGATGCACAGCGGCACGCCCGCGGCCACCGGGTGCCGCATCAGCTCGGCGAACGCCTGCGCTCCGATGTGCCCCGCGCCGATGTTCTCGTGCCGGTCCCGGCGGGATCCGCACGGGTCCTTGGAGTCGTTCGCGTGGATGAGCTTGAGCCGCCCGGGCGCCACCCGGTCGAGGGCGTCGAGGGTCTCGGCCACCCCGCCGGGGGCGGCGAGGTCGTGGCCCGCGGCGAACACGTGGCAGGTGTCGAGGCACACGTTCGCCCGCGGGTGGAAGTCGAGCGCGGCGAGGTACGGCTCGAGGTCCTGCACGGTGGCGCACAGCATGCGGCCCTGCCCGGCCATCGACTCCAGCAGCAGGTCGGGCCCGTCCTCGGGGATCTCGTCGAGCAGCGGGAGCAGGTGCTCGCGCACCTGGCGCAGCGCCTGCTCGTGGGACTGGGTCACCGCCGAGCCGGTGTGCACCACCACGCCCCGGGCGCCGATCTCGGCGCCGCGGCGCAGCGCGTGCCGCAGCGACTCCACCGAGTTCCGCAGCGTCTCCGGGGTGGGGGAGCCGAGGTTGACGAGGTACGACGCGTGCACGAAGACCGGCATGCCGGACTCGCGCA
Source organism: Thermopolyspora flexuosa (assembly GCF_006716785.1). Lineage (NCBI taxonomy): Bacteria > Bacillati > Actinomycetota > Actinomycetes > Streptosporangiales > Streptosporangiaceae > Thermopolyspora > Thermopolyspora flexuosa. The sequence continues at coordinate 3,305,694 of NZ_VFPQ01000001.1, read as the reverse complement.
GCCGCGCGTCCTGCGCCGGGTCGCCCGCGGGCAGCGCCCAGCCGCGCGGGTTGCTCACGAACACCTGGATCACCTCGGCGCCGATCTCGGCCGCGTAGGCCAGGCCGCCCTTCGCCAGGCCGCCCGCCACGAAGACATGCCCGCCGATCGGCGTGGACCTCTCCGCCATCGTGTCCCTCACCTCGACCGTTCCGGCCCGCGCCCGGCGGGCCGCCGCGGGGCGTTCCCCCGCGCCTCCACGCTACCGGCATCGCCGGCGGTGGCCGGAACCGGCGCACCGCCCGGCGTGGTCGCCGGCCGTTTCCCGGCCGCGGCGGCAGGCCGTACCCTGACCTGGGCCGGGAACGCCGACGCGAAGGAGCGCCTGATGGGGGAGTGGACCGCGGTACGGCTCGCCGCCGCCGGGGACCCGCGGTGACCGGTCACGGCCGGGCGGGCGGGCACGTCGTCATCGCCTCCGACAAGTTCAAGGGGTCGCTCACCGCGGCCGAGGTGGCCGAGCACGTCGCCGCCGGGCTGGGGCCGCGCGTCCGCACCGTCGCGGTGCCGGTGGCCGACGGTGGGGACGGCACCGTGGACGCCGTGGTGAGCCGCGGCCTCACCCGGGTTCGGGTGGAGGTGCCGGGCCCGACCGGCGAGCCGGTGACCGCCGCGTACGCGTGGCGGCCCGCCGCGCCGGACGGCGACGGCCCGGTGGCCGTGATCGAGCTCGCCGAGGCGTCCGGGCTGCGCCGGCTGCCCGCCGGGCCGGCCCCGCTCACCGCCTCCAGCCACGGCACCGGCGTGCTCATCGGCCACGCGCTGCGCCGCGGCGCCCGCCGGATCGTGCTCGGCTTGGGCGGCAGCGCGTGCACCGACGGCGGCGCGGGCATGCTCCAGGCCCTCGGCGTCCGGCTGCTCGACGAGGCGGGCCGGGACCTGCCCCCGGGCGGGGCCGCGCTGCGCCGGCTCGCCCGGATCGACGTCTCCGGGCTGCGGGCCGGCGCCGAGGTGGTGGTGGCGAGCGACGTGGACAACCCGCTGCTCGGCCCGCACGGCGCGGCCGCGGTGTACGGCCCGCAGAAGGGCGCCTCCCCGGCCGACGTCGCCGTGCTCGAGGAGGGGCTGAGCCGGTTCGCCCGCGTCGCCGCGCGCACGGTGGGCGAGGGGGACGGCGTCCCGTACGCGGAGCGGCCCGGGGCGGGGGCCGCCGGGGGCGTGGGGTTCGCCGCGATGGCGTTCCTGGGGGCGCGGATCGAGCCCGGAATCCGCTACCTGCTCGGCGTGCTCGGCTTCGACGCGCTGCTCGACGGCGCCCGCCTGGTGATCACCGGGGAGGGGTCGCTGGACGAGCAGACGCTGCGCGGCAAGGCCCCGGCGGGCGTGGCCGAGGCGGCCGGGCGGCGCGGCGTGCCGGTGATCGCGGTCTGCGGGCGGCGCACGCTCGACGACGACCGGCTCCGCGCGGCGGGCATCCGCGCCGCGTACGCGCTCACCGACCTGGAGCCCGACCCGGACGTCTGCATCGCCCATGCCGGGCCGTTGCTGGAGCGGCTCGCGGCCCGGATCGCGGCCACCGAGCCGGAGCTGCGCACCTGACCGCGTACCGGGCCTGCACCATCGGCGCGGCGATCTCGCGGGCCGGGCCGTACGGCTCGCGCGCCGCGGGGCCCGGCCGGGGCGGGGCGGCGGCCCACGCGCCCGGCCCGGGCGGGCGGCTCAGTGCCAGAGCGTGATGTGGCTGCCGGACGGGGCCTGGCCCATCGGGTGCTGGGCGAACACGCGGCCCGACCGCGCCACGTCGCGGACCCGCACCTTGAAGCCGGCCCGATGCAGCTCCTCGCGGGCGTCCCGGACGTCCTTGAACCGGACGTCGGGCACGTTGACGAGCGTCTGCTCGCCGCCGGGCCAGTTCGCGCCGGGGCCGCCCTCGTTCGGGTTGTGGCCGGGGCCGCCCTCCTGGCAGGGCCCGAACGGGCTGAGGCAGAGGACGTTGTCGGGGCGCTTCGCCACCGTGATCTGCACGACCGCGCCCTTGTCGACCGGAGCGCCGGCGGCCGGGTTCTGCGCGATCACGGTGCCCGGCTGGGCGTCGTCGACCTGCTCCACGACCTGGGGGTTGAACCCCTTCTCGCGGAGGAACTGCTCGGCCTGCTCCCGCGGCATCCCGGTCACGTCGGGCATGAGCAGGCCGGAGCTGATCACGATGGTGATCGCGCGGCCCTCCCGCACCTTCGACCCGATCTGCGGGCTCGTCCGGATCACCAGGCCGCGCGGCACGTCGGCGCTGCCCTGCTTGATCACCTTGCCCACGGTGAGCCCGGCCTCGGCGATCTTCGACCGGGCCTCGGCCTCGCTCAGGTTCGCCACGTTCGGCACCGGGATCTTCACCGGCCCGGCCGAGGGCACGAGAACGAGCGGGGAGCCCTTGGGCACGCTCGAGCCGTACGCGGGCTCGGTGCGCAGCACCTTGTTCTCCTCGATCTCGTTGCTGTTCTCGGCCTTGGCGATGGTGACCTGGAAGCCGAGCTTGGTCGCCTCGTTCTGCGCGGCGACGATGTTCTTGTTGATCAGGTTGGGCACCGTGGTGTAGCGCCCCTGGGAGAAGTACCAGGCGGTGAACCCGATGCCCGCGAGCATCAGCGCCGACAGCACGCCGATCACGATCCACTGCGGCCGCAGCCGCCGCCGCGACCGGGACCGGGAGGCCCGGGTCGGCAGCTCGCTCCGCGGCTGGATCATCGTGCGGTTCGGCCCGAGCTCGGCGGGCCCGTCCGCGTCCGCGGCGGAGGAGCCGCCGGCGGAGGCCGTCTCGAGGTCGACGAGCCGGGTCGGCGCGTCCGCGTCCGGGGCCGGTGCGCCGTCCGGCGGGAGCGAACGGTGCACCTCCACGGCCGCGACGAGCATGGCGCCCGCGTCGGCCGGCCGGTCGTCGGCGTTCTTCGCGGTCGCGTCGAGCACGAGCCGGTCTATCTCCGCCGGGATGCCCGGGACCACGCTGGAGGGCGGCGGCACGCTCTCGTGCACGTGCTTGTAGGCCACCGACATCGGGCTCTCGCTCGCGTACGGCTGCCGCCCGGTGAGCAGCTCGAAGAGCGTGATCCCGGCGGCGTAGACGTCGCTGCGCGCGTCCGCCCGGCCGTCGGTCACCTGCTCCGGCGACATGTACGCGATCGTGCCGATCATGAAGCCGGTGCGGGTCTGGTGGTTGCTGCCCTCGATCGCCTTCGCGAGCCCGAAGTCGACCACCTTCACCCGGCCGTCGTCGGCGATCAGCACGTTCTCCGGCTTGATGTCGCGGTGCACGAAGCCGGCCCGGTGCGCCGCGGCGAGCGCGGCGAGCACCGGGATCATGATCTCCAGGGCCTCGCGGGCGGGTAACCTGCCGCGTTCCCGCAGCACGTCGCGGAGCGTGCGCCCCGGCACGTACTCCATCGACAGGTAGACGTGCTCCCCGTCGATGCCCTGGTCGAACACCTGCACCACGTTCGGGTGCGAGAGCCTGGCGACGGACTTCGCCTCGCCGATGAAGCGCTGGACGAAGGACGGATCCTCGGCGAGGGAGCGGTGCATCACCTTCACGGCGACCGTGCGGTCGAGCCGGACGTCCATCGCGAGGTACACCGAGGCCATGCCACCCCGGGCGAGCCTGGATTCGACGCGATAGCGTCCGTCCAGGAGCCGCCCCACCAGAGGGTCCGCAAGCGTCGTGTCCACGGGGGCGAGTTTACGGCGGCTTTGTGCCCGGGCAGGTCTCGACGCCCGAAACCGATGCCGAGCCGTGCCCCTCGGCCTACCCTCCGTTGAACCCCTGCGCGGAAACGGCTACGGAAACGCTCCAAGACCGCGCGGGCGCACCCCGCCGGGGCGCGCCGCGGGAGCCCGGTGCCCGTCCGGGCGCGCTCCACGCGCGCGACGGCGTGCCGTGCGGCGGCGGTCTCGGCCGCGCGCCCGTGAGCGGCCCGGCCCGCGTGTCACGCACCGGGCGGATCACACCGGGCGGGCACGCGGGCCGGGCGGTGTCGGGCTCGGTTGTCAGGGCTCGGTGGGGGAGGAGGCCACCGCGTGGCGCCTCCGGGGGATCCGGCCCGCGAGGCGGGCGGCGCGGCCGGCGATCACCGCGTCGCGCATCGCGGCCGCCATGAGCTCGGGACGCTGGGCCCGGGTGACCGCGCTGGCGAGCAGCACCGCGTCGCAGCCGAGCTCCATGGCGAGGGCGGCGTCGCTCGCCGTACCGATCCCGGCGTCGAGGATCACCGGCACGCTCACCGCCTCCACGATCAGCTCGATGTTGTGCGGGTTGCGGATGCCGAGCCCCGAGCCGATCGGCGAGCCGAGCGGCATCACCGCCGCGCAGCCGATCTGCTCCAGACGCCGCGCGAGCGCCGGGTCGTCACCGATGTACGGCAGCACCGTGAAGCCCTCGGCGACGAGCCGCTCGGCCGCGTCGAACGTCTCGATGGGGTCGGGGAGCAGCGTGCGCTCGTCGCTGATCACCTCGAGCTTCACCCACGAGGTGCCGAGCGCCTCCCGGGCGAGGCGGGCGGTGAGCACCGCGTCGCCCGCGGTGTAGCACCCGGCCGTGTTCGGCAGCACCTTGATGCCGAGCCGGTGCAGCACGTCGAGCACCGAGCCGCGCGCCTTGGGGTCCACCCGCCGCATCGCGACCGTGGTGATCTCGGTCCCGGAGGCCTTCAGGGCCTGCTCCAGCACCTCCAGCGAGGGCGCCCCGCCGGTGCCCATGATGAGGCGGGAGGTGAACTTCTCCCCGCCGATGATCAGTTCATCCACGCCGCTCGACCGTCCCGTGCTCGACCATCCCGTGCTCGACCATCCGGTGTCCGCCGCCTTCGTGTGCGGCCGCTTCGGGCCGCCTCATCCGCCGCTCAACCACCCTGCACCGCCGTGAGCACCTCGACGCGGTCGGCCTCCGCCAACGGCGTCGAGTCCCACGCGCCACGCGCGATCACCTCGTCGTTCACCGCCACGGCGACGCCGGTGGTCCGCTCGGTGAGCGCCCGTACGGCCTGCGCCACCGTGGCGCCCGCGGGCAGCTCGTGGTCGGTGCCGTTGATCGTGACTCGCATAGGCACTCCCCTGTTCGTCAGCGAGTGGTGGACACGTCGTCACGGCCGTCGCCCTGGTCCGGCCCGTGCTTGGCGAAGCGCGCCGGCGAGCAGGCCGCCACCACGGACCGGTCCTCCGCCAGCGCGGTGTCGGCGGTGAGCGGAGCGAGCAGGATGCCGTTGCGATGGTGGCCGGTGGCGAGGACGAGCCCGTCGACGGCGCTCGGGCCGATCATCGGCAGGTTGTCGGGCGTGCCCGGGCGCGGCCGGGCGACCACGTCGACCAGCTCCAGCTCGGTGATCCCGGGCACCAGCTCGCGGGCGTCGCGCAGCAGCTCCCACAGGCCGCCCGCGGTCACCCGCTCGTCGAAGCCCATCTCCTCCTGGGTGGCGCCGAGCACGAGCTCGCCGTCCCGCCGCGGCACGAGGTACGCGGGCGAGCCGTACACCATGCCGCGCACGCAGTGGCCGAGCAGCGGCCGCTCCGCGCGCAGCCGCATGATCTGGCCCTTCACCGGCCGTACCGGCGGCAGCACGCCGGGCGGCAGCCCGTCGACGAAGCCCGACCACGCGCCCGCGGCGAGCACCACCTGGCCGGCGGGCAGGCCGTCCCCGCCGGCGAGCCGTACGCCCCGGCACGCCTTGGGATCGTCGCCGGAGCCGGTGAACAGGAAGCCGGTGACCCGCTCGCGGTGCACCGGCACGCCGAGGCGCTCGACGACCGTGGCGAGGGCCCTGGTCACCCGCCGGGGGTCCACCCAGGCGTCGTGCTCGGCGAGCATGCCGCCGGAGACGGCGGGGGCGAGCATCGGCTCGAGGCGGCGGCACTCACGCCCGGTGAGCCGGGTCACCTCCAGCCCGAGGCTGCGCATGAAGGCGCCGAGCTCGTCGAGCGCCGCCATGTCGTCGGGGTTGAACGCGACGGCGAGCGTGCCGTCGGCGCGGTAGTCGAGGTCGATGCCGGTGGCCTCGGTCAGCTCGGCGGCGAACGCCGGCCACCGCCGCAGCGACTCCAGGCCGAGCTGCAACAGGGGCTCGTCGGTGTAGGTCACCTCGCTCACCGGGGCGAGCATGCCCGCCGCCGCGTGCGAGGCGCCCGAGCCGGGGGAGGGATCGACCACCGCGACGCTCCGTCCGTCCCGTACCGCGCGCCAGGCCACGGCGAGCCCGATGATCCCGCCGCCGACCACGAGCACGTCCGGGGCCGCTCCGTCGATCCCGGTGTCGTTCATGAGGTTGTATCGCTCCCTTCGCCGGTATGACCCGGATCAGGTTCCTGCGGTCGAGGGCCTCCCCGCCCTCCTCTCAGCCCGGCCGCCGGGCTCCCGCGCGTTTTGTTCCTATATCAGCCTATTCCCGGCAGGACCGCCAGGGGAGGCGGGGTCCCGCCGGGGTACGGCGAGGCCGCCGGCGGCCCGAAGCCGATCACGCGGCCGATCGCACCCTGCCGATTCCACGCGGCCGATTCCACGCGGCCGATTCCACGCGGCCGATTCGCCGTGCCCGATCACCGCGGCGCGACCGGCGTGTCCCGCCCACCCCGGCGCGATCGATCGAATGCAATCACCGAAAACGTTTGCGACGCCGGATAACGACCTTAGGTCACCCCTCGGTCACCGAGACCTCGTGCGCGTCGCCGGTGCGTTTCGGTGGGGGTGCCCGCAGGGACGTCCGAAATCCATGGAAAAATATGCTTTTTCTCGGTGGTGCGCCCGGACGCGTACCGAAGGACCTGACTTTTCAGCAGATGTTGACATGCGGTAACCACGGTTGAAGTGGGAGGCTGCTGAAACTTCCACCCACGCGGATTTCCGTCCCGGGCGGACGCCGCACGCAGGGCCGCTGACCTGTCGCTGTCCGTCCGAAACGCGCCCCCTCCTGACCGGCGGGAAGGCGTGGCACGTGCGCGCCCTGCGGCGGGCCGGGCGTGACCCCGGCGCGGTTCGTGCCGCCGCGCGTGGTCTCATCAATGAATTCGGGCGCCGGTGAGCGAACCTGTCACCAAAACGCGGTTAGCGCGAGGGCGGCATCGCCGTTTATGGTCGGCGTTGTGAATCATGTCGTTGTGGTGGGTGCCGGCCTGGCCGGCTTGCGAAGCGTCGAAGCACTGCGGGCTCGCGGATTCAGCGGCAGGATCACGCTGATCGGCGAGGAACCGCACCGCCCCTACGACCGGCCGCCGCTGTCGAAGGCGGTTCTCGCCGGTGAGGCCGACAGCACGGTGGTCGACGCCGACCTCGACGCCCTCGGCGTCGAGCTGCGCACCGGCGTGGTGGCGACCGGCCTGCGTGAAGGGGTGCTGCTCACCTCGTCCGGCGAGGTGCCGTACGACGGACTGGTGATCGCCACCGGGGCGAAGCCGATCCGGCTGCCCGGCGACGGCCCGCAGCACGTGCTGCGGACCATCGACGACGCGCTCGCGCTGCGCGCGCTGCTCACCCCGCGCACCCGGGTGGTCGTGGTGGGCGCGGGCTGGATCGGCGCGGAGGTCGCGACCGCGGCGCGCCGGGCGGGCTGCGAGGTGACCGTGGTTGAGGCGGGCCCGACCCCGCTGGCGGCGGCCCTCGGCCCGGCCGTCGGGGCGTACACCACGTCCTGGTACGCCGAGGCCGACGTCAAGCTCCTGCTGGAGGCGAAGGTCGAGTCGGTGGACGTGGGCGGGGTCACCCTCGGCGACGGCACCTTCGTCGAGGCCGACGTGGTGGTGACCGGCGTCGGGGTACGGCCGGCGGTCGACTGGCTGGAGGGCTCCGGCGTCGAGCTCGGCGACGGCGTGCTCACCGACGCCCATCTGCGCACCACCATGCCCGGCGTGGTCGCCGTGGGCGACTGCGCCGCCTGGTGGTCACGGCGGTTCTCCCGGCGGCTGCGGGTGGAGCACTGGGACACCGCGCTCAGCGCCCCGGAGGTCGCGGTCGCCTCGCTGCTCGGCGAGGAGGCGGTCTACGACCCGGTGCCGTACTTCTGGTCCGAGCAGTTCGGCCGCATGGTGCAGTACGCGGGCCACCACGCCGGAGCCCGCATGGTGCCGCGGGGCGAGCCGTCCGCGGACGCCAAGTGGTCGGTGTGCTGGCTGACCGGCCGGCCGGGCGAGGAGCGGCTCGCCGCGATCCTCACCGTCGACCGCCCGCGCGACCTGGTGCAGGGCCGCCGCCTCATCGAGGGCCGCCACCGGGTCGACCCGGTCCGGATCGCCGACCCCGACGTCACCCTGCGCGACTGCGTCGTCGGCTGATCCCGCCGGCCCCGATGTGCCGGTCGGGGCCGGCGGAGCGTACGGCGCGGCGGACGCTCCGCCTCGGTGAACGGGCCCCCGGCGGCAGGTGCCGCTGCCGGCCGGAGGGCCTGTCCCGGCGGCGGGCGCGGTGCCCGCTGCCCCGGTGACGGAGGTGACACGACGGCCGGGCCGCCGTCCGGTGCCGCGGACGGCGGCCCGGTCCGGCTTCCAGGGGTGGTCGTCGCCGTCCTCAGGGGGCCGCTCGCCGGGCGCCGTCACGGTGGGCGCGGTGGGCCGGGGGTGGGCGGTGCGGCGCACTTGACCAAAGCTTTGCGTGGCACGTCCGTGCCGCATGCCGGGGGTGTTTGACAAGCGTGCGCCCGTGGTAATTGTGATGGCGTGACGCTTTCCGTGCTACAGATCGACCGGGAGACGGATCAGCTCGTCGGCGAGTGGATCCCCCTGTCGGAAGCGGCCCGGCGGCTTGGGATCACCGTGGGCCGGGCCAAGCAGCTCCTCAGAGACCGGAAGCTCATCGGCGTCCGCCGCGACGGCGGCGAACCACAGGTCCCGGCGGCGTTCATCAAGAACGGAGACGTGCTCAAGGGCCTGCCCGGCACGCTCACCGTGCTGGCGGACGCGGGTTTTGACGAGATCGAGTCGCTGCGCTGGCTGTTCACCGTCGACGACTCCCTGCCGGGGGCGCCCGTCGAGGCGATCGCGGCCGGCCGGCACACCGAAGTGAAGCGGCGTGCCCAAGCTCTCGCTTTCTGACGCCCGGCTGTACCTCTGCACCGACGGCCGGCGCCGCCAGGGTGACCTGGAGGAGTTCCTCGACGCGGTTCTGGCGAACGGCGTCGACATCGTCCAGCTCCGGGAGAAGGGCCTTGAGGCCCGGGAGGAGCTGGAGCTGCTCGAGGTGTTCCGCGCGGCCTGCGACCGGCACGGCAAACTGCTCGCGGTCAACGACCGCGCGGACGTCGCCTTCGCCGCCCGGCCGGACGTGCTGCACCTCGGTCAGGGCGACCTGCCGGTGGAGATCGCCCGGCGGATCGTGGGTCCGGACATGATCATTGGACTGTCGACGCACTCGGCCGAGGAGGCCACCGCGGCCGCGCGGCAGGAGGGCGTGGACTACTTCTGCTGCGGCCCGATCTGGCCCACACCCACCAAGCCGGGCCGTCCGGCCCCGGGTCCGCCCCTGCTCAAGCACGCGGCATCCCTGGACACGGACCGGCCGTGGTTCGGCATCGGCGGCATCAACCTGGACAACCTCGACGAGGTGCTCGGGTACGGCGTGCGCCGGATCGTGGTGGTCCGGGCGATCACCGAGGCCGAGGACCCCGGCGCGGCCGCCGCCGAGTTCGCCCGCCGCCTCGCCGCGGTCTGACCACCCGGCCGGGGCGTTCGCCGGGCGGGTCGCCGACCGGTACGGCGTGCCCGGCCGCCGCTTGCCGCACCTGTTTGGCGAGCCGTGCCGAGCGGTGCGGCGGAGGCCACCGTCGGCGGGTACGCCATCCTTCGGCGGGCCTGTGCGCGGATATGCCGGAGCGGCCGAGGTGCGGCGAGAGAGGCGGACCTCCCGCCGCCCCGCGCCCCCTGGACGGTCTCCAGAGTGCCGGCCGCGCACGCGGCGTGGCCACGGGTGGCGGAGGACCACCGTATGCGGCCCGGCCTCACTCCGCCGGGTCCTGGCCTCCCGCCGCTCCGGGCCGCGGGCGACATCCGCCCGCCCGGCGGCGGCGTGCCCGGTGGTGCGCGCGGACCGGACGTGGAGCGGGCTTCGCCCGCCCTCGCTCCGGGCTTCACCGGCGCCCGCCGAGAGCGGCGCGTCACCCACGAGCGCAACCGAGGCCGCGACCGCGGCGGGGCACGAGGAGCGGAAGCCGCGGCGGGTCACCCGGTCATGCCGTCCTGGTGACGGCCCGCAGGGTCGGCGAGCGCGGCGTCGGCGACGCGCCGGACATGATCCGGCCCACCGGGTGCGCGGTTCCCGCGGGGTCAGGCGCGGCGGCTGGTGGCGAGCACGGCGAGGTCGGCGAGGGCGCGGCGGGCCTCCTCGGTGATCGGGGCGTCGTCGAGCGACGCGAGGGCCTCGTCCACGTACCGCTTGATCATCTCCTCGCACTCGACGAGCGCGCCGGTCTCGGCGATCACCTGGCGCAGCCGGGAGACGCCCTCGGCGTCGAGGTCGGGGTCGCCGAGGTGGCTGCGCACCACGTCGGCCTGGGCCGGGTTCGCGGCGGCGAGGGTGCGCGCGATCAGCATCGTGCGCTTGCCCTCCCGCAGGTCGTCCCCGGCGGGCTTGCCGGTCTCCGCCGGGTCGCCGAACACGCCGAGCACGTCGTCGCGGAGCTGGAAGGCGATGCCGACCCGCTGGCCGTACTCCACACAGAGGCGCTCGATCCACGGCTCGGTGCCCTGGGTGGCGAGCACGAGGCCGAGCCGGAGCGGGTGCTCCACGCTGTACTTGCCGCTCTTGAACAGCGCGACCCGCAGCGCGCCCTCGAACGTGCTCTCGCCGTGCGCCTGCTCCAGCAGGTCGAGGTACTGGCCGCACATGAGCTCGGTGAGCATGAGGTCGTGCACCGGCTCGGCCGCGGCGAGCGCCGCGTCGGGCAGGCCGCTGGTGCGCCACATCTCGCCCGACCAGACGAGCATGAGGTTGCCGAGCAGGATCGCCGCGCCCTCGCCGAACTGCTCCGCCGAGCCGCGCCAGCCGGAACGCTCGTGGAGCGCCTGGAACCGGCGGTGCGCGGCCGGCATGCCGCGGCGCATGTCGCTCGCGTCCATGACGTCGTCGTGCACGAGCGCGCTCGCCTGCAGCAGCTCGAGCGACGCCGCGGCGTTGAAGATCGCCGGATCGTCGCCCCCGCCGGCGCCGCGCCAGCCCCAGTAGCAGAACCCGGGGCGCAGCCGCTTGCCGCCCGCGAGCAGATCCTCGGCCGCGGCGAGCACGGGACCGAGCGCCGGGTCGGCGAACAGCGGACGGCGCCGGTCGACGAATTCGCTCAGGGCACGGTCCACCTCGGTGCGGACGATATCCAGCGGGGTGGCGGTAGCGGTCATGTTCCGAGATTAACCGGCCGCCGAGGTCGCCTCGGCCGCGAGGGTTCAATCTGGCAAATCATGGCACTTTAGGGAGAAATAGCGCTGAACTGCTGAGACCTGACGTGTCTCCCGGCGGCACCCCGCGTCAACGGGGTAGCCTGAACCCCATGTCCTTGGGTCGCTCTTCGCGTCTGATCGGCCGCGCCCCCACCGTTCGTGAGCTGCTCGCCGCGGGGGACCGGTCGTTCTCCTTCGAGTTCTTCCCGCCGAAGACCCCGGAGGGGGAGCGGCAGCTCTGGCGGGCGATCCGGGAGCTGGAGGCGTTGCGCCCGACGTTCGTCTCGGTCACGTACGGCGCCGGCGGCTCCACCCGCGACCGCACCGTCGAGATCGTGGAGCGCATCACCCACGAGACCACCCTCACCCCGGTCGCGCACTGCACCGCGGTGAACCACTCGGTGCGCGAGCTGCGGCACCTGATCGGCCGGTTCGCCGCCGCCGGCGTGCGCAACATCCTCGCCCTCCGCGGCGACCCGCCGGGCGACCCGACCGGCGAGTGGGTCAAGCACCCCGAGGGCGTGGAGTACGCCGAGGAACTGGTACGGCTCATCCGCCTGTCCGGCGACTTCTGCGTGGGCGTGGCCGCCTTCCCGTACAAGCACCCGCGCTCGCCGTCGATCGAGTCGGACACCGAGTACTTCGTGCGCAAGTGCCGCGCGGGCGCGGACTTCGCCATCACCCAGATGTTCTTCCGCGCCGAGGACTACCTGCGGCTGCGCGACCGGGTGGCGGCGAAGGGCTGCGACACGCCGATCATCCCCGGGGTGATGCCGGTCACCCAGTACAGCACCATCGCCCGCTCCGAGCAGCTCTCCGGCGCGCCGTTCCCGGCCGAGCTCGCCGAGCGGTTCGCGAAGGTCGCCCACGACCCGGCGGCGGTGCGCGCGCTCGGCATCGAGCACGCCGTCGAGATGTGCCGCGCCCTGCTCGACGAGGGCGCGCCCGGCATTCACTTCATCACCTTCAACCGGTCGAGCGCGACCCGCGAGGTGTTCCAGGCGCTCACGCCCGCGGGCGTCTCCGTGGGCGCCTGAGCGGCCGCGGTCCTCGTTCCCCGTGCCCGGGGCTCAGCCGGGCGTGCCGGGGCCGGGAAGGGGCAGCCGGACGCCGAGGATGGCGTACGGCTCGTAGCCGCCGGGGAAGGTGAACCCGCTGATCAGGTCGGTGAAGCCGAGGCTGTGGTAGAGGTGGCGGGCCGCGGTGGGCTGGTCGAGGGTGGAGAGCACCGCGGTCCGCTCGGTACGGCCCTCGCACAGCGCGTGCATGAGGCGGCGGCCGATGCCCCGGTTCTGGTGGTCGGGGTGCACGTGGATCTCGGCGATCTCGAACGCGTCGCCGAACCACTCCTCGGCGGCCTGGTGCCCGTTCCGGTCGGCGAGCGCGCGCCGTACCACGTCGTGCCACCACTGGCCCGGCATGCCGTGGAAGCCGTAGCCGAACCCCACCAGGGTGCCGTCCTCGGTCTCGGCGAACAGGCAGGTGAAGCCGGGGTGGGACGCGTGGGCGCGCATGATCGCGGCGCGCCCGGCCACCTGGTCGGCCGGGGGCCGCATCGCCGCCCCGTAGATCTCGACCACCCGGTGCAGCGACTGGGCGAAGCCCTCGGCGCCGACACGTCGTAGCACGGTCACGCACGCACCGTATCAGGGCCGGTGCCGACGCGGGCGGAACCCGGCGGAGCCGCCGCCCGCGTCCGGCCGCCCGATCACTCCACCTCGACCGGTGTCCCGCCGGTGATCCGCACCAGCTCCTCGAAGGTGGTGGGGAAGACGGTACGCGGATGTCCGCCCGCCGCCCAGACGCGCTCGTGCCGCGCGAGCCACTTGTCCACCAGGGTGCGGATCGGGGCGGGGTGGCCCACCGGGGCGACGCCGCCGATCGCCTGGCCGGTCGCCTGCCGGACGAACTCGGGGGAGGCCCGGCGTACCCGCGTCGCTCCGACGTGCCGGGCGATCAGCTCGGTGTTCACCCGGTGCGCGCCGCTCGTCAGCACGAGCAGCGGCTCGCCGTCGGCGTCGAACACGAGGCTGTTGGCGATCGCCCCCACCGTGCAGCCGAGCTGCTCGGCGGCAGCGGCGGCGGTCGGGGCGGGCTCGGGCAACGTGATCACTTCGCCGCTCACCCCGTGCTCGCGCAGGGCGGCGGCGACCTTTGCCACGGTAGGCGACAACTCTTCCCGCATGCGGTCACTTTAGGGGCAGTGGCCGCGTCGCGTGACCGCGGGGTGCCGGCGGGTACGCGGCCGCGCGCGGTGGGTCGCGGCGGGGCGGCGGGGAAGCGGGCACGCACGGGCCGCCGGGCCCGCCGGCCGGCACGGTGGGGGTGCCGCGCGCCACCTACGGCCTGTCACGGCCGGGACGTCCGAGGCGGATGTCGAACCGATGTTCGTATGATGCTTGACACGAAGCGTGATCGAATCTATGTTCGATCGCGCGGGGGTGGGACTCGCGGCGCACCCCCGCCGTACGGGCGCGGCCCCCGTCGTCGGCGGAGACGGTCCGGGCCCCGGCCCGCCCGGCCGGACGGGGAGAGGGGAAGCTCCTCGTCCGGCCGCCCATCGGCGGGGCGGCGGTTTTGTCGGTGGGACCTGCGAATCTGGGCAGAGCAGGGTGCTTCACCGGAAGCGCCACACCAAAGGAGGCCGAGGCGGACCGGACGGGTGACACACAGGCACGCGCGAGGCACCCGCGCCGCCGAGGCCGACGAAGGAGGGCCAGTGTCCGAGCACCAGCCTGAGGATCTGGGCGGGCCGCGGCTGCCGAGCGCGGTGCGCACGCACCTCGCCGACGCGCGATCCCACCTCGCGGAGTCCGCCGCGGCGCGCACCCCGGCCGAGCGGTACGTCGCCGCCCATCTCGCCGCGCTGCGCGCGGCCGCCGCCGTTCTCGCCGCGCGGCCAAGGCCGATCGACGGGCGCCGCCGCCGGCTGCGCAGCGCGTGGGAGCTGCTGCCCGAGGTCGAGCCGCGGCTCACCGAATGGGCGGCCTACTTCGCGTTGAGCGCGCGCAAGCGGGCGGCGGCCGAGGCGGGCCTCGTCCGCGTCGTCTCGGCGAGGGACGCCGACGAACTGGTGGCGGAGGCGACGAGGTTCGTCGTCACCGTGGAGAGACTGCTGGGTCTTCCCGGTCAGCCCACACTGCCGGTCACGCTCGCGGGCTGACCGCGGGATGTCTCCGGCCGGTCGGCCCGGCCGGAAACGGGGAGTGTTCCCGTGCGGGGCGCCACCGGTCGTCGCCGGTCGCGCCATCGGTGCGGTCGCCGGGACGCGGTACGGCACGGCCGCCGTCCGGCGGGGCAGGCCGTACCTGAACGACCCATCGGGAACTCCGAAGGGGAAAGGACCCCGCGGGCGCGGCCGCGGGGCCGTCCGCCGGCACCACCCGGGTGCCGTCGGCCCGGGTTACGCCTGAAGATCCCCGGTCAGAAGGCCTCGACGGCCCGGCGTGCCTCGGCGTCGAGCACGCCCCACTCGATGAGCTCCTCGGTGAGCTCGGCGGGCGACTTGTCGTAGATGACGGCGAGCGAGCGGAGGTCCTCCTGGCGGATGGAGAGCACCTTCCCGTTGTAGTCACCCCGCTGGCTCTGGATCGTCGCCGCGTAGCGGGCCAAGGGGCCGGCCTTCTCCTTCGGCAACTGGGCCAGCCGCTCCAGGTCGATCACGATCTTCGGCGTCGGGCCGAGCGGACTCGGCGACGCACCGCCGGGAAGCAGCTCGGAGACCGGAACACCGTAGAAGTCGGCCAGCTCGGCCAGCTTCTGCACGGTGACGGCCCGGTCGCCGCGCTCGTAGGAGCCAACGACCACCGCCTTCCACCGCCCACGGGACTTCTCCTCGACTCCGTGCAGGGACAGTCCCTGCTGGGTGCGGATGGCGCGGAGTCGTGCACCCAGAGACTTGGCATAATCAGACGGCATTTGTCTGGCCCCCGGCTTTCTATCTCTGTTCTTACTTGATTGTGCTCCCTTGCCGCGAGTAGACCGACCGGGCCGGTGCCAGGGGTGAAGGCACCATCAGTGACCGCTGCGTCGGGTTTTACCCGGGAAGGTAGCGAGTTGCGGTTACGGACAGTGACGGTAAAGGTGTCGCCGCCCAAGGTCAAGCTGATTGGAAAGAATGAGCCGCATCCCATCCGGACTGATCATGTGAACTCCCCCGATAACGTCGCACTTGTACCATTTTCCCGGTAGTTTCGGCGGTCCACCGACCGGTGCCGGGTCAGGCCGCGTCCCGCTCCAGCGGGCAGCTCATGCACCGCGGGCCGCCCCGGCCCCGTCCCAGTTCACTGCCCCGGATTGTGACCACCTCGACGCCGTGCGCGTACAGATGGTTGTTGGTCGTGGTGTTGCGCTCGTAGGCGACCACCAGACCCGGGGCCAGCGCCAGAACGTTACAACCGTCGTCCCACTGCTCCCGCGCCGCGGAGTGCACGTCCTGGGTGGGTGTGAGAATTTCAACATCATCGAGGCCGAGCGCCGCCGCGATCACCCGGTGCATGTCCTCCGGCGGATGGTCGGTGACCTTGAGCTCCTCCGCGCCGTCGCCCGGCTCGATCGTGTGCGAGGGCAGCATGCCGAGGCCCGCGTACTTGGTGAACACCCCCACGTCGACGTTGGTGAGCACGGTGTCGAGGTGCATGAAGGCCCGGGCGTGCGGCAGCCGCAGCGCCACGATGCGCCGCACCGACCCGGCCGCGAACAGCCGCCGGGCCAGCATCTCCACCGCCTGCGGCCGGGTGCGCTCGCTCATCCCCACCAGCAGCGCGCCGCCGCCGAGCACGAGCACGTCCCCGCCCTCGATCGTGGCGGGCGCGCTCGCCATGCCCTCGTTCCACACGTGGAAGCCGCCCCGCTCCGGCCGGCCGTACCCGGCGGCGAACATCGGATGCCAGCGGTAGATCGCCTCCATGTGCACGGTCTCGCGCCGCCGCGCCTGCCGCCGCATCGGGTTGATGGACACCCCGTCGTAGATCCAGCAGGAGGGGTCCCGGGTGTACAGGTGGTTGGGCAGCGGCGGCAGCACGAAGTCGTCCGGCTCGAGGGCGTGCAGGACCAGCCCGCGCGGCGCGGTGCCGTGCTCGGCGAGCTCACGCTTGGTGATCCCGCCGATCAGGTACTCGCGCAGCACGGGCGCGTCCATCGCGGCGAGGGCCTCGCGGATCGCGTCGGCGGCGAGCGGGCCGTACCACCGCTCGTCGACGGTCGAGGTCAGGATGTGCTCGCGCGCCTCGGGGATCTCGAGGGTCTGCTCCAGCAGGTCGGCCAGCAGGTGCACCTCCACCCCGTGGTCGCGGAGCACCCGCTCGAACTCCTCGTGCTCCTCGATCGCCCGGGCCACCCAGGGGATGTCGTCGAACAGCAGCTCGTCCTTGTTGCCCGGGGTGAGCCGCTTGAGCGCCAGGTCGGGACGGTGGAGCAGCACCCGGCGCAGCCGCCCCACCTCCGAGTCGACGTGGAAGGTCACCCGATCCCTCCTCACCCGGCGGGCCCGGCCGACCCGGCCGTCGCCCGGAAGGGTACCCACCGGCAGGCCACCCACGTGCTCCGCCCCGCGCCGGGGCCGCCGAGGGGCGGCGCGGGGCGCTCGGAGCGGGCTGCTAACGTGAGGGGCGAGAAGGACCGCCGCGGCCGGCCGCGAGCGTGCCGGGACGCGTTCTCCCTCGCCGGGTCGTCCCCGGTCCGAGGCGGGGCGGTCCGAATCGTGAATACCGCTTGTCCCCTTTAAGACCCGTCCAGTGAGGCGGGAAAGGTGGTGCGTTTGCCATGGCGGCTGCCGTTTCGCCTGCCCACGATCCTGCCGGTGATCGTGGCCGGTCCGGATCCCCGGACGCCGCCCCCAAGGGGCGTGACAGATCTCACTCCTCCGCTTCTCACCCCGCCTCCGGCCCGGCCGCCCAGCCGCCGCGCGCGGTGCTCGAGGGCCCGGACATCAACCGCGCGCTGATGCGCATCGCGCACGAGATCCTCGAGCGCACCAAGGGCGCCGAGGACGTCGTGCTGCTGGGCATCCCCACCCGCGGGGTCCCGCTCGCCGCGCGCCTCGCCCGGTACATCGAGCAGTTCGAGGGCGCGCGCGTCCCGCACGGCTCGCTCGACGTCACCATGTACCGCGACGACCTTCGGCTGCGCCCGGCCCGCGCGCTCGGCGCCACCCGGCTGCCGTCCTGCGGCATCGACGACCGGCTCGTCGTGCTCGTCGACGACGTGCTGTTCTCCGGCCGCACCGTGCGCGCCGCGCTCGACGCGCTCAACGACCTGGGCCGGCCGCGCGCCGTACAGCTCGCCGCCCTCGTCGACCGCGGCCACCGCGAGCTGCCGATCCGCGCCGACTACGTCGGCAAGAACCTGCCGACCGCCAAGTCCGAGACCGTCAAGGTCTACCTCGAGGAGGTCGACGGCCGCGACGCCGTGGTGCTCATCAAGAAGGAGCGCGCATGAACCGGCACCTGATCTCCGCGGCCGACCTCAGCAAGGACGACGCCCTGCTCATCCTCGACACCGCCGAGGAGCTCGCCGCCGTCTCCGAGCGGTCGGTCAAGAAGCTGCCCACGCTGCGCGGCCGTACCGTGGTGAACCTCTTCTTCGAGGACTCCACCCGGACCCGCATCTCCTTCGAGGCCGCGGCCAAGCGCCTGTCCGCCGACGTCATCAACTTCTCCGCGAAGGGCTCCAGCGTCTCCAAGGGGGAGAGCCTCAAGGACACCGCGCTCACCCTCGAGGCGATGGGGGCCGACGCGGTGGTGATCCGGCACCGCGCCTCCGGCGCCCCGCACCGGCTCGCGCACTGGGTGCACGGCAGCGTGCTCAACGCCGGCGACGGCACCCACGAGCACCCCACCCAGGCGCTGCTCGACGCGTTCACCATGCGCCGCCGCCTCGGCGGCATCGAGGGCCGGCGGGTGACGATCGTCGGCGACGTGCTGCACAGCCGGGTGGCACGGTCCAACGTGCTGCTGCTCAACACGCTCGGCGCCGAGGTCACCCTCGTGGCCCCGCCCACGCTGCTGCCGGTGTCGGTGCACACCTGGCCGTGCCAGGTGTCGTACGACCTCGACGCGGTGCTGCCCAAGTCCGACGTGGTGATGATGCTGCGGGTGCAGCGCGAGCGGATGAACGCCGCGTACTTCCCGTCCACCCGCGAGTACAGCCGCCGGTACGGCCTCGACGCCGACCGGCTGGCCAGGCTGCCGGAGGACGCGCTGGTGATGCACCCGGGGCCGATGAACCGCGGCGTGGAGATCGCGGCGGAGGTGGCGGACAGCCCGCGCTCCACCGTGGTGGAGCAGGTGACCAACGGCGTCACGATCCGCATGGCCGTGCTGTACCTGCTGCTCGGGGGCGCCGTATGAGCAGGGGCGTGAAAGGGGGGACCGAGGTGAGCGGAGAGTACCTGATCAAGGGCGCGCGCCTGCTCGGCGGCGAGCCGGCCGACCTGCTGGTGCGCGACGGCGTGATCGCCGCGGTGGGGCCGGACGCGGCCTCCGCCACGGCGCAGGTGGTCGACGCCGACGGGCTGATCGCCCTGCCCGGCCTGGTCGACCTGCACACCCACCTGCGCGAGCCCGGCCGGGAGGACGCCGAGACCGTGGAGTCCGGCACCGCGGCCGCGGCGCTCGGCGGGTTCACCGCGGTGCACGCGATGGCGAACACCAGCCCGGTCGCCGACACCGCGGGCGTGGTCGAGCAGGTGTGGCGGCTCGGCCGCGAGGCCGGTCACTGCGACGTGCAGCCGGTCGGCGCGGTCACCGCCGGGCTGCAGGGCGAGCGGCTCGCCGAGCTGGGCGCGATGGCCGACTCGGCCGCCCGGGTGCGGGTGTTCTCCGACGACGGCAAGTGCGTCTCCGACGCGGTGCTCATGCGCCGCGCGCTCGAGTACGTCAAGGCGTTCGACGGCGTGATCGCGCAGCACGCCCAGGAGCCCCGGCTCACCGAGGGCGCCCAGATGAACGAGGGCGAGGTGTCCGGGCGGCTCGGCCTGGTCGGCTGGCCCGCGGTCGCCGAGGAGGCGATCATCGCCCGGGACTGCCTGCTCGCCGCGCACGTCGGCTCGCGGCTGCACGTGTGCCACGTGTCCACCGCCGGGTCGGTGGAGATCCTGCGCTGGGCCAAGTCGAAGGGGTGGAACGTCACCGCCGAGGTCACCCCGCACCACCTGCTGCTCACCGACGAGCTGGTGGAGCACTCGCCGGTCGGCGCGTACAACCCGATCTACAAGGTGAACCCGCCGCTGCGCACCCGCGAGGACGTCGAGGCGCTGCGCGAGGCGCTCGCCGACGGCACGATCGACTGCGTCGCCACCGACCACGCCCCGCACCCGGTCGAGGACAAGGAGACCGAGTGGGACGCGGCCGCGATGGGCATGATCGGCCTGGAGACCGCGCTGTCGGTGGTGCAGCGGGCGATGGTCGACACCGGCCTGCTCGACTGGGCCGCCGTCGCCGACCGCATGTCGTTCCGGCCCGCCCGGATCGGCCGCCTCGACGGCCACGGCAGGCCGCTGCGGCCCGGCGAGCCCGCGAACCTCACCCTGTACGACCCGTCGGTGAGCCGCCTGGTGGAGCCGTCCGGCTTCGCCTCGCGCAGCCGCAACACCCCCTACATCGGCATGGCCCTGCCCGGCCGCGTCGTGGCGACGTTCCTGCGCGGCCGGCCCACGGTCCTGGAAGGAAAGCTGCAATGAGCGCGCTGCTCGTGCTGGAGGACGGCCGGGCCTTCCGCGGCGAGCCGTTCGGCGCGGTGGGCGAGACCTTCGGCGAGATGGTGTTCACCACCGCGATGACCGGCTACCAGGAGACCCTCACCGACCCCTCCTACCACCGCCAGATCGTCGCGATGACCGCGCCGCACATCGGCAACACCGGCGTCAACGACGAGGACCCCGAGTCCCGCCGCATCTGGGTCGCCGGGTACGTGGTGCGCGAGCCGTCGCGCATCGCCTCCAGCTGGCGCGCCACCCGGAGCCTGGAGGAGGAGCTGCGGGCCCAGGGGATCGTGGGCATCGCCATGCCCGGCACCCGCGCGCTCACCCGCCACCTGCGCGAGCGCGGCGCGATGCGCGCCGGGGTGTTCTCCGGCGACGCCGCCCTCGCCGACGTCGAGGAGCTGGTCGAGCGGGTACGGCAGAGCCCGTCGATGATCGGCGCCGACCTCGCCCGCGAGGTCACCACGCCCGAGCCGTACGTCGTGAAGGCGCACGGCCGGACCCGGTACCGGGTGGCCGCCCTCGACCTCGGCATCAAGGCGAGGACGCCGTACCGGATGGCCGAGCGCGGCTGCGAGGTGCACGTGCTCCCCGCCACCTGCACCGCCGCCGACGTCCTCGCCCTCGACCCGGACGGGGTGTTCATCTCCAACGGCCCCGGCGACCCGGCCGCGGCCGGCTACGCGGTCGACGCGGTGCGCGGGGTGCTGGACTCGGGCAAGCCGGTGTTCGGCATCTGCTTCGGCAACCAGATCCTCGGCCGCGCCCTCGGCCTTTCCACCTACAAGCTGCGGTACGGCCACCGCGGCGTGAACCAGCCGGTGCGCGACCGCCGTACCGGGCGGGTGCACATCACCAGCCACAACCACGGCTTCGCCCTCGAGGCCCCGCTCGACGGCCCGTTCGACACCCCCTACGGCCGGGCGGAGGTGAGCCACGTCAACCTCAACGACGGCTGCGTGGAGGGGCTGCGGCTGCTCGACTACCCGGCGTTCAGCGTGCAGTACCACCCCGAGGCGGCCGCCGGGCCGCACGACGCCAAGGGGATGTTCGACGAGTTCTGCGACCTGATGGAGAAGGGCAAGGCGGGAGGCGCGCATGCCTAGGCGGACCGACATCGAGTCGATCCTGGTGATCGGCTCCGGCCCGATCGTGATCGGGCAGGCGTGTGAGTTCGACTACTCCGGGACCCAGGCCTGCCGGGTGCTGCGCGCCGAGGGCTACCGCGTGATCCTCGTCAACAGCAACCCCGCGACGATCATGACGGACCCGGAGTTCGCCGACGCCACCTACGTCGAGCCGATCACCCCGGAGATCGTCGAGAAGATCATCGAGAAGGAGCGGCCGGACGCCCTGCTCCCCACGCTAGGCGGCCAGACCGCGCTCAACACCGCGGTCGCGCTGCACGAGGCCGGGGTGCTCGAGCGGTACGGGGTCGAGCTGATCGGCGCGGACATCGACGCCATCCGGGCCGGCGAGGACCGCGACCGGTTCAAGGAGGTCGTCGACCGGGTCGCCGCCAAGTACGGCCTCAACGCCTCCTCCGCCCGCTCGGTGATCTGCCACTCGCTGGACGAGTGCGTCGCCGCGGCGCAGGACCTCGGCTACCCGGTCGTGGTACGGCCCAGCTTCACCATGGGCGGCGCGGGCTCCGGGTTCGCCCACGACGAGGCCGAGCTGCGCCGCATCGCCGGGGCCGGGCTCGCCGCCTCGCCCACCCACGAGGTGCTCCTGGAGGAGTCGGTCCTCGGGTGGAAGGAGTACGAGCTCGAGGTGATGCGCGACCGGGCCGACAACGTCGTGATCGTCTGCTCGATCGAGAACGTCGACCCGATGGGCGTGCACACCGGCGACAGCGTCACGGTCGCCCCGGCGATGACGCTCACCGACCGCGAGTACCAGAACATGCGGGACGTGGCGATCGCGGTGATCCGGGAGGTCGGCGTCGACACCGGCGGCTGCAACATCCAGTTCGCGGTCGACCCGCGCACCGGGCGCATGATCGTCATCGAGATGAACCCGCGGGTGTCGCGGTCCTCGGCGCTCGCCTCGAAGGCGACCGGCTTCCCGATCGCCAAGATCGCGGCCCGGCTCGCGGTCGGCTACACGCTCGACGAGATCCCCAACGACATCACCGGCGAGACCCCGGCGTCGTTCGAGCCCGCGCTCGACTACGTCGTGGTGAAGGTGCCGCGGTTCGCGTTCGAGAAGTTCGCCGGGGCCGACCGGACGCTCACCACGCACATGAAGTCGGTGGGCGAGGCGATGGCGATCGGCCGCAACTTCCCCGAGGCGCTGCAGAAGGCGCTGCGGTCGCTGGAGCGCAAGGGCTCGTCGTTCAGCTGGGCGGGGGAGCCGGGGGACCTGGACGAGCTGCTGGAGGCCTGCCGTACCCCGCACGACGGGCGGCTGCGCACCATGCAGCAGGCGATCCGGGCCGGGGCCACCGCCGAGCAGCTGCACGAGGCCACCGCGATCGACCCGTGGTTCATCGACCAGCTGTTCGCCATCGACGAACAGGCCCGCGCGCTCGCCGAGGGCGAGCTCACCGCCGAGCGGCTCCGCCGGGCCAAGCGGTACGGCTTCTCCGACGCGCAGATCGCCGAGATCCGCGGCACGACCGAGGCCGAGGTGCGCGCGCTGCGCCACGAGCTGGGCGTGCGGCCGGTGTACAACACCGTGGACACCTGCGCCGCCGAGTTCGCCGCGCGCACGCCGTACCTCTACTCCACCTACGACGAGGAGACCGAGGTCCCGCAGGGCGACCGGCCCAAGGTGATCATCCTGGGCAGCGGGCCGAACCGGATCGGCCAGGGCATCGAGTTCGACTACGCCTGCGTGCACGCGTCGTTCGAGCTGGCGAAGGCGGGCTACGAGACGGTGATGGTGAACTGCAACCCGGAGACCGTCTCCACCGACTACGACACCAGCGACCGGCTCTACTTCGAGCCGCTCACTTTCGAGGACGTGCTCGAGGTGGTGCACGCCGAGATGGCCACCGGCCCGGTCGCCGGGGTGATCGTGCAGTTCGGCGGGCAGACCCCGCTCGGGCTGGCGCAGGCGCTCAAGGACGCCGGGGTGCCGGTGGTCGGCACCCCGCCGGAGTCGATCCACCTCGCCGAGGACCGCGGCGCGTTCGGCCGGGTGCTCGCCGAGGCCGGGCTGGTCGCGCCCAAGCACGGCACCGCGCGCAGCCTGGCGGAGGCCGAGCGGATCGCCCGGGAGATCGGCTACCCGGTGCTGGTGCGGCCCTCGTACGTGCTCGGCGGCGCGGGCATGGCGATCGTGTACGACGACGAGACGCTGCGCGCGTACATGGCGCGGGCGGTGACCGACACCGACCACCCGATCCTCATCGACCGGTTCCTCGACGAGGCGATCGAGATCGACGTCGACGCGATCTACGACGGCGAGGAGCTCTACCTCGGCGGCGTGATGGAGCACATCGAGGAGGCCGGCATCCACTCCGGCGACTCGGCGTGCGCGCTGCCGCCGATCACCCTCGGCGGGCACGACATCAAGCGCATCCGCGCCGCCACCGAGGCGATCGCGCGCGGCGTGGGCGTGCGCGGGCTCATCAACGTGCAGTACGCGCTGTCGGCCGGCGTGCTGTACGTGCTCGAGGCCAACCCGCGGGCGAGCCGTACCGTGCCGTTCGTGTCGAAGGCGACGGCGGTGCCGCTGGCCAAGGCGGCCGCCCGGGTGATGATGGGCGCCACCATCGCCGAGCTGCGCCGGGAGGGCCTGCTCCCGGCCGAGGGGGACGGCGGCACGCTGCCGCTCGACGCCCCGATCGCGGTGAAGGAGGCGGTGCTGCCGTTCAACCGGTTCCGCGGCGTGGACACCGTGCTCGGCCCGGAGATGCGCTCCACCGGCGAGGTGATGGGCATCGACGAGGTGTTCGGCACCGCGTTCGCCAAGTCGCAGGCCGCGGCGTACGGCTCGCTGCCCACCAAGGGCCGGGCGTTCGTCTCCGTGGCGAACCGGGACAAGCGCGCGATGATCCTGCCGGTGAAGGTGCTCGCCGACCTCGGGTTCGAGATCCTCGCCACCGAGGGCACCGCCGAGGTGCTGCGCCGCAACGGGGTGCGCGCCACGGTGGTGCGCAAGCACAGCGACGGGCCCGGCCCGGACGGGGAGCCGACCGTGGTCCGGCGCATCCTCGACGGCGAGATCGACCTGATCGTCAACACGCCGTTCGGCAGCCCGGGCCAGTCCGGGCCGCGGCTCGACGGGTACGAGATCCGCACCGCCGCGGTGCTGCGCGGCATCCCGTGCGTCACCACGGTGCAGGGGCTCGCCGCGGCGGTCCAGGGCATCCAGGCGCTGATCCGGGGCGACGTGGGCGTGCGGTCGCTGCAGGAGCACGCGCGGCGGCTGCGCGGCTGAGGGCGGCCCGCGGCACTCGTACGGCCGGGTTCCCACCGGAACCCGGCCGCAGTGCCGTCCGGAACCGGCCCGAAGGCGGCCGGAAAACGGCAGCTGCTGTCGGCGGGTCCTTTGACGACAAGGGGGGCGTTGACGGCAGAGTTGCTACAGCGGGTTGCTTTCGACGGGTCGCCTCGACGCCTCGACGGGCCGCCGCAGGGGCCGCGTGACGGGTTCCCGTGACGGCCACCCCCGGCGGGCGCCCGGCCGGGTCCCGTCGAGGGGTCGCCGCAAGGTGGGCGCCGTCCCGGCCGGTCCGGGCGGCGGGCGGCCCGGCGCGTGCTCCGGCGGAGGTGAGTGAGACGGCTGCTAGCCCGGTACAGGTGACCGGCACGGTGCTGACGACGCGCCGTGTCGACGCCTACCATGCGCTCACCGTGGTGGCGCCCGGCATCGCCGAGCGGTTCCGCCCGGGCCACTTCATCACCGTCGCGGTCGGCGGCCCGGCGTCGTCGACGCTCGCCCGCCGCGCCTTCTCGGTGCACGACGTCAAGCCGGACTACGGCGGCACGGTGGAGTTCGTGTTCACCGTGCGCGGCCCCGGCACGGCCTGGCTCGCCGAGCGCAAGGCGCGCGACACCCTCGACATGGTCGGCCCGCTCGGCCGCCCCTTTCCGCTGCCCCGCGACCCGGTGCACTGCGTGCTGGTCGGGGCCGAGTACGGCTCGGCGCCGCTGTTCGGGCTCGCCGACCTGCTGCAGCGGCGGGGCTGCCGGGTGGACTTCGTGCTCGGCGCGGCGAGCGCGGACCGGGTGTTCGGCGCGCTGCGCGCCCGGCGCATGGGGGAGACCACGACGCTGACCACCGAGGACGGCTCGCTGGGGGTGCGGGGCCGGGTCACCGACGTGCTGCCGTCGGTGATCGCCGACACCCGGGCGGACGTGGTGTACGCCTGCGGCCCGCTGTCCACGCTGCGCGGGGTCGCCGCGGTGGCGATCGAGTTCGACATCCCGATCCAGGTGGCCGTGGAGCAGACCATGGTCTGCGGCTTCGGGGTGTGCGGCTCGTGCGTGCTGCCGGTGATCGGCGAGGACGGGGTCACCCGGATGGTGCGCGCCTGCGTGGAGGGCCCGGTGTTCCGCGGCGAGCGGGTGCGGTTCGAGGACATCGGCACGATCCCGTTCGACGCCCTGGGCGCCCCTGGGGCGCCGGGCGGGCGGGCGCACGAGCCCGGCGGCCAGACAGGGAACCGACATGTCAGTTGATATGCGGACGTACCTCGCGCATGTCGAGCTCGCCAACCCGATCACCACGGCCGCCGGCTGCGCGGGCAGCGGGCGTGAGCTCGCCCAGTTCTTCGACCTCAACCGGCTCGGCGCGGTGATCACCCGGTCGATCACGCTCACCCCGCGCTCCGGACGCCCCACCCCGCGGACCGCGGAGACGCCCTCCGGCCTGCTCAACGCGGTCGGCCTGCAGGGGCCCGGCATCGACGCCTTCCTCGACCGCGAGCTGCCCTGGCTCGCCGAGCGCGGGGTCACCACGATCGTGTCGATCGCCGGCGGCAGCGTGTCCGAGTACGGCACGCTCGCCCGGCGGCTCGCCTCCGCGGCCGGGGTGACCGCGGTCGAGGTGAACCTGTCCTGCCCCAACGTGGAGGACCGCGGCCGGATCTTCGCCCGGGACCCGGCCGCCGCGGCCGAGGTGATCGCCTCGGTGCGCGCCTCCAGCCGGTACGACGTGCCGGTGATCGCCAAGCTCTCCCCGGACGTGGCCGACGTCGTCGCGGTCGCCCGGGCGTGCGTGGACGGGGGCGCGGACGCGCTCTCCATGATCAACACGCCGCTCGGCATGGCGATCGACGTGGACACCATGCGCCCCGCGCTCGCCGCGGGCACCGGCGGGCTCTCCGGTCCCGCCATCCGGCCGCTCGCCGTACGCTGCCTGTGGCAGGTGCACGCGGCGCTGCCGGGGGTGCCGATCATCGGCATGGGCGGCGTGATGACCGGACGCGACGCGCTCGAGCTGATCCTCGCGGGCGCGTGCGTGGTCGCCGTCGGGACCGCGATCTTCAACGACCCCTACGCGTGCCTGCGCATCCTGCGCGAGCTCGAGGATCTGCTGCACAAACGCGGCTTCGAGCGGCTGGCCGACGCGGTGGGCCTCGCCCACCGGCCGCCGGGCACCGGCCCTCGGGGCCGAATCGATCTTGAGGAGAGTTCCCTGTGACGCCCGCCCCCATCGCGGTCGCGCTCGACGCGCCCGACCTGGAGACCGCCGCCCGCTGGGCCCACCTGGTCACCCCCCACGTGAGCACCGTGAAGGTCGGCCTGGAGCTGTACCTGCGCTACGGCCCCGACGTGATCGCCTCGGTGCGCGGGGCGAGCGGCGTGCAGGTCTTCCTCGACCTGAAGCTGCACGACATCCCGAACACCGTGGCGGGCGCGACCCGCGCGGTGGCCCGGCTCAAGCCCGCGATCCTCACCGTGCACGCCGCCGGCGGCCCGGCGATGATCCGCGCCGCGGTGGAGGCCGCCCCGCAGACGAAAATCGCGGCCGTGACGGTGCTGACGTCGCTCACGCCGGGCGATCTCGAGGCGGTGGGACTCCGAGGCCCGGCCACGGACGCCGCGCGCCGTCTCGCCGTTCTGGCGGTGGAGGCGGGCGCCCAGGCCCTGGTGTGCTCGCCGCACGAGGTCGCCGCGGTGCGCGCCGAGGTCGGCCCGGACGTGACGCTCATCACCCCCGGCGTACGGCCCGCCGGGGCCGCCGTCCAGGACCAGGCGCGCGTCGCCACGCCCGAGCAGGCCCTGGCGAACGGCGCGGACCTGCTGGTGATCGGCCGCCCCATCACCGGCGCCGCCGACCCCGGGGCGGCCGCCGCGGCGATCGCCAGCGCGCTGCGCCGGCACGCGTCCATCGGCTGAGCCGGCCGGCCCGGCCGCGCCGCGCGGAACGGTTCACGGAACGCCACGCTCGAACGGGCTGTGAGAAAAATCACGGCCCGGACCGTGCTTTCGCATTCGCCGCGACCGCGTGATCGTGTGACGCGAATCACGCCCGCCGGGGGCCGGTGCCCGCCCCGGTGGCATGGCCGGGATCCGGCGGACCGGAACCGGCCACACAGCGTCACGGATTAGTGCTGATATTTCAGTCCGTTTTTTGGCGGGTTGGCCGATTTTCGGGCCCACAGGTCATGTGGTTCCGGGGGCCCGATACCGGCGTCCGGTGGGCGTCGCCGTACCCTGGCGCGGGCTTCCGGGCTCCGCCGTGACGTGCCCGTGGCCGCCCGCAGGGCGCCAGCTGGCGGTGCCGGCCGGGCGCCGTGGTCCCGGAGCGGCGGGCGGAGCGGGCCCGCGGCGGGCACGGCGGGGGCGCCGCGCGGGCGCGGCAAAGCCGGGTGGTGGGGGCCTTTTGATAGACGGAACGTGCCTTTCCGGTCACGGAACGAGATGAACCGGATTTTGTGGGGGGATAAACCGGCTTTGACGTTGCTAGAAGGCCGAAGACCAGCTAGTTTCCCCTCCCGTCCGAGTACATCGACAGAAATTCGAGGTGACCCGGCGTGGCTCTTCCTCCACTGACCCCCGAGCAGCGCGCCGCAGCCCTGGAGAAGGCTGCCAAGGCCCGCAAAGAGCGTGCCGAGGTCAAGAACCGGCTCAAGCATGGCGCGGTTTCTCTGGCTGAGGTGCTGAAAAGCGGGCAGACCGATGACGTCATCGGGAAGATGAAGGTGTCGGCGCTGCTGGAGTCGCTACCCGGCGTGGGCAAGGTCCGCGCCAAGCAGCTTATGGAGCGGCTCGGTATCGCCGAGTCCCGGCGAGTGCGGGGACTCGGGGCCAACCAGCGTGCCGCTCTGGAGCGCGAGTTCGGCGGGGCCGAGGCCTGACGGCTTCGGCCGGATGGTCGGCCCCGCGTGACGGGGCGGGACGGCCGAACCGGTAGGTTCGGAAGCGTTCCGGTCCGGCGTCTCCGCCCGGAGACGCCGCACGCGGGGATGGTCGAACGGGGGTAATGAGGTGACCGGCATGTCCTGGTCCGGCGAAGGCCGGCTCCACGAGACCGCCGCGGTGGGCGCCGCGGCAGGCCCGGCGCGGGCGGCCGGGGACGGCACCGGGACGGGTGCCCGGAACCCTCTGCCCCGCAGCGGCCGCCCGGAGGAGACGCCGCCCCGTCCAGGGCGCTTCTCCGGGCCGACCGGCAACCGCCTGACCGTCCTGTCCGGCCCGTCCGGGGTGGGCAAGTCGACGGTCGTCGCCGAGCTCCGGCGGACGCACCCCGAGGTGTGGCTGTCGGTCTCGGTGACCACCCGCAAGCCCCGTCCGGGCGAGACCGACGGGGTGGAGTACCACTTCGTGGACGGCGAGGAGTTCGACCGGCTGGTCGCGGCCGGCGAACTGCTGGAATGGGCCGAGTTCGCCGGCAACCGGTACGGCACCCCCGCCGCGCCGGTGCTGGAGAGGCTCGAGGCGGGCGTCCCGACGCTGCTGGAGATCGACCTGCAGGGCGCGCGGCAGGTCCGCAAGGCCATGCCCGATGCCCTGCTGGTCTTCCTCGCCCCGCCCAGCTGGGAGGTGCTCGAGGCGCGGCTGCGCGGCCGCGGCACCGAGCCCGAGGACGTGATCGAGCGGCGGCTCGCCCAGGGGCGCATCGAGATGGCCGCCGAACCGGAGTTCGACGTCACCCTGATCAACACGTCGGTCCAGGAAGTCTGCGAGCGGCTGATAGATTTGATGCGGGTCCGTAGCGGCGTCCGCTGAACCCTGCCCGCAGGGCCCGGGTCCGGCGAGGACCGGCGGGTCCCGCCGGCGTCTCCGCCGGCCCGCCGTACGCGGCATCGCGGACGCCCGGCGACCCGGCCGGTGACCGGACGGGTCCGGCGCCGACCCGCAGACATCAGTTCACCGACATGGGGGACACGAACGTGGCTGGCACTGCCCCGGTTGCCGAAGGCATCACCAACCCGCCGATCGACCAGCTGCTCGACGTCGTCGACAGCAAGTACAGTCTCGTGATCATGGCCGCCAAGCGGGCCCGCCAGATCAACGCCTACTACTCCCAGCTCGGCGAGGGCCTGCTGGAGTACGTCGGCCCGCTGGTGGAGACCCACCCCCAGGAGAAGCCGCTCTCGATCGCGCTGCGCGAGGTCGCCGAGGGGCTGCTCACCGCCGAGCCGGTGGAGAGCTGACCCGGCGATGACCGCTCCCGCGCGGGTGGTGCTGGGGGTCGGCGGCGGCATCGCCGCGTACAAGGCGTGCGAGCTGCTGCGGCTGTTCACCGAGTCCGGCCACGACGTGCGCGTGGTGCCGACCCGCGACGCGTTGCGCTTCGTGGGTGAGCCGACCTGGGCCGCGCTCTCCGGGCATCCGGTCTCCGCCGAGGTGTGGGACGGCGTGCACGAGGTGCCGCACGTGCGCATCGGCAAGGAGGCCGACCTCGTGGTGGTCGCGCCGGCCACCGCCGACCTGCTCGCCAAGGCGGCCGGCGGGTTCGCCGGCGACCTGCTCACCGCCACCCTGCTCACCGCACGCTGCCCGGTCGTGTTCGCCCCGGCGATGCACACCGAGATGTGGGAGCACCCCGCCACCCGCGCGAACGTCGCGACGTTGCGCGAGCGCGGCGCGTACGTGCTCGACCCGGCCGTGGGCAGGCTCACCGGGGCCGACACCGGCCCCGGCCGGCTGCCCGACCCCGAGGACATCTTCGCGTTCTGCCGCCGCCTGCTGGCGGCGCGGCGCGGCGACCTGGCGGGGCGGCGCGTGGTGGTCACCGCGGGCGGCACCCGCGAGCCGATCGACCCGGTCCGGTTCATCGGCAACCGGTCCTCCGGGCTGCAGGGCTACGCCCTGGCGGCCACCGCGGCCGCCCGGGGCGCCGAGGTCACGCTGATCGCCGCGAACACGGCGCTCGCCGACCCCGCCGGGGTGAAGGTGATCCGCGTGGAGACCGCGCTCGAGATGCGCGAGGCGGTGTTCGAGGCCGCCGCGCACGCCGACGCGGTCGTCATGGCCGCGGCCGTCGCCGACTTCCGCCCGGCCGCGCCGTCCGAGTCCAAGATCAAGAAGACGGACGCCGAGCCCGAGCCGATCCGCCTGGTGAAGAACCCCGACATCCTCGCCGAGCTGTGCGCGCGCCGCCGGGAGGGCGGCGCGGACGCGCCGGGCGTGATCGTCGGGTTCGCGGCCGAGACCGACGACGTGCTCGCCAACGGCCGCGCGAAGCTCCGCCGCAAGGGCTGCGACCTGCTCGTGGTGAACCAGGTGGGCGCGGGGCTCGGCTTCGGCACCCCGGACAACGCCGCCACCGTGCTCGGCGCCGACGGCTCCGCGGTGGAGGTGCCACGCGGGCCCAAGGAGGCGCTCGCCGACGTGGTGTGGGACCTCGTCGCCGCCCGCCTGCCGGGCCGTACCGCGGAGGTGGGCCGGCCGCCGGTGTCCGCATCCTGACAGGTGGCCTGACCTGCGCGATCGCGTCCGCGCGCGGCGCGACACCGTGGGGGTTTCGCGGCTCGGCCGGGGGTGGGGCTAGACTCGGCGAGGCGCCGCTCGCCCGCCACGGCAGGCGCGCACGCCCTGATACGTCAGCAGCCGCTGCATGAGGAGCCATTGAG
The DNA here is from genome assembly GCF_006716785.1 of Thermopolyspora flexuosa. Classification (NCBI taxonomy): domain Bacteria; kingdom Bacillati; phylum Actinomycetota; class Actinomycetes; order Streptosporangiales; family Streptosporangiaceae; genus Thermopolyspora; species Thermopolyspora flexuosa. The sequence continues at coordinate 3,274,645 of NZ_VFPQ01000001.1, read as the reverse complement.
TTGTCCCGCCGCCTGTTCACATCCGAGTCGGTGACCGAGGGCCACCCCGACAAGATCGCCGACCAGATCAGCGACGCGATCCTCGACGCCATGCTGAAGGACGACCCGCGCAGCCGGGTCGCCGTGGAAACGTTGATCACCACCGGTCAGGTCCACGTCGCGGGCGAGGTGACCACGGAGACGTACGTCGACATCCCCGGGGTCATCCGGGAGAAGATCCTGGAGATCGGCTACGACGCCTCCCACAAGGGCTTCGACGGCGCCTCGTGCGGCGTGTCGATCTCCATCGGCGCCCAGTCGCCGGACATCGCCCAGGGTGTGGACGACGCCTACGAGTTCCGCGAGGGCGTGAACACCGACGAGCTCGACCGGCAGGGCGCCGGCGACCAGGGCCTCATGTTCGGGTACGCCTGCCGGGAGACCCCCGAGCTCATGCCGCTGCCGATCATGCTCGCCCACCGCATGGCGCGGCGGCTCGCCGAGGTCCGCAAGTCCGGCACCATCCCGTACCTGCGCCCGGACGGCAAGACGCAGGTCACCATCGAGTACGACGGCGACCGCCCGGTGCGGGTGGACACCGTCGTGGTCTCCACCCAGCACGCGCCGGAGATCGACCTGAAGGAGATGCTCACGCCGGACATCGCCGAGCACGTGGTCGATCCGGTGCTCAAGGACCTCGACATCGAGGTGGAGGGCTACCGGCTGCTGGTGAACCCCACCGGCCGCTTCGAGATCGGCGGCCCGATGGGCGACGCCGGGCTCACCGGGCGCAAGATCATCATCGACACGTACGGCGGCATGGCCCGCCACGGCGGCGGCGCCTTCTCCGGCAAGGACCCCTCCAAGGTCGACCGCTCCGCCGCCTACGCGATGCGCTGGGTGGCGAAGAACGTGGTCGCCGCCGGGCTCGCCGACCGCTGCGAGGTGCAGGTCGCGTACGCGATCGGCAAGGCGAAGCCGGTCGGCCTGTTCGTCGAGTGCTTCGGCACCGAGAAGATCCCGGTCGAGCGGATCCAGGACGCCGTGCTCGAGGTCTTCGACCTGCGCCCGGCCGCGATCATCCGGGACCTCGACCTGCTGCGCCCCATCTACACCCCGACCGCCGCCTACGGCCACTTCGGCCGGGAGGAACCGAACTTCTCCTGGGAGCGCACCGACCGCGTCGAGGCCCTGCGGCAGGCCGCGGGCATCTGATCCGCCGCCTGTACCCGCGCTCGCCCGGAGCGGACCGTGTGGTACGGGCCGGTGCCGCCGTCCGCCGAGACGAGGTTCGTCGGCAGGCGGCGGGAGGTGGGCGCGGTCGCGTCCGCGCTCAAGCGCTTCCGCCTCGTCACCGTCACCGGCGTGGGCGGGGTGGGCAAGACGCGCGTCGCGCTGCGCGTGGCGGCGGGCGCGCGCCGCGCCTTCCCCGACGGCGTGTGGTTCGTCGAGCTGTCCGGGGTGACCGACCCCGGACAGGTCGAGCAGGCGGTGGCGCAGGCGTTCGACGCCGCCGACCCGGCCGGGTCCGCGGCGGCGCTCGCCGTCCGGGTGGCCGACCTGCGCGCCCTGCTCATCCTCGACACCTGCGAGCACCTGGTGGATCCGGTGGCGCTGCTGGTGCGGACGCTGCTCGCCGCCGGCTCCCGGCTGCGGGTGCTCGCCACCAGCCGCCAGCCGCTCGGCATCCCGGGGGAGCGCATCGTCCCGGTGCCGCCGATGCGGGTGCCGGAGCCGGTGCCGGGCCGTACCCCGGACCCGGCCGCGCTCGCCGGCTGTGAGTCGGTCGCGCTGTTCGTCGACCGGGTCGCCACCGCGGTGCCCGGATTCCGGCTCACCCGGGAGAACTCGGCCGCGATCGCGGAGTTGTGCGTGCGGCTCGACGGCATCCCGCTGGCGATCGAGCTCGCCGCCGCCCGCGTGCCCGCGCTCGGCGTGGCGCAGCTCGCCGAGACGCTGGAGGACCGGCTGTCGCTCGGCGGCCCCGGACCGTCCCGGCACCGCAGCGTCGGCGACACGATCCGGTGGAGCCACGACCTGTGCACCGCCGAGGAGCGGCTCGCCTGGGCGCGGCTGTCGGTGTTCCACGGCGCCTTCGACCTGCCCGCCGTCGAGGCGGTCTGCGTCGACGAGGCGCTCCCCGCCGGCCGCGTCTATCCGGCGGTCGCCGGGCTGGTGGACAAGTCGATCCTCAGCGCCTGCCGGTGCGAGGACGGCATGTCCTACCGCATGCTCGACACGATCCGGGAGTACGGCCGGGCCCGCCTGGCCGAGTCCGGGGAGCACCGGCGGCTGCTGCGGCGGCACCGCGACCACTTCTTCGGTCTCGTGCTCGCCGCGGGCCGCATCGGGGCCGCGGGCGAGGGCGGCGGTGCCGTACCGGGGGAGCGCGGCGGGCTGCTGCGGCGCTGGCGGGAGGTACGGCGGTGCTGGCCGGACGTGCGTGCCGCGCTCGACCGGTGCGCCGCGGACCCGGCCGAGGCCGCGGCCGGGCTGGCGCTCACCGCGCGCGCGTGGTTCCTGTGGACCGCCTGCGGCATGGCCCGGCAGGGGCGGCACGAGCTGGAGGGCTTCCTCGCCCTGGTGCGGCCGCCCGACCCCGAGCGGCCGTGGGCGCTGCTCGTGCTCGCCTACGTGGCGCTGGCCCAGGGCGACCATCCGGCCGCCCGCGCCGCGCTCGACCGCTGCGCGCACGAGCTGCCGCCGGGCGGTGATCCGCGGCCGCACGCCTGCCTGCGGAAGCTGCGCGGCACCCTCGCCTGCCTGGAGGGCCGGTTCGCCGAGGCCGAGCGCCTGCTGGCGGACGTGACCGCGCGGCTGCGCGACCACCTGCTGCCCGAGGTGCTCACCGCCGCGCTCGCCGAGCTCGGGCTGAGCCGGATGTGGCGGGGGGACGTCGAGGGCGCCCGGGCGACCCTCACCGAGTGCCGGGAGCTGTGCGAACGGCTCGGCGACGCGTGGGTGGGGTCCTACGCCGACTACGGCCTCGGCCTGGTGGCGCGGGCCGACGGGGACGTGGCCACGGCCACCGGGCTGCTGCGGGCCGCGCTGCGGGTGAAACGGGTGCCGCCCGACGTGCTCGGCATGCTCCAGTGCCTGGAGGTGCTCGCCTGGCTCGCCGCCGAGCAGGCCGACTTCCCGCGGGCCGCCCGGCTGCTTTACGCGGTGCGGCGGCTCCTGCGCGAGCAGGACCTCGCCCTGCTCGGCTCGCCGCTGTTCCTCGCCGAGCACGCCCGCTGCGAGCGGGCGATCCGGCGCGCGCTCACCGCCCGGGAGCGGGAGCTCGCCCGGCGCGAGGGCGGCTCGATGTCGCTCGACGAGATCGTCGGCTACGCCCTCGGCGAGGACGGGTCCCCGCAGTCCGAGGAGGACGACGCCTGGGCGCCGCTCACCCCCCGGGAACGGGACGTGGCCGCGCTGCTCGCCGCCGGGCTCACCAACCGCGAGATCGCCGACCGCCTCATGGTCACCGCCCGTACCGTCGACACGCACGTGGGCAACATCCTCGCCAAGCTCGGCTTCGCCGCGCGGGCGCAGATCGCCGCGTGGAGCGCCCGCCGCAGGCTCGGGGACGGCTGACCCACCGGCCCGGCACCCCCGCGCCGTGGCGGCCCGCGCAGAGCCGGAGCCGGGACGGGCGGCCCGCGCGGTGTTTGATCGGCGCGGCCGGGCCGCGCGGTGTTTGATCGGCGCGGCCGGGCCGCGCGGTGTTTGATCGGCGCGGCCGGGCCGCGCCGTGTTTAGATCGACCAGATGGCTGACGTGGGAAACCTTCCGGTCGAGGTGAGCGGGCTGGTCGGCCGCGGGCCCGAGGTGCGCGCCGGCCTGCGGCTGCTGGCCCACGCGCGGCTGGTCACCGTCACCGGCCCGGCCGGCGTGGGCAAGAGCCGCGTCGCGATCCGGATCGCCGAGTCGTCGCGGCGCCGCCTGCCGGGCGGCGCCTGGTACGCCGAGCTGTCCGAGGCGGCGCCCCCGGGCGACCCGGCCGCGGCCGACCCGAGGGCGGCGCTGCGCGCGGCCGCCCATGCGGTGGCGGCGGCGCTGCGGGGGCCCGGCGGCGACCGCCCGGGGATACGGGCGCCGGGTGCCGCGGACGGCCCCGCCGATCGTCCCGCCGACGTGCCGCCCGACGGCCCGCTGCCGGCGTTCCCGGAGTGGGCGGGCGAGGTCGCCGGGGAGGTGACCGGGCCGCTCGCCGAGGCGGTCGCGGACGCGATCGGCGACGCGCGGGCGCTGGTCCTGCTCGACACCTGCGAGCACCTGGGGGAGGCCGCCGGGGCACTGGTGGTCGCCCTGCTGCGCGCGGCGCCCCGGCTGCGGGTCGTGGCGACCTCCCGCCGCCCGCTCGGGCTCCCTGGGGAGCGGGTGCTCGCGGTGGCGCCGCTGCCCCTCGACGAGGCCGTCGAGCTGCTGCGCGAGCGCGGGCAGGCGGCCGACCCGGGCTTCACGCTCACCACGCGCACGCTGCCCGCCGCACGGGAGCTGTGCCGCCGCCTGGACGGGCTGCCGCTCGCCATCGAGCTCGCCGCCGCCCGGCTCCGCTCGCTCACCGTCCGCGAGCTGCTCGCCCGGCTCGACGACCGGTTCGAGCTGCTCGCCGGGGTGATCCGTACCCCGCTCGCCCGCCACCAGGGGCTGCGCGCGGCGCTCGACTGGAGCCACGAGCTGTGCGACCCCCGCCAGCGGCTGCTGTGGGCCCGGCTGTCGGTGCTGTCCGGCGTGTTCACCGTGGCGGACGCGGAGCGCGCCTGCGCGGGCGGCGGGCTGCCCCGCGAGGCCGTCGCGCCCGCCCTCGCCGGGCTCGTGGCCGCCTCGATCGTGGTCCGCTCCGGCACGCGCCACCGCATGCTCGAGACCTTCCGCCGGTACGGCGCGCTGCGGCTGCGCGAGCTCGGGGAGGCCGGTCGCGCGGGCCCGGTACCGGCCGCGGCGCCGGACCTGGCGCCGTCCTTACCCTCGGGGGCCGAGCCGCCGTCCGACCAGCTCGCGGACCCGGCGCGGCTCGCGCCCCCGGCCATCGGCACGCTGAGCGAGCGGCAGCTCCAGGTGGCCCGGCTGATCAGCGAGGGCCTGTCCAACCCGATGATCGCCGAGCGGCTGGCGATCGCGCGGCGCACGGTCGACGCGCACGTGCGCAACATCCTCGCCAAGGCGGGCCTCACCTCCCGCGCCCAGGTGGCCACTTGGCTCGCCGCCGAATACCCGCCTGCGTCGGATCCGGAAAGCCAGAAGACGGCATGAAAAGGATTAAACAGGGCGAATTCCGGCACTGGGCATAGGCACTTCTACGGATGTCTCCCGCCGAATCCGCCTGAACACTGGGGGTGGCCGGTGAGCGACGGGACGCACCCGTCGCGGGCGGGCGAGAGGGGTCCTCGCCCGCCGCGCGCCGGGACTGCGTGGCCGCCCGGCGCGCTCACCGGCCGATCGGTCTTTCCCTCTCGCCAAACCCCTCCGTGGTCTCCGTGCGTATTTGCGGCAAAAGTTACTCATGAGGAAGGAGGAGGGGTTACCTTTTGGACGATACACGCCCGGAGCGCGGCTTCGGCGGCGTCCGGGTTTCGTACCGCTCCAACGGCATTGCGGGGACCGCGGACCAAGGAAACCAGGTGATGCGATTGCGCAGGAGAGCCGACGGGGCGTCCGTTGACTCCGGTCGAGGGGTGCGTTCGGCATGAACTCCGGCCTTCCCGAGGTGCGCAACATCGGGCCGGCCTGGCTGACCGCCGGGCTGGACCGGGTACGACGGATCGACTGGCCCACCCATCGCGCGTTGCACGGCGAGACCCCCTTGTTGTCGCTCGGTGAGCTGATCATGCTCGCCGAGGCCGGCAACCTGCGCGGCCGCGGCGGCGCCGGCTTCCCCTTCGCCCGCAAGGTCATGGCCGTCGCCGAGTCGGCGAACCAGAAGCGCAGCGAGGTCGTGGTCGTCGTCAACGGCACCGAGGGCGAGCCGGGCAGCTACAAGGACAAGGTGCTGCTCACCCGCGCCCCCCACCTCATGCTCGACGGCGCGGTGCTCGCCGCGACCGCGCTGCGCGCCCGCGAGGTGATCGTCGGCGTCACCGACCCCGAGGCCCAGGTCTCGGTGGAGAGCGCGATCGCCGAGCGCGGGCTCACCGGCCTCGCCCGGGTGGTGCGGTTCCCCGAGCGGTTCGTCACCGGCGAGGGCGGCGCGCTGGTGCGCGGCATCAACGGGCTCAAGCCCATCCCGCCCGGCCGCAAGGTCCGGGCGAGCGAGAGCGGCGTGGCGGGCCTGCCCACGCTGCTGTCGAACGCGGAGACCTACTCCCAGCTCGCCATGCTCGCCTCGCTCGGCGCCGACGGCTACCGCATGGCGGGCACCGCCGAGGAGCCCGGCACGATCCTGCTCACCGTGCTCGGCTCGGCGAAGTCGCCCGCCGTGGTCGAGGCGCCCGCGGGCATCCCGCTGCGCGTGGTGCTGGAGCTGTGCGACGCCGACCCCGGCGACGGCGTGGTGATCGGCGGCTACCACGGCAAGTTCATCTCCGGCGAGGCCGCGATGCGCGCCGAGCTGTCCCGCGCCGGGCTCAAGCCGGTCGGCACCCAGCTCGGCGCCGGCATCATCCTGCCGCTCGGCCCGGACACCTGCCCGCTCGGCGAGGCGGCCCGCGTCGCCCGGTACATGGCCGGGGAGTCGGCGGGCCAGTGCGGCCCGTGCGCGCTCGGCCTGCCCGTGCTCGCCGAGGCGATGGAGGCGCTCGCCGAGGGCCGGGGCGGCTCGGTCACCCTCGAGACGGTACGGCGGGCCGCGGGCGCGGTGAAGGGCCGCGGCGCGTGCTCGCACCCCGACGGCCTGTCCCGGTTCGTGCTGTCGGCGCTCGAGGCGTTCAAGGAGGACGTCAACCAGCACGTGCTCAACGGCTCCTGCGGGCGCAAGGTGCTGGGCAGGCTGCCGGTGCCGATGGAGGAGCCGAGCCAGCCGACCGTCGGCCGCCTCGTCGTCGACTGGAGCCGCTGCGACGGCCACGGCCTGTGCGCGGGCGTGCTCTCCGGGTACATCACGCTCGACATCCACGGCTTCCCGGTGATCCCCAACAGCCCCCTCCCGGCCCGCCTGGAGAAGGACGCGGAGAAGGCGATCGCCATGTGCCCGGCCCTCGCCCTGCGCCTGGAGCGCAACGGCGGCCACTGAGCGGCGTACCGGCCATCGCCCGGAGGGGTACGGCGGCCGCATGGCTACGTCGCCCGCCGCCGATGCCGGGAGCGTGCCCCAGTCGGGACGGGTGCCGCCCGCACCCGGAGCGCGCCGCGCGGCGTGCTCGCGCCGCAGGCCCGTGGGCGCGGTCTCGCCGCAGGCACGCGCGGTGACCTGGCCGCCGCCGTCGCGTCCGCGTCCGGGCGGGGGAGCGCGAGGTCGCGCATCCGCCGACGGCGGCGCGGCGCGGCGCCGCCGGGCGCCGGTGCGCGGGCCCGGCACCGCCCCGGTGTCCACAGGCGCGGCCCGGCGCCCGGAACCGGTGGGCGGGATCTGGTAGGACAAGGGGCGTGACTGTCGACCCCGGTGCGGCACCCCGGTCCGGCGCGGTGGCCCCCGGGCCCGGCGGACGGGCGGCCGCCGCCTCGGCGCCGGTGGCGCGGGTCGTGGTCGACACCCCGCTGCCGCACCTCGACCGGCCCTTCGACTACCTGGTCCCGGCCACGCTCGACGAGCAGGCCGTGCCCGGCTGCCGGGTGCGGGTCCGGTTCGCGGGCAAGCTCGTCGACGGCTACCTGCTGGACCGCGCCGACTCCAGCGAGCACCGCGGCCGGCTCGCCTGGCTGGAGCGGGTGGTCTCGCCCGAGCCCGTGCTCACCCCCGAGATCGCCCGCCTCGCCCGGGCGGTCGCCGACCGGTACGCGGGCACCCTCCCCGACGTGCTCCGGCTCGCCATCCCGCCGCGGCACGCCCGGGTGGAGGCCGAGACCGCGGACCCGGCCCCGCAGCCGCCCGGCCGTACCGACCCGGACCGCGAGACGCTCGAGCGGGCCGCCCGCGAGTGGGCGGACTACCCGGCCGGAGGCTTCTTCCTCGCCGCGCTCGCCGACGGGCGGGCGCCGCGGGCGGTGTGGAACGCGATCCCGGGCACCGGCCCGGACGGCCCGCGCTGGCCGCGCTGCGTCGCCGCCGCGGTGCGGGTCGCGCTCGCCGCCGGGCGCGGGGCGCTCGTGGTGGTGCCCGACGGCAAGGACGTCGACCTCGTGCACCGGGCGCTCGGCGACATGCCGCACGTCGCCCTCACCGCCGACCTCGGCCCGGCCGAGCGGTACCGGCGCTGGCTGCGGGTGCTGCGCGGCGGGGTACGCGCCGTGGTCGGCACCCGCGCGGCGATGTTCGCGCCGGTGCACGACCTCGGCCTCGCGGTGATCTGGGACGACGGGGACGACCTGCACGCCGAGCCGCGCGCCCCCTACCCGCACGCCCGGGAGGTGCTCGCGCTGCGCGCCCACCAGACCGGCGCCGCGCTGCTCGTCGGCGGGTACGCGCGCACCGCCGAGGCGACCCGCCTGGTGGCCACCGGTTGGGCACGGCCGATCACCCCGGACCGCACGGCGCTGCGCGCCGCCGCCCCCCGGGTGCGCCCCTCCGGCGACGACGCCGAGCTCGCCCGCGACGAGGCGGCGCGCGCCGCCCGGCTGCCCAACCTCGCCTGGCGCACGCTGAAGCGCGGCCTGGCCGACGGGCCGGTGCTGGTCCAGGTGCCGCGGCGCGGCTACCTGCCCGCGCTCGCCTGCCGGTCCTGCCGGGCCCCGGCGCGGTGCGGCCACAGCCCGGCCGCCGCCGGGGGAGCGCGGCCGTCCGGGCCGAGCTGCGGCGGCCCGCTCGCGCTGCGCAGCGGCCACGCCATGCCGTACTGCCGCTGGTGCGGCCGCGTCGCCGGCGCCTGGCGCTGCCCGGCCTGTGGCGACGCCGGGGTGCGCGCGGTCGTCGTCGGCGCCCGCCGTACCGCCGAGGAGCTCGGCCGGGCGTTCCCCGCGGTCCCGGTGCGCACCTCGGGCCGCGACGGGGTGCTCGCCGCGGTCGGGCCCGAGCCCGCCCTCGTGGTCGCCACCCCGGGCGCCGAGCCGGTCGCCGCGGGCGGGTACGCGGCCGCCGTGCTGCTCGACGGCTGGGCCCTGCTCGGCCGCCCCGACCTGCGGGCCGCGGAGGAGACGCTGCGCCGCTGGATGAACGCCGCCGCCCTGCTGCGCCCGCACGCCGAGCTCGTGGTGGCCGCGGAGGCCGCGCTCGCGCCGACGCAGGCGCTGGTGCGCTGGGACCCGGTCACCTTCTCCGAGCGGGAGCTCGCCGAGCGCGCCGAGCTCGGCTTCCCGCCCGCGGTGCGGGTCGCCACGCTCACCGGCGTGGCCGCGGCGGTGCAGGAGATGACCGCCGCCCTCGACCTGCCGCCCGGCGCGCAGATCCTCGGCCCGGTCCCCGTCGACCCGCCCCGCCCGCGCCCCGGCGAGCCCGACGCCGGCGCGGCCGACGACCGGCCCCGGGAGCGGCTCATGGTGCGCGTGCCGGGCGCCCGCGGGGCCGAACTGGCCCGGGCGCTCAAGGCCGCCTCCGCGGTGCGCGCGGCACGCAGGTCCCCCGATCCGGTGCAGGTCCGCATCGATCCCCTCGAGCTGGCCTGAACCACCCGCTCACCTGGGCAAAGAGACCGGTTCGCGCCACGCCGATTCGCGGTGCTGCACGGTGAGCCGTTAGTTTCTGCGTGTGTCGATCGAATGGGTGAACCAGGCCGTCGAGCGCATGCGCGACTGGGCCCGGTCGCGCGGCATCGAAGTCGACATCGGCGAGATGCGGCTGCTGTGCGACTACGCCAGTGACTACCTTGAGGTCACGACGCTGGGCGACTTCGCCCCCGAGACGTTCGAGCGGTTGCTGCTCGACATCTACCCGCGCAAGGTCATCACCCCGCCGGAGAGCGCGGGCGAGACCATCGCGGCGGCACGTGCGTTGGTGGACTTCCTCGAGGAGGCCGGGGAGGTCGACGCCGAGCGGGCGGCGGCGATGCGGGCCCGGCTCGACGAGATCGAGCCGGAGATGCCCGCCGCGCTCGCCGACACCAGCCGGTACGGCATGGCCAAGAGCATGTTCAGCGCGATCGACGCGGACTCCCTGGAGAAGGGCACCAACCTGACGATCTCGCTGTCCGACGCCGCGCCCGCCGGGCGCGCGGGCGGCGCCTCCGGCGCGTCCGGCGCCTGGGCCGCCGCCGACGACCACCTCGAGCCGGACGGCGACCCGGCGGAGGCGAGCGCGGGAGGCCTGATCGCCTGGCTGATGGGCGGTCCCCCGGAGGAGGAGGCCGAGCGGGCGATCACCGGGTGGCTGGAGCGCCGCGGCCCCGCGGAGGCCGCCGCCGAGCTGCTCGCCGCGGTCACCGGGGCGCCCGCGGTGGTGCGCGGCATCGCGATCTCGATCGTCGACCGGCTCGGCGTGGACGCCGAGGAGGCGGTGCGCGCCCGGCTCGACGACCCGGAGCTGCGCCCGCACCTGATCCACTGGCTCTCCGCCCGCGACCTGCCCGCCCCCGCGCTCACCCACGAGGAGGTGCTCTGGGTGAGCGTGGACATGCTCGCCCTCGCGCTGCCCGGCGCGATGGAGGACCCGGAGAACTTCGCGCAGAACCTCGCCGCCTCCGGCCCGCCCGCCCATATGATCGAGGAGATGTGGCGGGTGGACCACGCGGACGTGGTCGAGGTGCTGGAGCTGCTGGGACGTACCCTGCCCGATCCCTCGGCGGCGAAGGCCGCGCGCAAGGCCGCGTTCAAGGCGCGATCCCGAGGCATCGGATAGCCGTACTCTCCCGGTGCCGGTGTGGAGTAAGTTGCGGGAATGGCCAAGAGTGGGAAGACGGGAAACGTCATCGACCTGCGCACGCTGCGCGGGTCGGCCGGGGCGATGTCCGACAACGAGCTTCTCGACCAGGTCGAGGAGGCGGCCGACGACCATGACGGGTGTGAGTGCTCCGACTGTGGCGGTGACGTGTTGAGTTTCCCGCCGGTCGAGCTGCTGCCCGACGACCGGCTCGCCGCGATGGTGCCGCAGGTGCCGCTCGTGCGCGACGTACGGCGCCTGGCGGAGTGGACCGGCACCCGCAGCCTCACCGTCGAGGGGCTGCTGGAGCAGGCCGACGTCGATCAGGCCGCGGCCGACCTCGGCATCGCCCCCGACCGGGTGCGCCTGCTGTGGGTCGTCGCGGTGAACACCGGCCTGGTGCAGATCACCCGGGACGGGGCGGCGCCCGGCCGGGGCCTCCCGGACGAGACGCTGGAGTTCTGGGACGGCGTGATCATGGACGTGCTCGACCGCGCCGAGGACGAGCTCACCGGCTCCCCGGTCGTCGACGAGCACCTCGCCGAGATGCTCGCGACCATGTACGCGATGACCGACGGCATCACCGTCCCGGCGCTCGCCGAGGGCATGCTCCAGGCCCACGAGATCGGCTGCGGCGCCGGCCCGGAGGAGATGCGCGAGCTGCGCGAGCGGCTGCCCGGCGACCTCGCCGCCGCCGTCGAGCTGCTGGAGTACTGCGGCCTGTTCGAGCGGCACGGCGGCGACGGCACGGTCGACGCGGTACGGCTCACCCCGCTCGGCGTCTGGGCGGTGCGCCAGGACCTGCTGCGCGAGGGCCACGACGCCCCGCTGCTCGCGGACGTCGCCCACTTCGCCGAGCTCACCGCCGCCGAGCTGATCGAGGCGATGCTGAGCGGCGAGGCGCCCGCGAGCGCCGCCGGGGTGTGGGTGGAGCGCCGGACCCCCGAGGACGCCGCCCGCGAGCTGATCAAGGTGGCGGCCGGCGGGACCGCCGGCCACCGCGGCGTGATCGGCACGATCCTCGAGGAGCTGGGGCCCGAGGCCGAGCCCGCGGTGCGCGAGGCGCTCGCCGAGCCGATGATGTGGCGGCACGCCGCGGTGTGGCTCGGCGTGCGGGACCTCGACGCCCCGTCGCTCACCGACGCCGACAACGTCTGGCTCGCCGTGGACACCCTCGCCACGCTGCTCCACCTCGGCGACGTGTCCGAGGCGCTCGGCGAGTTCGACTCCCTGGAGAGCGGCGAGGAGCTGCTGCGGCTCGTCGACGACATGGCGGCCTGCGACCACCCCGACACGCTCGCCGTGCTCGAGCTGCTCGCCGAGCACCACCCCGACCCGGCGGTGGGCAAGGCGGCGCGCAAGGCGGTGATGAAGGTCCGCTCCCGGTGAGCGCGGCGACCGCCGCGGACGCCGGGGCCCGGCCGGGCGCGTAGACTGGGGATCTCCCGGTTAGTGAAGGCAAGGAACGGAGCCGTTTCGTGGCCGTTAAGCCCATCCGCCTGTTCGGTGACCCGGTGCTGCGCACTCCGGCGGAGCCGGTGACGGACTTCGACAAGGAGCTGCGCAAGCTCGTCAAGGACCTCACCGACACGATGCTGGACGCGCCCGGAGCGGGCCTGGCCGCGCCCCAGATCGGGGTGAGCCTCCGGGTGTTCACCTACCACATCGAGGGCCGGCTGGGGCACCTGGTCAACCCCGACCTCGACCTGTCCGACGAGATGGACGAGGAGGGGGAGGAGGGCTGCCTTTCCTTCCCGGGCCTGTCCTTCCCGACCCCCCGCGCGGTGCGCGCGGTGGCCAAGGGCTTCAACATGTACGGCGAGCCGGTCGTGATCGAGGGCACGGACCTGATGGCCCGCTGCCTCCAGCACGAGACCGACCACCTGGACGGCGTGCTGTTCATCGACCGCATGGATCCCGAGCAGCGCAAGCTCGCCATGAAGGCGATCCGGGAGGCCGAGTGGAGCGGCCTCAAGCCGCCGGTGGTGAAGTACTCGCCGCACGCCACCTACGGCAAGGCGATCTGAGGCCATCCGAGGCCCGCCGTACGGCCGGGCGGGACGGTGGTGCGCCGCGCGACCGGGACGCCGCGCGCACCGTGATCGGGCCCCTCGTGTGCGGGTGACCGGGGGCCGGTTCGAGAGAGGCGTTGGGGGAACCTTGCGTTTGGTCTTCGCCGGAACGCCGGAGACGGCGCTGCCGTCGCTGCGGCTGCTGCTTCGGTCGCCGCGGCACGAGGTCGTGGCCGTGGTGACCCGGCCCGACGCCCGGTCGGGGCGGGGGCGGAAAGTGCATCCCAGCCCGGTGGCCGAGCTCGCCGCCGAGGCGGGCGTGGAGGTGCTCAAGCCCGCCCGCGCGGGCGACCCGGAGTTCCTGGCCCGGCTGCGCGAGATCGCGCCCGACTGCTGCCCGGTCGTGGCGTACGGCGCGCTGCTGCCGGAGACCGCGCTCGAGATCCCCCGGCACGGCTGGGTGAACCTGCACTTCTCGCTGCTGCCCGCGTGGCGCGGCGCGGCCCCGGTGCAGCACGCGATCCTGCACGGCGACGAGATCACCGGCGCGACCACGTTCCGCATCGTCAAGGAGCTCGACGCCGGCCCGGTGTTCGGCGTGGTCACCGAGGCGGTGCGGCCCGAGGACACCAGCGGCGACCTGCTCGCCCGGCTCGCCGAGTCCGGCGCGCGGCTGCTCGCCGCCACGCTCGACGGCATCGAGGACGGCACGCTCGAGGCGCGCCCGCAGCCCGCCGAGGGCGTCTCGTTCGCCCCCAAGATCGAGGTGGCGGACGCCCGCGTCGACTGGGCCGCGCCCGCGCTGCGCGTCGACCGGCTGATCCGCGCCTGCACCCCGGCCCCGGGGGCGTGGACCGAGTTCCGCGGCGGCCGGCTCAAGCTCGGCCCGGTCCGGCCGGTCCCGGACGCGCCCGCGCTGCCGCCCGGCGCGCTGCACGCCACCAAGGAGGAGGTGCTCGCCGGCACCGGCACCGTCCCGGTACGGCTCGGCGAGGTGCGCCCCGAGGGCAAGCGCGCGATGACCGCCGCCGAGTGGGCCCGCGGCGCCCGCCTCACCGCGGGCGACGCCCTGACCTGAGCGAGCGAGGAGCGACGTGACCGGACAACGGCGACGGGGCCGGGCGCGGCCGCCCCGCCAGGCCGAGCCGCGGCGGCCGGTGCGGGACGAGGCGCGGAACGCGGCCTTCGACCTGCTGCGCGCGGTGCGCGAGCGGGACGCCTACGCCAACCTGCTGCTCCCGCGCATGCTGCGGGAACGCGGCCTGACCGGCCGGGACGCCGCGCTCGCCACCGAGCTCGGCTACGGCACGCTGCGCGGCCTGCTCACCTACGACCGGATCATCGCCGCGTGCAGCGACCGGGCGCCGGAGAGGCTGGACCCGCCGCTGCTCGACGCGCTGCGCCTCGGCGTGCACCAGCTGCTCGCCACCCGCATCCCGCCGCACGCCGCGGTGAGCGCCACCGTCGCCCTGGTGCGCCGCCGGGTGGGCGAGGGACCGTCCCGGTACGCCAACGCGGTGCTGCGCCGCGTCGCGCACCGCAGCCTGGAGGAGTGGCTGCCGATCGTCGCCCCCGC